>JBDRIT010000233.1:0-6616 GCA_043815665.1 Pseudomonadota bacterium
CGCCGGCGTCTTCTACCCAGTGCGCTCGTGGGCGTGCTCCGACTGCGAGTTCGGGCACCTCTGCGGGTAGCCGGTTCCCACCGACGGAAGAGGTCCTACTACATAGTAGTAGGCCTCTCTCCGACGGTCGGGAAGGTGCTCAATGGAGCACGGTCCGTTGTAGCGAAATAAAAGCGCGGCCGGCCGCTGGCCGCCTCCGGCGGCGGGTCAAGGGACCAAGGGTCCAAGGGCTCAAGGGCTCGACCTCGCAGGGCGGAAGCCGAGGTCGCCGCCGCGGTCGCCCGAGGCGCTCCCGTTGCGGCTCGCCGCGCGCAGGCTCCCGGCGCTAATTTCCCAGGAGCCCCCGCGAAGCACCCGGTACGAGCCCGTCTCAGCACCCAGTGGATCGCGCGCTTCGCCGCCATAGGTGCCGTACCAGTCCCAGCACCACTCCCACACGTTCCCCAGCATGTCCGACAGTCCCCAGGCATTCGCACGCTTCGCACCGACCGGGTGCGTCCCGCACCGGCTCGACGCGCGCTGCTTCTCGGGTCTGCCTAAGCAGTCAAATCCGCCAGAGTAGGTCACGCCACTATTACCGCAGTACCACGAGATTCCGTCCAGCGCCGGCGCGTTGTGCACCCCCTTGATCTCCATGGCACCGGCGTAGGTCGCCGTGCGCGACCCCGCGCGGGCCGCGTACTCCCACTCAGCGTCCGTCGGCAGCCGGTAGCCGGTGCAGCCCAGTCCGGCGAACTCGACCTTCGAGCACATGTAGTCGCCGTCGCACCACCAGTCGTTCGCGCCGCACCCGCCGCCGAGGGTGCCGGTGCAGCCCTCCAGCCGGTAGCACTCCGGGAGCCCCTCGCTGCGGGACGCCGCGTTGCAGTAGACGAGCGCTTCGAACCAGTTCACTTGCTCCACGGGGCACTCGTCTCCGCACTTGTCGAAGCGTGATGGGTTGTTGCCCATCAGAGCCCGCCACTCCTTCTGGGTGACCTCCGTCGCCTTCAGGAAGAACGGACGGCTGATGCAGACCCGGTGCTGCGTCTCGTCGTAGCCACGCCCGGGCTCGTCCGGCGGTGAACCCATCGTGAAACAGCCCGGCTCGATGCGCACGTAGCCGGACAGGAGTACCGCCTCGATGGGCTTCGGGACGATCGTCGGCTCATAGTCCTCACCGGAGTGCTGAGTCCCGCTGCAGGCAGCTAGCGCCAGCCCGATCAGGCTGAGGAGCATGGGCCGAGTCGCAACCACGACTTTCATGGGGTCCCTCCAGGTTCGTGGGGCGATAACTTCTCCTTCAACCCCGTCCAACAGTCATAGAAGCGCTTGCCCCTGTTGTAGCGCTTCTCAAGAACGGCATCAAGCGAACCGACTCAGCGGCTCAGCTCCCTGCGCAACTCGTTGCGAAGATCGGAGAGGAGCGCGATTCTACTTGCTGTACTTTACTCAGGATCGTGCAGATGCGCTGCGTCCATGGTGTTGAGCCGGAGGTGTCGGCATGAAGTCGAAAATAGCCCTTGCCGCGGTTGCCCTCGCGCTAAGCGCGATGTGCTGTGCCGGCGGTACCCAGCCCCTCCCGACGGCGGGCCCCGACACGACCGAGGATGGCCGAACGACGACAGACGCCGCACCGGACACACCCTGCGTGCCTGCGTGCGGCGGAAGGGAGTGCGGTGACGACGGATGCGGGGGCACCTGCGGCGACTGCGACGACGACCTGTTCTGCACCGACGACTCCTGCGGCGGTGGAACATGCGTCTTCGCAGTCCAAGAGTTCTACTGCGTGATCAACGCTACCTGCGCCGCTTCGGGAACGGAACAGCCCGGAAACGGCTGTCAGAAGTGCCTCCCCTTGATCAGCCAGGTGGGCTGGTCGGCGGTGGAGGACGGTGTCCCCTGCGGCGCCGGCAAGGTCTGCTTCCAGGGTGCATGCTGCGATGCGGCGGCCAACTGCGCGGGCAAGGTGTGCGGTGACGACGACTGCGGCGGCACTTGCGGGGAGTGTTCGACGGGGTTCGAGTGTCAGGGGGGCCTCTGCGTCGAGCTCTGCTTCCCCGACTGCGAGGGCAAGGAGTGCGGCGACGACAGTTGCGGCGGCTCCTGCGGTGGCTGCGGGGAGGGCGAGACCTGCCAGGGCGGCCAGTGCATCTGCCCGGGGGCGCCCTGTGGGGAACTCTGCTGCCCCTGGGGTTCCGTATGCACGGACGGCGTCTGCTGTTTTCCCTCCTGTCTCCTCAAGGAATGCGGGGACAACGGCTGCGACGGGTCCTGCGGCGAGTGCCCACCATGGTCCCAGTGCACCGCCCAGAGCAAGTGCCTCACAATCTGCGACCTGATCTGCGAGGACAGGGAGTGCGGCCCCGACGGCTGCGGCGGAAGCTGCGGGTTCTGTGACGACGGCCTCACCTGCACCGACGACGGGATCTGCGTGGAGGCCTGCACCCCGGACTGCACCGGCAAGCAGTGCGGTCCGAACGGCTGCGGCGGCATCTGCGGCACCTGCTCTGAAGCCCTGTACTGTGTGGAGGGCCAGTGCCAGGGCGAGTGTGTCCCCGACTGTTTCCTCAAGGGCTGCGGGGACGATGGCTGCGAAGGATCATGCGGTGAGTGCCCCGAAGGGGTGCTCTGCACATCGTCGGGTTTCTGCGGCGGTTTCTGCACCCAGTGCACCTACGCGCCCCACTGCGCTGACCTCGACTTCTCGGCCGGCACCATGGGCGCATGGGCGATCGAGGCAGCCCAGGTCCTGCCCGTCTTCGGATCCACCCAGGCGCTCACCGGCGGCTTCATGGTCAAACTCACCACCGGCGAGGGCCTCACGTCCCTTGGCTCCCACGCCTTCTTCCAGACCTGCCTCTCTCCGGGAGATTACGGGGTCGAGGTCATGTGGAGGGTCTATTCCGAGGAGTTCAAGGAGTGGTGCGGGAGCAGTTTCCAGGACGAGTTCCACGCCTGGATCGGGGTCGGGGAACAGACCGTCGACCTGGTGCACGTCGCTATCGACGACCTCTGCCCGCCCGAGGAGTGCCTCAACTGCGGATCGAGCTACGCCGGTCTGGAGCAGTCGGAGGTAGACCTCGACGTGGGCGGGGTATGGAAGACGCCCTGGATAGTCACGTGGGGCGCTATGTCGGTGACCGAATCGGGTCAGATCCTCGATCTGCACTTGGAGGCCACGGACGTCGGCTCCTCGATCTACGACACCGTGGTCCTGGTGGACCGGGTGCGCTTCGTTCCCTGCTCCGACGCCTGCGACGATCTCGAGTGCGGGCCGGGGCCCTGCGGCGCCGACTGCGGGGACTGTGCGGACGGTGGGCTCTGCCTGGCCGGCCACTGCTGCCACCCGGACTGCGGGGGCAAGGAATGCGGACCCGACGGCTGTGACGGGACCTGCGGGACCTGCGAACAGGGAGTCTGTATTGACGGACTCTGCTGCTATCCGGACTGTGCGGGCAAGGAGTGCGGATCCGACGGCTGCGGCGGGTCCTGCGGATCCTGCACCGAGCCGGACAACTGTGAGGAAGGCTCCTGCCTCTGCCACCCGGACTGCGATGGCAAGGAGTGCGGCTCCGACGGCTGTGGGGGGACCTGCGGCTCCTGCGACGACGGCGACACCTGTACCACGGACTCATGCAAGGATCATGTCTGCGACTACGTCAACACCTGCTGCTCCTCCGACGAGGAATGCAACGACTTCGACGACGTGTGCACCGTGGACTCCTGTGTCAGCGGGTTCTGCGAATACCAGCCCTCGGGCGTTGAGGGCTGCTGCGTCCCCACGTACTTCAGGGACGACTTCTCGACGGATCTGGGCTGGACCTACGGCCAGAACTGGCAGCGGGGCCTGGCCACCGCGTCCTCCGGCGGGACGTACAACCCGGACCCAACTGACGACCACAGTTCCTCGGACGATAACTTCATCGCGGGCGTGGTCATCGGAGGCAACGCGCCCACATCTCTCGGCGGTTTCTACTGGATCACATCGCCCGTAATCGATACCAGCGCGGTGACGAGCCCCCACCTGTCGCTTTGGCGATGGCTCAACAGCGACTACACGCCGTATATGCAGAACAAGGTCGAGGCCTTCAACGGGATCTCCTGGACTTTGATATGGCAGAGCGGCGGCTCACCGGGCATTGCGGACGCAGCGTGGACGCACATGGACCTGGACGTCACCGCGCAGAAGTCCGCAAGCTTTCGGATCCGCATCGGCTACAACGTGGGCTCCAGCGGGGCCTATACCATCTCACAGTGGAACGTCGACGACGTCATCGTCTACGAGCACTCCCAAGTGACCGTGGCCCCCATGTGCTGCGGCGCCACGTCGGACTGCCTGGGGATCTACGCCGGAGCCCCGACGTGCAGCGGCGGCCAGTGCGACTAGCCGTTGTGGCGGGACTGTAGTGCCGGTCAGCTCCTCGCATTCGGCTCATGGTTGATCTTGCTTGTGGATCTTCTCGAGCATCCGCTCCGGTGCGTGGAGATCGCGTGCGCTGAGCTCCAGCACGTGCCTGCCTGCGCCGGCGGCGCAGAGCGCCTTCCAGATCGCGCGGTCACGACGCAGGGGGCTGGGGGTGTGGAACGCGGCGCCGTCCACGAGGCCATCACCGCGCACTTCAGCGGCATTGTCACGGTCGGCGAGGAGCGGTAGGTACTCTCCGATGATCTCGGCACCGACACGAACCAGGGCCTCGCGCTCGTGACGGCCTTCCCCGTCCGCTCCTGGGCCTGCGCTGACTGTGAGTTCGGGCACCTCTGCGGGTAGCCTCGATTTTGGGTACGGCGATCCGAGATGGTGCTGGAAAAGTTGAGTGCGTCAGAGATACTATTCAGGAAGGGTGTCAACATGGAACGCTATAAAGGAGGACGAGCATGGGTCCCGCTAGTAAGTCGAGTACTCCAAGAGCCAGGCCTAGGAAGTTCGCCGAGAAGGAGCTGAAGAAGTTTGGCATCACACTTTCAGGAGGCTTCGGACATTTCTTCCTTCAATGTGACGAGTGTGGTGCAAGTTGGCAGCCACGTTTCTCAAGAGGCGATCGGGGAGGCTGGGCACGTGGTTATTGGAAGTGCCAAAAGGGATGCAACGATCCGAGTCGAGACTGATGAGGGGTGTTCTTTGAACATCTGTCGAGTCCCAATCTGGCGTGACCCATGAACTGGTTCCGGTTCAAGACCCCTCCTGCAGGCTCCATGCAGCCACACCATAGGCGTTTCCGAATGCAGCCACAGGATCACCGGTCATGGCCGGCTGTAAAGGAAATTCCCACCGACGGAAGAGGTCCTACTTAGTAGTAGGCCTCTCTCCGACGGTCGGGAAGGTGCTCGTCAACTCGTCGCGCATCTCGTTGCTTAGTTTAGCGTTTAGCGCGACTGTCATACATGTTCCTTTACCGAGAACGTCGTCGAAGTTGCCTCTGTAGTGACGGTGGGAGGGGTCCCTGTGAGCATCAAGACAAACTTCGGAATCGTGGCGCTGGCGTTGATCACTGCTGGCTGTACTGGTGACGGCGGTTCCGGCCCAATCGACTCAAGCACAGGAGCTGAGACGAAGGCTGATATCAACCTCGATGGGTCTAACGAGGAGACCATCTGGGAGATCCGCTTCGCCGACATGGGCGATGGTGGCATGGACCTTGTCAACGATGCACACATGCAGACAGATGGTGAAGACACGCTTCCCGCATGTGAGCCCGGCGAAGGCTGTCCAGGCGACCCCTGTGGTGATAATGAAGACTGCTTGTCCGGGTGGTGTGTGGATCACCTCGGCGACTCGGTCTGCACCGACACCTGTGTAGAAGAATGCTCTCCCGGGTGGAGTTGCAAGCAGGTGGGCTCCGAGCCAGACATGATCTTCATCTGCACCTCGGATTACCCAACACTTTGCGTCCCCTGTGCAGCAGGGGTGGACTGCATCAGCGGCACCGGAACTCAGGTCCCATGCGTGACCTACGAGGGGGAGGGCTCCTTCTGCGGCGGCGCGTGCGGGGCCGATGGGGACTGCCCCAACGGGTTCGCATGCCAGGAGGTGTCCACAGTGGCCGGCGCTACGCTCTCCCAGTGCGTCTCCGTCACCGGAGCGTGCGAGTGCACAGACAAGTCCGTGGCCTTGGGCCTCTTCACGCCCTGCGTGGTGGAGAACGAGTACGGGACCTGCGGAGGCGTGCGGATCTGCACGGAAGGTGGGCTCTCCACGTGTGATGTGGGCTCGCCTACGCCAGAGCTCTGCGACGACTTGGACAACAACTGCGACGGCGAGATCGACGAAGACACCTGCAACGACAACAACCCCTGCACTAACGACATCTGCAACGGGGTGGACGGATGCGAGCACGTCGCGTTGGATGGCGTCGAGTGCCTCGATGGCGATCCTTGCACAGCTGCAGATCATTGCATCGCTGGGGTGTGCGTCGGCGATCCGGTTCTCTGCGACGATCAGAACACCTGCACCGACGACTCCTGCACAGAAACAGGTGGCTGCGCCCACCTACCAAACGTGGTGGACTGCGACGACGAAGACCCCTGCACCGTGGCCGACGAGTGCCTGGAGGGTGCTTGCGTGGGCGTCCCCATCGACTGCGACTGCGTGACCGATGACGACTGCGACCTGCTCGAGGACGGGGACATCTGCAAC
>JBDRIT010000234.1:0-47855 GCA_043815665.1 Pseudomonadota bacterium
CACTCTCCCCCGCGGACCGTCGAGTCGTCAGGAACGAGGAGATGGACCGGCGCATCGCCGCCGCGGCCGCCAGCCGGGCCCCTCGGTGTTGTTGCTGACCCACGTCGGCGGTCCATCCAACCCGATCGTGACGCCGTAGCCAATTCCCTGTCTCAGCGCGCCTTGACACCCCAGGGCCGGGCTCCGATACTCGGCCTGCGGGCGAGAGACATGGATGAAAGTTCCTCCCCGCGATCCGGATCCTCTTCGGATTCGACTCCATCGACCCGGTGGACAACTTCGGCGAGGGCGCCTACTTTGACGAGATGTCCCTCTGGTGGACCAGCGGATATTGGCGAAGAGTTCACTTGCGTGGGGGAATCATGCCCGGCACGAAGCTGCCGATCGTCGACGACGAGGAGGCGACCTCCAGCTCCTCGAGTACAACCTCCAGAAGGAGGGGTACCAGGTGGAGATGGCCCGCACGGGCGAGGAGGCCCTGGCCAAGGCACGTCGGAGCCTTCCCGATGTCATGGTACTCGAACCTGGTGGACAATGCGCTGGAGCATGGGGGCGAGGCACCCCGGATCCGGGTGAGCGCCGCGTTCGAGGGCGACGAGGTGGTGGTGCGGGTCCGCGACCAGGGGATCGGCATCTCCCCGGAGCATCAGAGCCGGGTCTTCGAACGGAGAAGATGATCATGAGAGCAACTTGCCGGTTCGTGTTCCTGGCGGTCCTGGGGCTCACCCTGGGCCTCGCCCCCCGCGCTGGGGTCTGCGGCGATGCGGACTCGAAGGTCCTGGACAAGGTCCGGTCCATCACGAAGGGGGAGACCATCCAGTTCGAGGCGACGGCGTTCATCCGGTACTGGGTCCAGCTCCAGGACTCCCACGTGGAGGGCGCCGGGGAGAACGAGCCCTACACGAACAGCTTCGAGATCTGGCGGCTCTACTTCGGGCCCAAGGTGCAGGTGACGCCCTGGCTCCTGCTGCGCGTCACAGCGGACGTGGGGTCCGACAGCTCCGCCACCTCGGGGGAGGCCGATGACGGTCACACCCACAAGGTCCCAGGATCGCCCCGCTACGGGTTCTTCATCAAGTACGCGTACGCGCAGTTGCGCTTCGCGCCGGGCCTTCATCTGAGGATCGGTTCGCAGGCGAACCTCTACCATGAGTTCAACGACAAGCTCTGGGGCGGGCGCTACGTGGCCAAGAACGTCGGGGACGAGGAGCAGCTCTGGCACAGCGCGAGTCTCGGCCTGAACCTGCTCTACGAGCTCCCCGGGGAACACGGCGAGATCGGCGTCGGCTTCGTCAACGGCTCGGGGTACAAGAAGGCCCTCGACACCGACGCGAACAAGGAGCTCTGGGTCCAGGCGGCCCTGAGCCCTTTCGCCAGCCTCGGGGACGTCGCGAGGCGCTTCCAGCTCGCGATGCTCCTGCAGTACGACGTGCCCGTGGTGTCCGACGCGGACCAGCACCTCCTGGCGACCGCCCTCGTGGGCTGGAAGGGAAAGTGGGTCTCTGGGGGTTACCAGTTCATCGCGAACCTGGACGATCTGGGCGGGGACGGCGCCCTCGGCATGGGGCACGGCGCCTACCTGCGCTTGCTCAGCCCCTGGAAGGTCGGCCTCCTCTGCCGCGCGGCGATCTGGGACGCGGACACCGACCAGGGCGACGTGCAGGAGAAGTACGAGGTGCTCGGCGGCGTCTTCTACAGCCCCCTGTCCTTCTTTGAGGTGGCCCTGTCCGCCTCGGGGACGTGGTACTCCAAGCTGTCCGGTGTCGAGGAGGAGCCGGACGTCCGGATGCTCCTGAGCACCCAGTTCGCGCTCTGAGCAATGTCCAGGGTCTCCCCCGCGTCGCAGACATCGTCGGAGCCGCAGGCGCCGCAGGTCCCGCCGCAGCCGTCATCGCCGCACTCCGCGCCGCCGCACTGCGGGACACAGCCCGGTTCCTCCGAAGGCCCGTCGTCCGGCCCCTCGTGCACGTCCGTCCTCAAGCAGGCGTCCGCGCCCCGCGCCAGCGCGCCGCCCTGCCCCTCGTTGCCGCCCCCGCCGTCGTCGCACGCAGAGAGCAGCGCCACCATGCCGGCCATCACCATCCATGCCACCCAACGCTTCATCGGCACATCGGGACGGGGCATCGGCACATCGGGGGGCACATCGGCATCGGCACATCGGGACGGGGGAATCGTTCTAGCGCATGAGCGCTCGTCATGCGACCGATTCCGCACCCTCTTTTTCCAAGCAATGCTTCCCCGACGCGCCACTCGGTCGAATAACCAACGTGATGAGAGTTCCCAGGAAATACGTCTTGCCGCCGGAGTCCATCTTTCACTTCATGTGGAAATGCATCAACGGCGAGTTCATGCTCCAGCCGGCCGAGGTCAAGCGCCGGTACCTCGACACGAGGTTCCGGTTCCTGAAGCGCGCCCGGGGAAAGGTCCGCGTCCACTCGTTCTGCGTGATGGACAACCACGGCCACGAGTGCGCAACCCTCATCGCCGGCTCGGAGCACATGTCCAATTGGACCCGGTCGGCCCATTCGTCCTTCTGCCGCTGGCTGAACATCCGGCTGAAGCGCCGCGGCCCCGTGGCCCAGGACCGCCCGAACACCGTGGCCGTGGAGGACCAGGAGGGGCTCAAGCGGGCGATGTTCTACGGCGACTGGAACCCGGTCCGGGCAGGGCTCTGCAGCCACCCGAGGGAGTATCCGTTCTCGTCCCACCGCCTCTACGCGTTCGGCGAGGTGAACCCGTGGACCGCCCACCTGACCCTGCCCCAGTGGTACCTTGACCTGGGTGACACACCGGAGGAACGCCAGGCGCTGTATCGGGAGCACTGCGATCAATACTACCGGGACGAGCTGTTGCCGACCGCGGACGAAGTTGAGACCGGCTGTGCGTTCGGTAGCCCCAAGTTCACGAAGCACCGGGAGACGTTCCTGCGGGGTGCCATGGCCCGGATCCGTGACGGCCGCATCCCCCGCAAGACCCTCGACCGATGGGTTCTGAGTCACCTCGCCAGGCACGTTCGCAGCACCCGACCGGGGAGCAGACCACCCCCGTAGGGCCCCACGGCCCCCCCCCCCCCCCCCCCGCCCCCCCCCCCCCCGAACCCGTCCATCCCGAACCCCGAGGCCGACCTGCGCCAGAATGGTGCCGATCGTCCGGAATCTGACGGCTTCTTCCAGGCGCGAGTCCCTATCGGACGCTCTCAGCTAACGAAATGCTCCCCGGTCGGAGGCCATCTCGACGGCTGAAGTCCTGAATCGTTCGTTCGGCGCCGATCTCAACGGTGGGCCGGCAACGTTGGACGGCTCGTAGCGGCAGTGGCCATGCGCTCTACTGCGTCCCGACTGTCCTGGCCATGCGCTCTATGCGATCCTCCGTCCCGACTGTCCTGTGCGATCCTCCGTCCCGACTGTCCTGCTGCGTCCCGACTGTCCTGGCCATGCGCTCTATGCGATCCTCCGTCCCGACTGTCCTGCCGACTGTCCTGGCCATGCGCTCTATGCGATCCTCCGTCCCGACTGTCCTGCTGCCGACTGTCCTGCCCTGACCATGGGGTCCCTTCTACTGTTCGGGCAACAGCCCGTCCGTATCAGACCCGGAATCGAAGGAACGGAACGCTGAAACGGAGCCCCGGAATCGGAGGCGACCCGATCCAGGGGACCACGCTGGATGGAGTTCGGGGAATCGGGGCCAGAGCCCCCTCCCACAGGGGATGGGGAGTCGGGCCTGAAGGCCCTCCCACAGTGATGGCAATGCCGTTCGTGGGCCCATGTTGAGCGATGCCCTTGAAACCGCGCGTGGTTCCCTATATAACCGCACGGACGTTTTTCCGGGCGAGGACCCATGACCGAGGACCCGAAGCAGCCCCAGGAGAGCCCCTGGGATCCCGCGTACACCCTGCCCGTCGGGGGGGGGGACGAGGAGTGGATCCGTCCGAAGGGGGAGTGGTGGGCCCGCCTGGTGGTCCTGGCCGTGGCCGCCGCGATCTTCCTGCCCAACGTCGGCGCGTTCGGCCTCTGGGATCCCTGGGAGACCCACTACGGTGAGGTCACCCGCAACATGGTCGAGACCCACGACTGGGTGAGCCCGTACTGGGGCTATCGCTCGAAGATCGGTGGGAAGCAGCAGGGCGCGCCGTTCTTCTCCAAGCCCATCCTGATCTTCTGGACCGAGGCCACCGCGGTGAAGGCCATCGGGTTGTCCGACTGGGCGATCCGCCTGCCCATGGCGCTCATGGCGATCATGGCGATGTTCATGGCCTACATCACGTTCTCCCGGCTCCGCTCCCGGCGGGCGGGCTTCCTGGCCGCGGCGATCCTGGGCACCGCGCCACAGTTCTTCTTCATCGGGCGGCAGGCGCAGACGGACATGCCCTTCGTCTCCACCCTGACGGTGGCCCTCCTCGCGTTCATGATCGCCGTCTTCGGGCCGCGGGAGCGTCCATCGAACCGGTCCTTCCTCCTGAAGGTCGGCGCGGGGCTGCTCGTGCTCCTGGGCTCCACGGTGTTCCAATACGGGATCATCGCAACGGACCTCTTCACCGAGCAGGCCCCGGCGGATCTCTGGACGCGGATCCAGCTCAACGGCGTCTACCACGTCCTGGTCTACGGGCTCCTGGAG
Organism: Pseudomonadota bacterium; assembly: GCA_043815665.1. Lineage (GTDB taxonomy): Bacteria > Myxococcota_A > UBA9042 > CAIXZC01 > CAIXZC01 > CAZNWW01. The sequence goes on from JBDRIT010000234.1 coordinate 4,615, forward strand.
TTGGGCCTCCTGGCCTGGGTCGTAGGCTCCCTGTATCGCCATCGCCGCCGACACGGGACCTGGACCGACGCGTTCAAGGACCGCTGGATCCGGAACTCCTGGCTCCTCGTGTTCTACGTGTTCTGCGGCCACTCCTCCCTCGGGAAGGGCCTGCTGGGTTTCATGCTCCCCGGTGCGGTCCTCTTCGTCTGGATCTTCGCGACGAACCGCTGGCGGATGCTCAAGGATCTCTGGATCCCCCTGGGCCTCGTCGCCTTCGTCCTGGTCGGGGTGCCCTGGTACATGGCGATGTTCGCCAAGCACGGCAACGCGTTCTACTCGCGCTTCTTCATCCACGACCACTTCAACCGTCTGGGCACCGGGGTCCACGAGATCGACACCGGGACCTTCGAGCACTTCCTGCGCTGGCTGGGGGTCGGGCTCTTCCCCTGGGTCGCGTTCATCCCTCTGACCCTGGCGAAGCTCTCGAAGCTCCGCCTGCGCCTCGAGACCCGGGAGAACCAGACCCAGCTCTTCCTGTTCCTCTGGTTCTTCGTGGCCTATCTGCTGTTCACCCTGGCCAGCACCAAGTTCCACCACTACATCTTCCCCGCGCTGCCGCCCCTCGCGTTCCTCCTGGGGCTCCACGTCCTGGACCACCTCAAGGACCGGAGCGCGCTGCCGCGCCTCGCTGCGGTGGTGGGCCTCGGTGTGCTCCTGGCGGTGGGCTGGCACATCCACCAGGATCCCCAGTCCTTCCGGAACCTCTTCACCTACAAGTACGATCGCCCCATGCCGCAGCACCTCCCCCTGGACGCGGCCGCGCCCACCACCGACGACAAGCCCATGACCTGCGAGACGGACGGGGACTGCCTCACGGGCCGCACCTGCACCGGCGAGGGGACCTGCTCCGACACCTGGGAGACCTCCCAGTTCTACCAGCACACCACCGCCTCCGTGCGCTGGCTCCTGCAGCGGCCGGCCCTGGAGTTCGGCGTCTTCACCCTCCTCCTCCTCGGGATCGGGGGGCTGGCGATGCTGCTCTACCTCTTCCGACGCTCCCGGGGCGTCGGGGTGGTGGTGATGCTCGTCGCGGGGTTCTCCTCTGCGGCCTGGGGGCTCAACTACTACCTGCCGAGCCTCTCTCCCCACTGGTCCCAGAAGTACGTCTTCGAGGAGTACTACGACCACTGCGGGGATCGCCTGGAGCACCGCGAGCAGGAGGCCTACGAGCCCCTGGTGCGGAAGATCGGCCTTGGCTTCATCGCGGACTGGACCGGCGCGACCTACAAGCGGGTCTGCCCGGACAACATCACCTCCTGGCTCATCGTCTGGCGGGGGGAGACCTACCACTCCTACAACGAGCTCATGCCCCTCGAGAAGAAGGACGAGCAGATGAAGCCCTATCTCGAGGAGATCAACCCCACGTTCCGGCGCCTCCCCGAGGACTGCGGCGGGGCCCGGATCCTCTGCCCGGCGCCCTTCTACGTCTTCCTGGAGAACCGCTCGTCCAACAGCGCGTCCAGCGTGGCCAGCCAGGTCAAGAACGTGGCCGAGAAGATCAAGCGCGACGGCAAGGCCGCGGTGAAGGCGGGCTACGGGGACGTCGAGAAGTATGAGGCCGAGAAGCTCCACCGCGAGAATGATTTTTTCACCGTCTTCAGCGTGACCCCGGTCTTCTCCCGATGGAACGGAGAGGCCGAGGGGGACGCCCGACGGTGTGGCTGCGGCCGGGCGCAGTGAACCCCCGTCCCGGGATTCAACCTCGAGGAGGATCGAGATCATGACAGAGATCGTAGACGTTCTGGCACGGGAGATCCTGGACTCACGCGGCAACCCCACGGTGGAGGTCGACGTGTACCTCGACGGCGGTGTCTACGGACGGGCCATGGTGCCATCAGGGGCTTCCACGGGGTCCCGGGAGGCCCTGGAGCTGCGCGATGGCGATCTGGCCCGCTACAACGGCAAGGGCGTTCTCACCGCGGTGAACCACGTGAACAAGCTCATCGCGAACGAGCTGGTGGGCTTCGACGCCCGGGACCAGGCAGGCCTCGATCGGCTGCTCCTGGACCTGGACGGCACCGAGAACAAGGGCCGCCTCGGCGCGAACGCGATCCTGGGCGTGTCCATGGCCGCGGCCCGGGCGGCGGCGGAGGCCCTGGACACCCCGCTGTACCGCTACCTGGGCGGGGTCGCGGCCAACCGCCTGCCGGTGCCCATGATGAACGTCATCAACGGAGGGGCCCACGCGGCCAACAACGTGGACATCCAGGAGTTCATGATCGTGCCTGCGGGCTTCGACAGTTTCTCCGAGGCCCTCCGGGCCGCGACGGAGGTCTTCCACGCGCTGGGCGCCCTGTTCAAGGCGAAGGGCCTCTCCGCGGGGATCGGAGACGAGGGGGGCTACGCCCCGAACCTGGGCAGCAACCTCGAGGCCCTGGACTACATCCTCTCGGCGATCACCAAGGCCGGCGACAAGCCCGGGCAGCAGTTCTTCCTCGCCCTGGATCCCGCCGCGTCGGAGTTCTACGACAAGGAGCGCAGGGTCTACGAGCTGGCGGGCGAGGGCCGCACCCTCACCACTGAAGAGATGGTGGCCTACTGGGAGGCCATGGTGGCCGACTACCCGGTGGTCTCCATCGAGGACGGCCTGGCCGAGGGTGACTGGGACGGCTGGAAGCACATGACCGAGCGCCTCGGGAAGAAAATCCAGATCGTCGGCGATGATCTCTTCGTCACCAACGCGAAGATCCTCCGGGAGGGGATCGCCCGTGGGGTCGCCAACTCGATCCTGATCAAGCTCAACCAGATCGGCACCGTGTCAGAGACCCTCGAGACCATCGGCCTGGCGCACCGCTCGGGCTACACCTGTGTGATCTCCCACCGCAGCGGGGAGACCGAGGACACCACCATCGCGGACCTCGCGGTGGCCGTGGGCGCGGGCCAGATCAAGACCGGGTCTCTGTGCCGCTCCGAGCGGGTCGCCAAGTACAACCAGCTCCTCCGCATCGAGGAGGCCCTCGGGGCCGCAGCCGTCTACACCAACCCCTTCTGATCCTCTGCGCATCCGACCGTTTTTTTTGTCCGTGGATCCGGCGCCCTTAGACTGGGCTCCGGAGGCGATCACCCGCGGCAAAAGGACGGTTATGAGCCCGAAGTTCAAGTACTACTTTCAATCTCCGGAGCACCGTTTCCAGCTCGTTCACGGCGACAGTCTCCAGGTCCTCAGGCGGATCCCCGATGGGACCGTGGACATGATCTTCGCCGACCCTCCCTACTTCCTGTCCAACGGCGGGGTGACCTGCCAGGGCGGAAAGATGGTTGTGGTGGACAAGGGGGGGTGGGACCGATCCCGGGGCGCGGACGATGACCACGGCTTCCAGGTTCGGTGGCTGGCCGAGTGCCAGCGGGTCTTGAGCCCCAACGGCACGATCTGGGTCTCCGGCACCCGCCACAACATTTTTTCAGTGGGGTATGCCATGCAGCAGCTCGGGTTCAAGCTGCTGAACGACGTGGTCTGGCACAAGCGCAACCCGCCACCCAACCTCGCCTGCCGCTACTTCACCCACGCGACGGAGCAGATCCTCTGGGCTGCGCGGGATCAGAAGAGCAAGCACTACTTCGACTATCCGCTCATGAAGGCCGCGAACGGCGGCAAGCAGATGCAGAACGTCTGGTCGATCCTCCCGCCCCGCAAGGCGGAGAAGGGCCACGGCAAGCACCCGACCCAGAAGCCCATGGCGCTCCTGGAGCGGATCATCCTGGCGTCCACGGAAGAGGACATGTTGATCCTCGACCCCTTCAACGGCTCGGGGACCACGGGCCTCGCAGCGGCCCGGCACGGGCGCCGCTACATCGGCGTGGATCTGAGCGCGGAGTACCTCGACCTCACCATCCGGCGCTTCGAAGCCGATGACATGACCGTCGAGCCCTTCACCGATGTCCTCACGACCCAGCCCTCGATCCTCCCCGCTTGACCAGAGGTGGCCCATGCGGCCGATCCGAATCCTGATCGTGCTGGCCCTTACCCTGACCGTCGGGTGCATGCCGAAGAAGGACGAGCCGGCGCCGGCTCCTACGGATCCGAACCGGGAGCTCGACCACCGGCCGGAGACACGGCCGTCGGCGACGGAGACTCCTCTCCCGGATGCTTCGCCGGCCACGCCGGACGTGGTCACACCCGCTCCGGACATCGTCCATCGTCCTTTGTCCATTGTCCCTCCCCACCCCGACTGCACCCCCGACTGCCTCCTGAAGGCCTGCGGCTCCGACGGCTGCGGCGGAGCCTGCGGCGCGTGCGACGAGGGGAAGACCTGCAGGACGGGGCGCTGCGCGGTGCAGGGCTGCGTCCCCGGGTGCGCCGAGAAGACCTGCGGGTCCGACGGCTGCGGAGGGGGCTGCGGCCGCTGCGCGGCGCCGGACCTCTGCGTGGCCGGTGCCTGCCGGCCGCGGATCGGCGTGGGCCTCTTCGACGAGCGCTCGGGGACCCCGGGGGACGGCATCCCCCGGGCGGTGGAGAACCTCTACCTCGGGTTCCCGGCCCCGTGGAGCGGCCCCTGCGACTACGGCCGCTTCCCCCGGGACCAGGCGGACCGGATCCTGGCCCGCAACCCCGCGGGGGCGGTGCTCCTCACCCTCCTGCCCGAGTGCGGCTTCGCCGCCTTTGCCACGGACTTCGCCCCCGGGTCCAAAGCCCACGCGGCGGTGAAGCAGCTGGCCGAGGACCTCGCAGCGCTGGACGCCACGGTCATCGTCCGCATCGCCCCCCAGATGAACGCACCCTGGTTCCCCTGGGGCCCCTGCGCGCTGGACAACAAGGACCAACCCTGCCTCGACGACGCCACGAAGTACCGCGAGGGCTTCGCCAACGTCGCCGCCCTGCTGCGGGCCCACGGCGGCCCCCGGGTGCGGATCGCCTGGACCCCCCTGGCGGAGCCGGCCTACTGGCGGGAGTCCTTCCCGGAGTACCCTTCCTATGCGGACTTCTATCCGGGGGACGACGCGGTGGACTACGTCGGCGTCGACCTCTCGTGGAGCGGCGACGGGCTGCCCCCGGAGGGCGCGTTCGCCGCGGGCCTGGAGCCCTTCTACCGGACCTGGTCCGCCCCCGAGGGCCACGGGAAGCCCATGATCGTCGCGGAGACCACCGCGGAGTGTCGACTGGTCGAGGAGACGGCCTGCGTCTCCCCCGTGACCGGGTTCGAGGGCGTGGACGGGTGGTGGGGGCCCTGGGGCCGGCTGCGCCTCGACGAGGCGGAGAGCCCCGCGCCCGAGGACTGCGAGGAGATCCCCAACGGACTGCAGCACCTCGTCCTGGCCACCACCCCCGACGCCGCGGGTTCCACCCGCTGCGGGGGCTACTATCTCGGCGGCCTCGCCCTGCCCCTGGACTGGGGTGAGGGCGTGGATCTCTCCGGGGGCAACGCGTTCCGGCTCCGGGCCCGGAAGGACCCCTCCGGCGCCGCCCCGTCCCTCCAGATCGAGGTCTGCGACACCACCGCGCCGGCCTGCCCCGGGGAGGATCGGTGCTGCCCCGAGGAGTCCGTGACCACCACGATCACCGTGGACTCCCTGGAGTGGCGTACCTGGACGATCCCCTTCGAGGATTTTTTACCGAGTGTCCCGGGGACCGCTCCCGCCATGGACTGGGCGAGGGTCCGCTCCCTCAAGCTCCACGTGGTCTGTCCCGACCTGCGGGGCCCCCTCGCCCCCCTCCACCTGGACGGCGTCGGCGTCTCCCGCGTCACCCGCGCCGGCGACGCCGAGTGCGACGCGCTCCACCGGGCCTGGGCCCGCCAGGCCTACGCCCCGGAGCTCTGCGCCCGCTTCCCCAACCTGACCCTCGTCCTCTGGCGCCAGGGCCTGCGCAGGACGCCGGAGGCCGTCTTCGACGGCCGGATCCTGGATCCGAAGTTCTGGCGGGAGCTGTGGGACGGGGAGTGTTTTACCGGGACGTGGTTCTGAGGGGGCTGGACCCCGTGCAGAGACGAGGTTCCCCGGATCAGTAGCACTGCACGATCTTCGCCTTCCCCGTCGTCCCCACGTAGATCCCGCCCATGGAGCTGGTGACGTCCACCTCGAAGTCGTCCGTGCCCGAGAGGCCGGGTTCGTTGATCAGCTGGTCGACGCCGACGTCGAACTCGCAGGTCTCCTGGCCGGCGCAGTTCACCTGGGGGAAGCTCTTGGTCAAGCCCGTGTTCACGTTGCGCAGGACCACGGAGAGGTTGTTGTCGAAGGGGCCCGCGTTGTTGCCGCTGAGGCTCGTGGCCTTCTGGAGGTCGATCTCGATCATTGCCACTCCGCAGATCCAGAAGGTGTAGGTCTTCATGCAGGGCAACGCATCGACCACCTTCCCTGAGACCTACTTCGCGAGCCACTCCCGGATCACCTTCTCGTACCGCACCCAGCCAGGCTCCACCTCCTTGAGCACGATCTTCTCGATCTTCCCGCCGATCAGGGGGACCTTGATGTCGATGTTGAAGTCCAGGTCCAGGGTCGTGCCGCCGCCTGCGGGGCTGATGCGCAGGTTGCCCCAGGTCCTGGCCCTCTTCCCGTGGGGGCCCTCCCAGGTCCAGACGCAGCGCATGCGGGAGAGGTCCCACTCGTAGGTGCAGTTGGCGTTCTCGGTCTTGGTGCGGTCGATGCCGGTCAAGGTCTTCGCGTAGTCCGTGGTGCGGACCGCGTAGACGTACTCGGTGTCGCTGCGGCGGATGTCGGTGACCACCGCGCCCACGGACCCCTGGACTTTCTCCCGGGCCACCTGGAAGTCAGGGTCGAGGAGCACCGCGAGCAGCTTGTCCGGGCTCGCGTCGAAGTGGAATGACGTCGCCTTGCTCTGGGCCATGGGATCCTCCTGGGTCCATTTTCTTCCCTGGAGATACCATATCTCGACCCGCATTCCCACTGCGATGGAGCCCTTGCGCCGGGCAAGAGCGGAGCCTAGTATATTAGGCATGAAGGACCTGTCGACCCTCGTCCGAGACCGCCGCCGTCGCCTGGGGATCACCCAGGCCCACCTCTGCACCTCCGCCGGGGTGAGCCGGGCGACCCTCCAGAACCTCGAGGCGGGGCGGGCGAACCCAGCGGTGGGGACGCTGCTGCGGATCCTCGACGAGCTCGGCCTCGGTCTGGAGTGTCCGGCGCAGCCCGCGGACTGGGACGCGCTCTGCGCCCTGGGGCTCCCCCTGCTCGCACGGGAGGCCCGCAGCGTGGAGAGGTGCCCGGAGGTGCTGGCGCGCCACCTGCACTGCGCAGTCGCAGCGCTGTCTGATCCGATGGGGGGCCCGGTGGACGGGCGGCAGCACGACGCGCTCCGTGCGCTGCTGCTGGCCCTGCGGGATCATTTTCCGAGGATCTTTCGGGATCACCTGGCGCATGCACCCGGGATCACGGACCTCCTCGACGTCCCCTGGTCTGGCCGGGAGATCAAGCTGACGCGCATCGCGCGGCGTTCCCTGGCGGAGTATCTGTAGGGAGAGACGATGAGGCCCTTGAACCGCGAAGCCCTGCTGACCTTCCTCGAGCTCGCGCTCGAGCGCCTCGACGGCGACTGGATCCTGATCGGCGGCGCGGTCCTCCCCCTCCTGGGGATCGCGCATCGGACCACCGTGGACATCGACATCGTCGGGCCGCCGGGCGCCACCCAAGAGCAGACCCTCGTCCTCATGGAGATCGCAGAGGAGCTCGGCCTCCCTGTCGAAGCGATCAACCAGGCCGGTGCGTACTTCCTGAGGCGCCAAGAGGGGGTCGAGGAGCAGCTCCTGCCTCTGGCGAGCAGGGCCGGGACGACGATCTTCCGCCCAACCGCCACCCTGTACGTCCTGCTGAAGCTGTCCCGCCTGACGGAGACGGACCTCGATGACTGCCGGCGGATGCTCGAGTACGCCCGGGACCACGATGAGCCGGTGGACCGGGCCCGCCTGGAGGCCGCGATCCGGGACGCGCAGCCGGGGGCCTCGCCACGAAAACGGACGCGTCTCGACGCGCTGCTGCGAGCAGTCAGCGCGGCGCCTTCAGGCTGACAAGAACCTGTGTCATGCATCCCCAATTGATGCTCAGGAGATGGTCAGCAATTCAGGCCGGTTGATCGATTCCCGGCGACGTCGGATCCCCTGGGGAGCCCCGGAAGAAGAGCTGCCGCTCGACGGAAGGCTGTCGAGCAGGTATGATTCGACCACGGCTTGTTGGAGTACGGGGGGAACAAGTGACCCTCCGCGAGGAGTTGGCATGCGCTGGGCCCATCTCGTTGTCCTACTGAGTTTGCTGTCCCTGGGCAGTGTTGGATGCTCGTCGGGAGGCGGCGGAACGTCCGACATGGCGGACACAGGGTTTTCCGACCTGTCGGATGGCCGGCAAGAGACCGATGTCGGGGCAGATTCGATTCGGTCGGAGACCCTTGACGATGAGAATGGCACCCAGGATGCCGACGATGAAGAATCTCTGGTGCCTGATGGTGTCATCGACGCGGGTGATGCGGTGCAGGACTCCGTCATGGATGGCTTTGACCTGGCGACCGATCTTCCGATGGAGGATGGGGCGGATGCTGAGGACAGCTCCCAGCCCGACGAACCAGCCCCGGCGCTGAACGAAATCGGCTGCTATGGCGACGAGTTCATCGAGCTGTTCAATGGTGCTCAAGAGGCGCCCGCCGATCTCTCCGGCTTTGTTCTGTCCGATGGGGAGGGGCCAGCTCACAACTATGTCCTTCCGTCCGGTTCCGTGATCCCCCCGCAAGGTCGGCTCGTCATAGCGGAGAAGTCCAGTGAAACGGTCGGTTTCCCCTTTGGGATCCAATGTGGTGGCGACACCGTGGCGCTCCTTGACCTTGTCGGCGAAGTGGTGGACTCGGTCGAGCTGCCCCTGGTCATGAAAGGCAACACGTGTTCACGGCTTCCGGACGGAAGCGGGTCCTGGGAAGAGTCCTTGGGCACACCGGGCGAGGTGAACCAGCCCAAGCCGGATCTCGACGGAATTCTGTTTGACCCCACACAGGTCATTTCCCTCGCTCTGGACCTGCCCGAAGCTTCCATGGCGGCGTTGTGGGATCAGCCCGACGTCTACGTCATCGGCACGTTCTCCATGACCTCCGGTTCGTTCCAGCCGGCGCCCATGTCCATCGGGGTGAGGATCAAGGGCGGGAACGGCTCGCTTCAAACCCTGGACGGGAAACCGGCACTGAAGCTGAAGTTCAATTTCAGTGAGCCGGACCAGAGACTGCTGGGGCTGAAGAAGCTGAACCTGAACAACATGGTTCAAGACCCATCGATGCTTCGCGAGGTGCTCTCGTTCCAGCTTCTCCGAGCCTTCGCGATCCCGAGCCCGCGGACGGGCTACGCGTCGTTGACCATCAACGGCGAGCCCTATGGTGTGTATCTCGTGCTGGAGGCCTACGACGACGTGTCGCTGTCGATGTACTTTGCGACGTTGAAGCATCTCTACGAGGGAGACTCCGGGATCGATGTGATCCCGTCCCAGGTGAGTTTCTTTGATGTTGATGAGGGAAGCACCACGAATACCAGCGACCTGTCGGCGTTTGCGATCGTCGCTTCCGGCGCAACGGATGAGGACTGGGTTTCGGCCATCCAGGAGGTGGCGGACCTCCCCGAGCTCCTCAAGCTGTGGGCCGTCGAGCATCACATCGCCCACAGCGACGGTTACTCGATCACGATCAACAACTACTATCTTCACAGCAGCAGCTCCAAGGTTTTCACCATGCTTCCGAGCGGCACTGATCAAGCGTTCATGGAAACTGTCGACTATCATGAAGGCGCGGCCTTGCTGTTCTCTCGATGCATGGCGATTCCGGAGTGTCTTGCCAGCTATGACCAGGCTCTGTCAGAGCTTGTTCCGGTGTTGGACTCCGTGGACCTGAGCTCGACCGCGCAGCTCTTGTCGGAGGGCCTGGCGCCCTGGATTGCTTCGGATCCTCGCATGCCCTATACCGTGGAAGAGGTCGGGATCGCCGTGACCGAGACCCAGGACTTCATTACGCAACGGCGTACGGAGTTGGAACAGGCTCTGGCCGACTGGCTGACGCCGTGAATTGAAAACTCCTTGAAGGACTTGGTTCGGGAGCCGTTTGTATTCGTGTTGCGGATTTCTTAAGATGTTCCGAATGTTGGAAGCAAAGAGTGGGGGCCTCATGTTCAGGATCATCTGCGACTTCGACCGACTCGTCAGCCGCTTCCGGACCACGACATTGGGGGTTCCACTGGTGGCTGTGCTCCTTGCCCTGGCCGCCGGGTGCGGCGGCGGCTCTACTTCCACTGTTGAGATCAACATTGGGGGGCCTGATGTCGGGGAGCCTGATGCCGGGGAACCTGAAGTCAGGGAGCCTGATGTCAGGGAGCCAGATGTCAGGGAGCCTGATGTCTGCTCAGTCTGCACTCCCGCTGCGGTCTGCGAACCCGGATCGGCCAGCCCGTGTACCTGTCCCGATGGCTTCGAGGGGGATGGCACGCAAGCGGGCACGGGTTGCACCGACATCGACGAGTGCGAGGAAGGGCTGGCCGACTGCCTCGACGCGCCGGGGGAATGCACCAACACCGACGGCGGCTTCACCTGCGGTTGCGAACCTGGGTACGAGGGCGACGGCACCGCCGAGGGGTCGGGCTGCACGGACATCGATGAATGCGGCGAAGGAACCGACGATTGCGTCGAAGCTCACGGGATGTGCACGAATACGGAAGGCGGCGTCACCTGTGGGTGCGAGGAGGGGTATGGCGGCGACGGGACGTCGGATGGCACGGGCTGTACAGATGTGGATGAATGTCAGGAAGGGACGGACCATTGCGTGGAGGACTCCGCCATCTGCACGAACACGGACGGTGGTTACACCTGTGCCTGCAAGGACGGGTACGAGGGCGACGGAAGCCTGGACGGCACCGGCTGCACCGACATGGACGAGTGCGCCCTGGGGATGAGTGACTGCATGGCCGAGCTGGCCTCCTGCGACAACATTCCGGGGGGATACGAGTGTGAGTGCCTGACCGGATATCAGGGGGACGGCACCGCCGACGGGACCGGTTGCACCGATATCGACGAATGCGACATCGACACCGATGACTGTGTCGACAGTCCAGCGGGCACTTGCGCCAACACCGTCGGCGCCTATTCGTGCGGATGTGGGACAGGGTACGAAGGCGACGGCGTCGTCGGGGGCACGGGCTGTACGGACATCGACGAATGTGACCTGGGGATCGCGGATTGTGATCTCGTGCTTGCTTCCTGTGCCAACACGATCGGCGGTTTCCTTTGCGTTTGTGAAGCGGGGTACGAGGGCGATGGCCAGCTGAGCGGAACCGGCTGCGTGGACATCGACGAGTGCCAGACCGGCGTCAATGATTGTGTGGACGCTCCCGCGGGGACCTGCGCGAACACCGTGGGCGCCTACACGTGCGGATGTGAGGCAGGGTACCTCGGCGACGGCATCATCGGAGGCGCCGGCTGCGTGGATATTGATGAGTGTGCCGAGGGCACGGACGACTGCATGGACGCGCCGGGTCTCTGCATCAACGTGGGTGGCGGCTACACCTGTGATTGCCAGCCGGGATACGAGGGAGACGGAACCCAGACCGGGACCGGATGTGTGGACATCGATGAGTGCGCGATAGGAACCGATGAGTGTATCGAAGCACCCGGCATCTGTATCAACACCGTTGGCGGCTACACCTGCGCTTGCGAAGACGGGTATGAGGGCGACGGCCTGCCAGTCGAGAGCGGTGGCACGGGCTGCGTACTCCAGAATCCTCGTCTGACCGTGCCGACCCGCATGGTCAATGACAAGCCGCTGACCCTTCGGGCCGAGATCCTGATTGACGAGACACAGATCGACCTCAGTGGATGTTTCGATAACTTGGGCACCGTGGCCATGATCCGTCTGAGTGACGGAGAAGACATTCCGCTCACGGTGACCTTCTTCGACGACCATCTTCCGGTTCCGGAGGATTCGATCCGCTTCTACCACGGGGTCGGCAGCGTGTCGTTCACGTTGGATGATGGCGCCGCGGTCCCGCCGGGTGACTACCAGGTCATCGTGACGGTGAACGGACTGACTGCGGTGAAGAAAGTAACGGTATTGGATGACCCCGTCTGGCGAGTCATGCCCGCGACCCTTACGGGTGAGGACCTGGTCTGGGGTCCCAACGAGAATATCCGGATCTCCGCGCACCACACAGCGGTCCCCGCGGGCAGCACCCTGACCATCTTGCCGGGCACCTTGATCATGGTGGACACCCTCGGCTCGCTGGAGAACGGGACGCTGATCAATGTACATGGCAACATGGAGGCGGTAGGGACCCTCGGCAACCCCATCGCCTTCTTCTCCGAGATGGGCGCGCAGGCCATGATCCACACCGTGTCGGGCTCCCTCTCGAACATCCACGCCTGGCGAGGCTTCAACCTCTGGGGAAGCGACAGCTCGGTGATCAAATGGGTGATGCTGACGGGAGCAGGCAATGGGGACATCATCAGTCACCCCCGGCCCCCGATCTGGAGCATGCGCCAGACCAGCAACGCAGTCTTCGAGGACTGCGTGTTCGTCGACAGCACGGGCATGATGTTCATGACCCCGGGGACCGGGAACTACGTCATCCGACGGACGCTGGTCTCCAGGACCGGCATCGGCGGGGAGTTCCTCGCCAGCGGTCACACGATGTTGATCGAGGACTCGTTCTGGACCGGGATCGGTCGGGGCCCGAATACCCCCCTCCGTTATGACGGTGACGGTCTTCACATCGACGGCCTCTACTCCGACCAGACCATCCGCCGCTGTATCATCGCGGACGTCGGAGATGACTGTATCGATCACTCCAACTCGACCTTCCTGATCGAGGACACGGTGATCCACGATTGTAAGGACAAAGCCAACAGCATGACCGCGGGCCTGGGGATATTCAACAATGTCCTGATGTTCAACACGGGAACTGGGATCCGGGGCACTGGCCAGGTCTTCGACAGCACCATCGCCGCGTCATCCCCCATCGACAATCCCCAGGTGGTGCAGTCGAGCATCATCTGGCCGAGCAGCCTCTGGACGTGCAGCGGAGAGATCGACTACACCCTCGTTGGGAACCCCGGTGACCTCTCCTGCGGCGACGGAAACCTGTCCGCCGACCCACTCTTCGCGGACCCGGACAACTGTGACTTCACGCTGGCCGAGGGGTCACCGGCCTTGACCGCCGGACCCAACGGCGAACCCATCGGTTGGCTCGGATATCCGGTCATAGCGCCCTGGATGGACTAACCCGCATTTCTCACCAGACATCGTTGCGAAGTCGTCGAGACCCTGCTGTGTCGGGCTGTTCGGACCAGAGCAGCCGGAGTCGATGCCGGAGTATCGTCGAGGACTGCGGCGGGAGAAACGGCCTGAGACTGCAGGAGGATCGGCGGCTGCAGCAGATGGGTGGTGAGACATGCGGGCTAAGGCATCACTTCGGGGCAGACGGCCAGGGCGTCGGTCAAGGCCTGGCGACGAACTTCGATCTGTTCCAGGAAACTCTCCATGTGGATCGCGATGTCCGCCTGCGCGCCTGCAGCCGTGGCTGCTAGCGGATTCTGGTTGACCATCTCCGTACAAGCGGCCGCTGTCTCGTCGTCGGAGAGCAGCGCGAAGAGGTCTGCCTGGACGTCCTCCATGGTCGCTTGCAAGAGCTCCGGCGTGAGCGCCGCCATGACGAACATCAGTGCATCAAGGTAGCGCTTGTACACCGCAGGGGAGCGCAGCAGCGCGTGGTCGACCTTGCCCTCGGTGCAGTAGGTCACGCCGCACGCGTCGTCAATGGCCTTGACGCCGCCGGCGTGGCAGGCAGAGAGGAGGTCGTCGTTGTCCCATCCCATGACCCGGTAGCGTTCGACGCCGTCCTCCATGCTGGATGCGAAGAACGATTCATCAATGAAGTCACCGTTCATGAGGAGGCTGTTGGCGCCCAGATACCGCAGGTAGCCGTCCAGCTCCAGCCGGGCGTCCAGATCGGCCTCCAAGGTCTCGGGAGGTCCATTGATTCCCAGCTCGCCGATGGACTCGAAGTACGCCAGCGCCTCTTCGAGCAAGTCGGGGTAGGTGAGGTACTTGGGGTCCGCAAGCTGGCCGTTGATGTCATAGAGGCGGCGCATGATGTTCACCACCCCCAGGCTTCTGTCACGGAAGGCGCGTTCGGCCTGGTGGACCAGCATGTAGATTCCCTTGTTCACACCGTCGACTCGAAGCCTCACATGCTTGAAGCGGGAAGGGAACAGCCCCAACCCGGCCAGCAGGTGGTTGCCGAACACCTGACCGAAGTAGCGCTCGTCCTGGCACATGGAGATCAGGATGAAGCGGTCGGAGGCGAGCTCGGGGGTGAGCCGGCGACGCGGGCCGTCGAGGGTCACCGTGATGCTCTTGCGAACGCAGTTCATCGTGCCCTGGCCGTGGAAATGCGCCATGGCGGTGATGGGGAGGCCGACTCCCAGGGTTACGGATGTGGTGAATTCCTCATGGCTCTTCGTCGCATAGTACTGGTTGTAGACCAGGAGCTCGGCGGGGGTGAAGGTCAGGTCGATCTCGGTCGGGAAGGGGTAGTCATCTTGAGCTGCGGCGACGGGATCGCAGATCTCGGCGGCCAGGTGCTCCATGGGTTCTGGCGCCTCCAGCGAGACCACCGCGTCTCCCCAGTGGAGACTGAACGGCTGGTCGTCGGCGAAGCCGGGGCACGCGCCCAGGCGGATGATGGCCGCGCGTCGGCTGAGGAGTTCAGTCACCAGAGCCTCGGCATCGGCCACCGGATCGGTGATGTCGGCCAGCGACAGCGTCTGCACGGGTCGCTGGATGTGAGGCGGTGTTTCCAGGACGGTCTCGCCGATCACTAAAACGGACCGACCCGGGGTGGTGTATCGGCTCTCGAGACCCGCCATCATGATCCTCAGCTCGGTCATCACGGGGGCTGCGGTCCAGCCCGGCTCGGGCTGAAGGGACGCCAACTGTGCGTGCGCGTGCTGCCGGTTCGACGACAGCTCGGCCAGCAGGACCGGTTCGTCGCGGGCCACCAGCACCGCAATCTGTTCGCTCGCCGGGAGCGCATCCAGCACCGCCTGGGCCAGCGCCACTCGCAGGGAATTCTCCAGTGCATCTTCCGCCGGAACCACCAGAATCGCGGTCAATCCCGTGGTCAGGTTCGCGCTGGACAACACGGCTTCGACGGGGCCGTCGACCTCGGACTCCAACCAGACGTCCGGCCACTCGTCCGGGCCTCCGCTCTCCGGAGGGACCTCGAGAACAATCTGAACGCCGCCGCCAACCCACGCCAGGACTCGCACCGGGGCGGGCGGGATGTCGGGCTCGATGACCGGGAGGTCTTCCGAGTCGGAGGCGTCCTCCCAATCGGCCTCGATCTCCAGGTCCGCAGTCGTTTCCCCATCCACCAGGCTGTCCGCATCGGACCACATGTCCTCATGGGGCCAACTGTCGGAAAGGTCGGCACTGTCGGTGAGGTCCTCGATGTCGACCTCGACAGCGCTGTCCAGGTCCGTCACCAGTTCGGCGTCGTTGCCCGTCTCTGCCACCCGATCCGGCAATGGGTCCGAATCGGGGTCGGTTGCGCCGTCTTCGAGGCCAACGGAATCCCAAGTCGTATCGTTCTCGAGGATCACCCAGACAGGGGTCGTCTTGTTCCCACAGGCAACCGAGGATGCCAGTGACACCAGGGTGATCGCACACAACGTCATTCGGTGAATCGGCGAGTTCATTGTCTTCGTTACCTTTTCGGCCCGAGACCGCTGGGTCAGGGGCAGTTCACCCCCATGCGGGTGATCACCACAGCATCTGTTCCGACCACGGAGCCCTTCTGGTTCCGGGCGTCCAATTCGATGAGATTGGGTCCACACGCCAGGTTGATGGTGGTTGCCCAATGGGTCCCGTCGACCCAGGAGACCGGCAGGCCCAACATGGCTCCCGAGCGCCATATGGAGTGAACGTCGACCCATCCCTGGCCTGCGAGAGAGATCGATGCTCCCTCGGACTCAAAGTCCGCGCCGCCATTGGTCGTGATCTCGAAGGAGACCTCCGGAATGGCCTGGAGCACTGAATTGGTTGCACCGCTGAGCACCCAGGCAGCACGCGTCACGATGAACTGGAGGTGCCCGGCGAAATCCTGGGCTGGCAGCAGGGTGCCGAGCTGCTGGCACCAATGTGCCATGTAGTCACCGTTGTATGATGTTTGGACAATGTCAACCACGTGGCCATAAAAGACTCTTGCGTAGATCGGTGAAGCGATCAGCTTCTGCAGGTTCTGGCTCGAGGTGACCGCGTTCTGGGGCGCCGACCCGTAGAAATCAAGGTCATGTGGGAAGAACAGCACCCGGCCGTCCGTGGGACGCACGTAGAATTGCGCGTTGTGCCCCGCTCCGGTGCCGAAGTTGTCCACGGGGTTGGCCAGGATGCAGAACGCGAAGGCACGCAACCACTGGTCGACATCCATGATGGCAGCCATCTGGGCCGCGAAGTCGCCCCCCGTTGCACCAAATGCCTGGGCAAAGGCCATGAGGGTGGAGAAGTCGTCTTTCCAGCGGTTGTTCTTGACGGTGTAGACTGGGCGATAGGCCTCTTTGTCGTCCCCGAGGCTCGTGATCGGGGTCCCCACGACGAGGTCGGGTGCCGGCACCTTGGGGCTCTCGGGTGACCCATCGGTGGTCGTGGTCGGGAAGTAGATCAGTTCATACTCGTACAGCGAACCGTCCTCCCCGTCCTCGAACTGGAACGACAGCAGTTGATCCCCGAACCGGGCAAGCTGGAGCTCTGCCGAGCCCGACTGTGCCTCTCGTGTGGCGTACACATGGATCAGGTCATTGTATTCGGTGGAGACCGACCCCGAGCGAGCCATCATCAGATTGACCAGCATCTCCCGCTGGCCGAACTTCACGCCCTCGGAACGATCCACCATGACACTCTCGTAGACGCCACGGAAGAGGTGGGCCGGGTCGAAATAGATCGCGAAGCCGACCCGAATCGCGATCGGGCGTCCCCGTTCGCTGCCCTTCAATCGCACTCCAACGTTGTAGAACACCTCCTTCTCGTCCCAGATGACCGTCGCAGGAATCCGGTCGTTGCTCATGACGTTCTCGGGTGCGAAGATCCAGGCGTCATCGTCCGGGGTCAGGAGGATCCGGAGGGTATGCATGGCGGGCGGGGTCTCCGGCCCGTCGACCACTTTGAAGAGCGCGCGTGCGGCAGCACCGTCCTGCGGGAAGTTGCTGGAGGACCCGGCCTGGTCGATTCCCTCCACCCAGAACTGCGTGATGGTCCCGGCGGTCGCCCCGGGGATCTGCGCCACGAACTGCTGGCCGTCCGGGATCATGGGCAGGCTCTGCGCGGCTCCCCCGTCCAGGGCGTACCAGAGCGTGAGCTCCTGTACGCCGTCCGGGTCAGAGGCCTGGATCCTGACGTCCACGGGTTCGAAGGACTGGGGCACCGCCGGAGAATGCGAGAACGCGGAGTAGGTGGGACCCAGGTTGTTGATCCATTGCGAGTTCTGGGCGCCGGGGGTCCCATTCAGGGCGGGGCGTTCCAGCAACGTGGTATGGGCCAGCCGGTTGAAATACAGGCGGCTGTTCAGCTGGTTGGAGCCAGCGACCCATCGGGCACGGAAGCTGAGACTGTAGAGGACTCCGTTCTGGATGGACGCCCCGTTCGCCAGCGTGGTCTCCGCGTGGTTGTGCATGTGTTCGGTGGCACCGGTCGCCCTGAGCCGCAGAACGTGGTTTCCCGGCACGGTGGGATCCTCGATCACCTCACTGGCCCGGTGGGTTCCCAGGAGGCGCCAGCTGGCCGCCCCCGAACCTTCGAAGGTCCCATTCTGCAGCATCTCGATGGCGACTCCCTCGGGATCCTCGATGAGGCTCAGGTCATCGAGCAGCACCTCGCCCGCGTCCAGGAGCCCGAGCACCAGCTCCTTCCACTGTCCATCCGGTCCGACGAGACTGGGTTGCACGATCTCGTCGAACACGAACGTCTGCCAGGCGGCGCCTTCGGACTCGATGCTCGAGGCCCAGGCTTCCGGGGCCGAGTTGTCCGCCAGAGGGTCCCGCAGCTCGAGGCTCGAGCCTCCACCGTCCGCCCACTGAGGCCAACGCCCTCCGTCTGCGTACCGGACTTCGTCCATCAGGTCGCCGCACTCGTCCAACAGCGCAACCCGCTCGCTGGAGTTGTCCAGCTTCCCCTTGAAATCCCCCACGATGGTGATGCCGGGGAACTGTGTGCCCAAGGTGTCCGCGTCCTTCGCAACGACCAGGTACTCCCCAGGGGGAAGGATCGTGTCTGGCGGGAGCTGGAACTCGATCGCGTCGACCAGCGACCATCCGCCGAGGTCCACGGGGTCCGCGCCGGCGTTGTAGAGCTCGATCCACTCCTCCGTTGACGCCACCGCGCCTCCGTCCAGGGTGGGAACAGGCGCGTGGTGGTACATGATCTCGTTGATTGCGACCGTCCCCGGCGCCGATGGCGTGTTGATTTCACCGGGGGTCGGCGGCTTGGGGAAGGTCCAGCCCCCGCCCGCCTCCGCACGTGCCCGGGGGTCGTTGGTGACCGTGACGCCATCCAGCACGATCGCCTTCCCCGGGGAGTAGAGGAACAGGAGCTCCCCCGGGGGGGGTGCGAAGCCGAGCTCGTCCTCGGTCAGCAGGGCGAGTTCTCCTGGCATCAGGGACCACGGAGAGAGCGTCACCTCGGGGCCGGTGGAGCTGGCGAGGACGAGGTCGGCGAGGTCCGACGGAGCGTCCTTGGTGTTGACCAACTCGATCCAGAAGGCGTTCCCACCTGCCGAGAGCTCGCTGATGCGCAGTCCGGAATCATTGGCAGAGATCTCATCCTCGGGGAAGTTCGCTGCTCCGGGGGACCCTCCCACAGTCCAACTCCCGCGCCAGCTCTCGGCCTCTTCGCTCGGGCTGAGGGGGTTCACCTTGGACAGGGAGGCCCCTGAGCCCGCCGCAGTCACGGGCCACGGGTCCGCGGCGGTCCAGCTGACGAGATCCATGAGACGATCGGTGTTGGAGCGAAGCTCGATGGTGCCCTTCCAGGGGGGAAGAATGCCGGACCACGGGCCCAGGGCCTCTGCCGCGCCAGGCAGGCCCATCGCACCCGGGTCCGACGCCACCACCAGGGTCCCGCCGGGGGGCATGAAGGTGTCATCCGGGAAGAGGTAGGAGACATCCCCTGAGAGCCGCCACCCGGAGACGTCCATGTCAATGGAGAAGGGGTTGTACAGCTCGACCCAGGCCAGGTTCGAACCGTTGGCGGGCTTGTACATCACCTCGGTGAAGACCACCGTACCACCTGCACCCAGGATCTTCCGTGACCACGGCTCCGGATCATGGTCGACGCACAACCCGGTCTCGTCAGGGGCGACGTCGATGTCGTCCCCGGAGACGTCACTCTCGGCATCGGCTTCGGGCTCCGCATCCGACAGGGGGGTCCAGTCGGGGGGGAGATCCTCTTGCGCGTCAGACACCCAATCAGAGAGAGACACTTCATCGGGAAGCACGCTGAAATCCAGGGAAAGATCCGGGTTCGCTGTTGTGTCCCCGCCGGGGGCAATCTCCAGGATCGACGCCCCATCCTCTTCGGAATCCTGCCCATCGTCATCGATGGCAACGATGTCCGAACCGGTATAGAGAGAAACACTGGTGGTTTTTCCGCCGCATCCGACCAACAGCCCCAGCAGAACCAGGAGTTCCACGATCCGCCAAAGCGAACGGGACAGGCCCGGCTGGTACCCGGCTTCGAAACGCATTTAAGTAATCCTTCAGAAGGGTTGCCACCGCGTCAAGAATGCCGATCTCGCCGGACCGGGTCAAGACCTTCCTGACCTGACCGCTGATCAGTTTGGTGCGCATGGCACGCTCCCGACGGGAACAAGCCGGTTGGGATCCATGGGAGCGAGTCGCGTCCCGTCAAGCAATGAAGAGGCACAGGATCCAGCGAGGAACGCGGGAAATCCGGGCCACTGGCTCCCCGGTCAGGAACGCGATCAACGGTCAATTGCTCGTGGGCTGGGGTGAGGGGTGAGGCCGACAACGAACCCCAGAGGCCCAGGCGCCTATGGCTCGGGGAGGCCCTCGTCACCGGCCCACTCGAGGCCCTTGGGGAGGTAGCCGGCCTGGAACTGGATGGCGAGGACGTAGGGCCGGCAAGAGGGGGGGCCGGAGATCCGGACGTGGGTGCGGGGGGGCGGGGCGGTGGTCTGCCAGGGGCGCTGCCAGGTCAGTGAGAAGCTGTCGTACTCCGGGCACTTGAGGTCCGTGACGGACTTGCAACCGACCTTGGAGTAGCAGAGCTGGAGGTCGGTGTCCTCCGGATCGTCGAGGGCCACGGTGAGGTCGAGGACCAGAACCGGGACGTCGTCCGGCCCGGGCGGCTCGATCTGCATCAGGGGGATGATCTCGAACCAATCCACGTCCAGGCCGCCGTCCGCGGCGTAGAGGGTCCAGGGGTAGAGTTCGAAGGAGCCCTGGATGCCGGGGAGGGGGTTCAGGGTCGCGGCGGTCTGACAGGAGTTGTTGGGCTCGAGGGGCTCCACGAGTTCCAGGAGGCCGTCGTCGGTGGTCCCGTCGCAGTCGTTGTCCTTGCCGTCGCAGATCTCGACGCCCCCGGGTACGTCCCCCAGGCACTGCACCGCGCCGGACACGCATCCGGTCATCCCGGACTTGCACAGCGCGAAGTCCGAGCCGCAGACGTCGTTGATCCCGGGCTCGCCCTCGTCGGTCGCCCCGTCGCAGTCGTTGTCCTCGCCGTCGCAGAGCTCCGGCGTGGGGACCTTCCCGGTGCACGCGCCCCAGGTGCCGTCGGCCTCGCACTCGGAGATCCCCGCCTGGCAGGCCCCCTCCGCGGTGGAGCAGGTCCGGATCTCGCCGGGATCGCAGCAGAACGGTGCGTCTTCGTCGGTCTCCCCGTCGCAGTCGTTGTCCTTGCTGTCGCAGACCTCCTTGACCGCGCCCTCCAGGGGATCGCACCACAGGGGCACGCCCTTGGAGCAGGTCGGGAGGATCCGGAAGCACTGGCCGATGCCGCACTCCTGCTCCGGCTGGCCCTCATCGGTGTCGCCGTCGCAGTCGTCGTCGATGTTGTTGCAGACCTCTTCCGTCGGGGGGCGGGCGGTGCAGTCCACCCAGGCGCCGGCCTCGCAGGCCTCGAAGCCCTCCTCGCAGTACGTCTGACACGGACGCTGCAGGTCCTCGTCCACTTCGGCGTCGCAGTCGTCGTCCTCGCCGTTGCAGGTCTCCGACACCCCCTTGTGTCCGGTGTCGCAGTGCAGCCATGCGCCGGCCTGGCAGTGGCGCATGCCCCAGCGGAAGCCGCAATGGCAGACCTCCTCGAGGTCCTCGTCGGTCTCCCCGTCGCAGTCGTCGTCCTCGCCGTCGCAGATCTCGATGCCCTCGCAGGGCCCCCACCACCCGTCCTCGGCGCAGGCGTGCACCGCGCCGGACCCGCAGGGGGTGGTGCAGGCCTCGGTGTCCCCTGCCGCGCAGGGGGGGGCAACACAGATCTCGTCCCATCCGTCGCCGGTGCAACGGCGCCGTCCCCAACGATTGTCGTCGGTGACGCAGGTCCGCCAGGTGTCGGCCTCACAGGGGTCGGGATCGGAGGGGGGCGCGCCGGGGCCACACCCGGCGACGAGGACCGTGACAAACGCGAGGATCGTATGGAGCGCGCGCATGAGCCCTCAGATGAGCTCGGCGCGATCCTTCGAGATCTTGTCCTGGAGCATCATCAGCCCGTCGAGGACCTGCTCGGGGCGGGGGGGACAACCCGGGATGTACACGTCCACCGGGATCACGTGATCGATGCCCGGCACTACGGCGTAGTTGTCGTAGAACCCGCCGGAGGACGCGCAGGCGCCGAACGCGATGACCCACGCGGGCTGGGCCATCTGCTCGTACACCGTCTTGAGCACCGACGCGTTCTTGTGGTTCACCGTGCCCACCACCCACAGCACGTCGGACTGCCGGGGCGTGAACCGCGGCACCTCGCTGCCGAAGCGCGCCAGGTCGTAGTGGGAGCTGCACACCGCCATGTACTCCATCGCGCAGCACGCGGTGACGAAGGGGTACTGGAAGAGGGACCACTTGCGGGCCCACTTCACGACCTCCTCGAGCTTCGTTGTGAAGAAGTTCTCACCCATGTCTTCCTCCTCGCCGGAAGAAATCCTACTTCGAGAGCAGGAGCTTGTCGATCACCTTGGCGATATCATCCGCGCTGCGACCGGGACCCTGGTATTTCCGGCCGTTGATGAAGAAGGTCGGCGTCCCCCGGACCCCGGCCTTCTGCCCCTCCTTGATCTCGCCGTCGATCACGGCGTCATAGCCGCTGTCCAGGGCGGCCTTGAAGGCCGTCATGTCGAGGCCCAGGTCTCCGGCGAAGCCCTCGAGATCGGCCCGCGTGAGGCTCTTCTGGTTGGCGAAGAGCAGATCGTGCATCTCCCAGAACTTCCCCTGCGCGTGCGCAGCCAGGGTCGCGGCCGCGGCCGGGCGCGCATCCTGGTGGAAGGTGAGGGGGAACTGCTTGAAGATCAGCCGGGCGCGCCCCAGGGACCGCTCGACCACCTCGTCGAGGGCGGGGTTGATCCGGGAGCAGTAGGGGCACTGGAAGTCTGAGAAGAGGACGATCTCCACCGGAGCGCCGAGGCCCCCGCCCTTCCCCGGGGAGTCCCTGACGTCGAAGATGTGGATCTCGTCGCCGAGGGGGGTGAACTCCTTGCCGCCCTTCGTGAGATGGCGGTGGACGTCCTCGATGCCCTTCCCGCGGAGCTCCAGACCCTCGGCGAGCTCCTCCTGGAGGACGTCCTCGACCTCGGACAGCTCGTGGGCCCCTCTCAGGAGCCGTCCGTTGATGAAGATGTTGGGCGTGCCCTGCACCCCGAGCCTGGACACGAGGTCCAGGTCCGTGTCCACCGCGGCCTTGTAGCGGTGGGCGGCCATGTCCCCGCGGAAGCGCGCCATGTCCAGGCCGATCGCGGCTGCGTGGGCCTCGAGATCCCGCGGCGAGAGGCGATCCTGGTTGTTGAAGAGCGCGTCGTGCATCTCCCAGAACCGTCCCTGTGCGTGCGCGGCCATGGAGGCCTCCGCTGCGGGCACGGCGCCCTGGTGGAACTCCAGGGGGTTGTGCTTGTAGACCACCCGCACCGCGCCGCCGAAGCGCTCGAGGACCTCCCGCAGGAACACCGTCGCCTTCCTGGAGTAGGGGCATTGGAAGTCGGAGAAGACCACCAGGGTCAGGGGTGCGTTCGCCGGGCCGATGGTCGGATCGCCGGCTGCGATGCGGACCTGCCAGCGCTCCGCTGGGATCACATCGCCGGCTCTCTCAGTTCCCTGTGCGCTTTTTTTTTTCGCAGGCGGGGCCATGGGCTTGCCGTCCACCAGGTGCTCCAGGAAGGCCTCGTTGGCGCCGTTCACCAGGGCCCGGCGGCGGTAGATCTCGTCGGCGCCCACGCCCTCGGCCAGCAGGGCCTCCGCCGCGGTGATCTCCGCGTCGATGATCTCGGAGAACGCGGCCGGGGGCTGCGCGCCCACGATCTGCTTTCCGTTGATGAAGAAGGTCGGCGCGCCGCGGATGTCCAGCGCCCGGGCCAGGGCCGCGTCCGACTGGACGTAGTCGTCGAGCCGGGAGTCGTCCATGTCCCAGAGGAGACGATCCGCGTCCAGCCCGAGCTGGCGCGCGAGGTCTACGTACGTCTCCGTGGAGAGCTCCTTGCGGCTCTGGAACAGCAGATCGTGCATCTCCCAGAACTTTCCCTGGAACCCCGCCGCCATGGCGGCCTTCGCGGCGGGGACGGCCTCCTTGTGGGACCGCAGGGGGAAGTGCCGGAACCGGATCGACACCTGGTCACCGTACTGCTCCTTGACCTTCTTCACCGAGTCCAGCGCCGCCTTCCCGCAGAAGGGGCATTGGAAATCCGAGAACTCCTCGATGACGACCAGGGGCCGGGCCCCCCCCGTCGCAGGAACGGCGAGGAGGCCCCCGTCGCTCCGCGGGGGCACGTCCCCGGGGCTCAGGTGTACCAGCAGGCCCACCAGGAAGCCCAGGGCGCCGATGATGACCATCACGAGGATCGCTGCTTCTCTTCTCATTCCTGTCTCCGCAGTCAAGAACATGGAATCGGCTCTTCGTACCTCAAGTCGCTGGATCTTGCAACCCGGTTCCTGCCGGGACGATCCCCGTGTTGCGACGCTCCGGCGCGTGGCATACCATAGACGGGTTTACATCGAACCGGGAGCGCGACATGCGAAACCTGACCCTGCCCGTGATCCTCGCCCTGGTCCTGACTGCGTGCAACACCGGCACCGACGGCGGGCTTCCCGGCGAGGACATCTCCGTCGAGACGGGATCGACCTGGGAGATCGTGCCGGACATGGGGGTCGAGCCCGATCAGCTCGGGCTCGACCAGGGGACCCGGGAGGAGACCTCCGACTCGTCGTCGGATCTCGCCGAGGACGCGGCCGCGCCCTGCGAGCCGGGCGTGGGGTGCTTCCTGGATCCCTGCGAAGAGAACGGAGACTGCCTCTCGGGCTGGTGCGTCCAGCACATGGGGGAGGACGTCTGCACCCAGCCCTGCACCGAGGAGTGCCCCCCGGGCTGGTCCTGCAAGCAGGTGGGTGCGAGCGACCCGGACGTGGTCTTCATCTGCGTCTCCAACCTGGCCAACCTCTGCCGGCCCTGCGCCGCCGCGGGGGACTGCGAGAGCCTCGGCGGCGCGGAGGACGTCTGCGTCGCCTATGGCCCCGAGGCCGGCGCGTTCTGTGGCGGCGCGTGCGAGGACGACGGGGACTGCCCCGACGGCCACTCCTGCGGGGACGTGGTGACCATCGACGGGTTCCCGACCCGGCAGTGCATCAACGACCTGGGCGAGTGCCCGTGCACAGGCACCTCCGTGGCGCTGGTTCTCTGGACCCCCTGCGCCCTGGAGAACGACCTCGGGCTCTGCACGGGGACCCGGGTCTGCGCCGCGGGTGGCCTCACGACCTGCGACGCCGCAGAGCCCGCGCCCGATCTCTGCAACGGCGCGGACGATGACTGCGACGGCCTCACCGACGAGGAGACCTGCGACGACGGCAACCCCTGCACCGGGGACGCCTGCCTCGGCGCAGCGGGGTGCGAGCACGTGGCGAAGGAGAGCGGCGAGTGCGCGGACGGCAACCCGTGCAGCGCCGCGGATCACTGCGTCGCCGGGGTCTGCGTCGGGGACCCGGTCCTCTGCGACGATCAGAACCCCTGCACCGACGACTCCTGCACCGAAGCCGGTGGCTGCGCCCATGTCCCCAACGCGTTGGATTGCGACGACGGGGATCCCTGCACCGTCGCGGACGAGTGCGGCGGCGGCGCCTGCGCCGGGACCCCTGTGGCCTGTGACTGCGCGCAGGACGAGGACTGCCTTCCCCTGGAGGACGGAGACCTGTGCAACGGCACCCTGCTCTGCGACTCCGGGGCCCTGCCGTTCCAGTGCGTCGTGGACCCCGGGACCGTCGTCGCGTGTCCGGCCCCGGAGGGGACCGCTGCGCCCTGCCTCGTCCCCACCTGCGATCCGGAGACCGGCGCCTGCGGGTTCGCGCCGGGCAACGACGGCGCCCCCTGTGACGACGGGGACCCCTGCGCCCTCGCGGACACCTGCTCCGAGGGCGCCTGCGTGGCCGGCGTCACGGCCAACTGCAACGACGGAAACCCGTGCACCGATGACGGCTGCCTCCCGGGGGTCGGGTGCACGCACACGGCCAACACCCTCCCCTGCGACGACGGCAACGCATGCACCGTCGGGGATGCCTGCCAGGGCGGCCTCTGCGTCGTCGGAGACGACCTCGGCTGCGAGGACGACAACGTGTGCACCGATGACTCCTGCGATCCCCTGATCGGATGCGTCCATACGAACAACGCCGCGCCCTGTGACGACGGGAACCCCTGCACCGCCGGGGATCACTGCGCCGGGGGCTGGTGCGTGGTCTCCGGCGAGCTGGGCTGCGATGACGGGAACCCCTGCACGGACGACACCTGCGACCTGGCGGACGGCGGCTGCAAGACCACCCTCAACGCAGCTCCCTGCGACGACGGGGACGTCTGCACCCTGGGCGACGTCTGTGGGCTCGGCGACTGCCTGCCGGGCCCGTCCCTGAGCTGCGACGACGGGAACGTCTGCACCGACGACGCCTGCGACCCCGCAGACGGATGCCTGCACACGGAGAACGCCGCGGCGTGCGACGACGGGAACACCTGCACCGCGGGGGACCACTGCGTCGACGGCGCCTGCACCTTCGAGACCGTCACGATCTGCGATGACGGGAACCTCTGCACCACCGACTACTGCTCCCCGGTCACGGGGTGCCAGACCGTGACCAACACCCTCCCCTGCAATGACGGGGACGCGTGCACCACCGGTGATGTCTGCGGGGGCGGCGCCTGCGGGGGCACCGGTGCGGTCACCTGTGACGACGGGAACCCCTGCACCGACGACGGCTGCGACCCGACCACGGGCTGCGAGATCACGAACAACACCGCCGGCTGTGACGACGGCAACGCCTGCACCACCGTGGACGTCTGCGAGGACGGTGAGTGCCATGGCTGGATCGCGCTGGACTGCGACGACGGCGACATCTGCACCACGGACACCTGCGATCCCGTCAGCGGCTGCGTCTACGTTCTGAACACCCAGCCCTGTGACGACCAGGACGCCTGCACCACCGTGGATGTCTGCTCCGGCGGAAGCTGCGTGGGGTCGAGCCCGCTGCCCTGCAACGACGGCAACCACTGCACCGCGGACTCCTGCGCCCCGCAGAGCGGCTGCGTCTTCGCGCCGATCACGCCCTGCTGCGGCAACGGAATCACCGAGGCGCCCGCCGAGGGCTGCGACGACGGGAACCAGAACTCCGGTGACGGCTGCGACGGGTCCTGCCAGCCCGAGGATGGCACGTGCTTCGAGAACTGGCTGGTCGGGACCCCCTGCAACGGCGTCAACTA
The DNA here is from genome assembly GCA_043815665.1 of Pseudomonadota bacterium. Lineage (GTDB taxonomy): Bacteria > Myxococcota_A > UBA9042 > CAIXZC01 > CAIXZC01 > CAZNWW01. The sequence continues at coordinate 31,559 of JBDRIT010000234.1, forward strand.
CGGAAACGGCTGCGTCCCCTCGGACACCGGCTATCACTTCGTGGGCCTCTTCGGCAGCTACGCCTGCTTCTGGCACCACAAGAACCAGGCATGGAACACCTCCACCAGCTCGAACTATTACCACCTCGGCCTGCACTTCGAGGTCACCCCCGGCGTCGGGAAGGTGAGCTGGTGCCACGACAAGGCCTCCACCCCGACCCCGGACAGCTACAGCTCGAGCTACTTCTCCGCCGGTGACGTCGGAGCCTGGGGATGGTGCGCTGAATCCGACCCCAACAGCGTCGGCTTCGTCTGCATCCCCCACGAAGGCCATCCCGCCTGCAACTAGACCCGAAACAAGCGAAGATCCGTTTGGACTCGCCGATCCAGGTGGTGGATCATGGAAGGGCGCGTACCTTGACAGGGGTAGGGCAGGAGTGTAGATTCTCCGCGCTGCCAGGATCCCTGGCGCATCGAACCATCTTCCGACGCGTGCCCGCCGCCACACGTTAGGACTTGAGAAGGAGTGTGTGAGTGATCCGATCGGTCGTTGGCGACCTCGTCAAGAAGGTCCGTAGAGAGATCCAAAAGAAGATCCCCGCGTTCAACATCATCGCCGAGACGCCCGCCGCGCCGCCGCGTCCGCGGGAGCCGTCTGCACCGCTGGTGATGCCGGCCGGCTCCGGGCAGAGGCCTCTCCCCCAGGAGGCCCCCCTGCGGAAGCGTCCCCGACGGAAGACGAAGCGGGACAGCGATCTGGCCGTGCCGCAGGGGGACGCACCTCCGGGCCGGTCGGCCCCCCCGCGGGGAGAGGAGGAGTGGAGCCTGTCGGACTTCCAGGTCGAGGAGCAGCCGGGCCGCTTCCGGTTCCATGATCTGGACCTCCCCGACCAGGTGATGCACGCGGTCCACGACCTGGGGTTCGAGTACTGCACGCCCATCCAGGCGGCGGCCCTGCCCGCGGTCCTGGACGGACGGGACGTCTTCGGCAAGGCCCAGACCGGGACCGGCAAGACCGCCGCGTTCCTCCTCGCGATCCTGACGCGGCTCTATCGGGACAGTCCTCCCGAGGGGCGGCCCAGGGGTGCCCCCCGGGCCCTGGTCATCGGCCCCACCCGGGAGCTGGTGATGCAGCTCGACCGGGACGCACAGGACCTCGGGAAGTACCTCCCGGTGCGCACCATGGCCGTCTTCGGCGGCATGGACTTCGAGAAGCAGCAGCGCGCCCTCAAGGCCGCGCCGGTGGACATCCTGGCCGCGACGCCGGGCCGGCTCCTGGACTTCCAGCGGCGCGGGGTCCTGGACCTCTCCCAGGTGGAGATCCTGGTCATCGACGAGGCGGACCGGATGCTGGACATGGGGTTCATCCCTGACGTGTCGAAGATCATCCGGAGCTGCGCGCCCAAGGATCGTCGGAACACCATGCTCTTCAGCGCGACCCTCACGTCCCAGATCCAGCGCCTCGCAGGCCAGTGGACCCGGGACCCGGTGGTCATCGAGATCGACCCCGACAGGGTCGCGGTGGACACCGTGGACCAGGTGGTCTACATCATCACCCGGGACCAGAAGTTCCGGCTCCTCTACAACCTCATCGAGCACAGGACCCTGAAGCGGGTCCTGGTGTTCTCCAACCGCCGGGACTGGACCCGTCGCATCGCCGAGCGGCTCCAGGCCCAGGGGATCGACGCAACGCACCTGTCCGGGGACGTCCCCCAGGACCAGCGGGTGAAGAAGCTCGAGAGGTTCCGGGAGGGGAAGATCCGGGTGCTCGTGGCCACGGACGTGGCGGCCCGGGGCATCCACGTGGAGGGCATCAGCCACGTGGTGAACTACGACCTGCCCGACAACCCCGAGGACTACGTCCATCGCATCGGCCGCACGGGTCGGGCCGGCGTCCCGGGCATCTCGGTGTCCTTCGCCACGGAGTTCGACGCGTTCCTCCTCCCTGCGGTGGAGGAGTTCCTCGGCACCAAGCTCCCCTGTGTCTACCCCGAGGACGACCTCCTCGCGCGCCTCCCCAGGCCCGACCCGCCGCCCCCGCCCAGGGACTACCGCTGCGGCGGCAGGGACGGCGGCCGCGGCGGTGACCGGGGCGGCGGCCGTGGCCGCAGCAGCGGCCGCAGCAGCGGACCGCGCAGGTAGCCCCCGGACCACCCCCGTCGTCTCTCCGAAAAAACTGAGAGAGGAGCGCTGCGGCGGCGGAGGACCTACCCGACCTTCGGCGGTCCGCCGGCCCCGGGCCGGTTGCGTCGCCGTCGGTTGCGGGACCGTCCCTCGCCGCCGGGCCTGCCCTGGGGGTCCTGTCCGCCGCCGGGTCTGCCCTGGGGGCGCTGCTGTCCACCGGGCCTGCCTTGCGGGCGCCGTCCGCCGGGCGGCGGCGGGGGTTGTCTCGGGCTGCGGTTCTGGGGCTTGAGCTGGGTCATGCGCGGGGCCGGAAGCTCGGAGCGGAAGGGGTGATCGTCGATGCGGTCCAGGTGGCGCCCGATGAGCCGCTCGATCGCGGCGAGGTCCTCCCGCTCGCTCTCCATGCAGAAGGACAGGGCGACGCCCTCCTCCCCGGCGCGGGCGGTCCGACCGATGCGATGGACGTAGACCTCGGGTTCGTGGGGGAGGTCGTAGTTCACCACGTGGGAGACCTCGTCCACGTCGATGCCCCGGGCCGCGATGTCCGTGGCCACCAGGACCCGGGTCTCCCCGGACTTGAACCCGTCCAGGGCCCGGGTGCGGGCCCCCTGGGACTTGTTCCCGTGGATCGCCTGGGCGTTGACACCTGCCCGCTTGAGCCGCTGTACGATCTTGTCCGCGCCGTGCTTCGTCCGGCTGAACACCAGGACCCGGGTCATCGCGGGTGCAGCGAGGACGTGGATGAGCAGGTCCACCTTCTCGGTCTTCTCCACGAAGCACAGGCCCTGCTGGACCCGATCCACCGTGGACGCGGGCGGATCCACCGCGACCCGCACCGGGTCCGTGAGGATCGCCGCGGCGAGGCCGGTGATGTCCGTGGGCATGGTCGCAGAGAAGAACAGGGACTGGCGCTCCTTCGGGAGAGCCGCGACGACCTTGCGGATGTCGTTGACGAAGCCCATGTCCAGCATGCGGTCGGCCTCGTCCAGGACGAAGATCTCGACCTTGTCCAGGAAGATGAATCCCTGCTGCATCAGGTCCAGGAGCCGCCCTGGGGTGGCCACCAGGATCTCGGGCCCCTGCTTCAGCGCCACCTCCTGGGGGCGCTGTCCCACGCCGCCGAAGATCACGATGGCGCGGATCCGGGTCTGGGCGCCGTAGGCGTTGAAGCTCTCACACACCTGCGCGGCGAGCTCCCGGGTCGGCGTCAGGACCAGGACCCGGATTGGAGCCCGCTTGCCGCCGTGCCAGGGGTGGGTGACGAGGTCCTGGAGGATCGGCAGTGCGAAGGCTGCGGTCTTGCCCGTGCCCGTCTGTGCGGCGCCCAGGATGTCCCGGCCCGCCAGGGCCGGCGGGATCGCACGCACCTGGATGGGGGTCGGGTGGGTGTAGCCCTCCCGCTTCAACGCGTCCAGAAGGGGCGGGATCAGGTTGAGGTCGTCGAAGCGCGGCAGGGCCGCGCTGTCTGTAGGCTTGTCGATGGTGTCCTCCGGCGTTTTCTCAGGGGTTCATGGTGCAGGCGCCCTCCAGGGCTGCGACCTTCCCCTCACTGACCCGCTTCGGGTTCTGCGGCATCGGGGCTTCTCCAGCCTCCAACCGCGCCCGTCGCAGTGTCGCACAATTCGGCGGCGCTTGCACGCGGGCGAAGTTGACCGTCTAATGTCCGGGGCCCGTGATGAAGAGGGGGAGCCTGCTTGAGCCACCCGACGAAGGAGCGCTATCTCGTGGTCTCGGATCTCCACCTCGCGGACGTGGAGGACCACGGGGACGGCTGGAAGTACTTCAAGGGGAGCCGCTACGTCTTCGACGAGGACCTCGCCGCGCTGCTCCGGGTCTTCGCCACCCAAGGGGACGGACCCGGGACCCTGATCCTCAACGGGGACATCGTGGACTTCGACCTGGTCACCGCGGTGCCCGACGATCCGCCCTGGCCGGTGCGCCGGAGCGAGCGCCGGCGGGGCCTCGACGCGACGCCGGAGAAGTCCGCGTGGAAGCTCTCGAGGATCCTGGAGCACCACCCGGTCTTCGTGGACGCGCTGGGGATCTTTCTCGCCGGGGGGAACCGGGTGGTCTGGATCCTCGGCAACCACGATCGGGAGCTGCACTTCCCCGTGGTCCGGGACGTCCTCCGGGACGCGCTGGCCGAGGCCGCCGGGCGCGCGGGCGGCGACGTCCCCGACGGGGCCTTCGCAGTGGAGCCCTGGTTCTACCACGTCCCCGGACGGATCTACGCAGAGCACGGGCAGCAGTACGACTACTACAACTCCTTCCGCCACATCCTGGAGCCCGTGGTGACCCGTCGCGGCGCCCCGGAGATCGCGCTGCCCATGGGAAACATCTCCAACCGCCTCCTCATGGGGCGCATGGGATACTTCAACCCCCACGCGGGGGACTACATCCTGAACGTGTTCAGCTACTTCCTGCACTGGGCCCGGCTCTATGCGTTCAGCCGCCACAATCTGCTCTTCATCTGGTTCTTCGGGAGCCTCCTGGCCCTGGGCGCGCTGCTGGGGACCAAGCGGCGCCTCCTGCGGCAATCCCGGCAGGGAGACGCGGTCCAGCTGGAGGCGCTGCGGCACCGCATGGGGCTGGCCCCCGCGGACCTGGAGGGGCTGCGCCGCCTCCAGCGGCCGCCGATCACCGATCGGGTCTTCCGCATCGTCCGGGAGTTCTGGATCGATCGCCTGGTGATCGCCGCGCTCATGACCGGGGGCACCGTCGCGCTGGCCCTGGTGCCGATCCCCCTGTGGATCAAGCTCATGGTTCCCCTGAGCTGCTTCCCCCTGGTCTACTTCCTCTACGAGGCCCTGGTGCAGGGAGAGACGGTGTTCAGCGCCGCGGACAAGCTCACGGTCTACGCCTCGAAGATCGGAGCGGTCCTGCGGGTGCCCGTGGTGACCTTCGGGCACACCCACGAACCCCGGGCCATCACCGTGGGCCCAGGGATCACCTATGTGAACTCCGGGACCTGGGCCCCGGTCACGGCGCCCTATCCCAAGACGGATCTCCTGCCCGGTTTCCGGAACTGGCTGGAGGTCGACTTCTCCGAGGACCCGCCGCGGATGCGCTTCGACTGCCTCCTGGGCCCCGCGGTAGAGCAGAGGAGTCCCCATGCGTCGTAGCCCCGTCGCCCTGGTCCTGGTTGCCCTGTCGGCCTGCGGCGCACCCTCCGGCGCCGGGCCGGGGGTGGACGCAGCGGACGTGTTCTACGCCGACTGAATGGGCCGGAACGACGGCTTCATCGCGCCGCCAGACGAGACCTCCATTGCGCCCCGGCTTTCCTGACACCCCAAGGAGAGGGCTCAGCCCACGGCGCCGGTGAGGACGTGCCCGCCGCCCAGGGTGGCGACCCAGATCTCGAGCTTCAGCACCGTGCCGTCCTGGAGGAGGGCCTCCCCGCGGAGGATGAGGACGCCCAGGTCTTCGTCGACCTCCGTGAACCGGATCCGGGCCAGGCGGTTCAGGTCCTCCGAGGTGACCTCCTCTCCGCGCTTGATGCTGTTGCCCACCATGTGGAGCCCCAGGAGCTCGGCCAGGTACTGGGGGACCCCCATGCCCATGTCGTCCACCTGCGCGTAGCGATGGGGGGGCGAGGCGCGGCCGAGGAGGGCCTCCCAGTCGTGGCGGCGGACATCGTCCGCGACGTCCAGGAGGAAGGTCTTCAGCATTCCCCGTCCCTTGAGGCGGGCTTCGATCCCTGCGATCGCGTCACCTCCTCCACCGGTGCCGGAGCAGCTCACGGCCAGCAGTCCTGCGATCACCAGCGCGGTCCATCCTCTTCCCATGTCTGTCCTCCGGGGCGTGTGGGCTCCTCGACGGACTGTAGCAACCCGGGGCGGGCCCGTCGAGTCCGGCCTTCACGGGACCCCGGCCTGTTGCTATCATGGCCCGACGGAGGGGACCATGGACGGGTCGGAGCTGCTCGGGGTCGCGGTGGGCCTGGGGATGGATGCGTTCGCCGTGGCGGTGGCGGCCAGCGTGGTCCTGGTCACCATCACGGGTCGGCAGGTCTTCCGTCTCGCCTTTCATTTCGGGCTGTTCCAGGCCCTCATGCCGATCCTCGGTTGGGCCGCCGCCCGGAGCTTCGCGGCGGCCGTCGCCGGGTGGACCCACTGGGTCGCGTTCGCGCTCCTGGCCCTCATCGGGGGCCGCGCCCTCTGGGAGGGGTTCTGGGGGGGAGACGAGCCCCTCGGCGCGGGGGATCCGTCCAAGGGCGCGCGCATGGTCACCCTGTCCGTCGCGGTGAGCATCGACGCGCTGGCTGCCGGGGTGAGCTTCGCGATGCTGGGGATCGTGGTCTGGATCCCCGCCGCGGTGATCGGCGTGATCACCGCGGCCATGACCCTGGCCGGCCTGGCCCTCGGGGCCCGGCTCGGCGCGGCCCTGGGCCACCGCGCTGCGATCCTCGGCGGACTGATCCTCGTGGGGATCGGGGTGAAGATCCTCGTTCAGGGGCTGGGCGCGTAGGCCTGTCGCAGGGCCACGGCGAAGCAGGCGTTGTCCCCGACCCCGGCCCGGCAGGTCTGGCTCCGTCGGCCGCGGACCCACTTGGAAAGACTCCTCCGGATGTCCATGAAACAGGCCGAGCGTCACTTCTGGGTGAAAAGGGCGAAACACGAGTCTGAGGATCAGTCGCGCTCCGGAGCGCCGAGCCGGACCGTGGACTCCGCGTCCATCCCGTCGGTCTGCTCCTCGTCGCCCGCGACCCGGACCTGGTTCCGGCCGGCCTGCTTCGCCCGATAGAGGGCCGCGTCCGCTGTCTTGAAGAGCTCCTCCTCGCTCCCCGTTGCGTGGTCCGGGAAGGACGCCACCCCCATGGAGACGGTCTGGAAGACCTGCTTGCCGTCGGCCTCGACGGGGTTCGTGCGGAGGCGCTCCCGGAACCGCTCGGCGAGGAGCCTGGCGCCCTGCCAGCCCACCTCGGGGAGGATCACCGCGAACTCGTCCCCCCCCACCCGGGCGGGGATGTCCAGGGACCGGACCTCCTTCTGCAGGAGGTCCGCGACCCGCTTGAGGACCCGGTCCCCCGTCGCGTGGCCGTAGGTGTCGTTGATCTCCTTGAAGCCGTCGAAGTCGATGAGGAGCAGGGTGAAGCGGGTCCCGTAGCGGCGGGAGCGGGCCACCTCTTCCCGGAGGCGCCCGTCGAAGTACCGCCGCACGTAGAGGCGGGTGAGGTCATCCACGGTGGAGAGGACGTAGAGCCGCGCGTTCTGCAGCGCGATGGTGGCCTGCTGGCCCACCGTCTCCAGGATCGAGAAGTCCGTCGGCCCGAAGCGCCCGGCGGTGTAGGAGAAGACCACGATGACGCCGATGATCTGGCTGTTGCCCGTCACGGGGATCCCCATCCACGAGCCGGGCAGCCGGGCCGCTGCCTCACCCTGCAGGGTCTCCCCGGGGCGGCCCCGGGGGAGGGCCCCGGAGGAGAAGGGGATCTTGTCCACGGTGACCCGGTGGGCCAGCTCCACGCCCCGGGCCTCCACCTCGAGATCCACGCCCCCCCCGCCCCGGAAGCGCCGGAGGGTGTCGAAGCGGCCCAGGTCGTCGTTCCAGATGTAGAGGAGGCACCACTCCGCGCTGGGGATCATCTCCAGGGTCTTCTCTGCGAGGAGGGGCACCAGTGCGGGGGCCTGGAGGGTCGCACAGAGGGAGCGTCCGAGCGCGCTGAAGGAGCGCAGCTCCTCGATCTTGTCCGAGGCCCTCCGGGTCGCATCGGACATCTGCTTGAACATCACGTTGAGGACGACGTAGGTCGCGCAGAGGAGCCAGAAGCCCACCCGGGGCTCGCCCTCCGAATGGTAGACCGAGGCCATGACCATCGCGAGGGGGATCACCAGGATCTCCGCGCGGAGCCCGGGGATCATCACCTCCTCGAACATCGTCCTCCACGAGGAGCCCAGGAGCTTGTACTTCTGGAGCACCAGGAGGTATTGAATCAGCAGGAACAGCACCGCCAGCGTGGGCGCCAGCCAGAGCACGTCCACCCGGGTGTCCAGCGCGCCGGAGACGAACGCGTCCACGGGCAGGATGAAGCAGGGGAGCAGGAGCGCAAGGGCCCCGCTGCCGCCCTGGAAGATCGGGAAGATGACGTTCTCCGGGAAGGGCCGGCGCTCGCCGCCCCTGCGGGCCTCCCGCACCAGGGTCTCCCAGAGGACGTGCCCCCCGCCGCTGATGAACGCCGCCCAGGCCGCGGGGACCGGGCCCAGGACCAGGGCCGCGGCGATGTAGATCGCCGTGTCCATGGTCAGGGTCACGAGGCCCATGAGCTTGAAGGAGAGGAACTTGCTCATCAGGGCCAGGAGGGCCAGCGCGACGAAGACCCGCCAGGAGAAGCCGGCCCCGAAGACATCCGAGACACCCGTGGAGAAGGCCAGGAGGCCGAGCCCCGCCGCGCCCACCGCGAAGGTGTAGGCGTAGTAGGTCGGGCTGTACCTGTTGTGTCTCGCCATTTCGTCGCGCGTCCGGTTCGGGGCAGGGTCCGATTTCGCCCCAGTGTACCCAAGCGTCCGCCGCTGGCAAGCAGATGACACCAGCGGCCATTCGTGGTAGATCCGGTTGGACGTCGACGGCATCCGCGCCAGGAGGGACGCATGGCCACGCTACGGTTCGGCATCGTCGGGCTGGGATATATCAGCAACTACCACGCGACAGGAGCCATGGAGGCCCCGAACGCGACCCTGGTGGCGGGCTTCGATCCGGACCCGAAGAAGCGGGCGGCGTTCCGGGAGAAGTACCCCGAGGCGACGGTCTACGACGACGCGGCTGCGATGGCCGCCGCCTCGGACGTGGACGCGGTCGCGGTGGGGGTCCCCAACGCGGTTCACCTGTCCGTCGCCGAGACCTTCCTGCGGGCGGGGAAGCACGTCCTCATGGAGAAGCCCATGGCCATGAACGCCGCAGAGGGCGAGCGCATGGCAGCGACGGCGCGGGAGATGGGCCGCACCCTGGCCATCGGCCACATGTGGCGCTTCGACGAGGAGGCCCGGTACGTCCGCGGCCTCGTGGCGTCCGGCCGCCTGGGCACCGTCGTGAAGACCAAGGGCTACGGGATCCACGCCAAGTGGGGCCCCGAGGGGTGGTTCAAGCAGAAGGCCCTGGCCGGTGGCGGCGCGCTCATCGACATGGGGGTCCACGCGATCGATGCGGTCCTCTACCTCCTGGGCGACCCGAAGCCCGTCTCGGTCTATGCGCGCCTCGGCACCTGGTTCGGGGACTACGACGTGGACGACACCGGGGTCATCGTGATCGCCTGGGACACCGGCGCGACGTCCATCATCGAGAGCGGCTGGTGGCATCCCCACATGGACGGGCCCGAGGCCGCGACCCAGGTCTTCGGCACCGGGGGCTACGCGCGGATGTTCCCGACCCTGTACGTCCCCATGGCCATGGGCGAGAAGCCAGAACGGCCGACGTTCCCGGCCCGCGAGGAGCACTGTGTCCAGCGGATCTACACGGCCCAGGTCCAGGAGTTCGCCGCAGCGGTGGACGAGGGCAGGGAGCCGGTCAACGGGGTCGAGGTCGGCCTCGCGGTCATGCGGATCTGTGACGCTGCCTACCGGTCCTCCGAGGAGGGCCGGGTCATCGAGCTTTAATCGGGAGGGCCTCATGGCCGGACGGATGACTGCGCCCCGGATCTCGGGGCTCAAGGGCAAGCGCCCGGTGGTGATGATCACCGCGTACGACGCCACCTTCGCGCGCCTCATGGATCTCGCCGACGTCGACGTGGTCCTGGTCGGGGACTCCCTCGGCAACGTGATCCAGGGCCACGACACCACGATCCCCGTGGATCTCGACGACGTGATCTACCACACCCGGTGCGTCTCCCGGGGCCTGGAGAAGGCCCACCTGGTTGCGGACATGCCCTTCATGTCCTACCAGGTGAGCGACAACAAGGCCATGAAGGCCGCAGGGCGTCTCCTCAAGGAGGGCCGGGCCCAGTCGGTGAAGCTCGAGGGCGGGCGCCGGGTGGCCCAGCTGATTCGGCGCATGGTGGACGCGGGGATCCCGGTGATGGGCCACGTGGGCCTCACCCCCCAGTCGGTGCACCAGTTCGGTGGCTACAAGCTCCAGGGGCGCAAGGACGTCGCAGCGGAGGTCCTCCTGGACGACGCCCGGGCTGTTGTGGACGCGGGGGCCTACTCCCTGGTCCTCGAGGGGATGCCCGGGGACCTGGCCGCGGAGATCACCGCGGCGGTCTCCGTGCCCACCATCGGCATCAGCGCGGGCCCGGGCTGCGACGGCCAGGTCCTGGTGATCTACGATCTCCTGGGCATGGACGAGCGGTTCTCCCCCCGCTTCCTGAAGAAATACGCGGACCTGTCTACCACCATCGTGGACGCGGTCCGGGCCTTTGGTGACGACGTGAAGGCCGGGACCTTTCCCGGTCCAGAGCACTTCGTGAACCGGAAGAAGTGATGGACGTTCTGCGCACGGTCCAGGGGCTGCGCACCACCGTCCGCGCCTGGCGGCGGGAGGGCTTGCGCATCGGGCTGGTGCCCACCATGGGATACCTCCACGCGGGGCACCTCTCCCTGGTGGACGCGATCCGCCCCCGGGTGGACCGCGTGATCCTGACCCTCTTCGTCAACCCGACCCAGTTCGGCCCCGGCGAGGATCTGGATGCGTACCCCCGGGACGAGGCGGGGGATCTCGAGAAGGCCCAGTCCCGGTCCGTGGACCTGGTCTTCGTCCCCGACGACGGGGAGATGTATCCGGAGGGTGCGGAGACCTTCGTGGGCCTGGCGCGTCTCCCGCAGCATCTCTGTGGCCTTGCGCGGCCGGTGCACTTCGGGGGCGTGGCGACCATCGTGGCCAAGCTCTTCGTCGTCTCCGATCCCGACGTCGCCATCTTCGGCGAGAAGGACTATCAGCAGCTCCAGGTGATCCGACGGATGGCCAGGGATCTGCTCATGGACATCGAGATCCTGGGCGGCCCCACGATCCGGGAACCCGACGGCCTCGCGATGAGCAGCCGGAACCAGTACCTCACCCCCGCAGAGCGGGCCGCGGCTCCGGTGATCCGCCGAAGCCTCCTCGCAGCGCAGGACGCGCTGGCCGGTGGGGAGCGCGACGTCGCGCGCCTGCTGGGCGGGATCCGGGTCACCATCGAGGACGTCGGGGGGCGGGTGGACTACGTGGCCATCGTCGATCCGGAGACCCTCGAGGATCTGGCGGTGATCGACGGGAGCGCCCACGCCGCGGTGGCGGCGTTCTTCGGGAGGGCGCGGCTGATCGACAACCTGAGGTTATCGAATGGATAGCGTCGCGGTTCCGCCGGAGCTGGCCGACCAGCGCCTGGACAAGGTCCTCTCGGAGCTCCTTCCCGACGTGTCCCGGGCGTCGGCGGCTGCGGCCATCGGCGAGGGGTTCGTCACCGTGGACGGCGTCACGATCTCCAAGGCCTCCCACAAGGTCCGCGCGGGGCAGACCCTGAACATCACCCCTGTGGAGTTGGAGTCCCTGAGCGCGGCCCCGGAGGATCTCCCCCTGGACGTGGTCTTCGAGGACGCCCACATCGCGGTGCTCCGCAAGGCGCCGGGCATGGTGGTGCATCCGGCGAAGGGCCACCCCTCCGGGACCCTGGTGAACGCGTTGATGCACCGCTGGCGCGGGGATCCCGAGGAGGACGGCGCGCTGCGCTTCGGCGTGGTCCACCGCCTGGACCAGGGGACCAGCGGCCTCATGGTGGTGGCTCGCACCCCCGCGGCCGGGGAGGCCCTCCAGCGCCAGTTCCAGGAGCGCACGGTCCGGAAGATCTACCTGGCCCTCGTGGCGGGGGTCCCCAAGGACGACACCGGCACCATCGACAAGCCCCTCGCTCGGCACCCCACGGATCGCAAGCGCTTCACCGGGAGCCGCGGCGGCGGCCGGGACGCGCGCACGGACTGGGCGATGGTGGACCGGGGCCGCGGGGTCTCCCTCTTCGCGGTGCGGATCCACACCGGTCGCACCCACCAGATCCGGGTCCATCTCTCGGAGGCGGGCTTCCCCATCATCGGGGACGATCTCTACGGCGGCCGCTGGCTGAACCGGGTCGGGAACCGGGGCGAGAAGAGCTACTGCCAGCGGGCGCGGCGGCCCATGCTCCATTCGGCCCTCCTGAGCTTCACCCACCCGGCCACCGGCGAGGACCTGACCTTCACCGCCCCCCCCGCAGCGGACATGGCCGACCTGGCCGGCCGCATCCTCCCCGAGGACGGCCTCGCGGTCCTGGCCGACCCGACCCTGGCGTTGCCGTTGCTGGAGGGCATCCGCTGATCTAGACTTCTGTCGATTGACCTGGGGACCAGAGATGACCGACAAGAACAAAAATTTCCGGCACATCCCTGCCGTAGACCGGGTGCTGGCTGAGCCGGCGCTGCGGGGCGTCGTGGCGGATCACGAGGTGGTCGTGGCCGCGGCCCGGGCCGTGGTGGACGGGCTGCGGGCCGAGATCGGGGCGGGGGGGGCGCTGCCGCCCCTGGTCGAGGACGGGGGCCGGCAGGTGTTCGATCCCGCCGCGCTGGCGGCGCGGGTGCTCGATCGGGTGCGCGCCGAGCTGGCGCCGAGCCTGGTGGGCGTGATCAACGCCACCGGGGTGATCATCCACACGAACCTGGGACGCGCGCCCCTGGGAAAAACCGTGCTGGACGCGATGGCCGGCGTCGCAGCGGGCTACTCCAACCTGGAGTACGACCTGGTCGCGGGGCACCGGGGGTCGCGGTTCAGCCACCTGACCGCGGCCTTCGCCCGGGTGGCCGGCGCGGAGGCCGCGCTGGTGGTCAACAACAACGCGTCCGCGGTGTTGCTGGCGTTGACCGCCCTGGCCCGGGGCAGGGAGGTGGTGATCTCCCGGGGAGAGCTCATCGAGATCGGCGGCTCCTTCCGGATCCCCGACGTCATGGCCGCAGGGGGGGCGCGTCTGCGGGAGGTCGGGACGACCAACCGGACGCACCTGAAGGACTTCGAGGCCGCGGCGGGGCCCGAGGCTGGCCTCCTGATGGTCGCGCACCGCTCCAACTTCACCATCGAGGGGTTCACCGCCGGGGTGACCCGTGAGGAGTTGGTTGCGTTGGGACGCGCCCGGGGGCTGCCCGTGTACGAGGACCTGGGCAGCGGCTGCCTGGTGGATCTGCGGCCCCACGGGGTCACCGGGGTCGAGACGGTCCAGGAGGTCCTGGCCAGCGGGGTCGACCTCGTGTCCTTCTCCGGGGACAAGCTCCTGGGCGGGCCCCAGGCCGGCATAGTGGTCGGGTCGAGAGAGTACGTCGAGGCACTGCGGAAGCACCCCCTGGCCAGGGCCGTGCGGGTGGACAAGATGACCATCGCGGCCCTGGAGGCGACACTCCGCATCTACATGGACCCCTGGCGCGCACCCCTGGACATCCCCGCCCTGCGTATGCTCTCCGAGGACGCAACGGTGGTCAGGGACAGGGCCCGGCGGCTCAAGAGGCTGGTGAAAGTGGAAGGCTTGACCTGCGAAGTGGTGGACGAGGTCTCCCGGGCCGGCGGCGGCACCCTCCCGATGGCGGAGGTGCCTACCTACTGCCTGGCGCTCAGCGCTCCCGGGCGGGGAGCATCCGAGCTGGAGCGGCTGCTGCGCACCGCCGACGTGTCGGTGCTGGGGCGGGTGAAGGACGACAGGCTGCTGCTCGACCTCCGGACCGTCGCGGACGGCGAGGTGCCCACAGTCGCACTGGTGATCAACGAGAACATCCAGGCTGGACCTCCTTGCGACGACGCAACCTGATAATAGGCACCGCCGGCCACATCGACCACGGCAAGACCGTGCTCGTGAAAGCCCTCACCGGGCGGGATACCGACCGCCTGGCCGAGGAGAAACGCCGGGGCATCTCCATCGATCTCGGGTTCGCCCCGCTCACGCTTCCCGGCGGCACCGCCGCGGGGCTGGTCGACGTGCCGGGCCACGAGAACTTCGTGCGGAACATGATGGCGGGCGCCACGGGCGTGGACCTGGCCCTGCTGGTGGTCGCAGCGGACGACGGGGTGATGCCCCAGACGCGCGAGCACCTCGCCATCCTGGACCTGCTGGGTGTCAGGCGGGGGGTCATCGCTATCACCAAGGTCGATACCGTGGACGAGGAGATGGTCGAGCTCGTCCGCGACGAGGTCTCCGAGCTGCTGGAGGGGACCGCCCTGGTGGGCTCGCCGATGGTGGCCGTATCCGGGGTGACCGGGCAGGGAGTAGACGAGCTCATGGAGGCCCTGGACCGGGTCGCCTCCGAGGTGATCCTGAAGGACGAGGCCCTGCCCGCGAGGATGCCCATCGACCGCGTATTCACGCTCAGGGGCATAGGGACTGTTGTGACAGGCACCCTGTGGAGCGGTGTGCTCGACGACGAGGAGCGCATGGACCTCCTACCGCGCGGGGGTTCGGTGCGGGTCAGGGGGCTGCAGGTGCACGACGCCGGCCGGGAGCGCGCCTACGCGGGCGAGCGGGTCGCCGCCAACCTCGCGGGGGTCCCGAGGGAACGCGTGCTCCGGGGAGACGTGCTGATCGAGCCCGGCTACCTCAGGCCCACCTACATGCTGGACGCGCGGGTAAAGATCCTCAAAGCGTGGACCAGGCCCGTGAAGAGGGGGGCTCGAATCCGGTTCCACCACGGCACCCGCGAGATACTGGGTCGCATCTACCCGATGGGCGCCGAGCAGGTCTCCCCGGGGGAGAGCGTCCCCTGCCAGCTCAGGCTGGAGGCGCAGGCGGTATGCGCTCCGGGGGACCGGTTCGTGATCAGGAGCTACTCTCCGGTGACCACCATCGGGGGCGGAGTCGTAGTCGACCCCTACCCGCCGAAGCACAGGATATCCGACGAGCGCGCCCTGGTTGAGTTCGCGGCGCTGGAGGAGGGCGATCCGGCGGAAAGCACCGCGGTCTATCTCGGCCGCTCGAGCGCGCCGGTCACCGCGGACGGGCTGGTCCTGGCCTCCGGCATGTCGCGCGAGGACGTGGAGGCCGGCCTGAAAGCACTGGTCTCCGACGGGCACGCTTTCATGCTGGGGAGAGGGCCCGCGGCCGCATATCTGAGTAGCGGGCTGGACGGCGGGACCGCCGAATCGGTGGTGGGATTCATCGACGAGTTCCACCGCTCCCGGCCGCTCGAGGAGGGTATCGCGCGCGACGCGCTGAAGAAGAAGCTGCTCGCGTCGTGGGAGCCGCGCGCCGCCGACCTGTTCCTCGACAGGATGGCCGCCGCGGGCCTGATCGAGATCGAGGGCAAGTCCGTCAGGCTTCCGGGCGCGGGCGTCAGCGTATCGGGCGAGGATGGGCGGCTCATGGACGATATCCTTGCCAGGATCGAGAGCGCCGGGTACGCCCCGCCGTCCCTGGGAGAGTTGGCCGAGGCGCTCGGTAAAGAAAAGCGGGGGCTGGTGGACCTGCTGTCGCTGGCCCAGAAGGAAGGAAGGCTGGTCCGGGTGTCCCCCGACCTCTACTACACGCCGAAGGCGATGTCCGAGATCGAGAAGAGGCTCAGGCAGGCGACGGGGTCGGGCACGATCAGCGTGAGCGACTTCCGGGGTGTGATCGGCGCCAGCCGGAAGTACGCCCTGCCGCTGCTCGAGTACTTCGACCGCAACCGCGTCACGGTCCGGGTCGGGGACGTGCGCAAGTTGAGATAGGCGGGTTGGGATGGCGGAAAGGAAGAAGCGCTCCACAATGAAGAAGACGGTGGTGCTGGTCGTAGTCGCGGCGATGCTGGTCAGCTTCGTGGCGGCGGGCCTGGTCCTGCTTTTCAGCGGCAAGCCGGACGTCGTCGGTACCTACCAGGCCGGTGGGGACAGAACCCTGGTACTGGACAAGTCGGGGACCGCGACCCTGACCGTGGAGGGAAATCCCCCGCAGACGGCCCCCTACGAGGTGACCAGTGACGCGGTCGAGATACAGACCACGGACGAGTCCGGCAAGCCGTTGACCATCCCCTTCGAGCTGGTGGGCAGGGACCTGCGCTCCCCCGACGGCGTGATGTGGATATTCAAGAAATGAGAATTCACCTCAACCATCTTTTCTCAGCGGTAGCGAGATAGGCAGTTGAGTGAGTCCTGACACGTGGCGGGAATAAATGGTTGAGGTGAATTCTCACGTATAATTTACGCGGAGGTGGATCCGTCCTGGTGGGCGGCGCGGTCTTCAAAACCGTTGTGGCGTCTTGATCGGCGCTGGGTAAGTTCGATTCTTACGCACCTCCGCCATCTTTGTCGG
>JBDRIT010000235.1:0-54818 GCA_043815665.1 Pseudomonadota bacterium
GGGCGGACACGGGGTCGGGCACCCCCATATGATACTTGGGACCTGCATCGAGACAGGCGGGCGGACACGGGGTCGGGCACCCCCATATGAGGATGGCGTTGGGGACGGAGGAATGGGCGGAGCGCATGAACACTTGGCCCGACTCCGGTCCGAGACTTCAGAGCGAAGCTGGTTCAAGACGACCTGGCACGAGTCGGAGCCTGCTCAGGCCTTCGGTGTCCTGCCCCGGAGAGCACGGAGCGCGAGGACGTCGAGCCGATCGCGCTCCCGCAGGCTCTCCTGCTTCAGCGCGATGAGGCCCTCGAGATCGAGATAGGGGAGCTGCACGGGGCCCGTCGTCCAGATGCGGACGTTGGGCCGGAGGTCGTCATAGGAGCGGCCTCCCATCCGGACGAAGACGTCCAGGGGGAAGTCCTCGATGATCCGGACCGCTCCCTCCTCGTCCGGGAAGTCGCCCAGGGTGAGCTCGGAGGCGTGCCCGGCGCCGAAGCCCGCCAGGCAGCCGAGGAGCCGGCCGAGGTTCTCGTCGGTCCGCTGTACGAGGATGTCCACGTCCTCCGTCGCGCGGACGTAACCGTTCAGCGCACAGGCGATGCCGCCGACCGTGACGAAAGCGACGCCCGCATCAACGAGGTCGGCCAACAACCTTTCGTACGCGTTCTCCATCCGCTCCGGTCTCCTCTCGGCGGACCCCCATGCGGCGCAGGAACTGGGACAGGCGCCACACGCGGTCCAGGGGGCTCTCCTCCCGGGCGATCCCGACGGTCCGCTTGACGCCCCGGTCCTGGTGGCTCATCCGCCCGCTCCTCACGCCTCCATCCGGGAACCAGGATACCACGCCGTTCCCGAACGCGCCCCGATTTCGCGTGGGATTCTGGGTCAGGCACTGCCACATTCCATATTTTGAACTTACCGGGTCAGGCACTGCCACATTCCATTTTCGGTTCTTCGCGAGAATCAATCGGGACGGGGGAGAATCAATCGGGACGGGGGAGCGCGCAGGCCGCATTGGTGCTGGCGCAGCGCGTTCCCCCGTCCCTACAGATTTACTGGCTGGCCCTGCTCCTGGTCCGGGTCATCGAGACCCGCACCGGCCGGACCTGGCCTCGCGTACGTCACGAGATGAATCGGCTCCACCGCGGGGTCTTCGAGAGCGGCGATGTCCGGGTGGTACGGCGCACCGAGACCACCCCGCTCCAGTCGCAATTGTTTAAGGCTCCCGAACTCGCCCCGCCGCCGCTCCTGGAGTCGATCGAGCCCAAACGACGCGGAGATCCGCCGACGGGCTCGTAGACAGACGTTTCGAAAACACCCCCAATCTGTAGTCACACGGCCAACTGCGCCTGGAGAGCCGCTTCAGCCAACGATCATGTGGCTCCGAGGCGTCTCGCGTGTACTACGTGCTGTGGAACGCAGGGAACAGTGTGGTAGAATCTTCGAAACCGGAGGTGAAGCGATGTCGAAGCAGGCTGCGTTCGTCGTGCTGGCGACGGTCTTCGCCCTGTCTCCCGCTCCCGCACAGGCCTGGTCCTGCGCGGACAAGGCGGATGGGCAGTGGTGCCACAACAATGAGATCTGGATCTGTGACAACGGCGGGGCCGTGTTCACGGATCCGTGCCTCTATGGTTGCACCGAGGGGGTAGGGCCCAACGCAAACTGCTCGCCGCCGCCTTGCACCGGCTTCTGCTGCGGCAAGAGCAACGGCAAGTACTGCAATGGGAGCACGCTGACCACCTGCACGGGCCAGGCCACGACGAACACCAAGACCTGCAGCGACGGCTGCGTCTCCAACGGCTCGAGCTCGTACTGCGCGGCCGCTCCCTGCTCCGGCTACTGTTGTGGCAAGGCCGATGGCGAGTGGTGCCATTACGACGAGATCTGGATCTGCGACGACGAGGCCGACGTCTTCATCGACGGCTGCCTCTATGGGTGCAACGAAGGAGACGGTCCCGACGCGGACTGTTCTCCGGCGCCCTGCAGCGGGTTCTGCTGCGGCAAGGCCGACGGGGAATGGTGCCACAACAACGACCTCTGGATCTGTGACAACGACGCGGACGTCTTCGTCGACGACTGCCTCTACGGGTGCAACGAGGGGGCCGGTCCGGACGCGGACTGCGCGCCCAAGCCCTGCAGCGGATATTGCTGCGGCAAGGAAGACGGGGAGTGGTGCCATCTGGGCGAGATCCTGATCTGTGTCGGTGACGAGGATGTCTTTGCGGATCCCTGCCTCGGCGGCTGTGTCGAGGGCGAGGGGCCCGCCGCGGACTGCCTCCCGTCGCCGGGGTTCTGCAAGGACAAGGCCGACGGGATCTGGTGCGATGGGAAGGTGCTCCGGACCTGCCAGGGTGGAGTGGTCACCACCTGGAATACCTGCCTGCTGACCTGTGTCGGCGAGGGCCCGCAGGCGGCCTGCTCCGAGGAGGGGTTCTGCATCGGCAAGCAGGGCGGCCTCTGGTGTCATGACGGCTCCGGGCATCTCATCGAGTGCCAGGGGGGAGCCGCCGTGGACCTGGTCGAGTGCGACGCCGCGGCGCCTTGCGAGCACATGCCGCCGGGCGACAACGACGTCTGTGGCGAGGTCGATCCCAACCAGCCGCCCGAGGAAGCCTGCGTCGGCAAGCCCGACACCGATACTTGCTGGGACGACGTCCTGGTGAGCTGTCAGGGTGACCAGGTGTTGTCCTGGATCCCCTGCCCTGCGGGCTGCGAGATCCATCTGCCCGATGGGCCGGACGTCTGCGCCGACCTGGTGATCGACCCGCAGTTCTGTGCGGACAAGGCGGACTACTGGTGCTACGAAGACGCCGCGGTGATCTGGTGCTCAGGCGGCATCGTCGCCGCGGTGGAGGAGTGCCTGAACAGCTGCGATCCCCAGGAGGACGGCCACCCGGATCTCTGCGAACCAGAGGACCCGGAGTTGTTCTGCAGCCACCACGGGCAGGGCGCCTGGTGCAACGGCCTCTACGAGCTCGTGAGCTGCAATCCGGACGGGAGCCTCGGGGCCGCGCTGCCCTGCGATGCGGGCTGTGTGAAGGCCCCCTTCGGTCAGGACGACGAGTGCCCGGGGCCGGCTGGCTGCGAGGGGAGCGGTTACGCCGGCGCTCCGCTGTCGGTCGTGGTGGGTGAGGACTGCTGTCCGGTCATCGTCGGATCCAAGGTGATCAATGTCCCCATCTTCAACCAGCTTGACTACACGAAGGCCAAGGCAGAGGCGCAGGGGGACAAGCACAAGTACGACATGGGCACATGCACGGGGAAGACCATCGGCAGCTGGGGTTGCCTGATCACCGCGTTGAGCATGTGGTACGAGTACGCCGGCGTGCAGCGCGACCTCAACGGCGCGCCCATGGCGAATACGCCACCCAAGGAGAACAAGTGGCGCACCCAGAACGGCGGCTACCTGGGCTGCGCCGATGATCAGACCTGCTGCATGTGGTACACGACCTGGTTCCCGGAGGCGATGAATCCCCCCGGATTCGGTTCCATCGGTGAGACGGGCAACGTGCCGCCGAACGTCGACGATCCCGAAACCCAGGCGGTCGAGTCCTGTCTCCTGGGGTTCATGGCGGCCAAGGTCATCGCGGCCGAGCTGAACTCCGGGAGCCCCCTCGTCGCCCACGTCCAAGGGAGCAATACCAGCCAGCATTATGTCCTGATCGTCGGTGTGAGCGGGGGCGAGCTCGTCCTCAACGATCCCGGCGGGGGAGTGAAGGGCGGGGCCTTCTCGTCCGGCGCGGGGTTCGGGCCGTACTCCAACCTGCACAGCGTCTACTACCGCGGCGGGATCGGAATGTGGGGCGGTATTCCGCCCTGGTACGAAGAGCCTGTCCTGCCGGAGGGATCGGAGGACCCGATGTCCGGCGGCACCGTGTTCACCGCGGAGGGGCAGGAGAAGTTCGCGGAGCTGTTCGAGCCAGTGGTGGAGTCTCAGGAGCAGCACGAACCCGGCGGCTCCGGCTGCGCGGCAGGGCCTGGGACACCGGGCCCCCCGGGAGTCCTGCTCGTTCTTCTGTTCGTCGCCTGGATTCGCTGTCGAAGGGGTCTTCTCGATTGAGATCGGGTCGGGATCCCTTCCGTTGGGCGCCCGATGGATCTACAATCCCCGGATGATGGCGTGGATCGAGAGTCACCCATGGGTCGTCCTGCTCCTCGGGATGGGGATCCTGTGCGGCGCGCTGTACGGGACCAGCCTGGGCAACGCGTGTGCTGGATGACGTCCCCGCGGTGCAGGACAACCCGGGCGCACACTGGCCGCCGGACCTCGGCGGGATCCCGTGGTGTGCCAAAATACGATCGAGCCTTTCCGAGGCCCTGATATCGACAAGTGCGAGGGCCACACGAGCTCGATGATCCCGGATCATGATCGACGACGGTAACCAACTCGGCTCGCCAGGTGGCCTGCACTTGTTTCAGGAAGGGCTTTGCTCATGCCATCGTCGGCGACACCACGCACCGAGGCCATTGCCCGGATGGACGAGCCGGTTGGTCGGGCGGGGAGCATCAAGTCCTGCTCAGGCAGCATCCCGGTAGTAGAAGTTGAGCAGCCCACCAAGACGCTGACGTCGCTGCGCAGGCCCATTGCCGGCTACGACGTCAGTGTTCTCGGGTTCGATGAGGCGGTTCCCGAGTCCTTGGTGCGTCCTCTCACCATGATAGTGCTCAATGTACTCCGTGATCGCATGACGGAGGTGGTTCTCGCCGAGAGGGACAATGCGGCTGAGGCACTCGGATTTGTTGAAAAGCACGAAGCGCTCGGCGTACGCGTTCAAATTCGGGGACCGAGCCGGCAGCCGCACGACGTTGCAGCCGCTGTCCTTCAGCAGTTGCCTGAACGATGCTGTGTTCGTGTGTAGCCCCAGCCCGGGTTGTCTTTGGCCATCCACAGCAGGAGCTCGGCGATGTCACGCTTTGTCTTCGGACGACCCGGGCCTCGCTTCGCGGTCCCGTCGTACTTTTTTGCGATGAGCTTGCGGTACCAACGCAGGATCGTATCCGGCGTGACGATGCCGGCGACGCTGGCGAGGTGCTTTCGGCCGAGGGCCTTCCCTCTCGTGCTCCGGGGATCTGTGGACCTCCTCGTGGTACATGCACGGCTTCTTGAGCTTCATGAGGAAATCGAATCGAATTGTGGGATTGTCGGTGAGGTCGATGTGGCGGGCTGCGAGCTGGTAGATTGTGGGCTGGATGCCGTGGGTGAGCTGGTCCTGGCTCCACCGCCTCTTCGCCGTCTTGTGCCTTCGGGTTCTTGTCACCGCGGTAGGTCGGGAACAGGAAGGGGAGGGGGGTGACCAGATGGGGCGCGAGCTTCATGAGCCGCCACCGGTACGCGGTGGATTCGGCCACCAGGGGGAAGTGGTAGTGCTCCAGGTAACAGAGGCCGCCGTGGATCAGGCGGGAGGAGCGGCTGGAGGTGCCCCCGCCCACGTCCCCCCGGTCGACCACCGCCACGGAGAGGCACGCCTCCACGCGGTCCCTGGACAAGGAGCTGACTCCCGTCGAGGGCCCCGAGGAGATCCGGGCCGGGGACGTCTTCGTCCCGGAGATCCGTCCTGACCACCGGTGCGCACCGACCAATCGGGTCCGCGCTGGCGAAAATCGCTTGACGGAGATTGTCGGATTTCCTACGGTCTCTACCGGTTAGACTCCAACAACAGGGACAGGCAGTGCTCGACCTCAACGGATGGGTTCGTCCGCGGATCATCGATGCACATGAGTGACGGAGGTAGGACAATGGAACGAGGGTATCGATGGCTCATCGTGGCCGCGATGGTGGCAATGTTCGCGGCGTGCTCGGGTGGCGGCGGCGGAGCCGGGGGCGGTGGAGACACTGGGCCCGGTGAGGACAATGTCACCGGCGGAGACGCCACCGGCGACGTGGTCCCCGCAGACGGGACCGCCGGAGAGGACACGGAGCCCGGAGAGGACACGGGGCCCGGAGAGGACACGATCCCCGGGGATCCCTGCGACCCGAACCCCTGCCAGGACGCACACAAGACCGTCTGCGAGGACGTGGACGGGGCCGCAGCTTGCTCCTGCGATGAGGGCTGGGTCGAGGACGAGCAGGGCGACTGCCAGGAGGCCAACCCCGGGTGCGACGGTGGAGACCCGCTGCAGCTCGTGATCAGCGACCCGCCCGAGGACTTCATCGCCTGGGGCGAGGACACGATCTCCGTCTCGGGCTTCGCGTCGGACTGCGTCACCGGGATCGCCTGGACCAACAGCCAGGGCGGCGAGGGCGACATCGACGGGGGCACCTCCTGGATCGTAGAGGCCATCCCCCTCGCCCTCGGCGACAACGTCATTTCCTTCACTGCGACGGGTGGGGCGGACGAGGCGACGGTCACCGACTCCCTCACCGTGGTGTATACCGGCAACGACGTGCAGGTGCTCTCCCCGGTCTATGTGGAGCCCGACGAGATCCTCGTGGACACCCCGACGCCCGTGCTGGTGCGGATCGCGCTGGAGGACGCGGGCGGTCTGGTGGAGGACTCCGTCCGCCTGCTGGTCCTGGACGAGGACCTCCAGCCCGTGGATGGAGAGCCCGTGGCCGATCTCCTGGACGACGGCAACGTGGACGCCGGGGACGACATCCCCGCGGACGGGGTCTTCTCCGGGACCTTCGTCCTCGATGAGGCGGAGCCCACGCTCCTGAAGTACCGGATCGCATGGGACGTGCTGCCTGAAGGCGGAGAGCTGGAGACCGCGTACAGCGAGGTCGTCACCGTCGAGGTGCTCCAGGGGATCTCCCTCGAGCAGGCCATCGAGGCCATGGCGTTCCAGGACGAGGTCGCCGGCAAGTACGCCGAGTACCAGGAGACCGCCTCCGACGAGGACGAGGCCCGGCAGATGACCTTCACGTTCGTCGAAGACCACGAGCTCGTGGACCAGGCGCTGCTCTCCGAGTTCGGGATCTGGTGGCTGCTCACGAGCGGCCTCGAGGGGCTGCTCTACTTCGACGTCCCCGAGGGCAAGGACGCACTGCCCGTGCGGCAGCAGGAGTACCGGTTCGGGCCGGTGAACGCACAGAGCCCCGCGGCCGATCGGGCCCGTCTCGCGGCGGAGCGCTTCGGCCTGCGCCCCTCCCCCCTGGCCCGCAAGACCTTCCCCATCGCGTTGGAGGACGACATCCCCGTGGGAAGCAAGCAGGCCGTGATCTACGCGCCCTGGTACACGGAGAACGCGGGCCTGAGCACCGCGTTCGAGGACGACGTCAATACGCTGCTCGTGGACAGCGAATGCCCTGAGTACTTCGTGAGCGCGTACTACAAGGACGCGGCCGCGGACGTGGACAGCTTCAAGAACATGGGCGGCAACGGGATCATCGTGGTGCACACCCACGGCGGCTACTTCGCCGTGGGCGGCGGCGTGAACAAGGTCGTGCTGTCCACCGGCGAGGCAGCGACCCCCGAGCTGGTGGTCCAGCACGCCATCGACATCGTGAAGAAGCGGGTCTCGGTCATCTCGGCCCGGGGCGGACGGCACTTCGTCCTGTACCCCGAGTTCTTCAAGAAGTACGCCAAGAACCTGCCCCAGAGCCTGATCTACATGGGCGCGTGCCACTCCCTCCAGAACGGGACCCTCGCCGCGGCCCTGCTCGGCAACGGCGCGAAGACCTACTACGGCTTCAACGAGTCGGTGTTCAAGACCTTCAACGACGCGATCGCCAAGACCCTGTTCGCGTCCCTGGTCACCGACCACGACAACGCCAAGGAGGCCTTCGACGACGCGGTCGCTGCCAACGGTGCCGCGGACGCGGACGGCGCGGCCTTCGTCATGATCGGAGAGAACAAGCTCAGCATCTACGTCGAGGAGCTCATCAACCCCGGCTTCGAGAAGGGCACCACCCAGGGCTGGGTGAAGGTGGGCGACGCGCGGGTCATTGCGAAGCTGGGCCCCATCATGCCCACAGAGGGCAAGTACATGGGGATCGTCTCTACGGGCCTCGGGTCGGTGAACGACTCGGACAGCGCGATCTTCCAGACGGTGTGCATCCCCGAGGGTGCCACCGCGATCGGCTTCTCCTACAACGTGGTGAGCGAGGAGCCCATGGAGTGGGTCGGGAGCTCGTATGACGACAAGTTCGAGGCCACCTTCGAGGTCGCGGGCGCGCCCACCGTGGTCGCCACGGAGACCGTCAACACGTCCGCGTGGCTGGCGGTGTCGGGGATCGACTTCTACGGGGGAGACTCCACCGTGTTCCAGACCGGATGGAAGACCGCCGAGGGGGCCGTCACCCCGGGGGAGACGGTCACGATCCGCTTCCGGGTGTGGGATCTCGGCGACAGCATCTACGACACAGCGGCCCTCATCGACCAGGTCTACCTGGTGACCCCCGAATGATGGATGTCCGCCGGCCGCCCCGGGGCCGGTCCCTGTTCGGGCCGGTCCTCTGTGTGCTGCTGCTGGCGGCCGGCGCGGCCGCGGCCGTCCGCGCCCAGGAGGTGATCCCCATGACCCAACCGTCCCAGGTGCAGCCCGATGCGCAGGATGCGGTGACCCTCCTGGACGTCATGGAGGCGGTCGAGACGCGGTACCGCGCCCTGGCCCCGACCCGGGGGCCGACCCGCGCCGCAGCCGACGCACGGGACTGGGCGGCCTCCCAGCCACCGGTCGCCGAGGCCCGCCTGGACGCCGGCGGCGCGATCCTCCATCTGGTGCTCCGATGCGGACTCACGGGCTCCGTGGAGTTCGAGCACGACCCCCTGAAGGACTGACCGCCAGGGGCCGCGGGCGCGTGTCCGAGGGGGTGACCATCAACGGGGAGAGACGGTCGGGACGGAACGCGTAGAGCGCATAACCACTGGCGTTGCGAGCTGCCCGGCATCTGCCGGCTCATCACTTCCCCCCCCCCTCCCGGGACCGCTGCCAGCTCCAGGCCAGGCCCAGGGCCACGAACAGGGTCCAGCCCGCCGCGATGAGGACGCCGTAGCGCCGCACCGCCCGGAGCTCCCGCGGCGCATCGCCGCCGCCCCTCCACACGCCCTGGGACTTGTCCGTGGTCTTCATGATCCCCCCCTCTGGCCGGACCGACCTCAGGTCTCCAGGGCGTAATCGCCGTCCCGGAACAGCCGCAGGCACGCGTCGACCACGGACGGATCGAAGAAGCTGCCGCGCTGGCTGCCGATCTCCTCCAGCGCGACCTCGATCCCCAGCGCGGCGCGGTAGGGCCGGTGGGAGGCCATGGCCTCGACCACGTCGGCCACGCCGATGATGCGGGCCTCCAGCCGGATCGCGTCGCCGCTGAGCCCCAGGGGATAGCCGGAGCCGTCCAGGCGCTCGTGGTGCTGCTGCACGATCTGAGCGATGGGCCAGGGGAACCGCACGTCCTTGAGGATTTCAAAGCCCACCGTCGAGTGCTCCTTGATGATGTCGAACTCGGCCCTGCTCAGGCGCGTGGGCTTGGACAGGATGTCCGAAGGGACCGCGATCTTGCCCACGTCGTGGACCAGCGCGGCCATCTCGATGCCCTCCAGGACATCCACCGGCAGCCCCAGGGCCTCGCCCAGCGTCTGGGAGAGCCCGGCGACGCGGCGCTGGTGGCCCGCGGTGTAGGGATCCCGCCGCTCCAGGGCCTGGCCCAGGGCGCCGATGGTCCCGCGGAGCGCCGCGGAGAGCTCGCCGGTGCGGGTCTCCACCAGGCCCTCGAGGTCCTCCCGGTAGGTCTCGTTCTCCACGGCCAGGCGGAGGTTCTCGTCGTGCTGGGCCTTGGCCCGCGCGGCCCGCGCTACCGTCGCCAGCAGCACGGCCTTGGTGACGGGCTTGGACAGGTAGTCGAACGCGCCCTGCCGCACCGCCTCTGCCGCTGTCTCGACGTTTGGCTCTCCGGTGAGCAGAATCACCGCGATGCCCCGGTTCCGCTCGTGGATGCGCGCCAGGAGCTGCACCCCGGTCTCCCCGGGCATGATGATGTCGCTCACCACCACGTCCACCTCCCCGCGCTCCAGGACACCCATCGCCGCGGACACGTCCTGCGCGGTCTCCACCTCGTACCCGTCGTTCGTCAGGAACGCCCGCAGCGAGAGCCGGAGCCCGCGCTCGTCATCTACGATCAGTACCCGTGCCATGGTCACACCTCTTCTCCTGTCGTATCGGCCTGCGCCCCATGGGGGGCGGACCAGCTGTTCTCCACCTTGAGATCCACGTGGAACCGTGTGCCCACCCCGGGCTCGTTCTCGAACCAGAGCAGCCCCTCGTGCTCCTTGACGAGCCCGTAGCTGATCGAGAGGCCCAGGCCGGTGCCCTGGTCCCTGGACTTGGTCGTGAAGAAGGGCTCGAAGACGTGCGCCGCCACGTCGGATGGGATGCCGCCGGCCCGGTCCTCCACGGAGATGCGGACCCAGGGCTGCCCCTCCCGCTCGAAGGCCGCGGCGTCCACCCGGACGACCTTGTCGGGGTGCGCGCCGGGGAAGCGGGCATTCAGCGCGTCCCGCGCGTTGGTCAGGAGGTTCAGGAGGACCTGCTGGATCTGCTGGCTGCGGCAGTGGACCTTCGGCAGGCCCTCCGGGATCTGCGCGGCCACCTCGACCTGGTCCTTCCGGAGCGCGGCCCCGATGAGGGTGAGGGTGCCGTGGACCAGGGTGGTGACGTCCGCGGGGCTGTGGGACTCTTTCTCGTTGCGGGAGAAGGCCAGCAGGTTGCGCACGATCCCCGCCATGCGCAGGCTCTCCTCCACGATGGTGGCCGCGTACTCCCGCGCCGCGTCGGGCGTTCCCGCCTCGTCTTGGATGAGCTGCGCGAAGTTCATCACGATGTTCAGGGGGTTGTTGATCTCGTGGGCCACCCCGCTGGCCAGGGTGCCGATCGACTCCATGCGCTGGGACTGCACCACCTGCAGCTGGAGCTGCCGCCGCTCCACCCCTTGGCCGATCGCTCTGGCGATGGCCTTGATGGCTTCGTGCTCTTCCGGCAGGAACGGTCCGGCCTCCCCTGAGCGATGCTCGCGATAGAACACCTCCGCCCGACCGCGGGGCTCGCCAGCCACCTCGATTGCGACGGCCAGGCACCACGGGGTCTCCTCGAAGCGGTCCGTGATGGCTGTGTGCCCGTCCAGCGTCAGGCGGGCACAGGCGATCTCGGGGTACCGCAAGCCCTCGGGGAGGACCCGGACGACCCCACGGAGGAGGTCCAGGGCCGACTCCATGGAGGTGGCCGTGCGCTCCAGGACCTTGTAGAGGCACGCCTGCTCCTTGACCCGCTCGCCCACCAGGTCCTGGAGGTGGCCCCGGTGCCGCTCGAGCTCCTCCATGGTGCGCTTCCGCTCGGAGATGTCCCGGATGATGCCGACGGTGCCCAGGAAGACCGGGGATCCCCGGCCCTCAACGGAGCTGTACAGGCCTGAGGCGTTGACCTCCACGGGGATGGCCTCCGGCCCGAGGCTGTGCAGGAGCCCCGGGACCTGCAGGCCGCCCTGGCGCTGCACCAGGCGGACCTCGAGACCCGTGGTCTTCCGGCCCGCGGTGCGCCGCTCGTCGAAGAGCTTCGGCGCAACCTCGGGCCTGGTCACCTTCCCTGCGAACTGCGGCAGGACCGTATCCCTGCTGACCTCCTTCACCTCCGCGGGGAGCATGATCTCCGAGAAGTGCGTCCCGATGAGCTCGCCCGGGGTGTACCCCAGGTGGGTCACCGCGTCGTTCACGAAGGTGAAGCGGCCCTCGGGGTCGATGCGGTAGACGATGTCGGGGACGGTCATCACCAGGCTGCGGAAGCGCTCCTCCGACGCGGCCAGGGCGACCACCTTCTCCGCCAGGGCGTGGCTGCGGTGGTGCAGCTCCAGGAACACGGTGACCTTGGACCGCAGCACCTGGGGGCTGTAGGGCTTGACGATGTAGTCCACCGCGCCGGCCTCGTAGCCCTTGAAGATCTGCGCCTCCTCGCGGTAGGCCGCGGTCAGGAAGATGATGGGCACGCTGCAGGTCTTCGGGTCGCCCCGCAGCAGCTCGGCCAGCTCGAAGCCGTCCATGCCCGGCATCTGCACGTCCAGGATCGCGACCGCGAAGTCGTGGGAGAGCGTCGCGGTCAGGGCCGCGTTGCCGCTCGACGCCTCGACGATCTCCACGTCCAGGTCCGCCAGGACCGTGCGCAGGGCCAGGAGGTTCTCCGGGCGGTCGTCCACGGTCAGGAGCTTCGGTCGATCAGTCATGGATCCCTCCTTCCTCCCCCTCGATGGACGTCGGATTTTCGGTGAGCCGGCGGTAGATCCGGGCCTCGCAGTCCACGACCTCGAAGCGGTGAGCCGCGCCGGTGAACTGCGTGTCCTCGGCCAGGCCCAGGCAGAGGAACCCCCCACGGGCGAGGCTGTCCGCGAAGAGGTCCAGGACCCGCCCCTGGAGCGCGCGGTCGAAGTAGATGAGCACGTTGCGACAGAAGATCAGGTGCATCTCGCCGAACACGCCGTCGCTGACGAGGTTGTGGTTCGCGAAGGTGATCCGCGCCTTCAGGGCCGGGTCCATGACCGCGGCGCCGTACCGCGCCCGGTAGTAGCCGCCGAAGGACTCCCTCCCGCCGGACCGCTGGTGGTTCCGCGTGGCCTCCCGGATGCGATCCGTGGGGTAGACCCCTCCCCTGGCCGTCTCCAGGGACCCGTCGTTGAAGTCCGTGGCGTACAACACCGTGCGCCCCAGGAGGCCCTCCTCCCTCAGCAGGATCGCCAGCGAATAGGCCTCCTCCCCCGTGGCGCAGCCGGCGCACCAGACCTTGACGTGGGGCCAGGTGCGCAGGAGGGGGACGACCTGCTCCCGGATCGCCAGGAAGACCTGGGGATCCCGGAACATCTCCGTGACCGTCAGGGAGTAGGACTGGATCAGGCGCGAGAGGAGCGCCTCGTCGCGCAGCGCCCGGCCCAGGAGCTCCGAGACGGTGTCGAAGCCGTTGCCGGAGAGGAACTGCCGGGTCCGGCGCTCGATGGACGCACGAGCGTAGCTGCGGAAGTCGTAGCCCGAGCGCCGCAGGAGCGCATCCAGCAGCAGCTCGATCTCCAGCGCCTCGATCTCGTGTGTCTCCATGGCTCACCTGTACAGCCAGATGCGCAGCATGGAGACCAGGCGGTCGGGATCCACGGGCTTGGGCAGGTAGTCGTCGGCCCCGGCCTCGATGCACCTCCTGCGGTCCTCGGGCATGGCCTTGGCCGTGAGCGCGATGATGGGGAGCTTCCGGAACCGGTCTCCCGGCCAGGATCAGCAGGCTGTTCAGGGGCGTGCGCAGCTCGTGGGACATGTTGGCCAGGAACTCGGACTTGTACCGGCTGGCCAGGGCCACCTCCTCGGCCTTCTCCTGGAGCTGCCGCTGCGCGACCTCCACGGCCTGCTTCTGGCGCTCGAGGAGCCGGTTCTTCTCGGAGAGCTCCTCGTTGGTGACCTCCATCTCCTCCTGCTGGGCCTGGAGCCGGGTCTCAGACTCACGGAGCGTCCTGGATTGCTCCTCCAGTTCCTCGTTGGCGGCCTTCAGCTCCTCCTGCTGGGCCTGGAGCTCCTCGGTCATCCGCTGGGCCTCCTCGAGGAGGGCCCGCTTGCGGCCGCGCAGGTCCGCGGAGTTCAAGCTGATGGCGATGCTCTCGGCGACCGACTCGATGAACGTGACCGCCCGATCCGCCAGGGGCCCGAGGGAGCCGATCTCCAGCACCGCCTTCACGACCTCGCCATGCAGGAGCGGGACGTAGGCCAGCTCCGTGGGCGCGATCTCGAGGAGGCCCGACACCAGGCGGACGCTGCCCTCGGGGAGCTCCCGGATCCGCAGGGTCCGGCGCGCCGCAGCCGCCTGGCCGACCAGGCCCTGGCCCGCCTCGAACACGGCAGCGCCCTCCCCGATGCGACCGTCGTGGGCGTAGCCCGCGGCGAGGCGCAGGGCGCCGGCGTCGTCGGACAGGTACAGGGCCCCCACCGCGGCTCCGACTCCCCGCGCAGGACCTCGGCCAGCGCGGCCTGCCCGCTCCGCAGCCAGTGCTGCTCGCGGAGGGCCTCCTCGGCGCGTTCGCGGCGCTGCTCTTCGCGCTCGCGCTCGAGCCGGGCGCCCAGGATCGGGGCGATCGCGTCTGCGATGACCCGGGCCATGGCCAGGTCCTCCGCGTCGTAGTCGGTCTCCTTGTTGGCCACCTGGAGCAGGCCGATGACCGCGTCGTTGAGCACGATGGGCGCGGCGAGGTTGCGCTCCACCGTGATGTGCCCCTCCGGGGTGAGCTTCGAGGGCACGTTGGAGTGCAGGATCTCCTTCCTGCGGAGCGCGGTGGGCCAGATGCTGTCGCCCCAGGTCTCCCGGGGGAAGACGATGCGCTTCTCGGCCATCTCGCACTGGTCCCAGATGTGCCGGGTCATGGTGGGGACCACCAGCGCGCCGTCCTCGTCGATGAACCCGAAGACCCCGAAGCGGCTCTGGAAAACATCCAGCAGGATCTCCAGCACGCCGACGAAGGTGTCCTCGCCGGTGGTGGTGAGGAAGACCTCCGCGATGCGGTTGCGGATCTCGATCTCGCGCAGGGACCGCGCGAGCGCGGCGTCCCGACCCTTTCCCTTGTTGTCCATCATGTCCTCCTCACCTGCTGCGTCCCGGGCCGTGGGGGCCGGGGGTCCGGATCCGCTGCGTCCCCGTCCGCCGGGTCCCATGACTCAGCTCCTTCGCCCGCCCTCGCGTCCGTCGCGCCATCCATGAACGCGGCGAGGCGTGCTTCCGTTTCATTGAGACGCACCTACCCCTATTGATGCCGGGGAAGCGATTTCTGGTCACATTATTCCGGTTCTTCGCAGTCCGGCCCTGGGGGTACCTGATGCTCAGGTCCGGGGATTCTTCTTGAAGCGGAACACCCCGAAGGTGGCGAGGGCGGGGACCAGGAGCAGGTCGGCGAGGAGGGCCACGATGAGGCACATGGGCAGGAGGTTGCCGAAGAAGGACACCGTGAGGTAGTCGCTCAGGAGGAACGGCGCGAACCCTGCCACCAGGACCACCGAGGTGATCACGATGGCCCTCCCGGAGAAGTGGAAGGTCCGAGCCAGGGCCTCCCGCAGGTTCGAGGTGGACATCATCTCCAGGCGCAGCCGCATGAGGAAGTGGATCGTGTCGTCCACCCCGATCCCGATCGCGATCATCGCGATGGCCAGGGTGTCCGAGTCGGTGTTCTCCCACATGAAGCCGGCGAAGCCGCCCAGGGCCAGGAGCGGCAAGATGTTCGGGAGCATGGACCAGAGCCCCGCGCGCAGGGATCGCAGCGCGAGGACCATCATCACGAGGATCGACAGGAACGCGACGCCGAGGCCCCGGCGCTGGCCGATGATGATCTGGTCCAGCCAGCCGCCCATGAGGAAGAACGCGCCGGTCGCCTCCACGGCTGTCCCGACGGGAAGGTGGGTCGTGGCCTGCGCCTCTGCGGCCCGGCCGAGGGCGTGGGTCTCGCGGACCGGGGTCCCCTGCTCCATCCGCAGGATGACCCGTGCGGTGCGCCGGTCGAAGTCCACCAGGCGGTCGAGGCCGATGTCCTCCCCGGACATCTCCAGCAGGAGCATGTAGTCCGCGATGCGCTTCCGGTCCGCCGGGATCTCTCCCGGGGGAGCGTCCGGGACCATGGCATGGTGCACTCGTCGGATGATGTCCACCAGGGAGGCGGCCCGGTCCACCCCCGGGAGGTCCTCGAGCCCGTCCTGGTAGGCGGCCATCGCGCCCAGGACCTCCGGGTCCAGGAGATCCCGCCCCTCGGGGGCGTCGATGTAGACCTCCAGGGTCGCGGAGCCCGCGAAGCGCTCCTCGAACCAGCGGGTGTCCCGGGTGACCTCGTTGTCCTCGGCGAGGCGCGCCTGGAACGAGGTGTCGATGTGGATCTGGAGGGTCCCGACCACGGCCACGCCCAGGAAGATCGCGAAGCCTGCGATCACCAGCCGGGGTCGCCCCAGCGCGAGGCCCTGGACGCCGCCCAGGATCCGGTCCAGGGTCTCCATGACCAGGGACCGGCCGCCGCGCCACGGGCGCGGCTTGGGCATGAGGGAGAAGAAGATCGGCGTCAGGGTCATGGCCAGGAGCAGGGCGATGGCCACGCCGCAGCCGAGGACCAGCCCCAACATCCGGAACACCGGTGCGGGGACCAGGGAGAGGGACACGAAGCCCGCGAAGGTGGTGAGGGAGGTGTACAGGCAGGCCCGCCCCACGTCCGTCCCTGCGCGCAGGATCGCCTCGTCCCGATCGTCGCAACGCTCGCACTCCAGGAGGTACGCGCTGCAGAGGTGGATCACGTCGGAGAAGGAGACGATCAGCATCACCGCCGGGACCAGGGCGACCAGGATGTTGATGTTCCGGTCCAGGAGGACCGAGAAGCCCATGGTCCAGAGCACCGAGATGGCGCCGACGCCGGAGGTGATCAGCGCTGGCCAGAGGCGCCGGAACAGGAGCCAGACCATGACGAGGAGGATGAGGGCCGTCGCGGGGAAGATGCGGGTGATGTTCACGATCGCCTGGTGCATCACCTCTGCGACCAGGGAGACCACCCCCGTGCGGTGGAGCTGTGTCGCAGGGAAGCCCTCCTCCGCGAGGATCTCGAGGATCCCGGCCACGATCGCCGGCTCCCGCTCCACGGGGCGGCTGTCGTCCACCGGGAGCTCCACGATCACCGCGCCCGCGCTCCCGTCTGCGCTCACCACGAGATCCCGATAGAGGGGGTCCGCCCGGAGCTGGTCGAGGAGGGGGCCCGCCCGGGAGGGCGTCTCCCGGGCCGACCGCGTGTAGTTCGTGATCCGGACGATCCCGTCCGCACCCTGGATGTGTGCTGCGTCGAGGAGGCTCTCGACCCGGGCCACGTCGTCCATGGCCTGGATCCGCGCCATGGCCCGCGCCAGGCCATCGATGGCATCGGGACCCAGGAGGTCGGGGACCTCGTAGCCCACGATGATGAGGTTGTCCCCGCCGAACTCGGCGACCCGGTCCTTGTAGCGCAGGTATTCCGGGCTCTCGCCCAGGAAGAGCGTGCCCAGGGAGGTGGCCATGACGCCCTGGCTCAGCGCCCAGCCGGCGGCGCCGGTGAGCACAGCGAGGAAGGCCAGCACTGCCACCCGGTGACGGATGACGAACCGGATGTAGGTCTCCATGGCACGGAACGGTACCACGAAACCGCGCTTCTGTAGTACCATCGAATGCGGTCGCAGTGGGTGGACGGTGGAAGATGGACGAGGACCGACGCGGAGACGAGCTCCACGCGCTGCGCATGCGTGTCACCGAGCTCGAGCACGCCCTGGCGGAGAGTCGGGCTGCGGCCGAGGCCCAGTTCGTCACCATGTTCGAGACCGTCGCCGACGGGATCTTCATCAGCGACCTCTCCGGGGGCATCCGCCAGGTCAACCGCGCCGGCTGGACCATGATGGGTTGCAGCAGTGCCGCGGACCTGATCGGGCGCAACGGCCTGGGCTTCATCGTCCCGGAGGAGCGGGAGCGCGCCAGGGAGGACTTCACCAGGGTCCTCACGGAGGCCCGGGTCTTCCGCGCCGAGCACATGGCGAAGCCGGTGACGGGGGCGCCGTTCCCCGTGGAGATCAACGGCGGGTTGATCTGCGATCCCGGGGGGAACCCCGTCGGCGTCGTCGGCATCATGAAGGACCTCGGGGAGCGGCGGGAGCTTGAGGAGGGTCGCCAGCGGGCTGCGAAGCTCGAGTCCGTGGGCGTCCTCGCCGGCGGGATCGCGCACGACTTCAACAACCTCCTCCTGTCCGTGGGGGCGAGCCTGTCCCTGGCCGCCCGGGAGATCACCGACCCCGAAGTCCAGCGGCGCCTCGACACGGCGCTCCAGGGGATCCGACGCGCCGGGAAGCTCACCAACCAGCTCCTGGTCTTCTCCAAGGGCGGAGAGCCGGTGAAGCGCACCGTGGTCCTGAGGGACCTCCTCCACGAATGCGCAACCTTCACCGTGCAGGACCCCCTCTCGAGCGCGGAGGTGCGCGCGGCCCCGGACCTCTGGCCGGTGCTCTGCGACAGCGGCCAGATCTGGCAGGTCGTCCACAACCTCCTGCTCAACGGGATCCAGGCGATGCCCGACGGAGGACGCATCGATCTGGTGGCGGAGAACGTGGAGCTCGTGGACGGCGGCGTGTCCGGACTCGATGGCGGCTCGTACGTTCGGATCTCGGTCATCGATGAGGGCGAGGGGATCCCCTCGGAGCATCTCTCCCGCATCTTCGACCCCTACTTCACCACCCGCCCGGGGGGCACGGGCCTCGGCCTCGCTGCGAGCTACTCGATCATCCGCAGGCACGGCGGAGCCGTCGGCGTGGAGGATACTGGCCCCGGGGGGACGACGATCCAGGTTCATCTCCCCGCGTCCAGGGACTGGGAGACCTCCGAGGAGGGCGCCCATCTCCAGGGCCGGGAGATCCACCGGGGGACCGTCCTCCTCATGGACGACGACGAGGCCGTCTCAGAGGCCGTGCGGGACATGCTCGACGTGCTCGGCTTCACGTGTCGCGTCGTCCATGACGGCGCCGAGGCCGTGGCCGCGTACCATCGCCGCATGGATCTGGGCCGCCCCTACGATGCGGTGATCATGGATCTGACGGTCCCGGGGGGGATGGGAGGGCTCGAGGCGGTGAAGCAGGTCCTCAAGCTGGATCCCGAGGCCCGGGTCCTGGTGTCCAGCGGCTACTCCAACGATCCCGTCATGGCCCATCCCAGGGTGCACGGGTTCCGGGGGGTCCTCGCGAAGCCCTACCAGATCGAGGACCTCGACCTGGCGCTCTCGGAGGTCCTGGAGGAGTCGAACTCAGTGTAGGGTCCCGAAGGTCTCCACCAGCCGGGGGACGTCGCTGGCGAAGAGCTTGTCCTCGCCGCCGCCCTCCATCACGTAGATCTTGCGCCCCTTCACCACGAGGCCGAGGAGGTAGAGGTGGTCCGCACCCTTCCACTGCTTGGTGAAGAGGAACCAGCGGCCCGGCCCCTTGGACGTGGAGAAGGTCCCCTCCTCCTTCAGCTCGTAGCCCCTGGAGAGGGTGAGCTGCTTCCTGGAGGCCTCGGACCAGTACGCCAGGGTCCCCTTGTGCCTGTCCTCGTTGGGTTGGACCCGCAGGGACAGGAGGGAGGCGTCCGTGGACACGGCGAGGTAGTCATAGCGCCCTGTGCGCTTCTTCTCCGCGTAGCCGTCCGGGGTGCGGAGGGAGACGCAGGCCGAAGCGAGCGCGGCGACGAGCAACAGGTTGATCAGCGTTCTCATGACGTCCTCCCTACCGCATCAAGGTTTCGAGGCCAAGCTCGTCCAGCCACTGGAAGGGCAGGCGGAAGGTCCGCTGCTGTCCGGAGTGGGCGAGCCGGAAGGTCACGGTCACCGTGGCAAGGGCCACCTGGCTCTGGAGGAGGCGCCGCCGGCCCTCCATGGACTCGACCTCCTCCACGACCTGCGCGATCTCCCGCTGCACCGCGAGCTTCTCCTCGAGGTTCTTGGCCTCGGCGAGGAGCGCGTGCAGGGACTCGAGGTACTGCAGCTTGGTCTTCAGGCGGAGCTCCAGGTCGTGGTATTCCTCGGTGATGTCTCGGGCGCGGACGTCCGTGAGGCTGTCGTCGACGCGCCCCAGCTTCCTCAGCGCCGGCTCGATGGCCTCGAAGTGCTCTGCGGGGATCCGCAGGACCAGGGTGTTCGCCGTGGTCTGCTGCATGTAGCCGCCCTTCTCCGTGACGAAGTCCACGAGGGCCTGCTGCGCGTGGCGCAGGTCGTAGACGTCCACGGTGAACCGGCCGGTGTAGACGATCATCCGCTGGAATGCGGCCACGGGTTCGCCGCCCACGTCCCCTGCCACGCGGGTGCGCTCCTGTTGCGGTGCGGGGTCGAGGAGGCCGACCCCGGTCTCCGCTCCCGCCTCGGGCCTGCCGTGGAAGGCGAAGGCCCCGGCGGCGCCGGGGCCCGCATCCCTGTACTCCGCGCCGCCGCAGCCAGCGGCAGCGAGCGCCCACGCCAGGGCGAGCGTTGTCATCCATCTCGTCACGATCCACCTCCTGGGTCTGTTCATCCCGGTTCGATGCTGCTCAATATAGTATGGTACAACCCATCCCGTCCGGACATTTCGCCAGATTGTGAATGGTCTCGAGCCTGACTCGGTGATTCCGCTCAACTTCTCACTGCACTTCCGTCCAAGGATCGCTACAATCATGGCGCCGATACAATCAGCCCCCCCAAGGAGTTCTCAATGAACGCATCCACACGATTCCTCCTCTCCCTCGTCCTCCTCCTCTCCGCCTGCGGCGGCGGTCGCAGCAGCGGCGGGCCCGGCGAGGACGTCGCCGGGGGGGAGGACACGACCATCGACCTGTGGTGGGATGACGCGGACGTCGTCGAGGTCGATGACCTCCTCGACGACACAGCGCCCCCGCCGGACGCCCTCGAGGACCTCCTCGTGGATGTCCTCGAGGATCTGCCGGAGGATATCCTCGAGGACGGCCTCCAGGACTCCTCCGATGTCGAAGATGGATTCGAGGATGTCCCGGGCGACACGGATGTCGAGGGCGACGTCGTGGAGCCGCCGCCGGCCGCAGAGCTCGTGATCACCGAGTGCGGAGTCCTGCCCGCGCCGGCCGAGGGGGAGTGTGCGGTGGTGGAGGGGTCCGCAGTCCTGGTCCTCCGGGGGAACGTCCTGGCCCCGTGGGAGGTCTTCGAGGGCGGGGAGATCCTGATCTCGTCCGGTGGGGACATCGGGTGCGTGGGCTGCGACTGCTCCGACCACCCCGAGTACGCAGGCGCCACGGTGATCACCTGCCCCAACGGCATCGTCTCCCCGGGGCTCGTCAACGCGCACGACCACATCACCTACAACGGCAACTTCCCCGGCGACTGGGGCACCGAGCGCTTCGAGCACCGCCACGACTGGCGCTGCGGGATCCGGGGACACTCGGAGGCGAACTACAGCAAGGCCGATCAGCAGACCCAGGTGATCTGGGCCGAGCTGCGCCATGTCCTGGGCGGGGCGACCTCCATCGCGGGTGCGGGCAGCGCGCCGGGTTTCCTGAGGAACCTGGATCGGGCCAACTGGATGGAGGGCCTCGACATCGGCGCCGCGGACAACAACACCTTCCCCCTGGGGGACTCGGGCTGCACCCTCAAGGCCCAGGGCTGTGACTACCCGAGCATCGATGGCGCCTGGGTCCTGGACAACACCTGCTACCTCCCCCACGTGGCCGAGGGGATCGACGTGGAGACCCGCAATGAGTTCCTCTGCGTCTCGTCCACGGACGACGGCGGGGTGGATCTCACCGAGGACAACAGCGCGTTCATCCACGGGGTGGGCGTCAAGGCGGTGGACGTGGCCCTCATGGGCGCCGAGGGGACGGCCCTGATCTGGTCGCCCCGCAGCAACATCTCCCTGTACGGGCATACCGCGCAGGTGACCCTCTACCACAACCTGGGGGTCCGCATCGGCCTCGGCACCGACTGGACCCTGAGCGGATCGATCAACATGCTGCGCGAGCTGGCCTGCGCCGCCTCCCTCAACGACAACCACTTCGGTGGCTTCTTCACGGACCACGAGCTCTGGCTCATGGCGACGACCTGGAACGCAGAGGCCCTGAGCATGGAGACCGCGTTCGGCTCCCTCGCGGTGGGCCTGGTCGGGGACGTGGCGGTCTTCCTGGGGGACGGCTCGGACAACTGGCACCGCGCCATCATCGACGCAGATCCCTCGAAGGTGCTCCTGGTGCTGCGGGGCGGTGAGCCCCTGTACGGGGATCTGGACCTGGTGGGTGCGCTCTCCGGCGGCGGCGCGGGCTGCGAGGAGCTGCCCGCGCCGGAGTGCCTGGTCGGCAAGGCCGTGTGCATCGAGGCAGAGACCGGCGAGACCTACGTCTCCCTGCTGCCCACCAACGCGATGCATTACCCCCTGGCCTACTGCGGCGTCCCCGAGGGCGAGGTCACCTGCGTGCCCTTCCGGGAGGGCGAGTTCGACGGGATGATCACCGTGGACGACCTGGACGGAGACGGGGTCGCCAACGACCTGGACAACTGCCCGACGATCTTCAACCCTGGGCGTCCCCTGGACGGCATGGACCAGGCGGACCACGATCAGGACGGCGCGGGGGATGTCTGCGACGTCTGTCCGCTGCAGGCGAACACCGACGAGTGCGAGCCCCCGGACCCCGACGACAAGGACGCGGATACGATCCCCAACGGGGACGACAACTGCCCCTCGGCGTACAACCCGGACCAGGGGGACATCGACCAGGACGGGATGGGTGACGCCTGCGACCTCTGCCCGGAGTTCCCGAACCCGGGTGGGACACCGTGCCCGGCGACGATCTACGACGTGAAGACCGGGGCCATGCCCCCCGGCGCCAAGGTGAGCCTGGGCGGCGTGGTCACCGCAGTGGCCCCCCCCCGGTTCTGGATCCAGGTCCCCGAGGCCGCACAGGATCCGGAGCTGGGATACCGGTTCAGCGGCGTCTACGTCTATGTGCCTTCGTCCAACCCCGGCAACATCATCACGCCCGACGTGGGGGATCTCGTGGAGTTCACCGCGAACGTGAAGGACTGGATGGGCCAGATCGAGCTCGACTGGGTCGAGGATCTCCAGGTCATCGAGGTCGACACCCCTGTCCCGACCCCCGTGACCGTGTCCCCGGAGCAGGTCGCCACCGGCGGCCCTGACGCGGCGGCCTACGAGGGCGTGCTGGTCTCCGTGCTCCAGCAGCCCGTGACGGAGCTGCTCCCGGATTACGGCGAGTACGTCCTCGCCGGCTCCCTCCGGGTGGACGACTTCATCTGGCTCACGGAGCCCTTCCCGGCGCTGGGGGACGTGCTGTCGATCACCGGTCCCCTCATGTGGACCTACGACGACTCCAAGCTCGAGCCCCGGGGGCCGCAGGACGTGGTGGAGGAGCTGGCCCTGGCCGGCTTCGGGCCGCCCCAGGTCCATGCCCTCGGCGGGGACGGCCCCACCACGGCGATCCCGGTCGTGAGCCTCTCCGTGCCTGCGCCTGTGGGGGGCGTCACCCTCGAGTTCCTGTCCTCGAACCAGGAGGCCTACGCGGACGGCGTCGTGTTCATCGCCGAGGGGGAGATCTCCGTGGAGGTGGATCTGACCACGCCGTGGATCCCGACGGAGGTCGAGTCGGTCTTCGTGAGCGTCACCTACGGAGACAAGACCCTCCCCGTAGAGGTCGTCGTGATCCCGCCGGAGTACGTCCCGGTGCCCGTGGCCTTCGATCCTCCTGCGGTGACCGCGGTGGTGGACAAGGAGACCCTGGTGTCGGTGGTGCTGGATGTGCCGGTCCTCAACGGCAACGACCAGGTGTCCGTCGCGATCCTCGGCGATCCCGTGGCCTCGGTGCCCGAGGCGGTCACCGTGGAGTTTGGGGCGATGTCCGCGCTGGTTCCCGTGACGGGCCTGGTGATCGGCACGGCCCAGCTCGTCGCGTCCACGCCCGCGGGGGAGATCACCACGACCGTCGACGTCCTGGACGTCCCGACGGTGGGCCTCATCATCACCGAGGTCCTCTACGACGTCCCCAGCGGAGACACGGGATATGAGTGGGTTGAGATCTTCAACGGCACCACGGAGACCGTCGACCTGTCGGGGTACTCCCTGGCCAGCGGCGGCACCGGCTACGGCGCCGGCTGGGGCCTGGAGGGGCTCCTCTTGCCGGGGCAGTGCGCCGTCATCGGCGGTCCCCTGTCCGACGAGACCAACGGGTCCCCGGTCTATGCCGTGGAGCTGGACTTCGAGCCTGACCTCCAGAACTCCGGCCCCGCGGCCGACGCCGTGGCCCTCTTCGCCGTCCCCGGTGGCCAGGTGACGGACACCACGGTCCC
Source organism: Pseudomonadota bacterium (assembly GCA_043815665.1). Lineage (GTDB taxonomy): Bacteria > Myxococcota_A > UBA9042 > CAIXZC01 > CAIXZC01 > CAZNWW01. Next base: position 23,744 of record JBDRIT010000235.1, read on the forward strand.
CGTGGACGCGGTGCTCTACGGCACCGCCAACGACAACGGCCTCTGGGACGAGAGCGGCGGCCCCGGCGACGTGGACGTGGGGGACGCAGGCCCGAGCTCGTCCATCTCTCGCTTCGCAGACGGCTGGCAGGTCACCCCGGTCCCCACCCCCAACGACTGCGCGCACGCGTTCTAGTCCCCCTGGACGAAGATTTGGGACCCTGGTATCGTCGGGGCGAACACGCGAACAAATCAGTGGAGGATGGGCGGATGGGCACATTGGAGACGCGCAACGTCCGGCTACGGTTCATCCCCATCGTCTGCTCGGCGCCGTTGATCTATGCGCACCAGTCCGGCCTGTTCAGGAAGGCGGGGCTGGAGGTGGAGCTGCGGCCCGCGCCGGGGTGGAGCGGGGTCAAGGAGCTCATGGTTCACGGCAAGATCGACGCCGCCCACATGCTCGCCCCCATGCCCCTCGCCTGTGCCCGGAAGATCGACGGAAAGCCTGCGGAGATCCTGCTGTCCGCCATCCAGAACACCAACGGCCAGGCCCTCACGTTGGCGTCGAAGCACCGGGGCCTGACCTCCGTCAAGGACATGCGGGGGTTCCGCTTCGCCGTGCCCTATCGCTTCTCCATGCACTACTACCTGCTGTGTCACTATCTGGCTGCGAACGGCGTTCACCCTCTCGAGGAGGTCACCATCCAGGAGGTGTCGCCGCCCAGGATGCCCTATTTCCTCAAGAGGGGCTGGGTGGACGGGATCCTCGCGCCGGAGCCCTTCAACCAGATCGCGGTCAACCAGGGGACGGGCTTCATCCATATCCTCTCCAAGGACATCTGGGACGGGCATCCCTGCTGCAGCTTCGCGATCCGGAGGGAGTTCGCTCAGAAGAACCCCAACACGTCCAGGGCCCTGCTCACCGCGGTGTTGCAGGCGGAGCTGCAGCTCCACCAGGCGGGGCCGGAGAAGCGCCGGGTCATCGCCAGGGAGATCTGCGGCGAGGAGCACCTCAATCAGCCGGACTCCTCGCCCGTCGAGCAGGTGCTCACCGGAGAATTCGAGGACGGCAACGGGCGGCGGTTGAGCGTCCCGAAGAGGGTCGATTTCCTGCCGCATCCCTGGGCCGATTACGGGACCTGGATGCTCACCCAGATGCAGCGCTGGCGGCAACTCAGCGGCCCGGTGGATTACCACGAGGTCGTCGGACAGGTCTTCCAGACCCGGGAGACCATCGCGCTCGCGGAGAGCCTCGGGTTCCCCAGGGAGGAGGGACCCAGCCTGGCGGGGATCGCGCCGTTCACGGGTGCCGACCCCCAGGGCTACATGGAGTCCCAGCCCTTCTGCTCCTACGAAAAACACCCGGCGCTTGAGAGAACCTACGGGTTGTCCGGGAGCACCGCCTCCCGCCTGCTCCAGATCGTGGAGGCCATGGCCGAGGTGGCCGGCGGAACGCAGGGGGTCACCCTGGACATCACGTCCTCGGACGAGGTCGGGTACCTGGAGCAGGTGTTCAACGAGATGACCCTCAACGGACGGTTCGCAACCCTCGCGCTCGCAGAGGAGAAGGAGACCCTCGAGGCCGTCACCCGGGCGTTGCGGGAGCAGGTGAGCGCTCGCAAGAGCGCAGAGGCCAAGGTCGTGAAGTTGAATCGTGAACTCGAAGCCAAGGTGGCCCTGCAGAGCCAGACCATCCTGGAGCTGTCCACGCCGGCGATCAAGTTCTGGGATCATGCGATCCTCGTCCCCATGGTGGGTGTGATCGATACCGAGCGGGCGCAGATGTTCATGGAGAGCCTCCTCGTGGCGATCGTCAAGGAGGAGGCGAGGGTGGTCATCCTGGACCTGACCGGGGTCCCCCTTGTGGACACCCAGGTGGCTCACCACCTCGTCAAGGCGGTTCGGGCGGCGGCCATGCTGGGCGCCAGGGTCACCGTGTGCGGCGTCAGCCCTTCCATGGCACAGACCTTGACCCAGCTGGGCACCCGGGTGAAGGGCGCCCGACACGTCCGCGATCTGCAGACGGCGATTCGCGAGACGATCCGTGAACTCGGAGCGACGTAGGAGCTTCCCCTCACCCTCATCGACGCGCCCCGGATATTCTCCTTGCCTCTTCACTTGGTGGGGTGGGAAGATGTGGCAGGACCGATAGAATGAAACCAGTGTCGTTGTCTCGCCATAGGGGGTCTCATGTCTGTGAAGCCGAAGCAGGGCGTCCGAACCAACCCGCGCCCGAAGAACACCAGCGCAGCTGTGATCGAGGGGATCAACCGCGTCCTGCGCTCGTCCCTCACGGCCAGGGACGAGGGGGAGGTGGCCCGGGCCTGTCTGGCCGTCGCGGAGGAGAACACCGGCAGCCGGTTCGGGTTCCTCGGCGAGATCAATGAGGTGGGGACCTTCAACACCCTGGCGATCAGTGACCCGGGCTGGGACGCGTGCCGCATCCCGGAGTCCGACGCAGTCACCCAGATCCAGGGGATGATCGTGCGGGGACTCTGGGGGACCGTGATCACGACCGGGAAGCCCCTCCTCACCAACGATCCCATGGGGCACGAGAGCAGCGTCGGTGTGCCCGAGGGGCACCCGCCCCTGACCGCGTTCCTCGGGGTCCCCCTGAACCGGGACGGGGCGACCGTCGGGATGATGGCCGTCGCGAACCGGCCCCGGGGGTACACCAAGCGCAACATCGCGGATCTGGAGGCCCTCGCGACCCCCTTCGTGGAGGCGCTGAGCCGGTGGCGGTTGCAGCGGGAGCTGCAGCAGAACAAGGCCCTCCTCGAGGAGACCGTCGCCACCCGGACCCGGGAGCTGAGCGCAGCGAAGACCGCGCTCGAGGACCAGGTCGAGAAGCTGGCCAACGAGATCCTCGACGTCTCGACGCCGGTCCTCTCGGTCATCGACGGCGTCCTCTTGGTTCCGGTGATCGGAGCCATCGACTCCCAGCGGGCGCAGCAGTTCACCGAGGAGCTCCTCACCGCAGTCACTGCCCACTCGGCGCAGGTGGTCATCCTGGACCTCACCGGGGTCCCGGTGGTGGACACTGTGGTAGCGAAGAACCTGATCCGCACGGTCCAGGCCTGCAAGATGCTGGGCACCGCGGTGGTGATCACGGGCATCCGGTCACACATGGCCCAGACCATGGTGAAGATCGGCGTGGACCTGAAGGGTCTGCGGACCGCTGGCTCCCTGCGCGCCGGGCTGCGGGACGCCCTGGCCATCCTGGGCAAGCGGGTGGCCGACGTGGAGGAGGGGTCATGAACGTCCCGATCCTGCAACTCAAGGACATCCTCTTGACGACGATCCAGTTTGACCTGGGTGACGAGGAGGCGCTGGGCTTCCAGGAGGATCTCCTGGAGACCCTGGAGCGCACCGAGGCCGCGGGGGTGATCATCGACATCACGGGGATGGAGATCGTGGACTCGTTCATGGCGCGGATCCTGAACGACACGGCCTCGATGATCCGCCTCCTCGGCGCGGAGGCGGTGATCTGCGGGATCCAGCCGGCGGTGGCCATGACCCTCGTGGAGATGGGACGGGAGCTCATCGGCGTCGAGACGGCGCTCAACCTGGACCAGGGCATGGACGCGCTCCGTGACCTCATCGACCGACGCCTCGACGTCCTCCGTCGGTCGGTGGAGACGGGGAGGTTCGATGAGTGAGGTGAGCATCCCGATCCTGAAGGACGCGGACGTGGTCATCGCGCGCCGCGCTGCGCGGGATCTGGCCCGGGACGCGGGCCTGGGAATCGCGGACCAGACCCGCCTGGCCACCGCGGTGTCCGAGCTCGCCCGAAATGCACTGCAGCACGGCGGGGGGGGACTGTGTACCCTCCGGCAGGCAACCGAGAACGGCCAGGTCGTCATCGGGGTCGAGCTGGAGGACGGCGGCCCGGGGATCGAGGACGTGGAACTGGCCATGACCGACGGCTACTCCACAGGGCTCGGCATGGGCGCAGGGCTCCCGGGGACGCGGCGGCTCATGGATGATCTGTCCATCGATTCCCAGCCTGGGCACACGGTCATCTGTGCATCCATGCGGAGGCGGCCGCGATGAGCACCGGGGCGAGCATGCGGTGCGCGATGCGGACCCTCTCCCGGAACCCGGGCGAGCCCTGCGGTGACGTCGTCGCTGCGTGGCACCGGGACGGGGCGATCTTCCTCTGTGTCGTGGACGGCCTGGGTCACGGTCCCGACGCGCACGCCGCGGCCGCGGTCGCGGCGGGGTACGTCGCAGAGCACCTCGGGGAGGAGCTCGCCCGGGTCTTCGAGGGCTGCGACCGGGCTTTGCAGCACACCCGCGGGGTTGCCATGGGCCTCGCCGTGATCCGCAACGAACGACTGACCTACGGCGGGATCGGGAACACCCGGGTGATGCGGGTCGGACGCAGGGACAAGCGCTTCATGAGCGACCCGGGGATCCTCGGCACCGGATTCCGCCACCTCATGCTCGACAGCACCGGTCTGGAGCCCGGTGACCTGGTGCTCCTGTTCACCGACGGCCTCAACGAACGCGCCCGGATCCCGCGCCCGAAGGGCGCCGGCGGCGCGGACCTGGAGGCCATCGCTGATCGGTTCATCGAGGAGTGGCGGCGCGGCCGCGACGACGCGGGCGTTCTCGTCTACGAGCACGGGGGGATCGAATGATGAACCCCGAGTTCGAGCTGAGGGAGAGATACCATGGACTCCTGCTCCGGTATGCGACGATGGCCACGGAGGAGGCCCTCTCCGAGGCGTCGGATCTCGGCAAGCAGGCGGTCATCGCGGGGGTGCCCCACGAGGAGGTCGTCGAGCTCCACGAGGAGACCTTGCGGCGTCTCGCCCGGGAGCACCCAGAGCTGAGCATCGGAGAGGTGGCGATCCACGCGACGGAGCCCCTCATGGAGCTGTTCATGGCCTACGGCCTGGCCTTCCTCAAGCAGCTCGAGGACACGAAGAAGATCAACGAGGCCCTGCGCGCCGAGATGGAGATCCGGCAAAAGGCCGAGGCGGCGCTGGCGCTCCACGCGGCGGAGCTGGCCCGCTCCAACCAGGACCTGGAGCAGTTCGCCTACTTCGTGTCCCACGACCTCCAGGCCCCCTTGCGGCACATCTCCTCGTTCTCCGAGGTCCTGATGGAGCGCCACGGGGAACAGCTCAACGATGACGGGAAGCTGTGTCTGGGGTTCATGGCCGCCGGCGCCCAGCGGATGAGCCGGATGATCCACGACCTCCTCGCTTATTCCCACGCTGGGCGAGCGGACCTGGTCCTGGAGCGGGTGGGCCTCTCGCGGGTCCTCGCTGACGTGGCGGAGGATCTCAGCGAGACCCTGGCAGAGCTGGGCGGCCGGATCACCTGGGACACCCTCCCGGCGGTCCAGGGGAGCCCGACCCTGCTGCCCCAGGTCTTCGCGAACCTCCTGGGCAACGGCCTGAAGTTCCACCGGGACGCGCCTCCGAGGATCCACGTCGGCGTCCACCGCGATGGAGACGAGTGGTTCTTCGCCGTCGAGGACAACGGCCTCGGCATCTCCGTGGAGTACCAGGAGCGGATCTTCAAGCCCTTCCAGCGGCTCCACGGGCCCGAGGAGATCCCCGGCAGCGGCATCGGGCTCACCATCTGTCAGCGCATCATCGAGCGGCACGGGGGCAGGATCTGGGTCGAGTCCGAGGTCGGCCGGGGCTCCGTCTTCCGGTTCACGCTCCCCTGCGTCGATGAGGATCCAGGGGCCGCAGTGACGCGGCCCCATGAAGCGAAGTGCTGAGAGGATGCAACACCCTCTCAGGCGGGCGCTGGTGCTCCTTCGGGGCTGGAGAACCCCTCCCGCTGGGGAGTGAACGCCCCCCGCAGGACAAGGTCAGGGGCAGGGGGCGCAGGTGTTGGGAGCTTCGAAGACCTGCAACGCCGACTCGAGGTTGGCGCACACGCTGTCCCAGGCCGCCACGCCCACCTGGCAGTCCGCAATGGGATTTCCGGTCAGGACCAGGATCTGGAGGGGGTTGCCGGGCTTCCCGACGACCAGCGGGAAGAGCTGATCGAGGCCCCCCTGGATCATGTTGTCCTCCAGGAAGAGCTTGATCAGCGAGCCCCAGATCTCCGGGCCGGCGGTGGAGAAGGTCAGGAGGTTGTCCCCTACGAGCCCGTTCAAGCCCAGGTGGAGCTCCTGGAGCGCGATGAGCGCTGCGTCGGGGAGCCACTGCGGGGCGAGCGCCGTGGTGGGCTGCATCGAGAAGACGCCCTCGGCCCACAGGGTGTCGAGGGTCGGCCCGATGGCCGCCAGGCCGAACATGGGTGAACCGTTGACGCTCCAGGTGAGGGGGTTGTAGGAGATCACCAGGTGCTGGATCGGCGGGATCGTGTCCAGGACCTGCCACCCGTTCATGAAGTTCAGGCTCGGCAGCTCCGTGGCCTCGATGTTGAGGCGCTGGAGGGTCCCGAAGAGCCCCAGGGGCGCGTGATCGATCAGGGGGTTCCAGGAGATGTCCAGCTCCACCAGGGGCGGGATCACGGCCCAGGTGTCCATGCCCGGCGGCAGCTCAGTGATGGCGTTCGCGGTGACCGACAGCTCCGTGAGCAGCCCGAGGCCCTCGATGGGGGCGAGGTCCGGGATCAGGTTGTCCCCGGCCTTCAGGACCTGGAGTCCGGTCATGGTCTCGAGGCCGGCCAGGGAGTCCAGCCGGTTCGAGTAGAGCACCAGCTTGTTGCGCCAGTCCTGGACGTAGTCGGCCAGCCCGTCGGGGATGGGCCCGGGGGGGCCGGCGAAGCAACCCTCGAGACCGCTGAGGGTGACGACCCCCGTCCCTCCGGGGTCGGCGGACCAGTTGTCCTCCGCCTGGAGGGTCACGAGCTTCGCCTTGAACGCGGCCCCGGACAACGGCGAGAGATCGCTGATCCAGTTCTTGCCGACGTCCAGGATGCGCAGGTCCTCGTAGAGCGTGAGATCCGGCACGTTCTGGAGGTTGTTTCCGGACAGGTCGAGGGCCAGCAGGCCCGGCTTGAAGGCCGCGGTGGCCAGGACCGTCGCGGCGTCGTCGTTGAGGGAGTTTCCCCCCAGGTCGAGGAGGAGCAGGTGCTTCTGCGTGGCCAGGGGGCCGATGTCGGTGATGCCGTCATCCGCGAGGTCGAGGTGGGTCAGCGCCGGCAGCTCCGTCAGGGGTGTGAGGTCCATGGCGAACCCCGGGGGCTGCGCGTCGGCGTGCCCCGCGATCCACAGGGTCTCGAGGTTGATGAGGCACTCGAGGCCGGAGAGGTCGCCGATGGGGCCTTCGCTCGCCTTGAAGTTTGCGTCCAGGAAGGTCATGTCCTTGACCTGGTCCCACGAGAATCCGTTCTGCCCGTCCGTGCCGAGCGCGAAGTTGACCCTGATCAACAGGATCGCGTCTTGGAAGGTGGCCACGAAGCCGCCCTGATCGTCGAGGCAGCTGTCCGGGAAGCAGGCGCCCTGCGCGGGGACGCAGACCCAGCCGGGGCCGCAGTCGCCCTGGCAGATGCCGCCGCAGCCGTCGTCCGCTCCGCAGGGGAGGCCGTCGCAGTCCGGGACGCACACGTCCGGATCGGTGTCCTGGGGGGTGTCCTGGGGGGTGTCCAGGGGGGTGTCCAGGGGGGTGTCCTCGGTCGTGTCCTCGGTCGTGTCCTCGGCGGTCTCCCCGCCGGTGTCCTCGCCGGTCTCCGCGCAGGATTCCTCGCGGGTGTCCGTCGGCGCGAGATCGTCGGAGGCGTCACCGGTCACGGCGTCCCCGGGATCAGGGGTGCCGCAGACATCACGGGTCGGGAGGTTCAGGGGGGTCTGCTCGATGCATCCGCTCCAAGCCATGCCCGCCACGAGGACGACGCCGAGGAGAAGCAGGGACAGGGACTGTCTCATGTCTTGCCTCCTCATGGTCAAAAGCTCCAGTCCAGGGTGATCCCGCCACCGCTCGGGAGGGGTACGGGGGCCAGGGTCACGGGGGCGATGACGTCCGCGATGGGCGGGTCCACCAGGAGCCAGATGAGGCCGCCCACCGCGGCAGCGGCGCCGACGCCGGTGAGGACCCATCCGGCGACGACCTTGGGTTTGACCTTCTTCTTGTAGTCGTCGTCGTAGAGGTCGTTCGCGTCCTCCGCTGCGTATTCCTTTGCGTCGTCGCAGTCGTAGCCGTACTCCGTGGTCTTGAGATCCACCAGTTGGACGTACTCCCGCCGGGCGTCGACACGGGCCTGATCCCTGGCCGAAGCGGCCATCATGAGGACCGCGCCGCCCGCACCGGCGACCAGGACCCCTGCACCGAGGGTGGCCCACTTCAGGGCCGGCTTGATCGGCGGTCGGACCGTCGGTGGTCGTGTGGGGATGGCGGGGGCCTCGATGATGCTCCGCATCTGGTCCAGGACCGCCGGGTCCGCCGGGCCGGCCGGCCCCGTGGCCGGGGCCGCGCCTCCGGTCACTGCCTGTCCGGGCCCGAGGAGCTTGAAGGCCTCGGTCCCCTCGGCCCCGTAGGCGACGCTGCCCGCGGCCACGGTGACCCCATGGGCGGCGCCCGCAGCCTCGGTGCGGAACAGGGTGCCGCGCACGGCCACCGGGACCAGCTCCTCCTCGGGGCCCGTGAGGACGTCGAGCATGATCCGGAAGAGCCCCTCCTTCACGGGGGCCACGTTCCAGGTGACCCGGCCGCCCGCCTGCCGGAAGGGGACGCCGCTCGCAGGATCGCCGATGGTCAGCGCCAGGGGCTCCTTCTCGGTGCAGGCGGGGCATTCCAGGGAGTAGCGGTTCCCCGCGGCGTCAGCCACGTAGACCGTGATCACGGGGTAGAGGATCTTGAGGACGCCCCCGGTCTTGAGCTGCGCTCCCTGGATCAGGTCCTCCTCGCCGCCGGAGGCGGGGAGCCAGATCGCAGCATCCGTGCGCGCGGTGGGCGCGCCGCGGACCATGATCAGCTTGACCGTGACCTGGTAGCCGTCCTCCCCTGCCGCCTGGGCGGGTGCCAGGAACAGCGCCGCCAGGAGGGGCAACAGCAGCTTTTGGATCCGACCAGATCGTGGGTTCATCCCCGTCACCTCAGATGAGTTCCCGGCGGGCCTCAAGCCAGCGCTCGAGGCGTCGGGCGTAGTCCAGGACCATGCGGGAGAGGCGGTCCTGGAGTGCGATCCAGTTCACCGCTGTGAGGTGCTCCCTTCGGCCCGAGAAACTCTTCAAAAGTATACTGGATACAGCGAGGTCCTCCCTAGAGGTTTTTTCCTCGGCGCGGTGCAGGTCTCGGAGGCGTCGCGCCACGGCTCCCGGGAAGGCGAGGGTCATCAGCGAGAGGTCACCCGGGGGGAGGCCCGGGTTCGCCGGGGTGTCCCGCAGCCATCCGTTGTCCCGGAAGAAGGCGCCGTCCACCCGTCGGTACAGGAAGCCTCCCGCGTCCATGCCGTTCAACAGCGCGTCCAGGTGCTTCAGGTAGAGCAGCCCCGAGGCCTCGTCGGTCACGGTCCCCGTGAGCACGTGCAGGGTCTCCGTGGAGACCCGGGACGGCATGAGTGACCCGCCGGGGCTGGCCCCCCGGGCCATGTCCAGGCAGCGCCCGATGACCGCAGCGATCGCCAGCCCCCGGCGCCGGACCCGCAGGGACGGGATCATGAACAGCACCCCGGTGGAGAGGCCGGCGATGAGTGCGCCGCCGAGGGGGAAGGACACCGGCAGGACCAGCCCGCAGATGGCGACGACCAGCACGAGGACCATGGACAGGAGCCAGCCCCGGGGCCAGCGGAACCGCCGCAGGATCAACAGGGGGAAGCCGGCCAGCAGCGCGAAGATGAGGATCGCCGCCATGGGCCCGACCCGCAGCCAGTCGGCGCGGATGTCCACCTGGTTGAAGGCAGAGGCGAGGAGCATCACCCCGTGGACCGTGCCCGCGGAGGTGGGCTCCAGGGACGGGATCAGGGGGACCAGGACCTCGTCCGTCGAGGGCCCGAAGTGCCCCAGGAACACCACCCGGCCCTGGACCGTGTCCGCGAGATCCTCGGTGTTCCAGGCCAGGACGTCCGACACCCGGATGGTGCGGATCGCCTCGGCGCCGTAGCGCAGGAGCCAGCGGCCCCCGGGGTCCTGGAGGCGGGCCTCGCAGCTGGCCACGTCCTCGGCATCGGGGACGCCCCGGCGGTTGCCCTCCCGATCCAGGCAGTAGGCCCTGAGGAAGATCGACGGGATCTCGTTGCCGTCCGCCAGGGTCCTGCGGACCAGGAGCTCGTTGATGGTCCCGTCGAAGCCGCTGCGCACCGCGTAGGTGCTGCCGAACCAGGCCCCCGCGTCCACCAGCTCCGGAGGCGGCGGGCGGTCGAGGGTGCCGATGACGACCCGGGTTCCCCGCTCCACGGACCGGCGGATCGCGGCCGCAAGGACCGCGGTCTCCGTGGGGTAGTCCCGACCGTAGTACTTGTCGAAGACCACCACCGAGGCCCCCGCGCCGGAGAGGCGATCGAGGAAGCGGGCGTCCAGGAGCCGCCAGGTGTGCACGCCGGCGCCGGGGACGGGTTCGCCCGACGCCCGCAGGGTCTTCTCGTCCAGGTCCAGGTCGGTCTTGACCACCACGGCCCTGCCACCCCCCGGGGCCAGGTGGATCCGCTGACGCAGGGTCTCCGCCTGGAGGTCCAGCCAGCGCGCCGGTGCGAGGTACGGGAGCGTCGAGGAGCCGGCCGCGGCGATGACCGCGGCGATGACGAACCACCCCGCCACCATCCACCAGGCGCGGCGGGGGCTGTCCACGAGCTTTGCGCTGCCCAGCTCCGTGAGGGCCTGGCGCGTCGCCGCCGCCACGGTGTCCATGGCCGGCTTGTGTTGGGTGAGCGCGGCCTGGGTGGGGACGTCGGCGATGATCCCGTCCAAGGCCGCCTGGAGGGTGTCCGCCTCGCCGCTGACCGACCGGGTCTGTGGATTCCTTGCGAGCTCCGGGGCCAGGGCCTCGAGGTCCCGGCGGATCTCGGTCACGGCCTGGTAGCGGTCGTCGGGGTCCTTGGCCAGGGCGCGGTCCAGGATCCCCTGGAGCTTCCGGGGGATCGCCGCGGAGGGCCGCACGGTGTTCACCGGGCTCGCCGGGTCGTGGAGGTGCATCTGCTTGAGCTCGGCCATGCTCCGCGCGAAGAACGGCGGCCGTCCGGTCATCATCTCGTGGATCACGAGCCCGAGAGAGTAGATGTCGCTGCGGTTGTCCGCCCGCTCGCCCCGGTGCTGCTCGGGGCTCATGTACACCGGCGTCCCGAGGACCTCCCCCGCCTGGGTGAGCGCCGCCGCGCCTGGGACGGTGTCCATGCGGGCGATGCCGAAGTCCAGGACCTTGAGGACCTCGATCCCGTCCTCGTCCCGGGTGATCAGGAAGTTCGACGGCTTGATGTCCCGGTGGAGGATCCCCTTGCCGTGAGCCTCCTCGAGGGAGAGGCAGGCGTGGAGGGCGAAGCGCACCGCCCGGCGCCAGTCCATGGGACCGTGATTCTTCAGGGCGTCCCGGAGGGAGAACCCCTCGAGGTACTCCATGGCGATGTGGAGCTGCCCGTCCTCGGTGGCGCTGCAGTCGTAGAGGGTCACGGTGTAGGGGCTCTTGAGCTTCGCGACCGCCATGGCTTCCACCAGGAATCGTCGCCGGACGTCTTCGTCCCGCGCCAGATCCTTGTGGATCACCTTGAGGGCCTCCTCCCTCCCGGTGTACCGATGCACCACGCGGTACACCACGCCCATTCCGCCCTGGGCGATCCGTTCGATCACCTGGTAACGGCCGTCGATGATCTGTCCTGTGAGATCCTCGTTCATGTCTGCGCCATGGTACTGGACATTCGGTCCCCGGCACAGAAAAATGGTGGCTCGGGCAGGGCCCGCGGGAGGGCGGATGACGGGGACCAACGAGGGCGACGCGATGGGGGCTGCAGCGAAGGCCCTTGACGTCACTGTGCACTACGGGGACTTCAAGGCGTTGGACCGGGTGACCTGCGCGCTGCGGGCGTCCGCGGTGACCGGGCTCCTCGGCCCCAACGGCGCGGGGAAGTCGACCCTGATCAAGACCCTCCTGGGTTTCCTCGCGCCCAGCGTCGGGAGCTGCGAGGTCCTCGGCGGGGACCCGCTGCGGGTCCCCCTGGAGGTGCGGCGCCGGGTCGGCTACATGCCGGAGCACGACGCATCCCTCCCCGGGCGGACCGGCCTGGCGTCCGTGGTCCTGGCGGGTCGCCTCGCAGGGATGCCCCGGGAGGCGGCGTTCTCCCGGTCCTACGAGGTCCTGGATTACCTGGGCATGGACGAGGTGCGGCATCGCCCGGTCACCGAGTACTCCGTCGGGCTCAAGCAGAAGATCAAGCTCGGGCAGGCCGTGGTCCACGGACCCACGCTCCTCCTGCTGGACGAGCCCATGAGCGGGCTGGATCCCAACAGCCGCGACGAGATGCTCGCCCTGCTGCACGGCATCGGCCGTTCGGGGGTGGCCATGGTGATCTCCTCCCACGTCCTCAAGGATCTGGAGGCCCTCTGCGACCGGGTCCTCGTCCTGGATCGGGGAGCGGTGCTGTACGACGGGGAGATGGACGGTCTCCGGCGTACGGAGGAGGGGCGATATCGCCTCCGGATCAAGGGCGACGGCGTCGCCCTCGTCCGGGCCATGGAGGACGCGGGCGCCAGCGTCGACGGGGTCGCCCCGTTCCTGACCGTGCGCGTCCCGGAGGGCGCCCGGCCGGACCTGATCTGGGCCGCGGCGCGGTCGACGGGCTGCCAGGTCCGGGAGCTCCGTCTCGCGGCGGACAGCCTCGAAGACGCCTTCCTGCGACTCCTCGGACGCGAAGGGGGGGTGTGATGGGCATCCACCGCAGTGGCTACCGCCAGTATACCGGTGACCTGCTCCCCGGCGGATCCCGCTTCCTCGTCCTCGCCGGCGCAGAGCTGGGGCGCCTGTGGCGTCGGCGCTCCACCCGCTGGATCCTGATCCTGGGGGCGCTGCCCCTGGTGATCATCGTCGCTGCGGAGGTGGGCAAGGGGCTCATCGAGACCGCCGCAGGGGGGCTGCCCTTCCAGCTCGAGCTCATGGACAAGCTGTTCAACACGGAGCAGGTCTTCCTGGCGATCCTGGCAGCGGCCGCGGGCGCGGGCCTCATCGCGGACGACCGGGGGAGCAACGCGTTGATCCTGTACCTGTCCCGGCCCCTGACGCCGACCCGCTACCTGGTGGCCAAGGGCCTTGCGCTGGGCGCCGTCCTGTCCATGGTCTACCTCGTCCCGGCCTGGATCCTCGTGCTGGTGTCGGAGCTCATGGCCCGGGAGATGGACTGGCTCGCCTTCGCTGTGCGGGGCGCCCGGGCGACCGCGGTGGGGCTCCTCCACGTCGGGACCACCTGCGCGGTGGTGCTCTTCCTCTCCTCCCTGGCCACCCGGGCGCGGTACGTGGGGCTCGGGTGGATCGCGTTCTTCTTCTTCTCCGACGGGTTGGCTTCCGGGCTCCGGAGCGCCTCCGGGGGCGCAGAGTGGCCGCGGTACCTCTCCGTCAAGGACCTCTACGAGGACAGCGCGACCTGGATCATGGGGCACGGAGAGCGGGGCGGACCGACCCTGGCGCTCCTGGCCCTGGGGCTCGTCGCGGGGATCAGCCTGGTGGTGCGCATGCGGCGGCTCCAGGCGGCGGCGGTGAGCGGATGAGCGGCGCAGTCATCACCCTCGACGGGGTCACGAAGCGCTACGGATCGGTCCTCGGGCTCAACGACGTGAGCCTCGCGGTCGCGCCGGGCATCACGGGCCTCATCGGCCCCAACGGCGCCGGGAAGACCACCTTCCTGCGGCTGGTCACCGGCATGCTGCGGGCGTCCAGCGGGCGCTCCCGGGTCCTGGACGGCGACGTCTGGCGGGACACGGAGGTGCGCCGACGCCTGGGCTACTGCCCCGACGGCGAGCGGATCTGGGACTGGATGAGCGGCCTGACCTTCGTCAGCTCCATGGGGGTCCTGTCCGGGCTCACTCCCGCGGAGTCACGCCGCCGGGGGGAGGAGCGGCTCGCCGAGCTGGAGCTCACCGACGCCATGAACAAGCCCATCTCCCAGTACAGTCGTGGGATGCGCCAGAAGGTGAAGCTCGCCCAGGCGGTGCTCCACGATCCGGAGCTCCTCATCCTGGATGAGCCCCTCAATGGCGTGGACCCCCTGAGCCGCCACCAGATCCTCTCGATGCTCAAGAAGCGGTCGGCCGCAGGAGCCTCGGTGTTGATCTCCAGCCACGTCCTCCACGAGCTGGACGGCTTCGTGGACCGGGTGATCCTCCTCCAGCGGGGGCGGCTCCTGGCCGAGGGGTCCGTCGCCTCGATCCGGGAGCTCATGGACGACCACCCCCACTCGATCCGCCTCCACGCAGGGGATCCGCGGGCCCTGGCCCGAGCGGTCCTCGGGGTGGACGGCGTGGTGAGCGCGGATCTGGGTCTCGAGGGTGTTCTGGACGTGAAGACGAGGAATCCGGCGGCCTTCTACGCGGCCCTGCCGTCCCTCGCCGCCGGTGTCACCGAGATGTATCCGCTGGATTCCGACCTGGAGTCCGTGTTCCGGTACCTGGTCAAAGGAGGGGCCGGATGATGCAGACACGGATGAGCTTCGCACGCGCGGCCGCCCTCATGGCGGCGCTCTACATGCGGACCGTGGTTCGCAGGAAAGGGAGCTGGGTCGCTGGCCTCCTGGCCCTCGCCGTGGTCGCGGTCTTCGGCTGGGCGGCTGTGCGGGCTGACGGCGCGGCCGAGGAGCTGGAGGTCTACCGAACCTTCCTGGTGATCGGTCCCCTGGGCTTCCTGGTCCAGTTCTCCGCCCTGCTCTACGGTCTCGCCGCCGTCTCCGAGGATCGGGAGGGGGGCACCGCCGCCTACATCTTCGTGCGTCCCCTGCCCCGGAGCGCGATCTTCACGGGGCGCCTCGTGGCCGCCGCGCTCACCACCGTGGCCCTGGTCACCCTGGTCCACCTCGTGGTCGCAGCCCTGGCCCGGTTCCCCGGCGGCGTGACCGTGTTCCTCCTGGCGGAGATCCCGATCCTGGCGGGAGCGTTCTGCTACACCGCGCTCTTCATGCTCCTGGCGACCATGGTCAAGAATTCGGTGGTGGTCGGGACCCTCTGGCTGGTGCTCTGGGAGCTCGTGGCCGCCCAGTTCCCGTGGCGGATCAAGGTGCTGACCGTGAAGTATCACCTCCTCTGCCTCGCCCACGGCCTGGTGCCCGGCGGCGCGGACGTGGGGAGCAGCGGCCCTGCGGCGCTCTTCAAGGTCTTCGAGGAGTCCCCCTTCGACGCCGCCGCGGTCGCCGCCGCGCTCACCGTCGGAGCCCTCGCCATCGCGTGGATGCGGTATCGAACCCTGGAACCCTGATGCAATCCCAGCCGGGGAGCCTGCGGACCCTGTGCCGGCGGAGGCCCTCCGGTCCACTCTCTCGGCGCGTCCCGACCCTTGTGGTTCGCGTCCGGAATTCCGGGGGTACCTCTACGTCACCACGGGCCTCCTCAAGGCCGCGAACACCGGCGCGGAGGTCGCGGGCGTCATGGCCCACGAGCTGGCCCACATCTCCGCGTATCACGGCGTGCAGAACATGGAGACCTACATGGTTGCGGAGAGCATCGGCAGCCTCCTCGGCGACGAGGACATCGGCTCCATCGTGTCCGGTGCGCTGCAGATCGGGGCCGGCCTGACCTTCGACAAGGACCAGGAGCGGGAGGCGGATGAGCTGGGGGTCGGCTATGCGGCCGCGGCGGGCTACAACCCCTGGGCCATCGTGGACTTCTTCGAGACCCTCCAGGGCCTGGAGGGCGGGGAGGGGCGGGATCCGGACCCCGTGTCCGCAGCGCTCAGCGGACTCGGTGAGCTCTTCTCCACCCATCCGCCCACGGAGGAGCGCATCGAGAACGTCAAGGCGTTGATCCAGGAGATGGACGTCGCAGCAGATGATCCATCCCTCGCCTGGGAGCCCGGCACGAACCTCGCGGCGATCCAGGCCATCCTGGCCCAGGGGCGCGTCGACCCCGTCGAGTGATCAGAGGCCCAGCTTCCCGGGGTTGAAGATCCGCTGGGGATCCAGGAGCCCCTTCACGTCCTTCATCAGGCGCAGCATCCCCGGATCCATGCGCGGTGCGAGGGCCTTCCAGGCCCAGACCGGGGTCTTGTACATGAGGAAGCCCTCGTCGGTGAGGGCCTCGAGGAGCGCGGCGTTCACCTCCCGAACCCTGCTCACCTCCGCAGGATCCCGCTTGTCGAAGGTCGTGATGAAGCGGATCACCCCGTAGTGTCCGCCGCGCATGGGCCGGCTGACGATCACCGGGGGCCAGCCCCGGGAGGCCATGATCTCCGTCGCGACGTGGGCCGCGCGGGCGAAGCGGGAGACGGGGCCGTAGGTCCCGATCCAGCTCAACCCCCCGCCCCCGTGGTCCGTGAGGAAGTCCAGGTTCGTGGGGAACTCCGAGAACTTGTCGAGGGCCTTGTTGACCCGCACCAGCTCGGTGATGTCCAGGGGCCCGTCCACCAGCGCTCCCCCATCCACCAACGGACGGAAGCACGAGGCGACGATCGCCTGGCGTGCGGCCAGCTGCTCCTCGGTGTCCGCAGCCAGGTCGAGGTAGAGGAAGAACAGCGGGTCCCCCTCAGAGGGCTCCGGGTGGGGCCGCTTCACGCCCAGCATCATCTTCGCCGAGGGCCAGGAGAGCCCGCCGATGTCCTCGCAGATCTCCGCCCGGCAGAGGCGGTGCATGATGTCGAAGGTCGCGTCCACGTCGTAGGTCAGGTAGAAGATGCGGCGCTCGATGGGGTGCTTCGGCCAGAGCTGGAAGGCCATGCGCGTCACGATCCCGGTGGTCCCGGCCCACCCCACGAAGAGGCCGGTGAGGTCCGGCAGGGGGACCCGTCCGTAGGGGGGCACGCCCTCCACGGCCCACGCACCGGTGCGCGCCAGGCTCCCATCTGCGGTGACCACCTCCAGGCCGGAGATCGACTGGGACTGGTCGCCGTACTTGAGGGACCGGTTGGTGAGGCCCCCCAGGAGCGCGTTCGCGAAGACCGACGTGTCCGGTGGAGCCAGGGAGAAGCCGAAGGTGAGGGGGATCTCCCGCGCAATCAAGTATTGCTTTAATTGTATCTGTGTAACTCCCGGTTCTATAACGGCATACCAGTCGTCACCGCTGACCTCGATGATCCGGTTCATGCCGGTCATGTCGAGGATTACGCCGCCCTCGGACGCGAGGGCCAGGCCGCCGACGTTGGTGCCGTAGACCCTGGGCGTGAGGGGGATCTTCCGGGCCCCGGCCTCCTTTACGATGGCCTGGACCTCCTCGGTGCTGTGCACCATGGCCACGAGGTCCGGCGCCGCCGGCTCCGCCTCGGTGTAGTCTTCGGAATACGCGGCCAGGGAGTCTGTGGTGTCCAGGACCCGGTCCGCGCCCAGGAGGTTCGTCAGGAAGCTCTTCATGATCTCTCCGAGCGGATGAGGGGAAGCATGCGAAGGAGGAAGAACGGGTTGCCGCCGATGCGCACCCGGGTCGAGAGCACCGGGCCGACGAGGCGCCCGTTCACGACGCCCAGGAGGTCGGTCATCCCGCCGCTGACCCGGGCCTTGTAGCGGTCGGCCGCGCCGGGCATCCGGATCGTCAGGCCGCCCGACGTGAAGTCCAGCACCACGGCCATGCCCCCCGCCTGCACCCGCACTGCGCCTCGGAGCCCCTCGGCCCGCTTGCGGTTCGGCGGCTTCGCGAGGTTCTCCTCCAGGAGGCCCCGCATCATCAGGCCGATGAGGTTCATGTGCTCCGGGTCGTCGACGACGACGGGGTAGGGGGTGTCGGACATCTTGCCTCCGGGGATTACAGAGCCGGCCAGACGTAGGTCATGGCGTACCAGGATGCGTACAGGAACTGCAGGTTGCATCCGCTGCAGAAGTACTCGGGGTCCGTGGGCACCGCGATGTGCCCGTCCATCCAGTGGTGCAGGATCCGCCCGTCCTGCCAGAGACGGTCCTCGATGAAGGTCGCGATCTCGACGATCTCGTCGCGGTAGGTCTGGTCGCCGGTGACCTCCCAGAGCAGGGCCAGGGCCATGATGGTGTAGTTCTGGCTGGACAGGGTGGAGTAGACCTCGGTCTGGGCGCCCATGGTGACGGCGCTGTAGGGGCTGTAGTAGCACCCCAGATCCGGGGCCTTGAGCACCTGGATCCCTTGGTAGGTCTGCAGGGCCCGATCCCGGTAGGCTGCCTCGCCCGTGAGCCTGTATGCCGTGGTGTTGGCCATGATCGTGATCACGTTGGGATAGAGGTACCGCTTCTCCTCGCCGGGCCGGAAGAGATACGCGTCACCGCCCCAGGCCTTCTCGTCGGTGGCGGCCATCATCGCTCGCCCCGTGGCCAGACGCTCGTCGACGAGGGGGGTGTCGAGGAGCTCCGCGTAGCGGAGGTTGAGCAGCGCAACGGTCGCGGTGATCGCAGTGGGGCCGTAGGTGTTGAGGGCGTAGGAGTCCACGTCCACGTCCAGGTAGGTGCCGAGCCCCTCCACGGACAGGTTCACCAGGTCCAGCAGCGCGTCGAGGTCGTAGAGGCCCTCGGTTTTCCCCGTCGCGGAGAGGACCTCGATGACCCCCAGCGCGCTCATGAGGACCTCATCGAGGCTGTCCATGAAGAAGCCGAGGTCGCCCGTGGCCTGCCGCAGCACCGCGAGGTTCCGCTGGAAGGCCTCCTGCGCGACAGCGAGGTAGTCCCCCCGGTCCTCCTCGGTGCCCACGCGAACCAGGAACGCCGGTCCCCAGAAGGCCGCGTCGCCGAAGTCCTCCAGCCAGTCGCCGTCCAGGTAGTCGTGGCCGAGCGCATGGTTGCGCACCTCGTCGTAGAAGTCCTGGAAGGGGAGGCCCGTGGCCGGGATGACGTCGGGTTTCATGTCCGGCGTGGGCGTCGTGTCCGCGGGAGCTTGAGAGGCGCCGCCGGAGTCACAGGCCGCAGCAGAGAGGAGGATGAACGCAGCGAGCGCGAGTTGCCTCAGCATGGAGCCACCTCCCGGGGGGTTCGTCGGTTCGCCGAGAGCATACATGATGTCCGACGGTCCCTCCCAGCACAATCCGAACCGGGAGCTCGACGACCGGCCTCGGAAGTGACGATGGACAATGGACAATGGATCCGGGACGATGGACGACGGACTCGGTACACCGGGATCGGAGGTTCGTGATGATTCGGTGGGGTCTCGCTGTGATGTTGCTCCTCCTCGGCTCCGCTCCTGTGCAGGCTGCGGGCCCCGGGACCCACGTCCTGGAGGCGAACGCGGTCCTCGACGTGTTGGTCGACGAGGACCCGGAGTGGGCCGCGCTGGCGGCGCTTCCCTTCGCCCGCGCCTATCTGGGCTTCGGCGCGATGTCTCCGGACTTCCGCAGCGCCTGTGCGGAGATCGACTTCGGTCACCAGAAGGCCCTCAGCTACCATCTCCTGAACCTCGCCCTGGACGAAAAACCCGAGTTCCGCCTCTTCGCGCTGGGCCACATGTGTCACCAGGGGTCGGACAACGCGATGGAGGGGCTCTCTGTGGCTGCGTTCTTCTCCTCCGCGCCCGTGGGGATCTTCAGTCTCTTCGGCGAGTACCTGGACGGTCGGGGGGACAGCGAGGCCATCATCGAGTCCATGGGGGATCTTGTCTTCGGGGACTGGCACGGGCTGGTGGACGTGCTCTTCGACATGTGGTTCGAAGACGAGACCGCCCAGGACCGGGCCGCGGAGGTCTTCCAGTGGTACTGCCAGGCGGCGGCCGCGTTCCTGGGCAATGACACGGACTGCGCGCTGGCCCAGATCCAGCTCGAGGGCAAGCTCGCCCAGGCCGAGGGGATCATCGGCCTCCTGGACCGCCAGGCCGCCCATGACTTCGTCGAACTGCTCGTCTCCCAGCCCCTGGAGGACATCGTCGAGCTGGCCGGGAGCGGGCTCCTGACCTCGCTCCTCGGGGAACAGGGTGAACCCGGGGCGGACTTCGACGCGGAGATCGAGCGGATGAAGGACAGCCCCCTGACCGACCCCGGGTTCTGGACCCTCTACGGCGATCTGGCGCCCCTGGGGCCGGCCTTCGCCCTGGCCCAGATGGAGCACCAGCCTCCGACGGGGGCCTGGCCGATCTACGACAAGGAGATGGTGATCTGCGGGAACCTCCAGTCGGTGATGCGGCACCTCCCCGACGAGTACGCGGTGACCACCGGCCTGACCGTGGATCAGGTGCTCTGGACCAAGGCCGACGGGCAGCCCGTGTCGGTGGTGACGCCGGACGTGGTCGGTCAGACCCTCATCGCCAAGGTCCGGGTCTTCTCGTCCCTCCCCTTCTCCGGCACGGTCACCGGGACCGTCCGGCGGGACATGCCGGGCTTCGACAACAGCGGCGACGACGCGCTGGGGAGCGTCATCCTGTCCCTGGAGATCGACCCTGCGATGTACGTGACGACCCCCAGGGCCGTGCTGGAGATCCCCTTCGTCGCGGACACTGCGGGCGCGCTGGGGGTCTACCTGGAGCTCACCGCTGGCGTCGATCCCCGTCCCTGGTTCACCACGTCCTGGGATCGGCTGTGGAGCATCGAAGAGCTCCTCTTCGCGTCGCCGATCTACAAGGACAACTTCGGGACCTACGGACACTGGCCGCCGTCCCTGCCCGTGGAGACCCCCGTCGAGGCCGGCGCGAGCGTGTTCGTGCAGGTGGTGGTGGCACCTACGGGGCCGGGGATCGCCGGCGTGGAGCTGGCCCTCGAGCTCTCGTCGGGGGGCCTCTCGATGGTCCTGCCCGGGGCCACCACCGGGGCCAACGGCCTGGCGCCGCTGGACTGGGTGGCACCGGGTGCGCTCACGGTGACCACCGACGCGGGGACCGACTACCAGGATCAGACGGCGGTCACGGAGGTCCTCTCCGGAGACGACCAGTGGATCTTCATCGCGCTCCACGGGATCCCGCGGGTGCATCCCCCCGGGTTCTGGGACGCCGGGGAGTGTGTGCCCCTCACCTGGGATCCGGAGCCCTTCGGTGGACAGGTGGCGTTTCTGACCGTGACGCCCCTGGATCCCACCACCGGCGCGCCCCTCGGCGTGTCCGTGGAGCTCTCCGCAGACGGCGATGGAGAGATCTGCATCGCCCCGCCGCTCCCCGACGGCACGGCGGTCGCGTTCCTGGCGAAGGCGACCTACACCGACGGGACCGCAGGCGTCGAGGGGACCGGGGGCACGGTGATCCTCGACGGGTCGCCGCCGACCCTGGTCGTGCTCCCGGTGGGCTTCGACGACGATCCCTGCGTTGAGAAGGAGACGACGGGGCTCTCGATCCAGGCTGAGGACCCTCACACGGCCCTGGTGGCCCTGGCCTGGTCCGTGGACGGCGGCGCCTGGGTTGCGCTGCCCCTCGAGACCGACGAGACCGGGAAGGTCCTCGACGCGTTCCTCCCGGTTCCGGATCATCTCGGCGCAGCGATCCGGGTGCGTGTAACCAACGCTGTGGGCCTGGAGACGGCATCGGAGCCCGTGCCGGTGCCCGAGGCAGCCGCCTGGTGCGGCGTGCCGGAGTGGGGCGCGGAGTCGTCGCCGGAGCCGACACTTGACACCATGGATCCAGCAGAGGACGTGTTGGAGGCGGACGTCGTGGATGGTGTCGTCGATGACGACCCGTCTCCAGGCCGCGGCGGGGGCTGCGGTTCCACGGATGGTCCCGCTCCGCCTCTCACGTTGTTCGTGCTCGCCATCCTGCTCGGGGGAGCGTTCTCTACAGGCACGGCCCCACGGCGCCGTCGCCGGCGTTGTTCAGCTCGTCGCACTCGTTGAACACCCCGGGGCCGGTGCACTGGTAGGAGCCGCCGTCCACACAGACGCGGACCGGGGTGGCGTCCGCCACGGGCGCGGTGGGGAGCCAGTCGCAGGTGACGCCCACGCACTGCCCCGGCTCCAAGGTCACCGGGGTCCCCGCAGGATCGGCGCAGGGCAGGGGGGCCATGGTCAGGCCGCTGTAGAAGGTCACGCCGACCCACGGCGGCACCCAGAGCTGGCCCACGTTGCAGACCTTGGCCTTGATCCCGAGGACCCCGGGGCAGCCCGTGAGGACCTGCCCCGTCACCGAGGCGATGAGATCCGGAGCCAGGTAGGGGTCGTAGTCCGGGAGGTTCTGACGGAAGTTGTTGAAGACCTCCCAGTTCGGGGTCTCCCCCCCCGGCGGGAGGAGGCCGCCCTCGGTGACGCTGGTGATGTTGTAGGCGTGCTGGTTCCAGATGCGGCGGGTGGGGACCCAGTGGTTGTGGGCGTCCCCCCAGATCTGCAGGGGGACCGGGGCCTTGTCGTTGCCGTTCTCGATGATCACGATCTCGGCGTTGCCGTCGCTGTCCGTGTCCGCGACCAAGGGGTACTCCAGGCGGGTGTGGGAGGTGTTCGGCTGCTCGAAGAGGACCTTCCCGTCAGCGCCGCGGAAGATCCGGAAGAGGGTCTCGTCGTTGTAGATCACTTCCGCCTGGCCGTCCCCGTCGAAGTCGAAGACCGACGAACCCGTGACCCGGGATGAGCAGTCCTGGTTGGCGACCTTCCAGCGGATCCCAGGGGAGTCGCAGCCCTCGGCGTCCGGCGGGAGGGCCGAGCACAGGGGCAGGTCCGCGCAGCAGTCCAGGTCGAAGACCACGTAGTAGTCCGCCCCCGCTGCTGCGACCTCCGGGCGCCCGTCGCCGTCGAAGTCGGCGACCGTGGGCGGGCCTCCCTCGTTGTACTGGCAGTCGATGCCGGGCAGGACCACCCGGGCCATGAGGGTCCCGTCGTGCTGGAGGATGTAGAGGACCCCCCGGCGGATGATCGCGACCTCGGCTTCGGGGTCGGCGTCGAAGTTCCCTGTCGCACCGAAGCCGTCGCAGGCGAACCCGTACGCGTTGCATCCCGAGCCCGGCTCACCGTAGGCGTAGGTCCAGTACACGTCGCCGTTGGCCCGGTAGGCGGTGTCCCCTGCGACCACCTCGAGCTGCCCGTCCAGGTCGATGTCCGCGGCCAGGGAGATCGGGCCCAGGAACGAGTTGGTGCCGATGCCTGCGCTGCCCTTCCACTTCAGGGCGCCGTCGGCGCCGGCCAGCACCACCCGGCCGACGATCACCTCCGCGGCCCCGTCCTTCTCCAGATCCGCGATGATCGGCTGGGGACCTGCGAGGAAGTCGACGCCCTTGGGGTGGGCGCTCTGCCACTTCTCCACCACGTAGTCCACCACGAGATCCACGCGGGTGACCTCCACGGCGGCGCCGATGGGCCCACCATGGATGATCCCGAACTCGAGGCCCTCGAGGTCCGCATCGGTCCATTGATGGTCACCGGTGAAGGGGTTCTTGGGGAACTCGAAGATCAGCCGCTCCCAGTCCCCGGAGGCCTGGGCCTTGACGGGGACGGACTGGGTCGACTCCCCCCCCGAGACGAGGACGCCGGTGAGGTCCACGGCGGGCCCCACGGGGCGCGCCCATACCTCGATGTAGACCATCGCGATGGCCCGGGTTGACAGGGGCCAGGTCCCGGTGAACCGGATCTCCTCCCCCGGTTGGGATGCGGTGAGCAGCTTCCCGTCATCGGGGATCTCTTCAGCGACCGCCTCGACGGGGTCTGCCGTGCCGACCACGGTCCAGCCGTTGTGCGCGGTCACGGCCTCGGGCCAGATCGGGTGGCTCAACACCGACGAGAACGCGACGGTGCCGCCGCCGTTCCTGATGCCGACCAGATCCGGGCGTCCGTCCCCGTCCACGTCTCCCACCGCCAGACCGCTGGAGTTGTCCAGGGCCGGGGACGCGATCCAGTAATGCTCGTGGAGGAGCTTGTCTCCACTCCCTTGTCCGGTGATCCCGCCCTGGCAGGAGCCAGTGACGACCCGGAGCACCGCGTCGACGTTGCAGCAGCCGTCCTCGGCGCGGCGATAGGTGAGGAACGCGATGTCGGGGATGTCGTGGGTGTCCACGAGGCCGTCGTGGTTGTCGTCGGTGAGGTTTGCGACCACGGGAGTCATCACCACGTCATCATGCTGGGTCTTCTGCACGGGGTCGTCCCAGAAGCACTCGAGGACCGGCGCGAAGGCGCCGACCTCGGGGACGAAGAGGCAGCTCACGTCGTCCTCCACCGTGATGTCCGTGACGTCGGGGAGGGGCGGCGTGTCCGGCGTCACGTCGCCGCCCTGATCGTCCAGGACATCTCCCGCCGTCCCGCCGTCGCCGGGGCCCGCGTCGAACAGCTCCGCGGCGATCCCGTCCGTCGGGCCGATCCCATCGGGTCCGCCTCCATCCACCTTGCCCCACTGGTTCCCCGGCCCGAACTGCGCTGCGTCCTCCCCGGAGAAGGTCGCACGGATGGTGGTCTCCGAGCCGCAGCCGGCCAGGAGGACGACGAGGAGAAGCGCGGCGCGACTGGAGCAGATCATGGGCGCCTCTAGAAATTGTCCGAGAGGGTCCTGTATACCACGCCGAGCCGGCAGGGAGCCAGGAAGTCCGTGCCGGTCCAGACGGATGCCTGCCGATGGTTCTCCCCTGTGGGAGGCCCTTCAGGGCCGACTCTTCACTGTGGGAGGCCCGTCCACGGGCCGATTCTTTTCTGTGGGAGGCCCGTCCCCGGGCCGAATCGGGGCGTGGGAAGGGAATCGGGGCGTGGACGCCCCTCCCTCGGAGGTCAGGGGATCGAGCACTGGACGTTGGCGATCACCGATCCCGGGCCGTTCTCAGCGAGGACGTTGCCGCTGGAGTAGACGACGTTCATGTTGACGCAGTACTGGGGATACTCGCCGAAGTCGTCCCCGGGGCCCCAGGTGCAGCCGAAGCCAGGCTGGGGGAGGGCGGTGACCACCTGGAAGCTCACCGCGTGGGCGTTGCAGTTGCAGGTGGTGAGCTTGCAGTAGATGTCCGCCTCGGTCTGGTCGCACCCCGAGCCGCCGGACCAGGTGCAGCCGCCGTTGCAGTAGAGCTGGGGCACGCCGGCCCACTCGCAGGCCGCGGGCAGGGTGCAGTCCGCCTCGCACCCGTCCCCCGGGGTCAGGTTGCCGTCGTCGCACGCCTCGCCCGCCTCCTTGACCCCGTTGCCGCAGCAGGGGGTGATGTCGACGTGGATGCACCCCGTGGCGGGGTCACAGCTGTCCGTGGTGCAGTGGTCGCCGTTGTCGCAGGCGAGCGCGCCGGTCCCGACGCAGGCGCCGTCCGCGCAGACGTCCGTGACCGTGCAGGCGTCGTCGTCGTCGCAGGGCGCCTGGTTGTCCACATGGTGGCAGCCGTCCGCCGGGTCGCAGGAGTCGTCGGTGCAGACGTCCCCGTCGTCGCAGCCGAGCCCGGGGCCGGGCACGCAGAGCCCGCCCGCGCACTGGTCGCCGTTGGTGCACGCGTCGGCGTCGGTGCAAGGGGCCTGGTTGGGTGTGTGTGTACATCCGCTCAGGGGGTCGCAGGCGTCGTCGGTGCAGGGACTGCCGTCGCCGCAGTCCAGGAGGCCCCCGCCCGCGCAGGTCCCCACGGCGCAGACGTCCCCCAGGGTGCAGGCGTCGCCGTCGTCGCAGGGCGCCGCGTTGTGGACGTGGACGCAGCCCTGGGCCGGGGCGCAGGCGTCGTCGGTGCAGAGGTCGCCGTCGTCGCAGTCCACGGGGCCCGGTCCCAGGCACCAGCCGTCGCTGCACTTGTCCCCCGCGGTGCAGGCGTTGCCGTCGTCGCAGGGCGCCTGGTTCGGGCTGTGGACGCAGCCGTTCACAGGGTGGCAGGAGTCGTCGGTGCAGGCGTTGCCGTCGTCGCACACCAGGTTCGCCGCGTGGTCGCACTCGCCCAGGTGGCAGAAGTCGCCGGTGGTGCACACGTCGTCGTCGTTGCACGGCGCGGTGTTCAGGGTGAAGACGCAGCCCGTGGCCAGGTCGCAGGCGTCGTTGGTGCAGGGGTTGCCGTCGTTGCAGGTCGTCGACGCGCCGCCCACGCAGGTCCCCGCCATGCAGGAGTCGCCGGTGGTGCAGGGGTTGCCGTCGCTGCACGGCCCCGGGGTCGGGGCGTGGGTGCATCCCAGGGCGGAATCGCAGATGTCGCCGGTGCAGGGGTTGCCGTCGTCGCAGTCCGGAGCTCCCGCACCAGGCTGGCACTGGTCCGCCGCGCAGAGGTCCCCTACGGTGCAGACATCGTCGTCGGTGCACGGGGCCTGGTTGGACGCGTGGGTGCATCCCAGAGCGGGGTCGCAGGCGTCGTCGGTGCAGGGGTTGCCGTCGTTGCAGTTGGCCGGGGCGCCGCCCACGCAGGCCCCCTGCTGGCAGAGGTCCCCGAGGGAGCACGCGCTGCCGTCCTCGCAGGGCTGGCCGTCGCCCGCCGAGACCAGGGCGCAGGAGCCGTCATCCGGTGCGCAGGCGGCCGCGAGGCAGGGCGCATCCACGCCCTCCGGCTGGGGACAGACCACCACGGACTCCGGCGCGACCTCGCACTGGAAGGGGACGCTCCCGGTGTCGCAGACCAGCACGCCGTTGCACGCATCCCCGTCGTCCAGGGCCGCGCAGTCCCCGTCCTCGACGCAGTCGCAGGGCAGCGCGATGCCGTGGCAGGCGCCGTCCGCGCACGCGTCCCCCAGGGTGCAGGGGTCGCCGTCGTCGCAGGTCCCGCTGTTGGGCGGGTACACGCAGCCACCGTTCTCCGCGCAGAGGTTGTCCGTGCAGGGGTTCTCGTCGTCGCAGAGGACCGGGTCCCCGACGCAGACCCCGGCCTCGCAGTGGTCCGCGACGGTGCAGGGGTTGCCGTCGAGGCACTCCCCGCCCTCCAGCGCGACGTGCTCGCAGCCGTCCGCACCGAGGCAGGCGTCGCCGGTGCACGGGTTGCCGTCGTCGCAGGTCTCCTCGTCGACGTCCCCGTCGCAGTCGTTGTCCAGGCCGTCGCAGACCTCCTCCCCGGGGGCCGGCGCGTCGCAGTCCGTCAGTCCGTCATCGGTGCAGACCCGCTTCCCGGGGCAGGTGCCCCACTCGCTGGTCACCGCGCAGGGGGTGAAGAGCCCCAGGGCCACGGACGTCGCCGTGCAGGGACAGATCCCTGCGTCGGCCACGCATTGCGCCAGGGCCACGCCGTCCACGGTCTCCACCTCGGTACAGGAGAAGCCCCAGGGGCAGCCCTCGTCGTCGCCGCAGGGGCTGCCACAGAAGCTGCCCTCGACGCCGTAGGACAGGCACGCGTCCTCCGCACCACCGACGCTCTTGCAGCCCTCCGCGGACGCACAGGGGCGGCAGAGATTGGCGTGGTCCGACACGCAGATGTAGACCACGTCCGGGTCCGTTCCGGCGACCTGCCGGCACTCCCAGCCCGTGGGGCAGTCCTCCTGGCACGGGATCGTGCACACCCCCTCGCCCATGTGAGCCACGCACCACCCGGACTGGCACTCGTCGTTGCCGCTGCACGGGTCCAGGAAGCAGCCCTCCCCGGGCGCGCAGGCCGGCCCGGCGTCGGGGGTTCCGTCGTCGAACACCTCGACGGCGGTTTCCTCCGCAGCGTCTGGGGCCGCATCGGGGACCCCCACGATGACGTCGGGCTCCCCGCCGTCCGCGGCCGCGTCTCCGACGGGGATGTCGCTCGAGATCGGCCCCGTGGGGGCGGGGCTGCACCCCGCGAGGGCGAAAAAGATGGACACCGCACAGAGGAGGGCAGTGAGTACGAGGCTCGTCTTCATTTCATTCCTCCGTCCCGGAAATGTACTCCTCCGATGACGACAGGTATACCACGCCTGTCGACGCGGGGGGAGAGCCGCGCTGCGAAGAAGCGGCGGCGGCGAAACCTCTGTGTGGGTCAGCAGGGACCGGGCAGGGTTTGACAACGGCCCCTCGAACCATCGATAACGGATGGGATCCACCCACCGGGAGGCGTGATGCAGCTGTACACGAAGATCCTCATCGGAATGATCGTGGGCGTCGTGCTCGGGTTCTTGTTGGGGCCAAACTCCTTCCTCCTCCCGAAGTCCGGGGTTGAGCTGTCCCGGGAGGCGGTGGTGGTCACCGAGGCCGGGGGCGACGCCGTGGAGCCCCTGGCCCGGGGCGTGGAGACCGCGCGGATCGTCGATGAGATCGACCGGGACGGGGTGACCTGGCTGCAAATCGAGTGGCGCCTGCGCGCCGCGGGCCTCCTGAAGCTCCAGAAGGACAAGGTCGAGGGTGCGAAGGGGCGGAAGGCCGGCGACGCGGTCTCCGGGTGGGTCCAGGAGACGGTCCCGGAGGTCCGACGCTACGCGCCCCTGGGCGCGACCTTCGTCTCCCTCGTGGAGTGGATCGGGCGCCTCTTCCTGGCCCTGATCAAGATGGTGGTCGTCCCCCTGGTCTTCTTCTCCCTCCTGGTGGGCATCGCGTCCCTGGGAGACTTCCGCAAGCTCGGGCGCCTCGGGGGCCGGACCCTGGCCTACTTCATGGGCACCACCGTCATCGCGCTGGTGATCGGGATGGGCCTGGCGAACCTGGTCCAGCCGGGCCACATGCTCGGTGCGGAGGACCGCGCGATCCTCACCGCATCCTACGAGGGGGCCGCCTCCGAGAAGGTCGATGACGCGGCGCAGTCCAAGGACTTCGTCGACCAGATCATCGGCATCGTACCGGAGAACCCCTTCACGACCATGGCCGACGGGAACATGCTCCAGGTGATCTTCTTCGCGCTGATGTTCGGGATCGCGCTCACCCTCATGGACACGAAGCGTGCGAAGCCCGTGGTGGATCTCGCCGACCGGGCCAATGAGGCCATGGTGGTGATGGTCCACGTCATCATGAAGTTGGCGCCCTATGGGGTCGCTGCGCTCCTCTTCAAGGTCGTGGGGACCACGGGGCTCTCGGTCCTTGCGGCCCTCGGGGCGTACAGCCTCGTGGTCCTGGCGGGTCTGGCCCTCCACATTGGACTCTTGTACGGGGCCGTCGTCGTGTTCGGCGTCCGGCTCCCGCTGATGAGCTTCCTGCGGGGGATCCGTGCGGCCCAGCTCCTGGCCTTCTCGACCTCGTCGTCCTCCGCTGCCCTGCCGGTGACCAAGGAGTGCTGCGAGCAGAACCTCCGGGTGAGCCCCGAGGTGAGCAGCTTCGTCCTCCCCATCGGCGCGACGGTCAACATGGACGGTACGGCACTCTACCAGGGCGTGGCCGCGCTGTTCATCGCGCAGATCTACAACATGGACCTGGGCTTCATGGACCAGCTCACCATCGTCCTCACCGCGACCCTGGCGTCCGTGGGCGCGGCCGGAGTGCCCGGCGCGGGCATGGTGACCCTGGCCATGGTGCTCACCCAGGTGGGGGTGCCCACGGAGGGGCTGGCCCTGGTCCTGGGCGTGGACCGTCTCCTGGACATGTTCCGCAGCGCCACCAACGTCACCGGCGACGCGACGGCCGCCTGCCTCATGGCCCGCCTCGAGGGGGAGGCGCTCCATGTCCTCACCCCGGAGGAGGACGCCGCGGACCCGAGGCACGGGTTCGAGCACCGCCTCGATGGTGGAGCACATCCAATCCCGAAAGACGAGGACTGATCAGCGCATCCCTGCGACGTCGCAGACCGCCGGGTGGTGGTCAAAGGAGACCGCCGGGGTCACCGCGGGGTGACCCGGGGTGATGCCCGCGTGCCAGCAGGCCCCGCTCCATGCGTCAGAAATTACATGATCTATACGCACGTAACCAGCGTATGTTGCAGGAGAATCCTGTGATGTTTCAGTGATGAAATGGAGGGCCTCCTTCGCGGCAACATGCTCCAGGACCGCGTCCGCGCTGGGGTCCAGTCCCGCCATGACCACGGGGTCCACGTTGAAGTCCCCCAGGATCAGGTTCCAGTCGCCGTTCGCTGCGGGGGCACCGCTTCCGTTGTCCACGAAGACCTGCGCGAACTGCTTCACCCGGCAGGCCATGTCCTCGTCGGTGTACCCCGAGGAGCCGTGGACGTTGACCAGGGTGAGGACGCCGCCGTCCACCAGGTCCACGACCCCGCGCCCGATGCGGACGCCGCTGCCGCAGTCGTCGATGGGGTTGCCCTCCATCCCCTCGAGGCAGAGCGCCCCGTCGCAGCCACGGAAGCTCCCGATGCGGCGGTGCACCGCGGCGCACTTGTCCGTGCGGACGGGATTGCACATCACCTGCCAGGCGTCGCTCAGGAGCCTCTGGGCGACGACGGGATCCCCGGGTGTCCAGCTCTCGCAGACGAAGCCGGGCCAGAGCTCCTCGGGGATCCCGACGCATTCGTTGGGATCGAAGACCTCCTGGAAGACGATGACGTCGGGATCGACCTCTGCGATCCACGCCCGGGCGTCGTCCATGATCGCGAGCCACGAGAGGCCGTTGCCGTACCACTCGTCACAGATCTCCCACGCCTCCGCGCCGTAGCCGCGGTCCGCCGCGCCGCCCTTGGGCTTGAGGGAGGTGCCGGTGTTGAAGGTGACCACCCGCAACGCAGGCGGGGTGGCGGGGGTCGGGGCGTCGTCGGTGGTCTCCACGGTCGCGTCGGTGCCGTGGATCTCTTCTGCAGTGTCGGCTTGGGGTGCCATGGACCCACAGTCACAGGCGACGAAGCCCAGCGCTCCGAGTATCAAGGCGATGACTGTCATGCGTCGCATCTCGGTGTCCTCCTTCGCACGGGAACCCGACCATGTTACCCGCGACACGGTCCGAGACCAAGACAGCAAGGTGCCCTGCATCGGGATCCGGATCATCTGCCATCAAAGCCCGAAGGGTGCAGGAGGCGACCTGGATTCCGTGTGGTCTCGACGGACCAAGCCAAGCGCACCGGCTTCGGCGGGGGTGGGGCTTCCTCGGCGCGGGGGGGCCCCCCGTCCTTTGTCCGCAGCCACGCGCGCGTGGCTGCGGACTGCATCTCCCCGAGGATCCCAACCGAGGGGCCATCACGTCGACGGTGCCCCAAGGCGCCTCGCTGCGCGCCCACCCCACGCCGAAGCCTGAGAATCAGAGCCGAATCAATATCAAGAAGGGCCCCCACCGCCTCCCCCCCCACCCACCCTCTGCGGTGGGGGCCCTGATACGTTGCCAAGATCAGAGAGTTACAGATGATCCACAGCACCCTCTGGAACATGGAGCGCTTTCCAGTGCGCTCGGCTCATCACCTGGTCACGGCTGAACGAGCCGATCCGGCCCCTGCCTTTGAGGCCGGCCTCTCTTTTTTAGGTTCTACCCTTACTTTGCGCGTGGCACTGGGGGCCTGCGTGGAGGGATATCCCCTGGACCGGCGTGAGCCGCAGCCAG
>JBDRIT010000236.1:0-16637 GCA_043815665.1 Pseudomonadota bacterium
GAGGCTGAGCAACGGTAGGTGGGTCGGGCACTGAACGACTCAGGTTCGCCGTGACCGTGACCGTGACCGTGACCGTGACCGTGACCGTGACCGTGACCGTGAC
This sequence comes from Pseudomonadota bacterium, assembly GCA_043815665.1. Taxonomy (GTDB): domain Bacteria; phylum Myxococcota_A; class UBA9042; order CAIXZC01; family CAIXZC01; genus CAZNWW01. Next base: position 104 of record JBDRIT010000236.1, read on the forward strand.
CGTGACCGTGACCGTGACCGTGACCGTGACCGTGACCGGCGCCAACCTCAGTTTTCCCCTCTGATCATGGGAGCCACAGCGGGATCATTTCGAGTAAATTCTGCACCCGAGTTCTCTGCCAGAACCCACGAAGATGTCAGGAGGGCCCTAAAAGAGGGAGCGTCTTGTCAGGCATGCCCAGAAATCCGGGCAGTTGGACCGGCGTCTTCTTCCGGCACGCCCGGCAAGACGCGCCCTGTTTCGGGACCAGTCCCTTCGATTCCAACCACTGCTTGAGCTGGACGGCATACCACCGGTAGACCTCGGGCGGGGGGTGGATGTCCAAGAGCGCTTCATTCGGGAATGGCCGCATCATCAGCGCCCGTGACCTCAGCTCGAAGACCTCCAGGGGCAACCCCTCCAGGATCAACCTGTACCTGTCTCGGTTGACCCCCGGATAGAGGAAGACTGCGATCGGGACCTCTTGCCCCGCCTGCTCGAGGAACCCACGGACCATGTCGAGTTCCGCATGCTTCCGCTCCCCATTCCTCTGGGGGTGAGGATCACCTTGGCCTGCCGCCTGGGCGAACACCACCATGCGGTAGAGGCGGAAGTGCTCCAGCAGCCAGATCGTTGCGCTGGGAGAGACGAAGGAGGGGAAGCCGTCCTCCAGCCACGTGAAATACTCGAACCAGAGCAGCGGATCTCGACGGAGATAATCGTCAGGCTCCGCGCCGACCGGGACATGACGAGGGAAGCTGTTGGAGAGCGCGAAGACGAGGAGGTCCGGCTCGTATTTCTCCAGCGCCTCTCTGCCCATCGCGGACATCTGGTGCGCGTTGTACGCCGAGACACCGAGGTTCCAGACCTCGAACCTCCCTGGATCTTTGTGGTTGAGTCGTTCCTCAAGCTGCGCAGGCCACGTCTCCCCGTCGTTGACGCCGGCACCGAAGACGTTCGAGGCGCCAACACAGACGACGCGGAAGACCCCCTCGTCCTTGTGCAGGCTCCTCTCCCGTCCCCGAAACCCGAGCGCATTGATCCGCACGGAGAACGGGCCATAGTCCTGCGCTCCCTCGAATGTCGAGCCGGGTCGCAAGCGAAACATGAAGGCCGGATCCTCGACGGCCATGTGGATCTCTGTCATCGCGTCCAACCACCGCATCCGAGATCGCAAGATGCGATCGTCGATCCCCGAGAGCCTGAGGATCACCTCTGCACCCACGAGACCGAGCATGGTGCCGAGAAGTACGAGGCTGAGATGCTGGACCCACCTCGCTCCCTTGAGCCTGCGAAGCGCACCTTTCCCGAAGATCTTCATTCCGGAGGTCCCCAACGAAGCGGCGTGTACCTCAATGTCTGGGTCGACCAATGGTAGACCCTACCACGACCGTCGCAATCGATCACGACACGGGGCCCCGGATCCCAACGCGTCCCGACCCAGCTTGTTGCAGGCGGTAGAATCCGGAGTCCATCTCTACGGAAAGCCAGTTGCCAGGCCAGCTTGAAGGTGCCAAGGAGGTGGCCTCTCCGATCACCAATGATGCGTGGTGCTTCGAGGCGATGAGTCACGGTGGGCCGCAGAAGCCCTCAGCTTTGCAGACAAGCGCCCCGCCGGGCGGGGACGGGCAGTCCGAGTCGACCAGACACGACGGAGCGCACAAGGAGTTCATGTCGAGGCCCTGCACGCAGGTGCAGCCCATCGGCGCGTCCGAGGGGGGCGGGCAGGGGGGTGACCCTTCACAATCAGCATCGGATGTGCAGCCTTCGGGGCCGATCTGGGAGAAGCCGCAGACCCCCCCGTCGGTGCAGATCATCTCCTGACCGGGCTGTGAGGGACAGTCCGCGTCGGTCACGCACGCAGGGACGCAGAGGCTCTGCTCAGGGCCCTCCACGCATGCACACCCCAGGGGGGCCTCTGACGGGGGCGGACAGAGCGGGTCGTCCTGGCAGTCCGTGTCGTCCGTGCAGCCCTCTGGTGGGTTCACGGTGCAATCCTGGGGGCAGGAGTCCGCAGTCTCCGGGGGGACACAGAGGTCGTCGCCGCAGACGGTGTCCTCGACGGCAGGGGCGCAGAATCCCTCGGGCAGACAGGTCAATATCACGTCGCCGAGCTCCGGGCAGTCGGTGTCTGTCTCGCAGGCTGGGATGCAGAGCCCTCCCTCCCCGGGAATATCGATACAGGCACAGCCCAGGGTCGCGCCGAGCGGACAGGGGGGGCTCTCCAGGCAGTCCGCGTCGTCTGCGCAGCCCGCGGGCGGGTCCACGGGCTTGCAGTCGTCGGGGCAGGAGTCGGGGTTCTCCGGAGGGTCACACTTGCCGTCGCCGCAGATGTTCCCGGGGGGACCACAGTCGTCGGGGCAGGTCTCCGGCAGCTCCGGGGGAGTGCAGAGATCGTCGCCGCAGACGGGGCCCCCCTCGTCGCAATCTTCGGGGCAGTCCCCGGGGCCCTCGGGAGCCTCGCAGAGATCGTCGCCGCAGACCGGCCCGGGCTGCGGCACCACGCAGGCCCCGAGGGTGCAGGACTCGTCGGCCTCGCATGCGCCGCAGGAGCCGCCGCAGCCGTCATCGCCGCATTGTTTGTCCTCGCAGGCGGGCGCGCAGGCCGTGTCCGGCGCGATCGTGTCCACGTCTGAGGCGCCGTCTGAGGCGCTGTCTGAGGCGCCGTCTGAGGCGCCGTCGTTGCCGCCGTTGCTGCAGGCGCTCCAGGCGACCGCTACGGCGAGGGAGAGCGCGAAGAAGATCGTGGATGCACGCATGGTCTGGCCTCCTTGTTCCTCTGGAGTATGCCGTCCGCGCCCCGGGATGCGCAAGCCACCGCGCAACAATTGCGCATCCCGGCCCTCCAGGCTTGAATGGACTGCGTCGCGTGGGCGGCGAGAGATGCCGACGAGCTTTACACCATCGGGGGCGAGTCCTATACTCGCGCGGTCATGAAAACCCGAGCAGGAGGAAGACCATGAGCCGCCCCATCACGCTGACCGCGATCCTGATCATCTCTCTCATGGCCAGCAGCTGCGGCCGTGAGAGCTTCACTGGGCAGCCGCCGATGATGCAACCGCCCGCCGACGGTCCGATGATGGGGGACGCGCTCACGAGGAACACCCTCATCGCGTCCGGCTTCGCGATGACCCAGATCGAGCCTGACCAAGCAAACCTGACGACCTTCGTCAGGGTGATTGGCGAGGACCTCGCAGCGGCGACGGCGGAGGTCACCACGAAGGTGAACGAGATCCTGCGCATCGCGAGGGCTGGCGGTCTCCCTGCCACGGATATTCGGACCGGGCGCCTGGTGATCACGGGCATCTATGACGAAGCGGCTCGAGTGCCTGTCTCCCAGGGGTTCGTCGTCAGCAAGGAGGTCCAGGTCACCTTCAATGACCTCGGCAAGGTCGACTCTGTGGTCGCGTCGCTGCTCTCCTACAAGGGCCTCTCCAATTGGAGCTTCAGCTACCGCAACACCAAGGTGAAGGAGCAGCAGGCGAAGATGCTCGAAGAGGCCATCAAGCGGGCGGGCGAGAAGGCCATTGTGATGGCTGGGGTGTCGGGACAGGTTCCGGGACCTCCGATTTCGATCACCGAGAGGCCTTCGGGCCAGATGAGCCCTCCGGACCTGAAGAACCGAGGGGACGGGAACGCGTTCATGCAGATGGCGGGCAAGGATGTCGACTTGATCGCCTCGGCGCCTCCGGCGCCGGGGTTGATTCTCGTCGAGGCGAAGGTCGATGTCGTCTTTCTCCTGGCGGATTGATGCCCCCAGAAGGCTGACCCTCACCGACCGAGCTGCCCGCCCGACGTGATCGCCTCCACGATGCTCTGCACGATGATCTGGTTGCACCGAGGGGTGGGGTGCAGGGCATCTCCGAAGAACCGATTCCCTGGAATCCCATGGGGGGCCGCCCGACGGATCGCGTCCTCCGCGTTTGCGAGGGCCGCTCCCTCCGTCCCTGCGACGTCCCGAATGATCCTGTTGACCTCTCGTCGGGCCCGGAGGGGCACCCAATCGTCCTCCCGGGCAACGTCCAGCGCGGCCCTGGCTTCATCGAAACGGCCCGCTCTCATCAGCCGGACGCCTTCCTCGTAGGATTGGCGTGCGGGGCCCGGTTCGGGGGAGTGTCCGTCTGGGCCGATGCTCGGCTGTCGGGGTGGACTCGTCAAATTCGAGGACACGGTGCAGAGCACGACGTCGATGCCGGCGTCACGGGCTTGCCGGACCATGGAGGACAGGTTGTCCCTGAAGCGTTGGTAGGCGGCCACGAACTCTCCCTCGCTGGGGGGGCCACCCGGAGGTGCGGGGAAGACCTGCGGGCGAGGATTCCTTCCGGACCACCGACGCTGGACCCAGCGCAGCTGGACAGACAGCGACTCAGCGAACATCATCACACGCCAGGGAGACAGGGCCAAGCGTACCCGTGTGACAAGTGACGGGTCGAGATAGGCGGCGTCCCAGCGTCCTCCGGACCACTCGTTGTGCCCTGTGTAGAAGACGAAGATGTCGGGTGCGTAGGTGAGCAGCTCAGGGAGGCGGCACGCGAGTTGTGTGCTGTTGAGGCCCGGCGCTGCGATGCTGAAGACCTCAATCTGTCGATCCGGGTAGAGCTTCATCAGGCCCGCCTGGAGCTTCGCCGGAATGGTCTCCTCGACGCGGAGCGGCGGGCCGGCCCCGCTCATCCCCCAGACGCTCGACCCCCCCAGGCAGAAGATCCGCAGGGTGCCGTCGGGCTTGGGCATCACGAAGGACTGTTGCCGGTATCGAAGCCACTTGGTGGGGTTGAGGTGATACCGGACCCTGCCCTCCTCCTCCTCCTCCCCGATGAAGAGTGGGATCTCGGCAACGTAGTCGGTGATGGTGTCGTTGGTGTCCACCTCGGCCGAGAATCCGATCAGCCGGAGGAGCAGTTCGAAGGTCAGCATCAGGGCCGCGACGACGCCGAGAGTCCAGCCGATGAACGCAATCTTCCGGGAGATCCGAGGCCACTGTTTCTTTCCAGGGATGATTCGAACCACCGTCTCGTCGCTTTGCCCTGTGGACGCTCCTGAACAGGGCCGCAGTCTAGCGGAAGTCGAGTCGAACGCGCAAGACCGGGCCGGTGGTTCTCTTCAATCGCGGTCCAACACCGCTCCATGGCCTCGAAGAGGACCGGCTCATGGGGCGGTTGTGCCTTCTCACCTTGATCACCCTGTTTCGTCGCGGCTAGGCGCTGGAACCAGACCCCAACTTTGGATAGACTGGGGCCGTCACGGGCCTCCCAAGACAGGCGGATCCATGGAGATGGACGAGTTCACCAAGAGCGAAACCACCGGGCCGGTCGGGCTGCTGCTCATCGACCGATCGTTCTGCCTGCGCGTCTCTCTCCGCCCGGGGACCCTCGGGCTCCGGGAGCTGAGATGACCTCCACCACTGACGTCTTCCTGGTCAATCCGCCCGCGAGCGACGCGCAGCGCCGGGGACCGATCAAGGAGATCATCCGGAGCCTCTTCTTCAACAGCCCGCCCCTGGGCCTCGCCTACGTCGCCGCCTACCTCGAACGTGAGGGGGTCGCGGTGCGCCTCCTCGACGCGGGGGTGGAGGGGCTCACCCTGGCCGAGACCGCCGCACAGGTCGTGGCGGCGCGTCCCGCGATCCTCGGGATCGGCGCGACGTCGAACTTTTTCGGCAATGCGCTCGAGCTCGCTCATCGCGTCCGGGCTGCGCTGCCTTCGGTGTTCACCGTCCTCGGCGGGCCCCACGGTACGAGCTGCGCGGACGAGGTCATCGCAGGGGACGGCTTCGACGCCGTGGTGGTGGGCGAGGGCGAGATCACCACGGGGGAGCTGGTGACTGCGGTGATGGGGGGCGGTGATCTGTCGAAGGTGCGGGGCCTCGTCTACCGGGACGGTGACCGGGTCGTCCGGAATCCGCCACGGCCGCTGGTCAAGGACCTGGACGACCTCCCGCTGCCGGCGCGGCATCTGCTGCCCCTGGACAAGTACGTGCCCCAGCCCAACGATGGCCCTTACCTGCCCAAGCACGCGATGATCAGCAGCCGGGGCTGCCCCTATCAATGCACCTTCTGCGACCACGGCACCTACGGCATCACCTACCGCTCCTCCTCCCCGGAGCGCATCGCCTTGGAGATGGAGGAGCTGGTCGACCGGTACGGCGCGCGGGACATCGCGTTCGTGGACTCGCTGTTCATGGTTTCCAAAGAGCGTGTCCGGCGGATCATCAGCGCCATGGACCGTCGCGGCGTCGACGTGCACTGGACGTGCACGATCCGCGCGAACGTCGCGGACCGGGCGATCCTCCGGGAGATGAAGGCCGCGGGATGCTGGCGGGTCCGGATCGGCATCGAGTCCGGCAGCGAGCGGATCCTCGAGACCATCCATAAGGAGGTCGAACTCGCGGACATCCATGCAGCGGTCCGGGTCGCGGACGAGCTGGGGCTGCACCCCAAGGCCTTCTTCATCATCGGGCATCCCACGGAGACCCGCGAGAGTGTCATGGAGTCCATCGACCTCGCGTGCCGACTCCCCCTGACGGATATCACCGTGCAGCTCAACACGCCCCTGCCCGGGGCGGCCCAGTGGGAGACCGCGGCGGAGCACGGCACCTTCACCAGCCCCGACTGGACCCGGTACTCATTCTGGGAGCCGGTCTACATCCCCGGGGCGATGACCGCGGATGAGCTGGACGCGCTGTATCGGCGATTCTACCGGCGGTTCTACTACCGGCCGGTGGTCGTCCGCAGGCATCTGCGGATGATCAAGAACTGGCGCGACCTCGTGCGGCTCGCCCGGGGACTGCGGGTCCTCACCAGCATGACCTTCACCGCGCCGGGCAGGGACCGATGATGACCCACACGATCCGGCATCCAGGTGGTCCATGTGGACCCAACCTCGCTCCTGAAGAACCAGGGGGGCTCACCCTCTTCAAGCTGCAGCAGTACGGGACTCTCAAGCGGCTGATCAACCAGCAGGCAGGGGCCTCGGCGTCCCTCAGCGGGACCCCTCGTGGTACTCCGCGTCCTCGTTCACCCGCCAGGGATCGAACCGCGTCCCGCCGCCGAGGATGTTCTCCACGGTGAGCATCGCGGTCATCATCGAGTGGTCCTGGTTGTTGTAGCGATGCATTCCGTTCCGTCCCACGGGGTGCAGCCCCGGGCACGCGTCGCCGAGCCAGGTGCGCAGGGTCTCGATGGACGCGTCGAAGGCCCCGTCGTAGATCGGGTAGGCCTTGGGGTAGCGGACCACGATCCCCTCGCGGACATCGGCTGCGCGGCCCAGGCCCAGGGCCTCGAGGTCAGCGGCCGCGTTGGCCACGAGGGCGTCATCGGGGGTCGTCCAGGCGGGATCCGTGTCGAAGCAGAAGTACTCGAGGCCGTAGCAGGCCGTCGCCGGATCCGGCACCATCTCGGGCGACCAGGCCTTGTAGTTCTGGATTCGCCCGACCCGGACGCTGCCCTCCTGGATGTAGATCCAGTTGTCGTCGAACGCGCCCCGCTCCTCGAGGATCAGGGCCACGGTGTAGAAGTCCCGGAACCGCAGCCGCGCCGCGGCGTCCAGGACCGACCGGGGGGGGGCGGGGGACAGGCCGAGGATCACCTCCCGGAGGGGCGCGGAGGAGATCACGTGGTCCGCGTCGGTCACCTCTTCGTCGCCCCCGGGGCCCCGGTGCCGAACCTGCCAGGCGTCGCCGCTGCGAGCGAGTCCCGTCACCTCCCGCCCCATGCGGAGGTCGGCCCCCAGGCCCCGGGCCTTCTCCGCGGCGGCCTCCCAGAGCATCCCCGGCCCCCGGCGCGGGTACCGGAACGCGTCGATGAGGGACGTGACCACCTGTTTGCGGGGGCGCAGGGCGCCCGTGAGTGCGCTCCAAAGGGACAGGCCCTTGATCCGCTGTGCGGCCCAGTCCGCAGTGATCTCCCGGCAGGAGATCCCCCAGACCTTCTCCGTGTAGTCCTTGAAGAAGATCGAGTAGAGACGGTGCCCGAACTGGTTGACCACCCAGTCCTCGAAGGTCTTGGGATCCCGGGTGGGAAGGAGCTTCGCCTTGAGGAACGACAGCCCGCAGCGGAGGGACTCGATGAGCCCCAGGGACACCAGGGCCTGGACGGGCCGGAGGGGGTAGTCGAAGAAGGTCCCGCGGTAGTAGATGCGGGACTTGCGCGGGCGGGTCAGCATGTCGTCGGGGAGGAGCTCGGTCCACAGGGCGTCGACCCGCGCTGACTTGGAGAAGAAGCGATGCCCGCCGATGTCGAAGCGGTAGTCCCCGTGGCGGACTGTCCGGGAGATCCCCCCGACGTACGTGGGATCGGCCTCGAGGATCACCGGGCGAAGGCCCGCCTTCGCCAGGAGATACCCCGCGGTGAGACCCGCGGGCCCGGCGCCGACGATCACGATGCGGGGGGCGGCTGTCAAGTCCCCGGTCCTCCCAAACCTAGAGCCGATAGATGTCCATGGTGTCCCCGGTCGACTCGTCCCGCTCGGGGGGGCCGAGCGCATCGTCGAGCAGCGATCGAACTCCTTCGTAGTTCTCCAGGGGCATCGACCACTCATGGACGACGATATATCGGAACCCGAAACGCCGTAAGCTCTCGATGCTCTCCTCGACAGTGGCGCGTCCGAGGACGTCGACGGTCACGGGTGGCACTGCGCGTTCCCGGTCGAAGAACAAGATGGACCAGCGCTCGAGCGCGTCGAGGAGCGGATCTCGCTGGATCTCGATGGGATAGCGACGCTTCACAAGGAACGCTGGAACGTGTCCGGTCAGACGCCGCTTCCCATGATAGGTCTGGTAGGTCGAGAAGATCGCAGTCGGGAGCTTGTGATCCCTGAAGTCCAGGGAGCGTTCGAAGGGGACCTCGATGATCGCGAGGTCGTCTCCATTGTCCCCGAGGTTCTGATAGAACTCCGGCACTTCGATCTCTTCGCAGCTCTCTGCGACTTCCTGGTCGTGGATGTAGGAGAGTGACAGTCCCCCGAGCACCAGAGCATAGAGCCAGATCGATCGTCGTCTCCCGGGCCACCTCCGTGTTGCGATCCGCCGCAAGCCGAACCCCGCCAGGGGAGCCAGAGCGAACAAGGCGCCGAAGAGGAACCGGCTGGGAAACTGGATCCGATCGACGCCGGGGACGACTCCCGAGAGCAGGGAGTAAGGCATCCAGCGGTAGGTCCCGACGAAGACCTCTTCTCCGCAGACGAGAAACGGCCCGAGGGCGAGGAGCACGAACGCGCAGGCACAGGCGGCCAGAAACCGGACCTTCGCGTCTCGAAGATCAATCAGCGCAACGACGAACAGGACCAGGGGGATGAGCCAGGCAAGGAAGTGAAACCTCGCCTGTGACGGGTTCTCGGCGCGCCGTAGCAGCGAGGCCGGGTACAGGGAGTTGACGATCTTCAGTTCCAGCCACTGGACTGGGAACACGCCGTCGTACAGGTTCTCGCCCGCGCGGTCGTAGACGGCGAGGGGGGACTTGCTGCCATCGTGGATGGGCTCGATGACGATCCGATCGATGTCCTCCAGGGAGTCCTCGAATGCTGCCTCTCTCGCGGCGCGCTCGGCCTGGACCTCGGGAGCCTGGATGCTGATGTAGACCGCAAGGACGAAGGCCCCGATTCCCCCGGCCCAGAGGACCAGATCTCTCGCCGAGGCCCAGGCTCCGAGCCGCCCCAGAAGTGTCCGGTATCGGAACGCGAACAAGAGCGCTGTGAAGAGGATCAAGAAGACACCGACATACCAGGCCCAGGCCATGGCCATGCAAAAGAACAGGATGGACAGCAGGGCCCATCGCGTCCCTCCCTCGTCCAGCAGCTTGATCGTGGAGAGGATGAAGAACGCACCGAAGCCCAGGTTGACGTACTCCAGGTATCCGGCGTTGATCTGGGCCGCGACCAGCGGGTTGAACGCGAGGATCGTCCCGGCACAGAGGGCGGCGCCCCGGCTGCCGACGAGGGATCTGGTGAGGGAGTATCCGCCGATGCAGGTCATCCACAGCGACGCGAGGAGGGTGACGTTGTAGGTCAGGATCGGATCACCGGTCACCCAGCGGATCGGGACGGTGAAGAAAGACAACAGGAAGCCGCTGTTGCCCTGCCACAGGGAGATCCCGGGGGGGGAGAAGATGCAGGTCGCGTCGAAGAAGGAGGCGTCAGGCGTCGTGAAGGCGTGCCATGCCCACCAGAAGTCCCAGAGATGGAGGTGTGTGTCCAGGCTCACGCCGCCGATGACGCAGGATCCGATGTTCTGGACCGACTCGTAGTGCAGGCCGATGGTCAAGAGGGCATAGATGCCGACGACCGCAGCAGGCTCGGCGATCCGCTTAGAGACGCCAGAGATCAATGTCATCCTCCGTCCGCCTTGCGTCGGGCCCCAGGTGCCGGGTCAGGAGCGCGTCCAGGTTCGCCAACGTCCCCGGCCTGAGGTGTCTGCGATGAATGATGATGTACCTGAATCCATCCGCACCGAGCTGTTGGAAGGCATCGGCCAGGGAACTGTCGCTCTTCCTGAGCGTCGTCGACCTTCGCTGATGCGGGAGGTCGAAGAGCAGATCCAGGACCGCGTTGTCCTTGATGTAGTCCCAGACGTCGCTCCCCGAGTCCGAGGGGAGGAAATAGGTCGCCCCGGAGACGAGGGGCTTCCGGTGTACGGTCTGGTAGAACTGGTACCGCCCGCAGAGGATGTGGTCGGAGAGGTCGAAGGGGACTTCGATGATCCCGTAGCTCTCCTCATCTGCGGCGAGGGTCTGATACGCTGCGGGCACCGCCATCGCGGTCTTGGGCACGGGGAAGGGACCGGGCGAGAGGAAGAGCGCCTCCGCGATGACGGCTGCGGGGACGAGCCATTTCACTGCGTCCCGGGCACGGCCGCTCTTCATCCGGTGCGTCAACGACTTGAACCCGAATCCGGCCAGGAGCCCGAAGAGCGCAAGGTTCAAGGCGTGTGCCCGGTAGGTCCCGATGGCCGGGAGCAGCCTGCTCGGAAGCGGGATGCTCTCGAAGACGTGGCCGAAGATGGAGAGGTTCGAGCCCAGGGTCAGGACGAAGAAGACCAGGGACAGCCACCCCAGGGTCGCTGTCTGCTTGCGGCAATCCCTCGAGAGCGACAAGCCACAGAGGAGAAGACAGAGAGAGCCGATGTAGACCGGCTTGAGGTAGTACCGAATGGAGGGATCCAACGTGGCCTTGCCCGGGGCGAAGAACGCCGCGACATCCGTGACGAAGTGGAGTTGGCTCCAGGCGATGGTGTTCGAGGGTTTGGCGAAGATCGTGTTCTTCATCAGAGGATAGAGGAACGGCGTGACCGTCACGGCGTACACCGCCGCGGCGAATCCGGCAGCGACGAGGAGCTTGCGACGCGCGGGGCCTCGAAGGTGCAAGGCCTTGGCCCCGACATACAGGCATGCGAAGAGCCCCAGATAGAAGCCGTAGTACCAGGACGAGAGCGTCGCGAGCAGCAGCAGCACCCCGGTGATGACCCCGCGACGCAGCCGGGGCTGCTCCACGAGCTTGACCAGGGACAGAATGGTGAGGGGGATGAAGAACAGCGTGATGTGCTCCGGTGAGCCGTTATGGAGATGTCCGAGGACGTATGCGTTGAGGCCGAAGAGCAGGCCTGCGAGGAAGCTCGCCGCTCTGTCCTCCACCACATGGAGCGCGAGCGCGTACATGCTGACGCAGTTCAGCGTAAGGACCGTGTAGACCGTGAGATTCCAGCTGACCACGGGGCTCAACACGAGGAGGAACGGGAGGGCAAAGAACTGGCTCAAGAAGACCGGGAAGTGCGTGTGCAGGTCGACCCCTGAGGGGAAGAAGAGCAGGTACGTATGGGTGTCGAGACAGAGCAGGCTCAGCAGGTTCTCCTGGGTCCACCAGATCCCCCAGATCGCCGGCCAGACATCGTTGTGGGCATCCCCCACGGCGTAGGTCGAGGGGGCCTGAAGAACCGGAAAGAGGACCACGGCGATGAGGGTGAGGTAGGCCGGCAGGACGAGATACCGGGTGCGCGGCTTCATCTCGTCGAGCCTGCCGTGTGCACAGCGTCTCTGGAGCAGCCCGGGGCCAGCCCGTGGTGTGAAGGTCGCATGGGAGTCTGTTCAAATCCTGGTTTCTGGACTGAAAACAGATACACCCGGTCGGGCCCGGCGTCAACCGTCGCAGCGGCGCGTGCCGGGGCCGCGACTTGACAACTCCCCGACCAGCCCCGATCCTTCGTCAGGGACGAGGAGATTGATGCAGGTTTTGTTGATGATGGCGCCGACGGGCATGGAGCGGCACTCGGTGCACTCGGGGGGCAACTACCCGATCGCCCTCGCGCAGATCGCGGCCCAGATCGATCCGAGACATGAGGTCCGCGGGTACGACCCTGACATGGAGCGGGAGCATCCCGACAGCCTGATCCGGCTGCTCTCGGACTACAAGCCCCAGATCGTCGGGATCGGGTTTCGGATCTTCGACACGACCCTCTCCTATGAGCCGCGGACCTACCTGCCCGAGCTCGAGGAGGTCTTGCGGCTGATTCGGCGCCTGGTTCCCAGCACGATCATCTGCCTGGGTGGCTCCGGCTTCAGCTTCTTCGCGCGGCCCCTCATGGAGCGCCTGACCGAGGTGGACGTCGGTTTCTACCTTGCAGGGGACACGACCTTCCCTGCGTTCGTGGACGATCCGCGGCCGCGGCCCGACCTCCCCGGGATCCTCTATCGGGAGCACGGCGAGGTGGTGTCCACGGGGGACCCCCCGGTGATCCCCCTCGATGACCTCATGGTCCCCAACTTCGATCTCTTCCCCGTCGGACGCTACATCGGCGAGGACCCGACCGCCATCGGGCTCGAGAGCAAGCGCGGCTGCCGGATGAAGTGCATTCCCTGTGTCTACCCCTTCCTCATGGGGAACAAGACCCTGTCGAAGTCTCCAGACCGGGTCGTTCGGGAGGCCGCAGAGCTCGTCCGCCGCGGGGTCCCCAGCTTCTTCTTCCTGGACTCGATCTTCAACCTCCCCCATGCCCACGGGAGGGGCATCGCAGAGGCACTGCGCGAGGCCCGCCTGCCGATCACCTGGGGCGCGTTCTTCAACGCATCCCGGTTCGATGAGGCGACCACCCGCCTCTACTACGAGGCCGGGTGCCGCCGCTTCTACTTCTCCTTCGACGGCATCAGCCCCGAGGCGATGCGGAACTGGAAGCGCCCGGTGACCTGGGCCCAGCAGTGCGAGGGCATCCGGCTCGTCAAGCGGTACCCCGACACGCACGTCCACGTCTCCTTCCTCTTCGGGAGCCCCGGGGAGGGCTGGCGGGACCTGGCCGCGTTCCCGGGGATGCTCGCCTTCCTCTTGCGCCACGGCGTCACCTCCTTGAGCCTGTCCTTCGCGCGAATCTATCCCAATACGAAGCTTCACGAGATCGCCGTGGCCGAAGGAAGGGTGAGGCCCGATGATCCGCTCCTGAACCCCGCCTTCTACGCGCCCCAGCCATCAAAATTGGCCGCGATCTGGTTCCACCCGCTCTGCCGCATGGTGCACGCGACATCACGTCTTCGAACTGCGTTGAGGCGGAAGCTCACGGGTGGTTGAGGAGGCCCCCGGTCTAGACCGGGGGCAGGCGACGGATCGAGAAGTCTCCGATCCAGTTGCGGACGTCCCGGAGAGAGATCTCTCCGCTCCGCAGCCCGGCGACGCCACGCACGGCCAGTTTTGCCATATTGACGGCCTGGGCGAGGGCGACGATCGCGTCAGGGGACCTCCTGAGATGGTCGCTACGCGCCCATTTGCGGAGGATCGAGCGTGGAACGACGCGTTTGTTCGCCAGCATGTAGAGCGCCAGCATGAGGCGATCGGTCGGGGTCCGTGACACCGAAAAATCTGCGATGAACTGCCGCTGGACCTTGTTATCGACGCCCTCGACCTCATCGCTCGAGATGATCCCGTTGGCCACCAGCTTCTGTGTCCTTTCTGTCCCGGGAAAGTGGCAGAGGGAGAAGATGAAAAGGTCATAGGGCCGCGGGAGATCGAGCAGGATGTCCAACACCTCAAGCTGCTCGGTCAAGCTGTGCTCGGGGTCATCGATGAGGATCTGCAGGGTTGGCAACACGCCGTGTGCCTGCAGGCGGATCGTGCACGCCCGGACATCATCGTCGTGGACGGATCGGTGATAGCGTTCCCTGTTGGCCTCGCCGGTGGTCTGTACCCCCATGTAGACGATGTCCAATCCAGCTCTTGCGAGGCGCTCGATGGTCCACTCGTCCAAGACCTTTGGGCTCGAGAGGATATCAAATGGGAGGCCGACGCGTCCGGGATATTCCCGACAGAACTCCTCGATCCAAGACTTTGAGGGGACGAAGAGCTCGTCGTCGAAGCGCACCCTCCGGATGTTGGGGTGGACCCGTCGCACGTGCTCCAGCTCCTGAATGGTGCTCTCCACGGATCGGACCCGATAGAACCTGCCGAGGCCCTCGTAGACCCGCCGGAACGCGCTGACGCCACAGAAGCTGCAGTTGTTGGGACAACCGCGGGTCACCAGAATCCGGTACAGCGGCGACTTCGCCAGGGGATCACCGCGGGTCACGGCCCCATCACGAAACCAGAACTTTGCGTCATGGCTCTCGAAGTCGGGGAACGGGAGGGAATCGAGATCCTGGACGAGGGGCCGGAGGCCGCTTCGGGTGACGACACCGTCTCGCGCGGTCCAGACATTCTCGACACCGACCGGGTCGTGGCCGGAGAACACGGCTTCGGCCACGTCGACGAGCGCCCCCTCGCCTTCACCGATCACCAGGTGGTCCGCGTGCTCGATGCATTGCTCGGGCGCCATGGTCACGTGGGCCCCGCCCCAGATCACGGGAACGCCGAGCTGCTCCTTGATCATGGCGGTCAACTCCACCGCAGCAGAGAGCAATGCTCCGATCCGCAGGGAGATGCCGACGAGCCCGACGCCGCGCTCCCGCATCTTGGCGATCAGGCGATCGGCCTCATCGATATCGAGGACATGCTGAACATGATGAAGATCGTAACCGAGGTAGTACTCATCGACCTCGATCCCCGCCGCACGCAATGCTGCGGAGAGGTATCGGATTCCATTGCTTCTGACGACGTACAATGAGATCAGTCCGACGCGTGCCATCTCGCTCCTTGCAGGAGATCTGGAGCCCAGGAAAAAAATATGGTGTCTGGGAGATACGATGTCAAGGACGCGCCGGGGCGGGGTCCTCCAGCCGGATCGACGAACCGGGTACGGCCTGGAAGACGTTCTCTCCGAAGATCTCCTGGAAGATCGGAAAAATGTGCCTGAAGCTGCTGAGGGAGCAGTGACTCAGGTAGACCCGGCGGAGGCCGATCCGAGCAGCGAGGCTGCGGAGGCCGTCGCGCCAGAGCTGCGCCTCGTCGCTTGAAGAGCTGTCTGTTCCTTTGTTCTGGTCCTCGATGCGCTGCTGCATTCCACACGATCCGGTGACCAGGGTATGGATGGGGCCATCCGGAAGTTTCCCCGCGTCGATCAGGTCCCGGATCGACGCCGCAGCGTGCAGGTTCGTCGAGGGCCGTCCACCTTCCTGCGGTGCTGCCGCGTGAGCGCAGGTCGAATAGACGAGATACCCATCGCCGCTGCGCAAGAGGAACACCGACTCCCTCGGCCTGAACGGTGGATTCCCGTCGGATTCGATCATCTCGTAAGAGTAGGTCCACGCTCGACGGGAGGGCACTCCGTCCGAATACACCACGGGGGTGAGACCACGCGGCAGCCGTGAGACCGTCGCGCAGATCTTCTGCGCCGAGGGCTTGTTCTTCAGGGCCCGTTTCATCTCGTGGCAGATGTTCGGGAGGTTCGAGTTCTGTATGGGAACCTCGCCCATGAACTTCCAGGCCAGGGCCAGGCACCTGGGGGGCCCGGACCGGAAGACCGAGGGCGGCCCCATGAGCGGCGCGAAGGTGTGGTCGTGGGAGAAGTAGATTGCGGTCCGGAACCCCTGTTCAGCCAAGGGTGCGTTCAGCCCCTGGCGGTTGAACCAGGCGTCGAGGTTGCCCTCGAGAACCGTCGGGTCGTTCCCGACGTCGATGAGGAGGACGCCGGTCCGGCCGTCGGGTTCGGTCAACCGGATCAGGACCGCCGGCTGACGTCCGCCACAGGCGAACGCCGGGTCCGCGCATCCCTCGCCGTCCATGAGGACGGTCAAGCTGTCCGGGATCTCGGGACCCGCCGAAGCGCCGCTGGCGAAGGCCGGGTCACCGGGTTTCGCCTCTTTTTGACAAACCACCTTCCCCTGGGGATCGTCGGCGCCCTCGGCCGAGCGTTCTTCCAGGCGATCCGTTCCGCTGTCGGCGGATCGCCCACAGGCCGGTCCGATGCACACCAAGAAGAGAAGGAGCGTAAGCAAGACTCGAACATGGGGGTCCATGGGGCGGATGCTACACCGTCATCATTGATGTGTAAAGGCCAAGTGCCTCGTCTTCCAGGGTGATCGCAAAGTCGACGTTGAACGCGCTTGACCGATCCTCGGGATCATGATCTCCACTTTACGTCGAGGCCTTGCGCTTCGGCAGAGGGAGGATCATGCCGAAGCGAGAGTCTGGAAGAGTTGATACCCCGTCGGCG
>JBDRIT010000237.1:0-7802 GCA_043815665.1 Pseudomonadota bacterium
GCACATCACATGTCACACCTCGTGGGCCCCGACCGTCCAGAGACATGAACACACCGGGGAGGACGCCATGCTGAATTACACCGACCACGCCCGAATCCGCAGCCAGCAGCGAGCCGTGAAGCAGGCCGCAATCCTTGCCGCCATGGACTGGGGCGACGTCTACAGGCAGGACCTGGGCCGCACCGCCTACTACCTGGGGGATCGGTGCGTGCAACGTGCCCGGACCCGGGGCGTGCGCGTGGACATGTTCCGGTGGACCCTGGTGGTCCTGGGGCCCGATCATGCCCTCATCACTGTGGGGCGCTTCGCCTCGCCTCGCAAGGCCAGGGGGCGGAAGACCTCGGTCCGCCGGGGCAGCCGGTCCGAGGTGATGCGATGATGTTCCCCGGTCACTGGATCCTGCGGGAGGAGGCCACGGCCACCCTGTCCCTGGAGCCCGATGCGAAGCGATGGGTGCGTCTGCGGATCATCGACCTGGTGCCCTCCCTCATCGAGAAGCAGGGCGCCGATCGGGTCCTCACCGCCCTGGCGCTGGGGATTCGCCCCGAGGAGGCGGAGCACATCCTGTCGGTCAGCGCCTTGCAACGACGGGGGAGGAGAGGGAAGAGACTCACGGTGGAGGACCTCCCCGTCGAGCTGCCGACCACGCTCACCAAGACTCTGGGGAACCTCTTCGTCGACCTCTGCGAGGGTCGAACCGGGTTCTCCGACCCGGGCTTCCGTTCCCGGCTGCTGGAGGCCCTGTCCGAAGAACGCTCGGTCCTCCTCGCTGAGGGGGTGCGGGATCTCCAGCCCGGCCTGGACGAGCTGGGCGACCTGTTCCGCCTGGGGGCTGCAGAGCGCGCCATCCTTCGCCTCTTCGCGTGCGTGGCCGCGGATCCGTCGCTGCGAGGCGTCCTGGGGAACCTCGCGGTCGCGGACCTGCCGATGTTCATCGCCCGGGCCGAAGGCCTGCCCCTGGACGAGGCGAAGGTCGCGCTCCGGCGCGCCGGACGGCTGCGGAGCCTCGGCCTCCTCCTGGAGGTCGAGAACCGGGCTGCACCCTACTTCCAGCTGTCCAGCGAGGTCCTCGACCACGTCGGCGGCTTCTCCGACGAGCCCCTCCTGGACCGGCTCTGCCGCAAGGGCTCCGGGCCCACCTTTCCCCTCGAGACCTTCTCCCTCACCGACGCAGAACGCAGCGTCCTGGCGGGCCTGATGGCGACCGGTGCGCCTTGGCAGATCCTCCTCCACGGACCGCCGGGGACCGGCAAGACAGAGCTGGTCCGGGCCCTCGCCGCCTCGTCGGGGCGGACGACGTGGCTCGTCCAGCATGGAGAGCAGGGGCGCGCCGAGGACCGGCGGGTCGCGCTCCAGGCCGCGGTGATGGCCGCGGATGACGGCCTGGTCATCGTGGACGAAGCCGACCGCATGCTGCCCTCCGAGAACGCGTTCTTCGGCTCCCCTCCCATGGAGAAGGGATGGCTCAACGACTTCATCGATCACTCCCCGGGCCGGATCCTCTGGGTCGCAAACGACATCACGGGACTCCCCGCGTCCCTCCGGCGACGCTTCACCTATCACCTTGAGGTGAGGCGCTTCACCCGGTCGCAGCGCCTCGACACCTGGAAGCGGCTGGCCACGCGCCATCCGATCGCCGGATGTCTCCCGGAAGATGCGTTCCCGGAGTTGGCGGACCGCTACGAGGTGAACGCGGCGGGGATAGCGTCCGCACTGGGCGCGCTCCAAGCCATCCAGGGTCTCGACCAGGCCCCCCCGGAACGCGTGCAGGCGCTCCTCGGCGAGTTGATCTCCAAGCACGCAACCCTCACTGGCCTCCGGCCTCGGGGACCGGGCGACCGGCTCACACGACACTTCGAGTTGGAGGCGATTCATGCGGATCAGTGTCCGGGGGACCTGCGGGACGCGCTCCAGGCCGCTGTAGAACCCGCAGGCCGGCGGGATCCGCAGGCAGGCCTGAACATCCTCTTCTGGGGCCCCCCGGGCACGGGCAAGACCGAGCTGGCCCGCTGGCTGGCCGGCCAGCTGGAGCTCCCCCTGCTGCTGAAGCGGGCCTCGGATCTCCTGGACTGCTTTGTGGGCAACACGGAGAAGAACATCCGAGCGGCCTTCGACGAGGCCTCCCGGGAGGGCGCGTTGCTGCTCCTCGACGAGGCGGACAGCTTCTTCCAGGAGCGGGCCGGCGCGCAGCACTCCTGGGAGGTATCCTTCGTCAACGAGCTCCTCACCCAGATGGAGAACCACAGGGGGATCCTCATCTGCTGCACCAACCTCCTCGACCGCCTGGACCGGGCCTCCCTGCGACGCTTCCCCTGGAAGATAGGGTTCCGGCCCCTGACCGAGACGGGGGCGAAGTTGGTGTACAGGCGGTATTTCGATCTGGCGGACCAAGCCATGGAGGCCTGGCACCAGGAACGCCTTGCGGTGCTGGAGGGGTTGACCTTCGGCGACTTCCACGCTGTGCAGGGCCGGTTGCGTTTCCGGCCCCTGGAGACCTTGACGCACGACGGCATCCTCGACGAGCTGGAGCGGGAGCTCCGGTACCGGGACGAGGATCGGAAGAGAACCCTCGGGTTCGGGAGGAAGCCATGAGCGGAGACCAGCTGACCAAGCTTCGAAAGACCCGGGTGCACCGGGTCATCATCGAGCAGATGGATGGCCGAAGCATGCAGCGCCTGCGAAAGGAATGGGGAGAAGGACGCGCCCCGCGGTCACGGCCGGAGGCCATCCGGCGCTGGCTGCTGGACGACCCCCGGGCGGACCTGACGACCCTGAGCCGCTTCCTGCGGATCCCGCAGCTTCGAGCAGCCGCGGAAGCCGTCGGCTACGAGACGGAGGGGCTCCTGCGCTGCGACCTCATCTGCACCCTCATCAAGGAAACAGGCCTCGAGATCATCGAGCGCTGGCCCCGGAGCAAGGACGCCGCCTTCTTCCGTAGGCTCCTGCGTGACGAGGGAGAATCCGATGGTGCGAGCCCCGCAGCCGATGCGGACGATTCCGACATCCCCCTGCCCCACGAGGTCGTCCTTCGGAGAGCCATCGAGGCCCGCGGAGCCGATCCAGAGATGCCCATCCCGCACCTCCTGCGCCGCATCCACAGTTGGACTCCCGAGAGCCTGGAAACGGTGGTCAAGGACGCCTGCGCCATGGCCAGGAAGGTCCGAAAGCCAATGTGCGAATGGTTCCTCCTGCGGGCTCTGGAATCCAGGGGCTGCTCCTTCCTCGAGCATTGACAGGTCCTGCGGCTCCTCCCTATCATGGCACCACAACGGAAGCAGGTGTCCTGTCACGGGGGAGAGCCGGGGTGTCACAGCAGCAGGCATGGTCTCTGGAGTTTGTCCGGGAACGGGTCCGAGGGTACCTCGAGTCCATCCAGAGAGACCGCGTCCGTCAGCCGGCCAACGCGGTGGTCAACGCGCGCAAGGCCGCAGAGGCGATCTGCAAGGCCGTCATCCGGGAGAGGTCCGTCGACTTCCGGCATGAACGGCCGACCCTCGGAGATCTCCTGCCCCAGGTGCGCCGGCACGTCTCGGACGAGTTCCATCTCTGCCTCAGGACGATCCAGGACCACGCCAACCGCCAGGCCCACGACACTGACGACCCACGGGAGGTACGGACCCACCTCTTCCACTCCCTGGTGGCCCTGGACCGGGCAGTGGACCTCTTCTTCCAGGAGCACAACGTCCCGGACATGCCGAGGGTGTCCATCGGACTTCAGGAGGAGCTGGTCGCGCTGGACCCCGACTTCCCCACGGTCACGTCCCGGCGGAATGTAGGACCTGAGTTCGCGCCGAAGAATACAGGCTCCTGGCGGTCGTGGGCCCTGGGCATCGGGGGAGTGCTCCTCCTCGCTGCGGGGCTGTTCCTGCTCCTCCGACAGGACCGACAGTCTGGCTCGTCGGAGGGAGTGACCCCAGGGGCCGGGGTTCACGACGTGGGCGGTGGACGGAGCCATCAAGAGGACCTGAACCCACCCGTGGACCTCCGCCCCGACTCTACGTCGTCGCCCGCACCCGCGTCGGTCCTGCCCGCACCTGCCGTACCCACAGTGGAAGCTCCCGTTCTTCCCACGGACCCAGGGGACGGCTGCGAACCGGACTGCACGTTCAGGAACTGCGGGGACGACGGTTGCGGTAGATCGTGCGGCACCTGCCTGGATGACTTCGAGTGCATCGCTGGTGGATGCATCTGGAGGAAGGGGACCGGCCTCGACAACGGGCCGCGTGAAGCCTGGCACGCGTTCTCGAACTTCGTGTATGCACACCAGAGAAGGCAACGTTCAATCGTGACGCTCTACATCCCGGAAGAGCAGATGTTCTACTACGATCTGTCAGGCACAGAGGCGACAGGAAGACACCTCGCTGCGATCAACTCCATCTATGAGAGGCAGAAGCGGAGGATACCCACGGCAGGGACCATCCCTCCCGTCGACATCTTCTTCTGTCGTTCCTGCGGGAACCTGCGCTTCGTCATCATCAGGAGGAAGGACAAGGACCGTCCCGTTCTCGGTGCCGAGGATGTGGATCGGCTGACCATGATGCGGAAGCTGCCGGATGGCCGGTGGATGATCATCGGAGAGGCGGAATCCAGGCACTCCAAGGGATACCGGATTCCCTACGAGGACTGGGCCCTGTTCACCAGTCCCAGTCAGTTCCCGGATCGTTGGTCTCCGGAGGATGAAAGTGCCACATCCAAGTAACCGCTTCGCTCACTCCGTCAGGATCTTCCGTAGCATCCACTCGGCCCTGGACTCCACGGTCTCGTCGATGTGCGCGGCCAGGGTGGCGACCGCGCCGGCCAGGACCCCGCGTCGTCCACGTACCCGCCCGGCAGCATGTCCGGGATCGCGTCCACCGGGCAGACCGGGTAGATCAACGCGGACGCGATGATCGCCTTGGCCCAGGGCGGCGTCTCGGGCTTCATCCACAGGTAGTACAGGACGAACGCAGGCTTCAGGACCGCCCGCCCCATCCGCCGCCCGAAGCGCTTCACCTTGCTCCAGAGCTTTGCCTCGTCGAAGCCGCCGCTCGTGCTCTTCTTCGTCATGAGGTCCTCCTCCCCCGGGTGGTCCGTTCCACCCGCTCCTTGACCAGGAATCTGGCCGCTGGTGGGATCGTGAAAAAGACCATGCTGGGGAGTACGGACGATGCCCGACCTTCTTCTGAAATGCCCTGTCACAGCCTGCGGTCGGAGTCCGTCCTTGTCCCTGAATGGCCCAGAATCCGGGCCGAAGGAGGCGCCAATGACCTGGTTCATCATCGGTATCGCGGCAGGGATCGGGGGGACGTTGTGGGTCCAGCGGGAGCGGCACCGGATCGCCTATACCGTGCTGCGCTGGCTCGGGGTTGACGGCCGGCGCGGGACGGGACAGTCCGACGACCGGCCGCATCACGGTCCGAGAATCGTGGACATCTGATCGGAGGAGGATCGTATGAACCGGATTCCATGGCTCATCAACGGGGTCCTCGGAGTGGCACTGGTCGCCAGCGGCACCTGGCGACTCGGGGAAGGAATGGCGGAGCAGGCCCTGGATCTGACCAACAACGCCGCCGAGCAGAGCGAAGCCCCGCACCCTTCGTCGATAGCCGCCCCCTGGATGGACCCCCGGGTGGCCCTGGAGGCCGAATCCAGGCGGCTCCGGGAGCAGTGGCCCCCGGTCGAGCGTCAGATCGACACCGCACGGGCCCACTCCCGAGACGCCATCTCCAACTGCGCGGGGCCCTTGCGAGATTTCTTCGAGACGCGGCGGCAGAATGCGCGAGCCCTTGCGATGGCGCTCCTCTCATGGACCAGCAAGTGGAAACTGTTCTGGGGATACCTCCCCCTGACCGAGGCGGACGAGCACCGGCGGTACATGGAGGAGCAGATCACGACTCACCTGTTCTCCGAGACGGAACTGGAGCAGCAGGTCCACGCCATGACCATGGACTGTACGTATCGACTGACCGCTATCGAGAACAGGCTGCTGACGGACATTGGCCCCGACCTGCTCCTCACGGACCCGGCTGCGCCGCAGCCTCGCCTGACGGGGGATCCGGCCTTCGCCGTTGCGGCTGGCTCCGGCGGCCTGCAGCTCCGCGGGCTCGGGACCGAAGGGCTCAGCCTCTTCCTCGGCTTGAAGATCGGCAACCTCGCCATGGAACGGATCCTCCCCGCCGTTGCGACTCGTCTGGGGCTGTCGTCCGCTGCCCTGGGAACCGGGGCCTCCTTCAGCTGGACCTCCTTCGGGAGCTCTCTCCTCATCTGTGTGCTGGTGGACCAGGCGATCAGTGAAGCCCTCTCCCTGGCCGGGATGGACCCGGAGGACCGGCTCACGGAACTGCTGGAGCAGGCGGTGGATGAGACGCAGCATCTCCTCCTGGATGGCAACACCGCGGAGAACACACGGATCCGGGACATGTTCGATGGCTGCCGCCGGGACGGCGCGGGGCTCCTCACCACCGCCTGCGCGCGAGCCACAACAGCGCTCCCGGAGGACGAGGATTGGCCCGGGATCCCGGCGGCCCTGGCCCAATATACCACCACACGTATCGACGGGATCCGTATTGAGCTCCGAACCCTCCTGCTGGTACAGATCCCCCTTCGGACCCCTGAAGAAGACCGAGAGCTCGCTGACCTGCGCAGCCGAGGCGGCTCCCTGACAACCCGTTGAACAGGAGATGAGCATGCGACATCATATGCCGTGCCTTGGGATCGTTCTTCTGGTGACCTTGCTGGCCTCCAGCGCGGCGGCAGGCGTCAAGAGCCGGCTCCTGCTGGAGGGCGGCGAGGCAGCGGTGCAGATGGCGGACAACGTGGCCGATGACGTCGTCTTCTGGGCCGCTCGGAGGTCTGGCGGACGCGCCGCAGTGATCCTGGACGACGGAGTGATCGCCGGTGCGAGGACGGGCGAAGCCATGGTCCTGGAGCGACTGGTCGCCCGCCACGGATCGAAAGCCACGCTCCTCCTCCACGACCCCCACGCACTGGCGCTGGTCGAGCGGTACGGAGATGACGCGGTCAGTGCGATGGTTCGGCACCCTGGGATCGCGGCGCCCGTGGTCGACCGGCTGGGAATTCCCGCAGCGCGGGCCATGACCCAACTCGGCCCAGCCGAGGGAAGGATGCTCGCTGCGATGGAGCGCTCCGGTGAACTCGCCCGGCTCGGACGGACAGAGGAGATCCTGCTGACGGTCGAGCGCCACGGAGACAGGGCGATGCAGTTCATCTGGAGGAACAAGGGCGCCCTCGCCGTGGGGACGGTGATGGCCCTGTTCCTGAAGGACCCGGAGGCGGCGATGAGAGGGGCCGGGAGAGGGTTTTCGGTAGCGATGAAGCCTGTCGCCACAGCGATCGGTCACGCGGTCCTCGAAACGGGGAAAGCGTTTGTGCCAACGTCAGACACCGGGAAGTTGGGTCTGGCGGCCATCCCGATGGTCGCGTTTGTCCTGGTCGCCTGCTTCGGATTCTGGCTGGCCCATCGGCGGAAGGTGATGCCTCCTGGAACAGTTTCCCTGACGTCCAAGCCACGGAATCGTTGAGATTGATGTACATGGCCACTTGCGGCAACTCGGGGTCGACATAGAGAGAGACCTGTACCTCTTCATTATTCGGTCGCCTTGTTTTTCCTCGGTGAACCTGCGCAGGTGTCCTGGCAGTCTCCCGTCCATGCCCCCACCCTGAAATCCCAGCCCTCCCGCGGGTATAAGAACATTGGAGGCCCCCGCATCCGTGGGGGCCATCATCAACTACAAGGAGGTTCTGTCATGAAGGTCAAGGTCCTGCGTCTCGGTCACTCCGCCATGGTCCTCGAGGTCCCCGCC
>JBDRIT010000238.1:0-29217 GCA_043815665.1 Pseudomonadota bacterium
CCGATCTGGGCCCGCCAGACGCCGATCTTCCAGCCGTCGGGGATGTAGAGGGAGAGGGGATCCCAGCCCGGGCCCCGGCCCCATTGGAAGTTGGGCAGGTAGGTGCCCAGGGGGCCCCCGATGATGATCTTCTTCTTGGTCTTGCCGTCGGGGCTCACCCGCCAGATGTCCGTGGCCCCGTACTCGCAGACGTAGACGTTGCCGCAGATGTCCACCCCCATGCCGTCCAGGAGGCCCGGGGTGTCGGAGAAGTCGGCCCAGACCGCGACCCGGCCCGGCACGCCGTCGGGGGAGATGGACATGGCATAGATCGCGGCCGCGCCGAAGGAGCCGATATAGAGGGTGTCGTAGGCGTTGTTGAAGGTGATCCCGTTGGGATTGTTGATCTCCTCGGTGAGGACGGTGTACTCCCCGGTGTAGGAGTGGATTCGAAGGACCCGCCCCGCGTCGTGCTCCGTGACGTAGATGTACCCCTGCTTGTCCACGGTCATGCCATTGGGGTAGGACAGGCCGGAGACGAGCACCGAGACCACGCCGTCCGGGTCCACGAGGAGGACCCGCCCCTGGTAGTTGTCGTTCACCGCCAGGAGGCCGTTGGGCAGGTAGCGCATGCCCGAGCGGAACTCCACGTCCGGGGCCAGGAGGCTCACCTGGCCGTCCGCTGTGGACTTGTAGATCGCCTGGTTGTTGCTCCCGATGAGATGACCAACCCCGTCGAAGGCCAGGTCCTCCGAGGCGATCGCACCCTCGATCTTCGTCAACACGAAGGGCCCGTCGGTGATGGAGTCGCAGTCGAAGGGCGGCGGCGGCGGGACGTCGGGCTCCACGTCGGTCGATGGCGTGTCCGGGGAGGTGTCCGGGGGCAGGGTGTCCGGGGGAGGCCCGTCCAGGCCGACGTCTTGCAGCGCGTCTCCTGTGGAACCGTCGGCCTCGGGGCCCACGTCCTGGTGCGTGTCCAGGTGGGCGACCGTGTCCTCGGGCGCGATGAGGTCGAGGGAGGGGTCGGGGCCGGCGCCGTTGGAGCAGGCGGTCAGGAGGATCAGAGCGGGCAGAAGAAGGCCTCGCCGGCGCAGGCTCCCCCTTCGCCCTTCGGGCACTTCCCCCGGGGGGGGAAGAGGATCGTGCCGCGTCGGACGTCGCAGCAGCATCAGGACGAGGACCATGAGGAGGACCACGGGTACGGTGTTCGGATTCGGACGGGTCCCGACTGCGCAGCCGCCGGAGCTCTTTGTCGTCGGGGGAGGGTCGCCGCCGGTGTCCGGGGCGGCGGTGTCCGGGGCGACGGTGTCCGGGCCGGGCTCGACCGGCGACGCGTCCGGGACGCAGGCGCCGCCCTCGCAGGTCTCTCCGTCCTCGCAGGTCCCGCAGGTCCCGCCGCAGCCGTCGTCTCCGCACCCGGACCCGTCGCAGTCAGGTACGCAGGAGCCGGGGCAGGGCTTGGAGTGGGCCCCGCTGGGATCCTCGCCGCCGTCGGTGCCGCAGTTGTAGTCGCCGCCCTGGTCCGACCAGCCGCACGCGCCGGTCATCTTCCCGCAGTCCTTCTCGAAGGCCGCCCCGTCCTGGCACCAGCGGAGCGTCTGGCCGTCGCAGCAGCCGAAGAAGTCGATCCCCTCGCAGGGATCCGGGACGCAGGCTGCGGCGATGCAGGCGTCGCCGTCGGCGCAGGCGCCGCAGGATCCGTCGCAGCCGTCGCTCCCACATTCCTTGTCCGCGCAGTCGGGGACGCAGTAGTCCATGCAGTCCATGGGCAGGACCCCGTCCGGATCCCCGCCGCCCTCGGTGCCGCAGTCGTAGTAGCCGGCCCCGGAGTTCCAGCCGCAGTCGGGATCCCCGGCGCAGCTCATCTGGACCAGGTTGCCCTGGTCGCAGAACTGCAACGCGCCGGCCGCGCAGCAGCCCTCCCAAGGGATCCCATTGCAACCTCCCGGCACACAGGCGCCGTCCTCGCAGATCTCCTCGGGAGGGCAATCGCCGCAGTCCCCGCCACAGCCATCGTCCCCGCAGGTCTTGCCCTCGCAGTCCGGGGTGCAGCACTGCCCCTGGGGGTCGCAGACTTCGCCCTCGGGGCACTCCCCGCACTCCACCACAGCGCAGATCTCCGGGCACTGGTCACAGACGTCCTCGCAGCAGTCCCCGTACTCCTGGCAGGCCGGGTCGCAAAAGCAGCCGGCGTCCGCCTGGCCACCGCAGGCACCGACGCAGGAGTCCGGCGTCACGCACTGCCCCGCTGCGCAGATCTCATCCTTGGCGCAGACCCCGCAGGTCCCGCCGCAACCGTCCGCGCCGCAGTCCTTGCCCGCGCAGAGGGGCTGGCAGTCCACGCACGCGCCGGCCTGGCAGACGTCGGTGCCGGGGCAGTCCCCGCAGGACCCGCCGCAGCCATCGCCCCCGCACTCCTTCCCGGCGCAGGTGGGATCGCAGCACTGGCCCTGGTAGCAGGTCGCCCCCCCGGAGCAGGTCCCACAGTCCATGCCGCAGAACTCGCCGCACTCCACCGCGGAGCAGTCGGGAGCCGCGGGGCAGGGCGAGCAATCGTAGGCGCACTCCAGCGCGCAGGCCGCGACGCAGAAGATGTCCCACTTGACGCCGCAGCAGAAGGGGTGGAGCGCGCAGACGCAGGCCTCGCAGCCGCAGCCGTCGCAGCCGGGGCCGTCCTGGGGGGTGCAGGCCACGGGGAGGGGAAGGCACTGAAAGAGCCCCACGACGCACTCGGTCCCGGACGGACAGACGCCGCAGGAGAAGCCCAAGGGGTCGACGCCGCACTCCTTGGCGCCGCACGCCGGGACATGGCAGATCCCGCTGTCCAGGCAGTGGGCGCCCCCGGAGCAGGTGCCGCAGTCCCCGGGGCAGTCCGGGCTGCAGCTGTCCTTCCCCGCGCAGGTCGGGGGGCAGCCCCCCGCGCAGGTCGGGGGATGCTGGCCGCTGGGATCCGACGTCCCGGCGCCCTGGCCGCAGTCGTAGTAGCCTCCGGAGTTCCATCCGCAGGAGGGGAAGGTCCCGGCGCAGTCGATGCAGTAGAGGTCGCCGCCCTGGCACCAGAGGATCCGGCCCTGGGTGTCACAGCACCCGACATTGTCCACGTCCGCGCAGCTCCCGGACAGGCTCGGCGCGAGGGGTCCCTCACAAGTCGTCAGCTCCACCGCTCCGACGGAGGACGTGGCTGTGAGCAGCAGGGAGACGGCGAGGAGGAACGTGGAGCGAAGGTGCATGGACGTACCTCGGGCGCGTGGAACGAACTCCAACAGTTATAAAGAGAAACACAGGCAGGGGCAAGGGATGGGGGGGGGGCGACAGAGATCCCGACTACGCCATCGCCTGCCAGGCGAAAACCACACCAACCAACAGGATCACCACCCCCGCTCCCCGCCGCAGCCACTCCGTGGTCCGGGTGAAGCCCCGGGAGGTGATGAGGGCCTGTGCGGCGCCCATGGATGTCCCGGCGACGAGGATCAGGACGCTGTGGCCGAGGCCATAGACCAGGAGCAGGAGCGCCCCCCACCCCACAGACGCGTCCGCACCGGCCAGGTAGGTGAGGAGCACGACCAGCACCGGCGCCGCGCAGGGCGCGGACACAAAGCCGAAGAGCAGACCCAGGACCAAAGCGCCCAGCGCACCCTGGAGCCGCGGTTGACGACGGACGATGTTGGGGATCGGGACATGGATCAGGTCCATGAGGTGCAGCCCCATGACCACGCAGACCACGACCACGACCCAGCTCCAGACCACCGACACGTCGCCGTAGAGCTTCCCCGCCAGGGACGCGGTCATCCCGAGCACCGTGAAGGTGCACGAGAGGCCCAGGATGAAGAGGAGGGAGAAGACCAGGGAGCGGCGGAGTCCCCGGGGCTCCGCATCCTGCCCCGCCACGTATCCCATCATCAGTGGGACCATCGCCAGGACGCAGGGGCTCGCCGCGGTGAGGAGGCCGCCGACGAAGACCGCGGCCAACGCGAGCCAGGGGTTCGTGTGGATATAGCCACCGGCCTGCGCAATAAACTCAGTGAACATGGACTCAGGCCCCTGGTTCCCGGAGGAGCGCCGTGATCGCCTCCCGGCTCAGCTCCCCCTCGAGGGCGCCGACCAGCGCGCCGTCCCCGTCGAGGAAGTAGAGGACCGGGGAGACCATGACAGGCTTCATGTCCTGGTAGGGCTGCGCCACGTCGGGCTCCGCATCGAAGTGGATCACGTCCACCACGGGCCTCTTCTCGAGCCCCTGGAGGGCCGCCTGGAGGTTCTCCCAGGTGGCCTCCTGCCGGGCCTGGGTACACTCGCAGCACTCCCCCTGCTCGAGGACCACGATCTTCGCAACCCTGGCGCCCTCGGGGGCCGCCGGGACCTTGGGCGCTGCGCCCTTTCCCCTGCCGTCACACCCGACGGCGAAGACCAGAATCGCCACCAGACCGATCCATCTCGCGCTCATCATTCTCCCTCACCAGGCTCCCCACTGAAGAACCTTCTCAGCTGCAACATGATCTCATCGCGCACCGTCCGGAACGCCTGCAGCCTGACCTTCTCCGGCGCGGCTGCGGGGTCGGGCAGCGGCCACCGGAGAATCCACGCGGAGGCGAGCCAGACCGGACAGACCTCTTCTTCGCACAGGGTGATCACGAGGTCCACGGAGTCCTCGTCGATGGTGTCGACGTCCGTGCTCACCGCCTCGGAGATGTCGATCCCGATCTCCGCGAGGACCTGGACGGCGAGGGGATGGACCACCGTGGGCCAGGAGCCCGCAGAGTCGATCCGGGTCCCCGACGGCGCCAGGGTCCGCGCGATCCCCTCCGCCATCTGGCTGCGCGCCGAGTTGGCGACGCAGAGAAAGAGGATCCCCTCGGGGACGCGCTCGTCAGAGAGGCATACGTGCTTGGAACTTCGCACTCCACACCTTCCCTTCCAGGGCAGCGACCGCCGCGGGTCCCCGCAGCAACCTGTCCTTCGGACCACAACCACAGCACGCGCCGGCCGGGACCTCGCCGTCCGCGAGCACCGCGCCGATGAACGCCGCGATCTGCGCCTGATCATAGATCATCCGCTCCACGACCTCCACGTCTTCGAGGCCCGCTGCGCGCAGGCCCGCTGCGTAGTCCTCCTCGGGGATCGCGCCGCCGACGCAGGAGCCGATGAGGTCCACATCGTGGCGGGCCCAGTCGGGCAGGTCCCGGGCTACGATGTCCGAGACGCTCAGGTGTCCGCCGGGGCGGAGCACCCGGGCGATCTCCGCGAAGACCTTGTCCTTCTCGGGGGAGAGGTTGATCACGCAGTTGGAGATCACCCAGTCCACGGAGCCGTCCTCCACGGGGAGGGCCTCGATGATCCCCTTGCGGATCTCGACATTGTCCGCCCCGGCCGCGGCCATGTTCACCCGGGCCCGTGCGATCATCTCGTCGGTCATGTCCACGCCGATCACCCGGCCGCCGGGACCCACCTTCTTCGACGCGATGAGCAGGTCGAGACCGGCGCCGCACCCCAGATCCAGGACGGTCTGACCGACCTCGACCCCGGCGAAGGCCAGGGGGTTTCCGCAACCGAAGGAGCTGTCCGCAGCGTCCTCGGGGACCACCCCGAGGTCGTCTTCGGAGTAACCGGCCTGGCGCGCCGCGATGCCCTTGGGCAGCGTGGGGCCGTCGCAGCAGCCCGTCCCCGCAGTCACGCTTCGTGTGTAGAACTCCGAGACCTGCTTCCTCGCATCGTCCTTCTCAGACATCGATCACCTTCCCGTCATGCCGCCGCGGCGACGTTGAAATCGCGTTTCTTGATCCACGGGGCCACGTTGACCAGTCCGATGAGCACCGGCACCTCCACCAGGGGCCCCACGATGGAAGTTCGTGGGTTCACGACATCCCTCCAGTCCGGCGGATCAGGACCTCCAGGATCTCTGTATCGTTCCATGCGGTCCCGTGCCAGTACATTTTTTCACGAGCCACCGATTGCCCTGGAGAAGCGACATCGCTATCCTGGGCGGGTTGCTGGTCGCGGACAAGCAGAAGGAGGTTCCGATGAAACGCATTGCCCCTCGAGTGTTCCTGGTTATCGCTCTGTGTCTGTGGCTCGGCGTCGGCTGCGGCGACGACGGCACCGTCATCGGCCTCGGCCAGGAGGGCGACTTCACCGGTGAACCCGGAGAGGACACCGCACCCGGAGGTGACGCAACCGATGACGACGCCGAACCCATCGTGGGTTGCGGCGATGGCCTCTGCGCGGAGGACGAATTCGAGACCTGCCCCCAGGACTGCGCAGTGGCCCCCTTCTGCGGGGACCTCTACTGCGGAAAGGACGAGGACTGCGCCGCCTGCCCGGAGGACTGCGGCGAGTGCACCCCGGGATGCGACGACGGCGTGTGCAAGGACGGGGAGAACTGCCAGACCTGCCCCATGGACTGCGGGACCTGCCCGGCCCTCTGCGGCGACGGGACCTGCGACGAGGACGAGAACTGCCTCGACTGCGCCCTGGACTGCGGCGCGTGCCCGGCCTTCTGCGGGGACGGCGCGTGCAACGGCGCGGAGGACATAGAGACCTGCCCCCAGGACTGCGGGGACGAGCCGAATGACTGCGGGGACGGCGCATGCAACGGCGGCGAGACCCCCCTCACCTGCCCCGAGGACTGCGGCGAGGGCCCCGGCGGCTGCGGCGACGGTGAGTGCGGCCCCGGCGAGAATCCCCTGAACTGCCCTGAGGACTGCGGTGGCCCCGGAAACTGCGGCGACGGCCAGTGCGGCCCCGGCGAGAACCAGAACAACTGTCCCGAGGACTGCAGCGGCGGGACCTGGGACTGCGGCGACGGCGTCTGCGACATGGGCGAGCAGTTCTACTGCCCTGAGGACTGCGGCGGCGAGGGCGACTGTGGCGACGGCCAGTGCAGCCAGGGCGAGAATCAGTACAACTGCCCCGAGGACTGCGGCGGCGGCGGGGACTGCGGGAACGGCCAGTGCGAGCCCGGCGAGAACGGCGGCAACTGCCCCGAGGACTGCGGCGGCGGCGGCGACTACCCCACCTGCGAGAGCCAGGCGGATTGCACCGGCGGTCAGACCTGCGTGGATCTCATGGGCTTCATCAAGCTCTGCCTCTCCGTGTGCGATGACGACGGGGACTGCCCCGGTGCAACCTGCGAGAGCGTCGGCGCCATGGGCTACGAGCTCGCCACGGTCTGCGGCTGCGCGGACGACGGGGACTGCGGCAACGAGCTCCTGTGCTGCGAGATCCCTTATGTCGGACAGAGCACCTGCCTCTCCAGCTGCGTCAACTTCTGAGAACCGCTTCTTGCGACCCCTCGCGATCACCGCCCTGCTGCTCCTGACCTCCTGCGGCGTGACGGCTCCGCTCCAACCCGACACGAAGGCCTCGGAGACGGTCCTCGAAGACACCACGGGCGATGACCCGATCACGAACCTCGAGATCGACGACGTCACCATCGAGGCCAACCCGATCTGCGATCTCTCCTGCGTGGTCCGGTGGTCCACGACGACCCCCGCATCATCATGGATCGAGGTCGTCGGTGTGGACGGCATGATGACCCATCGCATCGGGGATCCAGCGCCGGTCATCGACCACGAAGTGATCGTCGTCGGCCTGGCTCCAGAGGCCATCTATGACCTGATCGCCGTGTCCGGGGGAGCGCGCTCCCAGTCCATGATCTTCGAGACCGGACCGGCCCCCCCGCCCTGGATGGGTGGGACGGTGGACATTCACGACCCGACCCGGACATCGGCGGGCTGGAACCTGGCCAACGTGCTCACGGGCACCGCGACGGACGAGCCCCTGGTGCTGGTCCTCCTGGACATGGAGGGGCGTCCGGTCTGGACCTGGGAGGGTGAGATGGGCTCCGGCCGGGGTGACATCCACGTGAGCATGGTGGAGAACCGCACCATCCTGGTGGGCGGCGGCTTCTCCGCGGGGACGCGGCCCTTCCTGATGGACCTCAAGGGGGAGATCCTCTGGGAGGGACCGGTGCAGCCGGGGGGCGACGGCCCTGTGCCGAACCTCCTGGTGGAGGGCACCATGCACCACGGGTTCTACCGCCTGGACGACGGGACCTTCGTGGTGATCGAGAACACGATCCGGGACGGCATCATCGGTGACCGCGTCCACCGGTTCAACGCGGACCTCGAGACCCTCTGGCTCTGGGACGGGTTCGACCACCTCGGGGATCCCCACGCCGCCGCGCTGGGCCAGTGGCTCCACACCAACAGCGTCGTCCTGGAGCCAGAGGCGGGCACCGCGCTGGTAAGCTGCATGGCCCTGGGGACGATCTTCGAGGTGGACTACCCCGCGGGGGACGTCCGATGGGCCCTCGGCGAGGGCGGGGACTTCGCGCCGGACCCCCAGGCGGAGCATCCCTGGTTCTACGGCGGCCACGGGGTGGATCGTCTCCCCGACGGCCACCTCCTCCTCTACGACAACGGGACAGCGAAGCGCGGCTTCAGCCGGGCCGTGGAGTACGCGCTCGACACCGACGCCATGGCCGCCACCATCGCCTGGGAGTACCCCGGCGACGGAGTGGACGATCCCTGGTTCAACGGTGCGATGGGGGACGCGGACGCCCTCCCCAACGGGAACGTCTTCATCTCCGCGGGCAACGGCGTCCAGAAGCAATCCGCCTCCCGCCTCATGGAGGTCACCCGGACCGGCGAAAAGGTCTGGCAGATGTGGTGGCACGACGACGGAGAGACCCGCTCCGGCTGCTACCAGGCCGACCGCATCCCGGCGCTCCTGCAGCCGCTCTGATCCGACGCGAGGTTCGCCGAAGGGACGTCGACCAGGACATCGGTCCCCGGCCCGCCCCGGCCGAGATCCAGGGCGAGGATCAGCAATCGGACGAAGAGCCCGATCATCTCCCGATGCTCCGGCCCCAGGGACCGGGCGTCCGACGGGTGGGAGAAGGAGAAGCCCCCGCACCGGAACCATGCGTCCCCGCCGCTGGCCGCCGCCGAGACCTGCAGCCGGACCCGCAGGTCCCCCCGGGCGACTTCGAGGTGCAGGTGGTCCTCGCCATGGGTGTCCTCGATGCGGACCTCGACTCCGACCTTTCCCAGACCGAGCCACCCGAGACGCGCCAGGAGATGGGAGAGCCGGCACCGGAGGCGGGCGGTGGGAGCGTGCGCCGCCGCGCTCGGCAGATCGGATCGGGGCGCCCCTCCCTGCTGCCGGAACACCGCCTCCCGGATCCCGAGGAGCCGCTCCCAGAGCTCCGCCTGGAGCGTGCCCCGGTGCCACCAGACGAAGGCCCGCCCCGATAGATCCAGGTGGACCGCGCCGCGCCGCAGGAGCAGGAGCCGTTCGTCCTCGAGGACCACCTCGTCGGCCTCGGCGATCCGATCCGTCAGCGGGGACCGGAGCCCCACCTGTCCGGCGTGGAACGCGAACCGCCCGCCGGGCGCGGAGTCGGGGACCAGCTCCACCACCTGGCCATCGAGATCCAGCATGATCAGCCATGGATTCCGGAGAGAGGCGAGGTAGGCTGAGCGCTCCCCCTCATCGGGGTGGAGCACCTCGACGGCCCGCAGGGTCAGCGCCCGGGACGCCTCGCAGTCGAGGGCGCAGGGGACATGAACGAAGTTGCTGTAGGGATTCACCGGCGCCAGCTCGGGGAACACCACCCCCGGCCGGTCGAGGCTGCGGCGGAGATGGAGCAGCGCGTCCTTGCCGTGGACCGGGAAGTCCCGCGCGTAGGCCTCGACGCAGCAGGCCGGATACCCCAGGAGACGGCCCAGGGCCTGCCGATCCTCTCCCTCGACCTCCGCCTCCTCGGCCACGGCCCGGTGACTCGACGCCACCATCCGCTCCACGTCGGCGAGGGAGCGTCCGAAGAACAGGTGGTGATGGGCCCCGCCGCTCCCCGGGACCTCCTGGGTCCGCGGGTTGGGCAGGGCGAACTCGTCGATGTAGCGCGCCAGGTTCTCCCGGGGGGCGTCCTCGAGCTTGGCCACGGGCTTGATCCCTGCGGCGACGAGATCGGCGAGGTGCCGCAGGTTTCTCTCGGTCCAGGGTCCGTGGGACGTCGGCCGCAGGAAGGTCAGCGCAGGCTCCAAGGGCGCCGCGTGGGACGCCCCCACCTCCCCGAGGATCCGGGACTCCACGGCAGCCACGAGCCACTCGATGCGACCTTCGGGGCCCCCACGGGTGCGGAGCTCCGAGGCGGCGCCCCGGGACTCCAACAGGACGTCCACGACGGCCAGGGCTGCGTCCAGACGGCCAACCCCGTGGCGACCGACCCGCTCCACGAAGCGCTGGACGCGGGGAGTGAGGGCGTCCCCGGGGAGATCTCCCCGGGGGGGGAAGCGGATCAGCACACTGCACGCGTCCTCGACCGCAGGATCGGCGAACCGCCAGGGGAGCTCGGCGTC
This sequence comes from Pseudomonadota bacterium, assembly GCA_043815665.1. Taxonomy (GTDB): domain Bacteria; phylum Myxococcota_A; class UBA9042; order CAIXZC01; family CAIXZC01; genus CAZNWW01. The sequence goes on from JBDRIT010000238.1 coordinate 10,338, forward strand.
GTAGAGGTTCAACCCGGCGGTGTCGAAGGCGCGGTCCCCGTAGCCCTCGGTGAGGAGCCCGTCCCGACGGGCGAGGGCTGTGACCGGGAGGGCGTCCAGGAGCCTGAGACGGGACGCGAGGAGCTTGCCGGACAGCCCCTCGAGCCGCCCGTTCCGGACCGTCGCCAGGTTGATCTGGAGATCCTCCAGGGTCGTCCAGGGGGTGAAGAGGATCATGCTGATCCCGCCGTGCTCCCGGAAGCGGAAGTGCTTCGGGAACTCCATCTCCAGACGGAGGAGCAGCTCCACGGCTTCGAGGTTCTGCAGGGGCGTGAGGCCCTTGTTGAACCTCTCCAGCTCGGGCCTGGAGAAGTTCTCCACCCCGATCAGGGAGAGGTGCAGGCGATGCCCCGAGCCGGCGCAACGGGTCAACGCCTCGCGGAGCACGTCCCCGCTCCGCAGGATGGTGTCCGCGCGGGCGTCGAACTCCCACCCTGCGCCGGGGAGGTCCGTGGCGAGGATCAGCTCCACGATGTCCGCTGCGTGGAGGAGGGCCGCGTCGCCGATGAGCCGGACATTCCCGGGCAGGGTCCCATGGAGGGCGGCGAGCTGACGGGCGGCCCGGTCCCGGGAGAACCCGCCGATGCGGACCTCGGCGCTGGGGATCGCGCAGAAGGAGCAGCCCACCGCGTCCAGGCACCCCGACAGATCCACGCCATCGAACCTGGGATTGGAGGTGACGGTGCGTCGGTAGCTGCAGGGATCCGCGAGGACCAGGCACGGGAGGGGCGCCATCTCCTCCGCCTCACGGTTCCCCGGAGTGAAGGTGAAGTCCGGCGTGGCGACGCGGAAGATCGAGGCCCGGCCCTCGGGCACATCCCCGACGGGGAGCCCGAGGAGTTCGAGCCAGGTCCCGGCGTCGTCAGCGATGTTCTCGAGCCCGATCGATCCCCCGACCGGGGCCGGCCGCTCCGAGGCGACCGCGATCCGGCGCCCGGTCCCCTCCGACGCGGCCCGGTGGAGCGCAGGAGAGGGGACGTGACTGAACACGATCGGGGCCGCCGGGGCCTCCCGCAGCCGCCGCAGGAGGGCGGAGCGGGACGACGGGGGGAGATCGACCCCCGCCTCGAGGGACCGGTGCCGGTGCGCGGCGGCGAGCCCGAACCGCAGCCACACCACGTCGACGCCGCGTGTCCGGGCCAGGCCGACGACGTAGGGGATGAAGACGTTGCGCTGGGGCCGATCGACAGGCGCGAATTCGATGATGAAGGCCTGGATCATGGACGACCGACCCCGGCGTCGAGGGCAGCGACGAAGGCCGCGAAGCGATCCATCAAGGCGCCGTTGTCGAGGCGCCCGCTGTACCCGATCTTCAGGGCGCCGATCTCACGGTAGCAGTCCTCGGGAGAGGACGCCGGGATCACCCAGAGGCCCACCTCCCGATCTCCGACGAGGAAGAGGAACCGGACCCGGCCGTCCTCCTCGATCCGCTCCCGGATGGTGATCCCCTCCGCATCGAAGAACGGGTCGAAACGGTGCAGCTCCGGGAGCAGCTCCAGGCCAGGCTCCTCTCCCGCGACGAGGCCGACGCCGTCCCCCGGGACGTCGCCGAGGCATGCGTAGAGATCCCAACCCGCGTCCCCGGGCCGACCCAACGCGCTGTCCACGCCCCGGACCCCGAGCGCGTCGAGGAGGAGGATCCGACGGAGCTGCCCCGGCGGCACACCCTCCTGGATCCGGACCAGAAGATCCGGAAGCCCCACCTTTGCGACGAACCCGCCCCAACGAAGGAGGGCGTCCGCTCCGAGCGCCGCAGCGGCGGCGAGGATCTCGAAGATCCCATGGAGCGCCCCGAGCTGCTGCGCAGTGATGTCCACGCCGCCCCCGGCGACGCGCCACGGGCAGGGCTGACGGAGACAGCCGTCGATCCGGTAGAGACCGCTGTCGAGGAGCGCCTGGAGGGACACGACCTCGTCCTGGAGGGGCGCCACGGGAAACTCCCGCAGGACGACGACCCTGCCTCGCAACCCGGCAGGGAGACGACCCAGGGCACCGGCGCTGTCCACGGACGCCACCGGCACACGGATCTCGGAGAAGCGCGGGGCCGCTGCGAGGACCTCCAGGGTCGGCAGCGCCAGGTTCTCCGGAGCCACCACGACAGAGAGCCGCGCACCGTCGCCCTCCCCGAAGCGGCGGGCGACCTCGTGCGCGAACCCGAGATCCCGAGACAACTCGCTGAGGTCCCAGTCGGTCAGCACGACGGCGGCGGCGATCTCCGTGAGACCGTCGAGATCCTCCAGGATCCTCGCTGGTCCCTTCTCCCGCGGCGCCTCCCCGTCCCCCCCGCGGGTGATGCCGTAGGGCACGGAGCACCCCTCGATGGCCAGCCACCGGTCAACTCCCGAAGGCACCGCCTCTGGATCCACCGACGCAGCGCGGCCCGGGTGGTGCTCGATCCCCCCGCCGTCGACGCGGCGGGAGACCCCGGGCGCGCTCCACCCCTCGGGGAGGAGCCCGTCAGGCCCCAGCGCGGCGAAGAGGTCAGCGAGGGTCCGCTCCACCTCCCCCTCGATCAGGACATCGAACTGAGGCCACGCGTCCGCCCATCCCGGGCGATGGGCCACCACCGGACCGCAGAGGATTCGGAGACATCCCGTGGAGACGACCCCGGCGAGATCGGCGAGGTCGGCCAGCATCCGGACGCGCTCGGACTCGGAGAAGACCACCAGGACCACCGGTTGCAGGCGAGCCAGCGCCGCAGCCACCCCGTCGAAGACGCGGTCCGGGTCCCCGCCCTCCGGGATCCCGACCCGCACGTGTTCGAACCCGGTTCTGGCGCCCGGCCCATCTCTGAGCGAGGCCATCAGGCTGGGCAACGAGCCCGCCTCCCGCCGGATCGCGGTGCGCCCGTCGGGGTCCCGTCCCAGGAATGCGATGACTCGTGCCATGGACTTCGTCGCTCCTTTCGCCCTTCCCTTCAAGGCGAATCCTATGCAAGGGCGCCCGTCGCATCAAGCCGTCCTTGACCGACTGCGCGGGCGAGGACTAGATTCTGGACGAATCACGGCAGCGATCAAGGCCCCAGGAGCCCGGCACCCCATGGACAGCCCTTACCTGGTCATCAGTCGATTCATCACGATCCTCGAGAAGGCCGCTGAGGACCTTGCGCCAGGAGGGCTGCGATGGAAGGTCGTCGACCGCCACCTCCAGGTGACGCCCCTCCCCGAGGGACTCATCCCGAACTACCTCGTCCTGGCGCGAGCACAGGCTGGTGGCGACTGGCTCGCCTCCGACGACGCGCTCGGGGTGCTCCACGTCACCGACGAAGGCCAGGCGGGTGAGGAGCTGGTGCCTGCGGCTCGGGAGATCGTCCAGCGCCTCTCTGCGCTCCTCCTCGAGGCGGCGACCGACGACCTGGCCGGGGCGCTGGACATCTACGAGGATCGCAACACGCCCTTGGGCGGTCTCACCCGCGTCGATCTCGTGGCGCGGGGGTTCCGCCGCGCCGGTTCGGTCCTGGTGGAGAAAGGGGCCGGCGCCCGGGAGGCCGTCGCTGCACGGGTCCCCTTCGTCGTCGACCCGCGCCCCGACCATGACGCAACGCCCCGCCAACCGGTCAATGGGATGTCCGAGAAGAGCCTCCTGTACTGCGCGGGGAACCTCGCGGACGGCGAACGTCTCCGCGACCTGGACGCGATCTTCTCTTCGGGAGCCGCGCTCACCGCGGAGGACCTCGAGGTCTTCGGGCTGCTCCTGGGCGTCCCCCGCTGCTGCATCGATGCCTTCGATCCTGCGCTCTTCCAGGTCCCTGCCCGCCGAGCGCACGCGGCCAGGCTGGACGCGTTCCTGGCAGCGGCGGTGCGCGGGGGGGCCACGCCCTTCACTGTGTTCTCCCCGCTCCTGAACTTCCTCTCTGCGTCGCTCTACCAGCTCGTCTTCCTCGAGCACCTCCCCTGCGGACCCGGCTGTCACGCGACCAGGGAGCAGAACCAGCGGGCGCTGGAGACGCTCTACGACGCGACGGACGTTGCGGTGGTGCGGGAGATGCTCTCGCTGAGCTACATCTGCTGGCCCGACGGGCGGCTCGTGCCGTTCCGGTGCCTCGGGGTCGAAGGCGACACGATCCGCGTCGCGGATCTGGGGCGATTCCGGTGGCCCGATCACATGCCGGAGGAGTCCCGTGAGCTGCTGAGGACCGGGGTCCCCGGGGCGACCGATGGAGGCGCCGTGGACGCGCTCCGGTGGACCGGATCCCGCTGGGAGGCCCGCGTCGACGACGCCTGGGTGCGGCTCCGGGAGCGAGGGCGCTGGTTCCGTTCGACCCACCCCAAGGTCGCGCTCTTCGATGCCGGGGCGGAAGGTCGCTGATTTTGGCGCACCGTGATCCCGGCGTATCCTCCCCGTTAACAATCGGGGTCCTGGCGGGATCCCACGGGACGAAACGATTCCCCAGGGAGGCCCCGTGCCCGGTCGACTCATCCCCTGTCTGATCGCTCTCCTCGTCCTCGCTGAGGTCTCCGTCGCCCAGGAGACCCCAACTGCGCCCCGAGGTCCCATGTCCCTCGCGGCCTGCGTGGACCACGCCCTGGAGCACAACCCGAAGACCCGGGCAGCCTACCTGGCGGCGCAGTCCGCACAGACGGACATCTCCGTGGCGATGGGAGCGTACCTGCCGACCGCGGATCTCGGCGTCGACGCGGGGACCTCGGGGATCCTTGGCGGTGCGGGGGCCACCGCGGACCCCGGCTTCGGGACCACCGCCCGCCTCACCCTGAGCTATCTGATCTTCGACGGGAGCCGACAGGGGACCCTCGACGGCGCCCGGGCACGCCTGGACGCAGCCTCGCTCCATGAACGGGCGACCCTCCTGGACGTGGCCCTCGACGTGGAGGAGGCCTGGCTTGGACTCCAGGGCGCGCTGTGGACCCGGGAGGCCGTGGAGGACCTGATCCTGCAGGCGGACTACCAGCAGCGCCTGGCGGCGGCGCGTTTCGAGGTGGGCCTCGCCCGAAAGTACGACGTCGTCCAGGCCAGGGCCACCCTCCGGGAGGTCGAGATCCAGCGGACCACCGCGGCGACCGGGGTGACCCGGGCCCGCGGCGATCTCGCCAGGGCCATGGGTGTGGACCTTCGCACAGCACCCGAGATCGTCCCCCTCTCGGAGACCGCAGTCGCCGAGGTCCTGCCTGCGGTGGATCGCCTCATCGACGACGCGCTGGCCCACCGCCCGGAGCTGGGGCAGGCCCGGGCCGGCATCGCAGAGGCCCTGGCGGCGACCCGGGTCGCGCGGGCGGCCCATCTCCCCACAATCTCCGCGGACGCGTCCCTCGCCGGGACCTGGGACACCCGGGGCGACCTCACCGGTCCCTGGGCCGTGGGCGTGGGGCTGAACCTGCCGTTGTTCCGGGGGCTGCGCACCACCCACACGATCCGCGGCGCGGAGTTCGATGAAGCTCGGGCCCGGGCCGAGCTGGCCGACGCGATCACCGACGTCCAGTTCGAGGTCTGGGCCGCCCACGCCGCCGCGGTGGACGCGGCGGCGACCGCGGAGGCCATGGCCGCGCTCCTGGAGGCGGCGGAGGAGGCGGTGGCCCTCGCGGAGGCGGACTACAAGGCCGGCACGGGGACCATCGGCGAGGTCCTCGTGGCGCAGGCCGGGCGCGCCAACGCCCGCCTGGGCCTCCTCCAGACCCGCTTGAATCGACTGCTCTCCGTGTCCCGTCTTCAGCGCGCAGTGGGACGGGTCCTCTCAAAAAAACCCACCACCACCGGCGAAACCGGAGGGAGACCATGAAGCGGTTCCTGTTCTGGTTGATCATCCTGGCCCTCCTCGGAGGCGGCGGCTACGCAGCGGTGCGCCACTTCTGGGGGGCGAAGGCCGGGGGCGGCCCCGGGATGGGGGGCGGCACCATGACCGCCACGGTCGAGACCCGGGACTTCGTCTCCACGATCCTTGCGACAGGGACCGTGAAGCCCGAGGTCGGCGCCCAGGTGAACGTGGGCGCCCGGATCTCCGGACGGGTCGAGGAGCTCACCGCGCGCATCGGCGACCCCGTGAAGAAGAACCAGGTCCTGGCCCGCATCGAGCACGAGGACCTCAAGGCCCAGGTCGCGCAGAAGGAAGCCCAGGTTGCGGAGATCCAGGTACGAATCCTCGCGGCCAGGACCCGCTTCGACGCGGACCACGGCCGCGCCCTGGCGCTCGCGAGTCAGCGGGAGGTCGATCTGGACGCGGAGCGGAGCCGTCTGGTGGTGATCCTGGCCCGGGGCGACGCAGCACGCCGGGCCGACGACGTTCAGCTGGCTGCGCTGCGCGCGGAACGAGCGGAGGAGGTCGCGGTCGCCGGAAAGCAGATCCGGGGGGAGCAGGCTGCCCGGGTCCTCGCTGCGAAGGACCTGGGACGGATGGAGACGCTCTTCGGCCAGGGGATGCTCGCTGAGCAGTCCCTGGATCGCGCCTCCTCGGATCTGGAGACCGCCGCGGCCCGGGTCTCCCTGACCCGAGCCCAACGCCGCCTTGCGAAGACCCGGCTGGCGCAGGACGTCCTCGTCCAGGAGGAGGTCCTCGAGACGACCCTCACCACCCTGGAGACCGACATCGCGCTCCAGGAGGACGTGATCCGCAAGACCGAGGAGGCCGTCGCGCTGGCCGCCACGGAGCTCCGCGCGCTGGAGGCCGGCTACGCCGCTGACGTCGCGATCCTCGAGGCCTCGCTGCCCCAGCTGCGCGCCGCGCTCCAGGAGACCGGCATCAAGCTCTCCTATGCGACGGTGCGCTCTCCCATCGACGGGGTGGTGGGCACCATCACCACCCAGGAGGGGGAGACCGTGGCGGCGGGCCTGAGCGCGCCCACCTTCGTCACCGTGGTGGACCTGACCCGCCTCCAGGTGGACGCCTACGTGGACGAGGTGGACATCGGCAAGGTGCGGGCCGGGATGCCGGCGACGTTCACCGTGGATGCGTTCCCCTCCACGGTGTTCAAGGGCAAGGTCGAGGCGATCCATCCCACCGCGATCCTCCAGGACAACGTGGTGTACTACGACGTGGTCCTCACCATCACCGACGACTTCGTCGGCCGCCTCCGCCCTGAGATGACCGCGAACGTCACCATCCACGCGGACCGCCGGGACGGCGCCCTCTCCGTGCCCATGCGGGCGGTCCAACGCAAGGCCGGAGTCAGCGTGGTCCAGGTCGAGGGGGACGACGGGGCGGCGCAGCGGGAGGTCCGGACGGGCCTCGACGACGGGGAGTTCGTGGAGATCCTCGAGGGACTCGAGGCGGGGGAGACGGTGGTGTACAAGGCCCCCGCGCCGAAGAAGCCCGAGAGCGGCGAGGGCTCGAGGAGGGGGCATTGATCCGGCTCCGGGACATCGAGAAGACCTTCAGGAGCGGGAGCCTGGAGACCCGGGTGCTCCAGGGCATCGACCTGGACGTCGCCGAGGGGGAGTACGTCGCGCTCATGGGCGCGTCGGGGACGGGGAAGTCCACCCTCATGAACCTCCTGGGCTGCCTGGACCGCCCCACCGGCGGCACCTATCACCTGGATGAGAGGGACGTGACGGGCCTCTCGGACGAGGAGCTCTCCCGGGTCCGCAACGAGAAGATCGGGTTCGTCTTCCAGCAGTTCCACCTCCTGCCCCGAGCCAACGCCGTCCAGAACGTGCTCCTGCCCCTGGTCTACGCCCGCAAGTACCCGGGGGACGCGAAGGCCCGGGCCGAGGGGCTCCTCGGGCTCGTCGGGCTGGGCGACCGCATGCACTATCAGCCCGGCCAGCTCTCCGGGGGACAGCAGCAGCGCGTCGCGATCGCGCGGGCCCTGATCGCGGAGCCGCGGATCCTCTTTGCGGACGAGCCCACGGGGAACCTCGACCGGGACAGCACCTCGGAGATCATGGATCTCTTCACGCGGCTCCACGCCCAGGGACACTCGATCATCATGGTGACCCATGACCCGGACACCGCGTCCCGCGCCTCCCGGATCCTCGAGATGGTGGACGGCCGCATCGTCGCCGATCGACGACGCGAGGGGTGCGGGCCTTGAAGACGGCGCGCCTGGCCCGGGAGGGGCTCCGGGCCCTGTCCGAGCACCCCCTCCGGACCCTCTTCATGATGACCGGGACGATCCTCGGGATCGCCTCCCTCACCGTGGTCATGGCCATGAACGACGGTGCGCGGACCACCCTGGAGCAGCGCCTGGAGATGTTCGGCTACGACATGATCCGGGTCCGCGCCGGGGGGATGCAGCAGACCGGAACGGGGCTCCGCGACACAACCCTCAAGATCCCCGACGCGCAAGCGATCGCGACGCAGGTGGAGGGCCTGGGCCTCATCAGCCCCATGTACCGCACCCACGAGACGGCGGTGAAGTACAAGAGCGCCAACACCACCACCCGCGCGGTGGGGGTCACCCAGGACATCTTCGAGATGCGGGAGATGGAGATCGACCGGGGCCGGGCCTTCGACGCGCGGGACGAGGAGCAGATGCGACGGGTCTGCGTCCTGGGCCAGACCGTGATCGATGCGCTCTTCTCCGGCGAGGATCCCGTGGGGAAGAACATCCAGGCGAACCGGGTCAGCCTGCGGGTGATCGGGACCCTGGTCCCCCGGGGGGCCGCCGGGCCCGGCCATGACCGCGATGATCTGATCCTCCTGCCCCTCTCCACCGCGATGCGACGGCTGGACCGGGTGGACTACGTCAACGGGATCAACATCCAGACCGAGGACCTGGACCGCATCGACGCGCAGGCGAAGGAGGTCGAGGCGATCCTCCGGGAGCGGCACCACATCGACCCGGGCGAGGAGGACGACTTCATGGTGTTCACCGCGGGGGACATCATGGAGTTCCGCATGGCCACGGTGAACCAGCTCTCGATCCTCCTGGGCGCGCTGGCCCTCCTCTGCCTGGTGGTCGGCGGCGCGGTGCTCATGAACATCATGCTGGTCTCCGTGGGCTCGCGGACCTCGGAGATCGGGCTGCGTCGGGCCCTCGGCGCCTCGGCCCGGGACATCTTCTCCCAGCTCCTGGTGGAGTCCGTGGTCGTGAACCTCCTCGGGATGATCATGGGGACGGGGCTGGGCTACGCGGTCACCTGGATCGTGGGCCGCCTGGTGGAGGACATGCCGGCGACCTTCTCGTGGACGGGCCTCGCCATGGCCGCGGGGTTCTCCGTGATCGTGGGGATCGGCTTCGGCACCCTCCCCGCCCGGCGCGCCGCGAACCTCCAGCCCGTCGAGGCGCTGCGATGAAGCAGGCCCGGAACCTCGTCCTCTCCGTATCGATCCTGACGGCCCACCGGCTGCGGACCGGCCTGAGCATCCTGGGCGTGGTGGTGGGGGTCGCTGCCATGATCCTCATCTCGAGCATCGGCGACGGAATGAATGCGGAGCTCCGCGAGGTGTTCCGAGCCATGGGCACGGACCTCCTGGTGGTCCGCGCTGGCAAGTTCCACCGCTGGGGGAAGCAGGAGCACCAGATCTCCTCCGTCACCACCCTCACCCCGGAGGACGCGAAGGCGATCGCCCACGAGTGCACCGACAGCGCGGCGGTCGCGACGGCGATCTCCCGCCCCCAGGTCCTGAAGGTCGGCGCAGCCACCACCAGCACGAAGGTGGAGGCCCTGGAGCCCGCCGGCTTCACCGTGAAGGGCATCGACGCCGCCACGGGCCGCCTCTTCAACGACAGCGAGACCAACGCCCGGAGAACCGTGGTGGTCCTGGGCGCCACCGTGGCGGAGACCCTGTTTCCCGGCCAGGATCCCGTGGGGGAGATGGTGACCATCGGCCGCCTTCCCTTCCAGGTGATCGGGGTCGCGACGTCCAAGGGCTCCGACGCCAGCGGCGCCGACCAGGACGACATCGCGTTCATCCCGCTGGACACGGGCATGCGCCGGGTCTTCCACGTCACCTGGATCGAGATGATCTACGTCCGGGTCCCCGACACGGGAGCCATGGCCGCACGCAGCGCCGAGATCCGGACCCTGCTGCGGGCCCGGCACCACCTGGACGAGGGCATCGACGACGACTTCGACATCCAGAACCAGGCGGACCTCCTCGAGACCGAGCTGGAGACCACCAACGCGACCACCCGGCTGGTCACCGGGGTGGGTGCGATCACCCTGATCGTGGCCGGCATCGGGATCCTCGCGGTGATGCTCATGTCCGTGCGGGAGCGGCGCTGGGAGATCGGCCTCCGCCGCGCGGTGGGGGCGCGCCGGCGGGACATCCTGATCCAGTTCCTCTCCGAGGCGGCCCTGCTGTCCTTCGCCGGCGCGCTGGTAGGCGTCCTCACCGGCGCTGCGCTGGTCTGGCTCACCAACCACATGGGCTGGGCCAGCGCGCTCTTCTCCACGGACGCGGCCCTGGTCTCCACGGGCATCTCCGTCGCGATCGGCCTGGTCTTCGGGATCCACCCGGCCCGTCAGGCCGCAGGGTTGGAGCCGATCACCGCGCTCCGCACCCGGGAGTAGTGAAGGATCTCAGGTGAACCTCTCGGGCATCGCACGACTCGTCTACACCGGCCCGTCTCCGGGGGCCTGCTCCGCACCCTCGGCACAGCCTCGGGCCTTGCGGCTCACGCAGGCCCCAGTGCCGAGTGTAAGGTCAAGGTAGAGCCATAAAACAGGTTCTTCGCGATCGACGTTGGGTCCGTAGTTCGATGTGGGACGTTGGACCGCTCACATGCGCGAGTGGAGCCAACGCGCGCCGCTGAACCCCCCGCTCCGGTCGCACGGCTTCGCCGGGCTTCCTTCTCTCCCCCCTCGGGGGGTCGAGGGGGGTCTTGATGTAACCGCTAACTCACGTTTCGAGGGGCCAACCTCCCCCCCGTCGCCTCTGGCGACGTCGCCCCCAATGGGGGCGATTCTACAGTGCATGCTGTGACGTTCGGGGGGGCAGCGGGAGGGTGCCGAGGCCATCGGTGGGTTGCACTTGGCAGGGAAAAAATCTCCCCTTTGGGGAGGTGAGCTGCGAAGCAGCGAGGAGGGGGAGGACCCTGGGCACCGTACACGCCAAGCTCCCGGTCACTCGCCAATCCGTGGATTTCCTCCAGACCCTGGTCTTCGCTCGAGGCCATTGGAGTACCGGCACCTCCCACCCCGTCCCCGGGGGGGGGAGGCCGGGAGGGGGGGGCCGGACGACCCAACAGAGCTGGTCCCCGTGCAGAGACCCAGGCCTCTACCAGAGCCCGTCGATCATGCCAGCCACCATGCCGGTGTTCCAGTTCGAGAAGGCCTCGTCGGTGAACGCCATGTCGCCGTCGTCGGTGTAGTACCCGAGGTAGACCTGATAGTCCTCGACCGTCGCGTCGGGGTTGTCCGCGTTGTACATTTCGTAGACCACCAGCTCGTCGCCGTTCTGGAAGATCTCCGACATGAGCAGGTAGACAGTGCGCCCGTTCAGAGAGAAGTATCCGCTGAATTGACCATCACCAGCCACGCCGTCCGCAGCACCGAGCATCTCGTCCGGATCGTCCATGTCGTTGTCGACATTGTTACAGGGCCAGTCCACACCCCAGTTCGAGGTCTCGATCGCTTCGACGCCGTTCGCCCATCCGTAGAGGTCACCATCCCGGAACAGCTCAACCGCGTCGATGTCCGCGCCCGGATTGCCTGCGTTGCAGGTGTTCATGGTGTTGTCCGGGTGGTCAATGATCATGACCAACTCCCAATCGTTCTCGTAGGGACCGGTAGAGGAGTCCCCACCGGTGTAGGTGTCACTGCCATAGTAGGAGTCCCCACCATAGTAGTAGTCGCCCCAGTAGTAGTAGTCACCCCAGTAGTAGTAGTCGTCGTCGTAGTAATAGTCGCCACCGTAGTAGGAGTCACCTCCCACGTCGGACGCCTCGGGGACATCCCCAATCGTGTCCGACACCAAGGTCGTATCACCCACTCCCGCATCAACGCCACTGGTGGTGTCCTCTCCCGGTCCAGTCGATGTATCCACCCCCGGCCCGGTCGCTGTGTCGTCCGGCTCGTTCCCCGAGGGACCCCCGCCGGAGTCACAGCCCTGGCCTCCGGCGACCACGAAGAATAGCACCCCGGCATGAAGTACAAGCTGATGGAATCGTTTCATCTGGGGCTCCTCTATTCATTGTCGTGCAGCAAGACGGTACCTTCACCGGGTTTGGTAATCAACAACAGCTTTCGAACCCGGAATCTCTACGCGTGTTCCTGTTGGGCCTCCCCCGTCTGGATCTCCCGCCCCCGTCACGGTATCCTGTCCCCGGACCTCAGACAGGACATTGAACATGAAGCTGATCCTTCCGCCCCTCCTCGCCGCCCTCCTCGTCCTCGGCTGCCTGGAGTCGAACCCGCAGCCGTCCCCGAGCCAGAAGGACACCGGCGGGTACAACGGCGGGGCGGACATCAGCCTCGCCGAGGACGACGCGCTGGTGCCCCCCGCTTCGGACACCTTCGACCACGGAGAGGACGCGGTGATCGGCGGGGACATGGCCGAGCCCATGGACGTGTCCGACGCCTGGGACGTCGACGACGCGGGCGACATCGCCGAGACCTGGGACGGCTACGAGACCTGGGACGGCTACGAGACCTGGGACGCGATGGACATCACCGACCTCTTCGAGACCTGGGACATCCCCGACGTCGCGGACACCGACATCGTCCCCCAAGATGGGACGATGATCCTCGGCGGCGGGTCCTCCTTCGGCATGTGCGGGGGCCCCTGCAAGACCGACCTGACCGTGACCGACGCCGTGGTCCAGGTGGTGGCATCGGGCTGGGATGACACGATCTACACAGACACCAGCGGCGTCCTCACAGCGGAGGGCCTGGAGCAGTCCAAGACCCTCGCTGAGGCCCTGATCGGAGTGAATCTCCAGGACGTCTACGGCTGCCCGGACTGCGCGGACGGCGGCGCGAAGTACGTCGCCCTCCTCCGGGACGGGATCGCCAGCGGCCACGCCTACGAGTTCGGCAACCCGCCCCCGGCCCTCGAGGACGCGGATCTCTTCGTGTTTCAGGTGATCACCGATCTCCTCACCTGCACCGCCAGCGCCCTGGTCACCCCAGATCTCGACTGCGTACCAGCGGGCTGAGCCTACCGCCAGGTCCCCTTCGGTGGCTCGGTCCCCTTGCGGTACTTCCAGTACAGGACGTTCGCGTCCGGGTTCCGGTCGATCTCCGACCAGTCCATGCGGGCGCTCATCTCGGTGAGCTCCCGATCCCGACCGTCGTAGATCGTCCGGGGCACGTCCCGAAGGATCGGGACATAGGGCGTAAGGTCCGGCCGCGCCAGGAAGACGTCGTACATGGCCACGGCCTGGTCGTCGAGGCGGTGCATGGGCGCGGAGCCCAGGAGGAGCTCCACGGTCTTGTGGAGGTTGTTGATGGTGTAGACCACGTGGGAGACGGTCCCCCGCCGCACCCAGGGGCTGACCACGAGGGTCGGGCTGCGGTGCTTGTCCACGTGGTCGTCCCCGGACTGGGAGTCGTCCTCGGTGATGATGATCAGGGAGCGCTCCCAGAGGGGGCTGGCGGCGATGGCGCCCACCACCATGCCCACGGCCTTGTCGTTCTCGCCCATCCAGTACTCGGGGATCGGGTGCCCCGCCTTGAGGCCGAAGCCGTGGTTGTTCCCCAGGAAGATCCAGGAGAACGCCGGGACCGTCCCCGCCGCGAGCCGCTCGGCGAACTCCTGCTGGAAGAGCTCCGCGCGGGAGACGTCGGTGACCTCCTCCACGGTGTTGCCGTGGTACTCCTTGACCACGTACTGCGCGTAGGTCGACATCAACTCCAGGCCGAAGTTCTCGTGCCCCCCGAAGCCCAGGACGTCGATGCCCTGCCCCACGAGATGCGCCATGAGGTGCAGGGACTCCGGCGATCCCCCCGGGGTCACCGAGACCCCGATGGTGCCGAAGCCCGAGGAGAACCAGTTGTACTTCTCGTAGAAGTCGGTCTCGATCCCCGCGGCGGCCCACTGATGTCCGTCGAGGCTCGAGTCGCTGAGGCAGTAGAAGTTGTCCAGGAGCACGAACTCCCGGGCCAGCTTGCGCTGCTCGGGGATCACGTCCTCGGTCCAGAGGACCCAGTCCGGGTTCCCGTCCACGTCCCCCTCGTAGTCCCCGTAGGCGCAGTCGAAGGAGAAATTCTCCTTGAGGATGAAGAACACGTGATCGATGGCGGGACTCCCGGGGGCCTCGCCGGGGCTCGGCAGGGGGGTGTCGTTGCCCAGGCTGAAGTCGAAGTACCGGGCCTGCCGGTCGTTGGCCTCGGCCACCACGGCGCTGTGCGCGGCGAGGGCCGCCGCGTCGGGGACCTCGATGCGCGAGATGGTCCCCCGCAAGGCCCGCCCCGGGCCGTAGAGACCGGGGCCGGGCCAGTCCGCAGGGCCGTCCCCCACCCCGCGGCCGTTGGAGACCACCAGGAAGCTCCCGTCGGGGGAGACCTTCACGTCGTTGGGGTACCAGCCCGTCGGGATCAGGCCCAGGAGGGTCCGGGTCTCCAGGTCGACGACGCCGATCGCGTTCTCATGGGAGAGGGCCACGTAGAGGCGTCGGGACTCCGCGTCCACATCCAGCCAGACCGGGTACATCCCCTTGATGGGCATGGGCTCGTCATGGAGGGAGAGGGAGTCGAGGACCTCCAGGGACACGGGATCCAGGCGCCAGAGATCGTCGGTGCGGTTGCAGGCGACCCAGAGATCGCCGGTGAGCGGATCACGGACCATGCCCTCGGGTCCCAGGCCGACGTGGAGGGTCTCGACCACCTCCAGGGTCTCGGGATCCAGGGCCCAGACCGGATCCCCCCCGGGAGTCCGAACCTCCTGGGCGATGCTGGCTGCGAAGAGGAGGTCGAGGTCCTCCGCCAGGTGCAGGGAGAAGGCCCCGGGGAGGGCCCCGGATGTCTCGGTGACGATCTCGGACTCCAGATCCAGGACCATGACCCGGCCGGTGAGCTCGACCACCATGCTCGTGAGGCAGGTGACCCAGGCCCGCCCCCCCGCGGCGTTCAGGACCACGTCGGTGGTGTAGCAGCCGGGAAACGGGATCGTGCGCAGCCAGACCAGCTGTCCGTCCCCGTCCAGCGCGAACTCGTGGAGGCCCTGCCCGTTTCCGTTGGTTGCATAGACCCGCAAACCGTCCTGGCCGACATGGAGGGTGAGGCCATGCCAGAGGCGGCCGGTGTCCGGGGCCACCTCGGAGACCACCGCCATGGTCTCGAGATCGATGGTCCGGAGGAAGTAGTCCCCCGGCATGCCCTGGGCATCCTCCCCCAGGACCAGGGCCTTGGAGCCCCAGGTCGCGTCGTTGGTGACCGCGTAGCGGCCGTCCGGGGTCAGGGCGATGCGATCCGGCTGGGTGCCGACGAAGACAGCGATCCCCGCCGGCCGGATCTCCTTGCCGCTGATCAGGACGTTCTCGGAGTTCAGCGCATAGGTGGCCCGCTGGGTCGCCGCGGGCAGGACGGCAGGGTACACCGGCGCACGACAGACCTGCCCCCGGCAGATCTCCGCTCCGCCGCACTCGTCGTCGCCACGGCACTGGGGGATGAACGCGTCGACCCCGTCGAGGACATCGGCGGTGGGCGCGTCGTGGGCCGCATCGGTCGCGACGTCAATCCCCGCCAGGTCCGGAGAGACCTCCACACCCGCGTCGTCACGTCCCCCGCAGGACGGCGCGCCGAGAACGAGCACCATCAACAGTCGGAGCCAACCCCTGGGCATCGCCCTCTCCGCCACAAATCCTGGAACAGCATACCCTCTTTGTCCGCGTGCTGCATTGATTCCAGAACGCAAACAGGGGTATCCTGTGCCGGACCCGTGGTGAAGGAGATCTCTATGAAACGTATGCTCTTGCTGGCCCTTCTCGTGACCGCCATGACCGCTTGCGCCGGCGCCGACGACGCGACGTCCACGGACACCGCCGAGCCGCCGGCGGACGGGATCACCGGGGACAGTCAGATCACCGGAGACCTGCAGCCGGACCCTGACCTCACGGGCGGGGGAGACGAGGACGCGCCGACCCGGGAAGACACGGGGCTCCCGCCGGACACCCTGGATCCGGGCTGTGCGCCCGGGGAGGGCTGCTTCCTCGACCCCTGCGAGACCAACGACGACTGCCTGTCCGGGTGGTGCGTCGGACACATGGGGGAGGACGTCTGCACCCTGCAATGCCAGACCGAGTGCCCTCCGGGCTGGGGCTGCGAGCAGGTCCCCGGCACCGCGCCGGACTTCGTCTGGGTCTGCATCTCCCGCCACGCCAACCTCTGCCTCCCCTGCGCCACCGGCACGGACTGCAAGGGCGCGGCGGGCGCGGACGACGTCTGCGTGGACTACGGCCCGGAGGGGAGCTTCTGCGGCGGGCAGTGCGACACGGACGATGACTGCCCCTGGGGCTTCTCCTGCGCGGACACCCACACCGTGGTCGGGGTCGAGACCCGGCAGTGCGTCGCCGACGCGGGGGTCTGCCCCTGCACGGAGAAGTCCGTGGCCCTGACCCTGTTCACGCCCTGCACAGTAGAGGGCGAGGCGGGGACCTGCGACGGGAAGCGGGTCTGCACCACGGAGGGGCTCTCGGACTGCGACGCACCGGTGCCCTCCGAGGAGCTCTGCGACGGCCTGGACAACGACTGCGACGGCGACACCGACGAGCCCCTCGAGGTGGGGGGGAACTACATCAACCTCTGCGACGACGGCAACCCCTGCACCACGGACAGCTGCGACGGCGCCGGGGGATGCTCCCACGCGTCCCTGGCCGGCGGCGAGTGCGTAGACGGGGATGCGTGCACCGTTGGGGACCACTGCGAGGAAGGGGTCTGCACGGGCCTGCCCATCGTCTGCGACGACGACGACCCCTGCACCGACGACTCCTGCGACGGCTTCGGGGGCTGCCAGGTCACCTTCAACCAGGCGTCCTGCGACGACGGCGACCCCTGCACCGTCGCGGACCTCTGCAGCAGCGGGGCCTGCGGAGGCTTCGCGGTGGACTGCCAATGCCTCACCGACGCGGACTGCGCGCCCCTCGAGGACGGCGACCTCTGCAACGGAACCCTGCTCTGCGACAACGACTCCCTGCCCTACCAGTGCAAGGTGGATCCCGACTCTCTCGTCGTCTGCCCGGAGCCCGTCGGCGGGGATATCTGCACCGAGGTGACCTGCGACCCAGGGTCCGGCGCCTGTGTCACAGGCGCAGACCACCAGGGCTACGCGTGCGACGACGGGGACGCCTGCACCATCGGGGACCAGTGCAACGACGGCGCCTGCCTCCCGGGCGTCTCCCTGGCCTGCGCCGACGGGACCCCCTGCACCGACGACGCCTGCGACCCGCAGAGCGGGTGCACCTTCACCCCCAACAACGCCCCCTGCACCGACGGGGACATCTGCACGACCGGGGACCTCTGCGTCGGCGGCCAGTGCGTGGGCGGCGGCGACACCCTGGGCTGCGACGATGGCAACCCGTGCACCACGGACGCCTGTGACCCGCTGGTCGGGTGCCTGCACTCCCCCGTGAACGTGGCGTGCAGCGACGGCAACGCCTGCACCACCGGGGACATGTGCCAGGGCGGGGTCTGCGTGGGCGGAGGGGCGACGCCCTGCAGCGATGGGAACCTCTGCACCAACGACGCCTGCAACCCCGCCACGGGCTGCGTCTTCACGTTGAACCAGGCCCCCTGCAACGACGGGGACCTCTGCACCATCGATGACCACTGCCACCTGGGCGCGTGCATCGCGGGGGGCGCCCTCCCCTGCGCGGACGGCAACCCCTGCACCGACGACGAGTGCGACGCCCTCACGGGATGCCAGTTCGTCCCCAACGCCGCCCCCTGCGACGACGGAAACACCTGCACCAGCGGTGACCACTGCGTCGCGGGCCAGTGCCAGGGCGACGCGGTGGGCTGCGACGACGAGAACCCCTGCACCGACGACTACTGCGACGTGGCCGTGGGCTGCATCCACGTGGCCAACACCGATCCCTGCAACGACCTGAACGCATGCACCGCGAACGAGTTCTGCAGCGGCGGCGCCTGCGGCGGCGGGGTGCCCATCATCTGCGATGACGCCAACCTCTGCACCGACAACGGCTGCAGTCCCCAGACCGGGTGCACCTACACCCCCAACAGCGCGCCCTGCACCGACAACGACGCCTGCACCGACGGCGACGTGTGCGCGGACGGCGCCTGCGTGCCGGGGGGCGCGCTGCTCTGCGAGGACCTGAACGTCTGCACCCTCGACACCTGCACGCCGGACACGGGCTGCGTCCATACGCCGGTGGAGGACGGCACCCTCTGTGGTGCTGAGATGCACTGTGCGGCCGGGGAGTGCGTCACCGACTGCCAGGTGGCGGCCGGGTCCCAGACCTTCAACGTGTCCCTCTCTGTGACGAACTTCACCGTGCCCGACTGCATCGAGTCCGTCACCGTCGAGGCCTGGGGCGCGCAGGGCGGGAAGAACAACCCGTGCTCCCAGCCCGGCGGCAAGGGCGCCCGCATGAAGGGCAGCTTCGACGTCGTCCCCGGCGAGGTCCTCAAGGTCGTCGTGGGGCAGCGGGGCAAGAACCGGGGTTCGGACACGGCGAACCAGTCCGGGACCGGCGGCGGCGGCTCCTTCGTCTGGCGAAGCGCGGGCAGCGCGCTGATGCTCGCGGCCGGCGGCGGCGGCGGCGGCGCGATCTGCACCAGCGGCGGGAGCCCGGGCTACGCCACGGGAAGGGACGGGGTCACCGTGGGCTGCGGCACCCAGGAGACCACCAACACCAACTCCGGCGGATGTGATGGTGCGAACGGCACCGTCGACCCGTGCTTCGGCAAGGGCTGGAACGCAGTCCTCCTGAACCCCGCCGGCAGCGGCAGCGGCAGCGAGCAGGGCGGCTACGGCGGCGGCGGCACCGTGGGCAACAGCCACGGCGGCGGCGGCGGCGGCGGCTACGGCGGCGGCGCCTGCAAGCCC
>JBDRIT010000239.1:0-3920 GCA_043815665.1 Pseudomonadota bacterium
GCCTTGTCCCGCTCCGCGTCCTCGCTGGTCTGCTCGGCCTCGAGCCGCTCCTGCTCGGACCGGTGGCGCTGTAGGTCAACCGCCGCTACGTCCAGCTGCTGATGGGCCGTGAGGGCCGCCTCGAAACGCTGCGCGTGCCGCTGCGCCTCCTTCGGGTCCGGGTCGAGGGCCGCGTCGTCCGGGCGGCGCAGGAGTTGGGCCAGGCACTCGTGTCGCTTCTGGGCCTCCGAGTACTTGCGCAGCGACGCGCGGATCTTCGAGTCGTCGTGGCTGAGGCGGAGGGGACGGACCGCGCTCTGGCGGCCGCTGTCCTGCTCCTCCTTGTCGATGCGGGCCAGGACCTCGTCGATCGCGACGTGTGTCGGCGCCAGCATCAGGACACGCTCCCCGCGGGCCACAAGCTGGCGGATCACCTCCTCGATCACCGTGGTCTTCCCGGTCCCTGGGGGGCCTTGGATAAAGAACGCGTGGGGGGTGGAGCACGCGCCGGCCACCGCTGCGCGCTGCTCAGGGTTCAGGCGCCGGCTCGTGGCCCCCTCCTCGTAGAAGTAGTGATCTGGGGGAATCCGCTCGAAGTCCATGTCCAGGGCCTTGGGGTCCACCAGCAGGGTCGCCAGGGCCTCCCAGGAACCTACGACCTCCTCGGAGAGCAGGCTCTGCAGGGCCCGTGCGTGGTTCTTCATGGAGAAGCGGGGGATCGCGTCGATCCGCACGGCCTCGCCATCGGTTGGCTCCCAGCCGTCGACGGGATCCAATGCGAGGGTCCCGCGCTCCTCGTCCTGGTCGCGCACTGTGGCCCGGAAGGGTTCGTCCGGGGCCCCCTTCGAGTCAGACCGGAGCTTGATCTGGCGCAGGTCCCGGGGGACCTTCGCACCCTTTGCGAGCGCCAGGATCACCGGAGCCTCCTCGTCGTCGACACCCCCGGCTCCGTCCGGCCCCTCCGCCTCCCCGAGCACGGTGGCTCGGCCGCTCCAGCTCTGCAGCTCCTTCGTCTTCCGCTCGAGGACGCCGAACATGGCCCGAAGGAGCCCGTAGCGCTTCCGGATCTCCCCGTGGAGGCCGGACGATACTGCCAGGGAGGGATCTTTTTTCAGGGGCCCTCGAAGAGCCTCCTGGACCTTCCTCTCAGCCCCGACGATGGTCTCATACAGCGCGTCGATATCGCAGGACACCTCCTGCTGGATCGGGTGGAAGCTGATTCCGATCCGGACCCTGCCGCGGGGGGGCAACCCATCGATCTCCTTGATGCTGGACAGGGTCGCAAGCAGATGGGAGGAGTCCATCCCCTTTTTCGTGTTGACGAAGACTTTGTATCGCTCCCCCGTAATGATGTAGTAGTGGCCGCCGTCCCCTTTCAGCCGCAGAAGCCGCACCCCGCGTCCGAGGTCCCTGCGCACCAGGTCCATCTCGGATGCCCCAGACTGATTCGGATAGTGCGAGATAGCGAGATGAAGCGGCGGTACGTCCAGGGCAACACCGTCCAGGTGGGCTTGTACGGTCTCGTTGAACCATCGTTCCTGCAATCGCCGCTTGGGTTGGTCCATGCTCCCTCCTCTCGCTCGCTCCACCGAGGAAGACGTCCCTACCCCGCGCTCCGTGACGGAATGATGTCCCCCGAGCGCAGGAAGCTCAGCTCCTCGATACACTCGCCGAAGTCCTCGTCGCCGTCCCGAAGGGACCACAGGGCCTGGAGCACGGCCCGCGCCGCGTGCTGGAGCTTGGCTATCTCCTCCGTGCCAATGGTCTCGTGTCCGTGGGCCAGCACCGAGAGGCTGCGCGCGTTCCCGACGTTGAATAAGTGCCGAAGTCCCTTCAGATCTGAAAACTTCGCCCGATTGAGCAGGGAATCCCCGACGATGTGTAGCAGGAGTGCCGCGGTCATGAATCCCAGCTTCCCCGGAAGCGCGGTCGCTGGGCTGAAGCGCGGGAACACCTCGGCCGCAACCTCGTGATAACGCCCAAGGAGCTCCCCCTCGGGTATGTCGAAGAGGTGGTACTCCGGGGCCGCCGTATCGAAGCCACCGTACGCGCTCCGGAGCCGCTCCGAGAAGCAGCCCTCCAGGGTGCGGTAGTACAGCAACGCGGCGAAGTCCCGGCGGGCCATTCTGGCGTGGTAGTGCTCGGCCAGGAGGAAGTGGCTCAGGAGGAAGTCCGGCGACGGCCCCTCGCAGAGCCTCCGCGAGAAGTCGACCTGCCGGCGCAAGCGCCGGGACGAGCCCCGCTCGAGGCGCACCCGATGATCCGAGAGCAGCTCCTCGAGCCGATGGGCGGCGCTCTCGAGATGCTCCAGGTCCAGGTCGCACCAGTCCGCGTAGAAGCGAGCGATGGCGCTGTAAAACCGGGCCTGGATCGGCTCCGTGATCCGCTCGACGAGATCGTCGAGCTGGGCCGCAGCCGCGCGGAACGCACCGGAGTCGATGAGCTTCAACGCCGCCGCTAGTGCCTGGTCACCGAACAGCGCGCTGGGGTTGCCGATAAACCGTAGGCGCTCGGTCCCGGGGCGGGGCTGTCGCAACGACGGGTCGTAGGCTCCGTCCAGGTAGCACAGGGGGAGATCCAACTGCCACGCTACCAGGGCGGCCGCCGCGCTCATCACCTTCTTTCCGCCGGTGATGTCAACGAAGATCGTCGGCGCAGCCTCACGGCTCCGCAGGCGCTTGATGTGTTGCTGAACCCCCTTGTAGATCTCCAACGCATTGGTGGGATCGCATTCCACCCGGTGGAAGTCCTGCTGCCGCAGCCCCCCCTCGCCGATGAGCCTCTCGCCGATGACGTCGATCCCCTCACCGGCCTCCGATGAAGAGACCACGACGAGCTTCCGGGGTCGCAGCAGCCGCGTGACCATGATGGTGGTCTCGGGGGAGAGTCCGGCCATGCTGATCAGCAGGTCGACTCCCTCCACGCCAGGGTGATCCTCCAGCAGGCGCGCCCGTGCGCGCCGCTCGCTCTCCTCCAGGAGACGTTCCCGTCGGAACCGGGCGGCCTGCTCGTGGAGTTCGCCGTCCCCGTACGTTTCCTCGCCTTTGGCGATGCGATACAGCTGCTCGACTTGCGCGTCGAACTCGTTCATGTAGGCCTCCTCCCATCCCGGGACGTCCGCGCACCGGAATGCGTGACAACGAACTACCGGAAGTTGAACGGGAGCACGGCAGCGAGGATCTCCCCGGGCTCCTGAACAGTGTCGCCCGCGGCGACCTCGATCAACCGCTCGATACGGTCGCGGGCGCCGGGGAGCTTCGGAATCAGGGCGGACAGAAACTCCCGTGCCGGCATCTCGCCTCCGGACAGGGACGCGTGGAGGGTAGCGAGGACCGCACCGATGAGCCGCAGCGTGGTTCCCTGCCCCTCCCCCAGGGCCAGGACAGCGCCTCGCTCCAACTCGAGGAGCGCCTCCTCCCGCAACCCGGAACGCTCCAGGAGCAGGCCTCGGTACGCCGCGATGAGCTCCCAGGGGTGGCCCTGGTCCTCGCGGAAGGCCCACTCGTCCCGGGTCGTCAGGTAGACCCGGACAGCGGCGTCCGGGCCGCGCTCGTAGAGGCTCCGTACAAGGAGGTGGTGGCGGTACTTGTCCTCCGGTACGTCGGAGGCCGCCAGCGCGGAGACGGAGTCGTCGGAGAGGACCACGCCCGCGTCCCCCAGCAGCCGAAGGAAGGTCTCGTCATCGCATTCAGCGCACTCCAGGGCCGCGATGGCCCGGTAGTGCGCAGTCTGGCGGATCTCCCCTGCCGCCATCTCCGGGTCAGAGAGGCGCCGGAACGCCCCAATGGCCTCTATGAACAGCGCATCGGCTGTCGAGCGATCGCCCCGGAACGCTGCATGTTGCCCCAGAGAGGAGCGCACACGGGCCCAATGTTGGAGCCCCGGGACCCGGGGGTCCACTCCGTCCCAGCGCGCAAGCAGCTCCGTGGCGGCGTCGAACT
>JBDRIT010000240.1:0-11813 GCA_043815665.1 Pseudomonadota bacterium
CCTGCAACTGCCCGGAGGACTGCGAGTGAAACATCGAGCTCTACCATCAGACGGTGCGAGGTTCATTCGAAGGGCGAGCCTGGTGTGGCGGCTGGCGTGTCTATTCGTCGCTGGCTACGGTACCCCGGCTTTGGCGTCCTGCATGTGGCAAGCACCGGAACACCTGTTCACGATCCCGGCAAATGGTGAGGCTGGTGTACCCTTAGATGCTCGTCTCTGGCTCCTGGCGGGTGTGGAGTGCTACCCAGTCGTGACGTTCGAGGGAGTCGAGTTGACAGAGTTCCAGGAGGAGGGGTTGTCCTGGGTCAGCTACTCCCTTCCCAACTTGGATCCCTTGACGCAGTACACGTACACCGTGATGATCTGTAGTACGGATAGGGCCTGTGAAGACACCGTAAAGGATTATCAGCCGCAGACGTTTACGACCAGCGAGGATCTCTCGCCGCTCCCTACACCGCCAGTCCTCGTCGAGATGTCAGCGGAACCATCTGACTTGAACGATGAACCCTATGAGGTCGGCACCTGCAAGCACCAGATGATCAGCCAGGACTGTTTCGATGTCGGTCCTGCACGCCACTACTACCTCTCAATCGTGGAGGCACCAGGCACCACTCACTATGGGTTGCTTGACACTAAAGGTGAGTCTCGGTACCTCACCACTTGGGATTGTCCTGTCCAGGCGATTACGTGGACCGGTCCTTTCTGTGAGGATGATGAAGACTGGTGCCCCCCGACTGGAGAAGCGTGCTTCGATGTCGTCGCCTTCAACATTGCGGGCGCAGTCACCGAGCCGGTGGAACTCTGCTGGGACTTTGGTAGTGACGTCGGTCCCGGTGTGGAGGACGACCAACCTAGTGATGTGGCCGATGACTCCGGGAGCCCAGAAGACTTGACTGGGCCTGGGGGACTGCCTGACACGGGAACCGAACCGGGTCGGGCAGGTGGCGGATGTACCGCTGGGTCGTTTCCTTCGAAGACGCCCATCATTGTCCTCATGCTTCTTCTGGTGGCCGGTCTCGCCCGCCGCTTCATTTGGCGGGCACGATGAAAGTCCTGGATGCGACGGTCCATGGCATGAGGTCCGCCATGAAGATGGGGTGGGTGCTGCTGGTGGTCTGTGTCCTCCTCCTGGACTCGTGCAGTCCCCAGAGGTCAGGGCAGCCTGGTCCCGCTGACCTTGTTGCCGAGGCCTCGGGTGACGTCGGGACCGCTGAACCCATCGACCCTGCTTCCCTCGCGCCCGACGCCCTGGTGTTCGCCATTGCCCGGGGCGGGGGCTTCGCCCAGGAAGGCGCGCAGATGTTCTACTGGAGCCACCACCCCGACCTCACTCTGTACGTCTTCGGCGATCGCCACTTCGTGTACCTGGACCAAACGACGATCCCGACTCTGGGATATCGTATCTG
Organism: Pseudomonadota bacterium; assembly: GCA_043815665.1. Taxonomy (GTDB): domain Bacteria; phylum Myxococcota_A; class UBA9042; order CAIXZC01; family CAIXZC01; genus CAZNWW01. Next base: position 1,407 of record JBDRIT010000240.1, read on the forward strand.
GCGGGAGGGAACGGTCCCAAAGGAGACCTTCTCTGAACTCCTGGAACTGGCAGCGGCGGTTCACCCGGATGACGGGGGAGACTACCAGCGTTGCCCCCTCATAGACGGTCCGAGTGAGGCGATCTACGTCGGGCTCCCAGACTTTCAGGTGACGGCCAGCTGCTTCAGCCTCTTTGGCGGATGTCCGGAGAGCGAGGTGGATCCGGAGGAATGGGAGACCCCCCCGCCCGATGCGCTGGCTGACCTCTTCGGGGCCTTGCTCCCCCTCCGGCAACTCCCGGGCGAGATCGTCGAGACCGACCGGATCCTTCTCGGCGTGCAGCCGATGGACGACCCGTTCTGGGACTGCGATCTCTCCAACGCCATCCCCTGGCCCTTCGACGAGCCTGCCTTTCCCGGCGACCTCCAGGAGGGAGGCCACGGGACCACGTCCATCGAATCACCGCTGGCAGGACAGGTCAGGGAATTCCTCCGGGATCACCTGGACGACAGCGAGGGGTTGTACTACTGGACGACCTGCGTCAGTCGGCACGGAGAGGCGTACCTCATCTTCTACGACGACATGCTTCCGGGGGAGGAGGGGTATCCGTTCTGATGAACCACAGGGGGCCATGGATGCGAGGAATCATCATCGGGCTGTACGCAGTGACCAGCTCCTCATGTGCAGGCAGTGCGTACGAATCCGACGCGTCGTCCGAGTGTTCGCCGACCTGTGCGGAGACGGTGGCGCTGACGTTCGACCTCGAGCACGAGTGCATCCCGGCGAACCAGATCCCGACCGACCTCGGGTGTATCCCCCTGGACCCATGCATCGAGAGCCCCGGTTTGGACCGCCATTGCTACATCTCCCCGGAGCACAATCTGATCGTCATCAACCCGAACCAGGTCACCCATCCGGACGTCATCACCTACTTGAAGGAGCAGTTCGGCTGGGTGAACTGTGAGGACGTCGTCGACGAGGTTCCTCAGGAGTTCATGAACATGTTCCCGGTGTGCGGGGAGAGCGTCAACTGACCAAGGAGCAATTGATGAAGAAGAACATCCACTTCCTCCGCCTCCTCGGTACACTGGTCATCACAGCGTTCTTCGGGGTCGGCTGCGATGACGGAGATCCCTGCGGTGGGTACGAGGCCGACTACGAGGCCCTCGTGGCCGGTGCGAAGACTTGCTCGGTCGCTACGGACTGCCAGGTGTTGCAGGTCGACTGCCAGATGAGGGACAGGTGCGTGGAGTACACGGACCTGTCTCTGACCGCGGCTGATCTCGACTCGCTCACCGATGCATGGCAGGAGCTGGAGTGTGGGGGTGCCGGCGGCCACAGTTGCTGTGATGCTGGAGCCCCTCCCGCCGAAGCCGCCTGCATTGAAGGGAGTTGCGTTCCGGAGCCGGAGGAGGAATGACTCGACCGGATCTGAAGAACGGGTGGAGCCTGGAGGTTGGAACCATGAAGCAAGTGGCATGCACCGCCGCACTACTGATGGTTGTGGGCCACCTCGTGATGCTTCCATCGACCGCGTTGGCCGAGGGCGAGGAGTGCGTGTCCGACGCGGACTGCCCCGAGGGCGAGGTCTGCTTGACGCCGGACTGGGAGGCTGGCGAGCCGCTCCCTACCGGGACCTGCGCGAACACGGACGACGACGACGTGACCTTCGACGAGGCCTGGCTCGGGCTGAGCTGCAAAGCGGACGGGGATTGCCCCCTCGGGTTCCAATGCAAGGAGGTCTCCGTGGGCTGCGGCGAGCCCTCCGGTGCCTGGGCTCGACCACACTGCAAGTGTCCGTCCTGCGAGTTCGTCCCGACCTGCCCCGGATGTCTGTGCCCCTTCGACAGCGGTGACGAGCCCCTGGCCTGCGGCGAGGCGCCCTGGAAGCTCTGCGTCTTCCCCCTCACCGACTGCGAGAAGGACCAGGACTGCACCGAGGGGCTGATCTGCCACCAGGAGGTGGAGTGCGAGGGGGGCGGGCTCCGGTGCACCGGCGGCGGCTACGGCAAGTGCCCGGAATGCGGCTGCCCGGGCGGGGACATTACGGGCGAGGCCTGCCGGGCCTGCGACTGCTGGACGAGCTTCGATCTGGTCTGCGAGGACGTCCCGCGGACCGGCTGCGAGGTCGTCGACACCGGCTGCATGCCGCCGGACATCGAGTGCGACGCGGCCGGCGACTGCCCAGCGGGCTGGGCCTGCCTGCTGTTCCCAGAGGAGGAGACCGGGTACTGCCACCCGCCGGGGTGGGAGTACCTGCCGATGCGGAGGACCGGCGGCAGCGGGGGCGGGGACTCCGATCCAGCGCCGGGGAGCGGCGAGAAGCTCGTGAATCCGGGGGGGATCCTGAGCAGCGAGGGCGGCAAGAAGGGCTGCGCAGCAAGCCCGGAGAGTGGCGGAAGCACCGGGCTGACAGTCCTCGCCGGGGTCTGGCTCCTCTGGCTCGGCCGCCGCCGGCTCCAGGGGAAGGTCCGAAATCGGACGGGCGTGTCAACGACACTCTCAGTGTTCGTCCTCCTCGTCGTGACAGCTTCTGCCTGTGAGAACGAGGCGCAGGAGCCCGGCGGTGAGCAAGACGCCACAGCGGACTCCGGCGCCGGACGCTGTGAGGCGGTGTTCGGCTACGACTTCGATGAAGCCGGGCAGTGTCTTACGTCCAAGGAGCCGACGCTGGTCGGCTGTTTCGGGACCGAAGAGGGGTTCAACGACTTCTGCGAGATGGTGTGGACCTGTTACCTGTCCCCCGATCACGAGACCGTGGTCGTCGCGGACTGTCACGGCGGTCCCGCGATGATGCTGCGGACGGAGGGCTGGACGCAGGAATGCCCGAGTCTGGAGGAGTCTCTCGGTGAACCCTACCTGCCGCTCTGTGAGCAGGGGCGATGAAGGAGGAGCCGATGAGTCCACGAACCTGGATGACCAGAACGACGCTCGCCCTGATCGCCGTGTTGACGTGGCTGGCGGCCGGGTGCCTGGAGTCCAACCCGCAGCCCTCGCCCGGCTCAGGAGATGCGCAGGAGGGGAACGGGCAGGACACGGGAGCGTGGGCAGGGCTCGACACCCTCCCCGGAGAGGATGCAGTCCCGAGTGCTGACGGGGGACCAGGCGCTGACACAGCGGTCTCAGACACGAAGCTCGACGTCTGCACGCCCGACTGCGCGGGCAAGGAGTGCGGCGACGACGGCTGCGGCGGCGAGTGCTGCGGCGGCGAACCCATGGAGCCTGGAGCCCTCTCCTGCTGTGACGGCGGCATCTCCGGCAGGACGTGCAGCGAGTACTGCCCCGGCTGGTTGAGCGCGCCGCCGGAGTGTATCCCGTCTATGGAGTGCCTCCAGCCCTGTATCGAGGAGTGCCCGGAGGGGTGGACGTGCACGATCTCTGATTTATACGGAACCGACCTCGCCTTCTACTGCATCCCTGAGCCTCTAGGGCCCCCGTGCCAGCCCTGCGAGACCGACGCGGACTGCCCCGGCGGAATTCTGTGGGTGGTGAATCGCTGCGCGGCGGTCCTGGGCGAAGTCCCTACATGCGTCTCCGAGTGCTCAGCGATCCCAAAGCAGCCCTGTCTTCCCTGGTACTCCTGCGTCTCAGCCGAGACCGTGGACGGGGAGGTCCTCGACGTCTGCATCCCGGACCAGGACATGTGCGAGTGCCTGCCGCCGGCGCCATACCTCCACAACGGCACCTGCGTCGAGTGCCTGACCAGCGCCCACTGCGGCCTGGGTGAGATCTGCAACCAGGTGACGTGGGGGTGCGAAACCCCGAACATATGCGACCCCGAGTGCTGCTACTGCCAGGCCCCCTACGAGAGCTGCATACAGAGCTGGGGCGTGTGGATGTGCATCGAGTGCCCGGACGACCTGGCCTGCGGTCCGGGCGGGACCTGCGATCCCGTGACGTTCACCTGCTCCGGCACGTTCCCGGAGGACCCCTGGTGTCCCGACTGCATCACCGACGAGGACTGCTGGGATGTCGTGACCGCTCTCGACCTGGCCTGCGATCCTGCCTCGGGCTGCTGCTTCGACCGGCTCGGACGGTGCAACAACTTCAGCGCGAAGTGCATCGGCGAGGTCGGATCGGGGTGCGTTGGGTTGCATGCGGTCTCCACGGGACCGACGCCGACTGACCCAACCCAGACCGCAGCGTGCACGTGCTCCACACCCTGGAGCGGGGACCCTTCGGCCTGCTGGCCCGACGGTTGCCCGGACGACGGCTGCCTCGGTGCGACGGTCTGTGCGAGCGCAGAATTGGCCTCTGCGGCAGGTCTCCTGTTGGCCTACGAAGGTGGGCTGTGCCTCGACATTCACCTGTTCGTGAGTGAACCTGAGCCTGATTTCGGAAGTTCAGAATGATGCCTTCTAGAGGAAGCGGTAGGTGCGAGGGAGGTGAGCCGATGACGGGGATCCGCCAGTGCGTTTGTGTCGTCATCCTCCTGGTGTTCGCCGCCTGTGACGGGAAAAAGGGCGGAGCGAGTCCGGAGCACGACATGGGGCCTCCGGGCGACGGTGTTTCCGATGCGGTGCCTGAGGTGGCCAACCCGGTGGATATCATCGAGGTGCGCCCCGAGCTTCCCCCCGAGACGCTGCCGGTCGATTTCAAGGAAGCAGAGAGCAACTGCCACTGGGATTGCTTCGGGGGCTTCACTTGTGAAGACGGTGAGATGATCAACTATCACTGGGGTCCCGTCCCCTGCTGGGTCGGGATGGACTGCGAGGAGGCGGGGAAGCACTGGCCGTGTATCTCGGGGACGTGCGCCCCGAAGGAGCTGTGCACGGACGACATCGCCTACCTCGACGCTCTCGTGCCGGATGATGGAGAGTGGAACGAAGGCCTACTGAAAATCACCTCGGATGAGTCCGGGTACGATATATGGTCCTGTATCGAGGAGATCTGTACGTGGAGGTTGGAGGACGACGTTGGTACGGAGGTCCTCCGCCTTCGTCTGACCGGGATCAAGTCGTGGGGTGTCACGCGGCTCGAGGAGACCACGACCCTCAGCGTAGTAGCGGTCCCCGCGCTCGACGCCACGAACATCTCCGTCGCAGGGATTCCGGCCACAATCGAAGGCGGGACCCTTGTCTGGGCTCCCCTCGACGACTTTGCATCGAACCTCAACGCCTGGAGCCTCCAAATGGGGCGATCGGGTGCTTTCTACTGGGACGATTCCGACGGGATTCGCACCAGTATCGTCTGGATCCTCGACGACACCGAAAGCTTCGCTACACCGTACCGATATGCTGTGGCCCAGAGCCCTGCCCCGCCCGTGTGTTCGCCTCTCCAGCCCCATGTGTTCGAGGGCGCCTGCGTCGAGTGCCTCAGCTCGGCGGACTGTGACGACGAGAACTTGACCTGCAACCCGGCGAATCATCGCTGCGAGCCCGCAGATGGGACGTGCGGGTACTGTGAGGAACCGTACCCGGCCTGTGTGCCGATCAACGGCGTCTGGTCCTGCGTGCAGTGCAAGTACGACGAGGACTGCCCCGATGGCAAGGGGTGCGTACCGGACCTGTACGCATGCGTGGGCGGCGTCCCACCCCCCTGTCCCGGTTGCGCCACCGACGACGACTGCCAGTCCCTCTGGGGCGATCTCCAGCTCGAGTGTGATGTGGCCAGCGGCTGCTGCCAGGACGTGACGGGGCTGTGCGACGGGGTTGAGGGGTTCTGCCCGAACGGCGAGTGCAAGGGCCTGTGGGAGGACTACCTGGGCTGCGGGGTCTGGCCGACCTCGGAGAACGAGGCCTGCGAGGACGTCGACCCGGGGCTGGGCCTATGCACCTGCTCCGCTCCCGTTGACATCGAGGACCCCGCCAGCTGCTCGCCCCCGGACGGCTGCGTCGGGGGCTCCTGCCCGCCCCAGGCGATCTGCGTCGATGCCTCGGTCGTGGAGCTCATGTTCGGGGCTTCTGCGCCGTTCGACGACGGTGTCTGCCTGCCCCTGGAGTGGATGCTGAATGATCGGTAGGAGAGGGATGTCATGAAGGCAAACTGGTTACTGATGTCGATCGTCCTGTCTACCGCGTCCGGCGGCGTGGGATGTGACACCACGTCGAACGGAACCCCCGCCGGGCCCGTCCGCTATCACGGCTCTCATTCCTGCACTACCGACGCAGACTGTCCGCAGTACTACTCCATGTGCCTTCCCTACGAGGGAGCCTGCCAAGGGGGACCCAAAGACCAGGTGGTCGGCAACTGCGGATGCGACGAGTCCTGGCTTGTCGATGAGCCGTGCGGTTGCGCCCCTTGTGATGGGAAGGACGACGAGTATATCGAAGTCGGGACTTCGCTCTGTGCCCGTTTCGACCTGGGATGTGACAGAGACAGTGACTGCCCCGGCGAAGGGATGCACTGCTGGGACCTCACCGGCATGTGCTCGCCGAATCCTGAGGGGCACCTGTCGTGTTCCTCGGACGCCGACTGCCTCTTCGGGTGGGAGTGCATCGACAACCCGGAGGAGGCGCGAATGACCGGGTGCGACTCCCCGAAGTACGAAACGGAGCTCTGCTGCGCCGAGCGTGTCTGTGCTCCGAGGGGCTGGAACGGGCCGCTGATTGGATGCACCTGAGTCGAGCAGGAAGGGAGGAGCGGGTGCCCTACTGGAGCCAAACCAGCGTGTCCGGTACCATGAAGACGCTACGAACAATGTGAGGTCCGCCATGAAGGACGATACCGAGGACAGGCGACCGTTCACCTCCCGGGGCGGTGCTCTGCCATGAAGGCGACGTGGGTGCTGCTAGTGGTGTGCTTGACTGCTTGCGGATTTGCTTGCTCATCGGGTGAGACCGGCGCCGATGAAGACGCGGGTTGTGTGCCGGACTGCGAGGGCAAGGAATGTGGCGATGATGGCTGCGGTGGCTCATGCGGGGACTGCGGCGAAGCGATGACATGTACCGGCGATCACCTCTGCTCAACCGTTGAGGACCCCTGTCTCGCTGCCTGCGAAGATCTCGAATGTGGCGACGGCGGGGTAGCAGGGTGCAACTGCGGAGAATGTGGGTTCTACTACAGTGTTTGCAACGAGCATGGCCAATGCGAGGCCTCATCGGACCCCTGCCACTTCGCCTGTGATGGGCGCGAGTGCGGCGACGGCGGGGTGGATGGCTGCCTCTGTGGGGTCTGTACGGACGGCATGGGCTGCCTCGAAGACGAAGGCACGTGTGCTTATATCGAATACGGATATTGCGGCCCCTCGAACGACCCCTACGAATGCGGCGACGACGGCTACGGCAGCTCCTGCGGTGAGTGCCCGAAGGGTGGCAACTGGTATTGCGAGATCCACAAGTGTGAGTGCGACCCGAACTGCGACAGCCGGGAGTGTGGACCGGACGGCTGCGGAGAGACCTGCGGGAGCTGCGACGAGGACATGGTCTGTGATTCCGTCGACGGCCTGTGCGGGGATGCCTGCAACTGGTGGGCGCACCTTCCCTCCGGCCCGGAACCTGTCAACGATTTTGAGACACCTGGTACCACGCATTTACAGTGACTCTTCGTCGAGCGACGCCGACAGGGTCGGCGGATTGATCCATGCCTCGAGCGGCAGCGCCCGTGGCGACGGGCTCCCGTGGACGAAACGCTCCGGGTGGGCCTCGTAGGCCTGGCGCAGGACATGGTCTCGTGCAGCGAGCGCCTGTTCCGCCAGGTGGTAGTGGACCGTTTCCGGAGTCAGCATCCCGATCCCGCTGTGTCGGTGGTCATTGTTGTACCAGCCGAAGAAGGGACCACAGAAAGCCCGGGCATCCTGCAAGCTCCCGAAGTTGCCTGGGAATTCGGGTCGGTACTTCAGGGTCTTGAAATGGCTTTCTGAGTACGGGTTGTCGTTGGATACCTGCGGGCGGCTGTGGGTCTTCGCAATGCCGAGGTCCGCCAGCATCTCAGCGAGGGCTCTGGCCTTCATCGAGGTCCCGCGGTCCGCATGGATAATCAGCTGCCCCGGCTCGATCCCGTGCTTCTCACAGGTCTCCCGGATGAGTCGCTTCGCCAGCTCCGTGCTCTCTCGGGTTGCAACCATCCAACCGACGGCGTACCGGCTGAAGATGTCCAGGATGACGTACAGGTGGAAGTAGACCCATTTGACCGGCCCCTTGAGCTTCGTGATGTCCCAGGACCAGACCTGGTTGGGCGCGGTCGCACACAGCTCTGGCTTCGTGTAGGTCGGGTGCCGTCGTTGGTTTCGACGCTCTCGGACCTCGTTGCAGCTCGCCAGAATCCGGTACATCGTCCGCTCCGAGCACATGTACTCGCCCTCGTCCAGTAACGTCGCAACGACTTCTCCCGGAGCCTTGTCCACAAAGCGTGGGCCGTGCAACAGGCCCAACACTCGTTGGCGCTCGTCGGCGGCAAGGGCGCGGACGCAGGTCCTCGGAGGGCGCACAACCTCGACCCGAGGAGGGGCTGCTGCTGCCATCTGCCGCCCGTAGAATGTCGACCGGGGCAGGTCAAACGCCCGGCACGCCAGAGCAGCTCCCACCTGCGGCGCGATCTGTGCGACGGCTTGCATCACTCCCTCTTTCCCTGCTCCTCGGGCTCCATCGTGATCCCGAGGAGCGATGCCACTTTTTTTTGGACATCGATGATCAGCTCAGCGTTCGACAGCTTCCGGGTCAGCTTCCGATTCTCCCGCTCCAGCTCGGCCACACGCTTCGCCAACGGATTTACCGGCGCCGGGACTGGACCTCGTCTCCGGGGCTCCAGAGCGCTGAGAATCCCATCATCCCGCTGCTTCAACCATCGCCGGTATGTCGAGTCGTAGACCGCCTCCCGACGCAGCAGGGCACCCAACTCCCCAGGTCCGCAGCGGTCGGCCTCCGACAGGAGCCACAGCTTGTACTTCACCGAGAAAGTCCGCCGCTTCGCCTGTGCCACGACCTCCGGATCCGGCCGAGCCGAAGACCCTGCTTCCGCCGCCGCGCCGGGGGTCCCTCCTCCGCTCCATACGGGCTCGCTCCGCTCGCCCTCCTGTCCCTCCGGCTGGACCCCCGGCGCCCTTCTCCCCATCCCGGCTCCCGGCTCCTTCCCGACCCCCCCGGAGTCGGACCCAGCCCCCGAGCTTCCGGCCGGACCTCCCGGGCTTCTCCTCCCCGGTCCCACCGGCTTCAACATCGTCCGTCCTGTCCGAACAACTGTCATCGTCCTACTCCTGCCGCCCCCACTCTAAACTACCCACCCCAAGGTGTCTCAAGTGATGTTGGCAGAAAGGGGCCCGTTCTTCAAGCTGAACCTCCAGGGCATCGGCGAAGGGGGCCACCTGGGCGAGGCGCTGGACATCGATGACGATCCAGGTAGCTGCACCCCCCCCGACGACTGCTCCGATGGGCGGGATAACAGCCTGAGCTCCGTCACGCTGGAAGCCACCAAGCTGATCGACCAGCTGGCGGAGCTGCAGGCGCTTATTGGGGACGATGAGGCGGTCCTTGTCCTTGCGAACAAGGGCCCGTTCCAGCCGGAGGTCTTCTACCTCCTCCTGGGAACGCGGGAAGGCATGGATTCTAGCTGCGACACCGAGGCGGAGCTGTGCGACTACCTCCTGCGGCCGGAGCTCATGGACGCCACGACCTGCGAGCCCCTCGTCCGCTTCGAGCTCACGTCGACCGGAGATGGCAATGGGATGCCCGGCTTCGGTGAGGAGTTCTCCCTCCAAGTGCAGGTGATCCCCGACTATGCCCCACACATCCTTCGCGTCTGGAGGCCAGGGTTCACAGCGAAGCTCGACGACTGGGCGGGCGACGACCAGACCTGGCAGGAGGGTGTCCTCGGGGGTGCGTTCCACAAGGAGGATCTCCTTGAGATCGTGGAAGCCCTGCCGGATGACTTCGACCTCTCTATCAGCCGCCAGCTGCTCAAGGGGATGCTCGATATGTTCCTGATACCGGACATCGATGCGGACGGCGATGGCACCCCCGAGTCCGTCTCCTTCGGCGTCCGCTTCACGACCATCCCGGCGATGCTCTCCGGCATCGCTGAGACCGACTAAACAGAGTCGGCCATTGTACCCTGGGTCGCAGCGTTGGGTTGCAGCAGTGGGTCAAGAACGGGGATTTGGGGGGTGGAAGACGGGTTCGAGTCCGGGGTGCTACAGCGTGACTTCGACCTCAGGCCCCAGGATCCACCCGCCCCCTCCTTGTTCGATCGACACGGAGTCCCTAGCCGATATCTGGAAGTGGTAGGTTTTTCCTGACTGGAGCCCGGTGACCTTGTACTCGGTAACGTCTCCCTCGACGGTGTAGTTCGACTGGGGAACTCCGGTGTCGATACAAAGGCACTCCCCGTCCTGGAGGACCCGGTACCACCGGACCTCCATGTTGTCGTATGCGGGTGTCCAGGTTAGCAGTACGCTGGTGTCACCCGTCGGCTCCGCAGCCAGGACGGAGTCAGGAGGCCACGAGACCGGGCACTTGTCGTCAGCGAAGGTGGGACACTCTGTCTTCACTTCG
>JBDRIT010000241.1:0-35466 GCA_043815665.1 Pseudomonadota bacterium
GACATCGCATCGATTCCCTGGGATGTGGTGGCGCTGTATGCCAGTGCCTGCGCCATGGGCAAGGGGCTGGCCGTAAGCGGCGCCGCGCTCTACCTGGCCGATGCATTCGTGGGCATTCTGCCCGAGGTCATGCGTTCGGGAACAGGACTGGCCATCGCCGCGAGCTTCTTCACGGGTGTGACCACGAACTTTATGAGCGACGGCGCGACCGTATCGGCGATCGGGCCGATCACCGTGCCGATGGCGATCATCTCCGGCACCCATCCCTGGATGGTCGGCTTCGCGACCGCATTCGCCTCGTCGTTCGCGCACATGCTGATCATCGGAACGCCCAACAACGCCATCGCCTATGCGCTGGCCAAGGACCCCATTACCGGGGAGCAGTTGGTGACGCTGGGCGACTTCTTCAAGCATGGCGCGGCTGTTCTGCTTCTGTCGTTTGCCGTGCTCTGGTTATGGACATTCCTGGGCTATTGGCGCTACATTGGGTTCTGACCAAAAGGGAAGGTGGTTTGAGGTATGGCCAAAGAGAATATCAAACTCCTGATCGTCGACGACGAGATCAAGTTTCTCGATTCGATCGCCAAACGACTCTCAATGCGCGGCCTGGACGTGACGAAGGCCGCCAACGGCGCCGATGCGCTGAAGGCAGCGGAGCAGGGGCGATTCGATCTGGCGCTTCTGGATCTGAAGATGCCCGGGATGGATGGCAAGCAAGTACTCGAGATCCTCAAACGCGATCACCGCTATCTTGAGGTGATCATCCTCACGGGCCACGGGTCGATTGATTCCGCGGTGGAGTGCACCAGGCTCGGAGCCTTCAGCTATCTGCCGAAGCCGTATGAACTGGAGAAGCTGATCGAGGTCCTGCAGGCGGCCTATCAGGCGCGGTTGAAGAAGAAGTTCGAGCGTGACGCGGCGCGCATGGCCAAGTTGGAGCAAATCGCTATGGGCCAGACGGCCCTGGGTATCCTGCGGGCCATGCGCGAGCTCGACGACGACGAGAGGTAAGGGGCTGTCATCACTCTGGCAAAGAAGGAAAGAAGGGTGGCAAGTAGGCACCCCACGACCTTGCTCCCCCTCCGACACGGAGCCCAGGGAGAGTCATCGGTCTGATGACAGAACCTGGAAGTCGGGACCCTGGACGTTCCCCGTGGGAACCGGATTGTTGAAAATAACATCTGGAAAAAATGTCGCATAACGGCCGGTTGCAGCGGACGGCGTCCCAACGCCGCTGAACCGGAGCGTTGGCATGACGTGAAATGCGCCGATGAAGATTCGACTCGATCATGTGTCCGCGTCAGAGGACGGCGACTACTTCCAGGTGCTCTTCAAGGCCGAGGAAGACGGCGACGGTGCTTACGTACTCATCCAACGGCAGTTCGAGGATCCCGATGGCGGGCTCTGCTACATTGAAACCCATGACGAGGACTACATTGGTCACTTCAAGGTGGCGCGTGCCTCGCTGGCTCGGAACCGGCTCTGCCTCGAACTGTGGCGTAGGCAAGCAGCGGAGATGGAGGTTACGTTTGACGACCAACCACGAGTACGACCACGTTGCGAGGGTCATGCGAATCATGATTCCTTGCCTTGAAGTCGTGGAAAGAGAGTCATCAGGGACGGAGGAGTCGATAGACGTGTGATATCAAGGGTCTATGTCCCGGATTGCGTCTGTCGTGAGTCCACGAGACCCTGACCCGGCAAGAACTGGAAGCTGGTTGCCACCTCGTATCCGGGCCGCCCCCGCCAGGGAGGGCGGGGGGGAGGCGGGGGTGGCCCTTCCTGTACCCCCCCTCCGGGATCTTTACATTGTGTCGGCACTGGGGGGCTGCGTGGAGGGTGTCCCTGGGGGACCCGGATTCAGCGGGCGGCCGTCGCCGGGTGAGGATGTAGCGAGGGAGATTGGCCGGCCGAGCCGTGAACCGGAAGCCCCCAGGGAGCCCCGGAGAGTGAGCGGCCCCCCTGGAAAGATGAACGGGATCGAACGCCCCTCGAATCACAGCGCTTCGGTTGGGATCGGAGAGCTGGTTGTCCCAACTTCGCTCTGCGAGCTTCGAAGGGTCTCCGACAAGATGCTCCCGGTTCTGATTGGGGATCTGGCCTGAAACTCAGTTGTTCAGGCAGGCGAAGAACTCCGTGGAGCAGTTGAAGACGAAGGCCTGCTGGAGGCAGGACATCGCGGGGGGGAGGCCGCAGACGTCGATGCCGCACTGCATGAGGGACCAGTAGAACTGCTGACCGGCGACGGACCCCGCGCTGTAGCAGTCCATGATGCAGTTCCAGTCCCCGCCGCAGCCGTTGCCGCACTGGAGGATCTCCGAGCAGCTCATGCCCTGCTGGAGGGGCTCGCAGAGGCCCTGGTCGGTGCACTCCTCGTTGTCCTGGCAGAAGCCGCACTGGCCGCCGCAGCCGTTGTCCCCGCACTCCTTCTCGAAGCCCCACGGGGTCGTGCAGCTCGGGACGCAGCCGCAGGAGTCGAAGTCAGGGCAGAAGTCGCAGACGTCGTCGCAGCAGTCCCCGAAGTCGAAGCAGGCCTGGTCGCAGAAGCACCCGCCGGCGTTGCCGCCGCAGTTCCCCTGGCAGGAGTCGAACGGACACGGGCCGCAGTCCACCGGGCAGCTGTCGCAGCTCTCCCCGCCGGGGTCGCACTTGCCGTCCCCGCAGAAGCCGGCGCAGGGGCCGCAGTCCAAGGGGCAGGTCTCGCAGGTCTCGTCGCCGTTGCAGCCGCCGTCACCACAGAACTCCTCGCAGGGGCCGCAGTCGTCGGGGCAGGTGCCGCAGTCCTCGCCGAGGAGGGGCTGGCAGAAGTTGTTGCCGCAGCAGGGGCCGCAGTCCGCGGCGCAGGTCTGGCAGGTCTCGCTGTACGCCGCCTGGCATTGCCCGTTGCCGCAGCACGGACCGCAGTCCTGGGGACAGGAGTCGCAGTTCTCCTGGAGGAAGGCCAGGCAGTTGCCGTCGCCGCACAGGGGCGTCACGATCGCGCAGTTGCCCGACGCAGTGCAGGTCTCCCACTGGCCGCAGGTGCCGCAGACGCCGCCGCAGCCGTCGGCGCCGCACTTCTTTCCGCTGCAGTTCGGGACGCACACGCACTGCCCCTGGGTGTTGCACTGCTCGTTGCCGGCGCAGGCACCGCAGGTCCCGCCGCAGCCGTTGGGGCCGCACTCCTTGCCCTCGCACTTCGGCTGGCAGTAGGGGACGCACTGGCCCTGGCTGCTGCAGTACTCGTTGCCGGCGCAGGCGCCGCAGGCGCCGCCGCAGCCATCGCCGCCACACTCCTTGCCGGCGCAACTCGGCGTACAGCACTGGCCCGGGTACTGGGCTCCGCAGGCCTCGCAGACATCGACGCAGCAGTCGCCGGCGCTGAAGCAGGCGCTGTCGCACCAGCAGTTGCCCGCGTAGCCGCCGCAGTTGCCCTCGCAGGAGCCGGGGTTCGTGCAGGTGCCCTGGTCGTTGCAGGTCTCGCCGAAGGGGCACTGGCCGCAGACACCGCCGCAGCCGTCGCCGCCGCATTCCTTGCCGGCGCAGCTCGGGACGCAGGGGCCGCACTCGCCGCAGCCCATGTCCTCGACCATCATGGCGCAGCCCTCATGCCAGAACTCCATGCAGCAGAACGGGTCGGCCTGGCACACGCAGGCGGCGATCTCGGGGTTCTCGCACCCGGGACCATCGTGCTCCTGGCAGCAGTCGCCCTCGCACTTGCCGCAGTCCTCCGGGCAGGTGATGCAGGACTCCCCGCCGAAGGGATCCGGTGAGGGCTCGCAGAACCCGTCGCCGCATTGCGGCCCCGGGGGCTCGCACTGGCTGTAGACGTTGCAGGTCCAGCCCCCGGGGCACTGGCCACAGACGCCGCCGCAGCCGTTGGGGCCGCATTGCTTGGGCTGGCCGTTCACCGTCGTACACTGGGGCACGCAGGCCTGGACGCACTGGCCCTGGTTGCACTCGTACCCGCCGGGGCACTGGCCGCAGGAGCCGCCGCAGCCGTTGCCGCCGCATTCCTTGCCCGCGCACTGCGGCATGCACACGCACTGCCCGAACTGGGTGCACAGGGAGCCGGGGGCGCACTCGCCGCAGCTGCCGCCGCAGCCGTTGGAGCCGCATTCCTTCCCGTCACACTGGGGGAGGCAGTCGCAGTAGCCGTAGGGATCGCACTCGAAGCCCGGCGGGCAGCTGCCGCAGAGCCCGTCACAGCCGTCGTCGCCGCATTGCTTGCCTTCACAGGCGGGAGTGCACTCGACGCAGGCCATGTATTCGTCGTGGCAGGCCCCGTACCAGATCGCGTTCCCCGGGCAGTCCTCCGGTGGGTCCTCGCCGCAGACCTCGACGATGCAGTCCCAGATCTGGATGTACTGCTGCTTGGCGTTGGCGCTGGCCTTCTCCCAGCAGGCGGCGTTGCAGGCCTCGTCCTGCTCCGGGCAATCCCAGAGGCACTCCAGGAGCTGCATGCAGTCCCAGGAGATCACGCAGCTCCCGTTCAGGCAGGCCTCGTCCGGGCCGCAGAGGCCGCAGAGGCCGTTGCACCCGTCGGGACCGCACTCCTTGCCGCTGCAGTCGGGCACACAGGAGGGCTGGCACTGGCCGCCGGAGGTGCAGTAGAAGCCCTGGGGGCAGGAGCCGCAGGAGCCGTTGCAGCCGTTGGAGCCGCATTGCTTCGCGACGCAATTCGGGACGCACGAGGAGACGCACACGCCGTTGTTGCACGCCTCGCCTGCGGGACAGGTCCCACAGGAGCCGCCGCAGCCGTCACCGCCGCACTCCTTCGAGATCCCTCCGGGGCCCTGGCATTGCGGCACGCAGCCGCAGCCGCCGCAGTCGTAGCACTCGTTCACGCAGAGGCTGTCCCAGGCGGTGTTGCAGCAGTACGAGTCCATCCCGCAGACGCAGCTCTCGCACGCGCAGCCGCCGCAGCCCGGGGAGGAGGTCGGCGAGCAGCCGTCACCACACGCGCCGCAGTCCCAGGGGCAGGTCTGGCAGGACTCGCCCTCCCAGAAGTCGCAGGATCCGTCCCCGCAGACCGGTCCCGTGGGCTCGCACTTTCCGCCCGGGGCACAGAGGAAGCCCTGGGGGCAGAACCCGCAGAGGCCGCCGCAGCCGTCGCCCCCGCATTGCTTGCCCGCACAGGAGGGGATGCAGAGATCCTCGCAGTGTCCGCTGGCGCACTGCATGTTGGGCGGGCAGCTGCCGCAGGAGCCGCCGCAGCCGTCGCTCCCGCACTCCTTGAGGGTCCCGTCCGGGTTGGCGCAGGAGGGGTTGCAGGTGGGCTTGCACTTGTAGTTGTCGCAGTACTGGTTGTCCGGGCAGGTGCCGCAGATGCCGTTGCATCCGTCGGGGCCGCATTGCTTGCCGTCGCAGCTGGCGATGCAGTCGATGCAGACGTTGTACTCCGCGTTGCACGCCCCGTCGAGGGCGCTCAGGAGGCAGGTGGTGTTCAGGTTGAAGCCGCAGGCGGCCACCACGCACTGGACCACGTCGAAGAACTCGGACTGGGCCTCGGGGGTGCCCTCGTCGAGGCAGTCGTACAGGCAGGCGATCCCCATCGTGGACACGCAGGAGATGGCGCACTCCACCAGCTCGCCGCAGGGCAGCCCAGCGAAGCAGACGCTGTTCTGGCAGGTCTCGTTGACCGGGCAGACGCCGCAGGTGCCGCCGCAGCCGTTGGTGCCGCACTCCTTGCCGGCGCAGTCCGGGAGGCAGACCGGCACGCAGGCGCCGTTCTGGCACTCATTGAGGGGACCGCAGCTGCCGCAGGAGCCGCCGCAGCCGTCGGGACCGCACGCCTTGTTCTGGCAGGAGGGGACGCAGCCGCAGCCGCCGCACTGTCCGCACTCGGAGACGCAGATGCTGTCCCACTGGACCTGGCAGCAGTACGGGTCCTGCTCGCAGACGCACTCCTCGCAGGGGCATCCCCCGCAGCCGGGCCATGCGGTCGTCTGGCAGCCGGTGCCGCAGGGGCCGCAGTCCTGGGGGCACGCCACGCAGTCCTCGCCCGCGTTGACGTCGCACCAGCCGTCCCCGCAGGTCACGAGGAACTCACACTTGCCCGACCCGTTGCAGACCAGGGGCTCGGGGCAGAAGCCGCAGGAGCCGCCGCAGCCGTCGCCTCCGCACTCCTTCGGTCCGAAGGGGCCCAGGCACTGCGGCTCGCAGGACGACTCGCAGATCCCGTCCACACACTCCTCGCCGAACTTGCAGACGCCGCAGACCCCGCCGCAGTCGTTGTCGCCGCAGTCCTGGCCGAAGCACTGGGGGATGCAGACGTCCTCGCACTGGTAGTCGACGCATTGCTGGCCGGGGCCGCACTGGCCGCAGGACGTCCCCGAGCCGCAGCCGTCGGGGCCGCACTCCTTGCCCCAGCAGACCGGCTCGCACATCTGGCAGGTGAGCCAGGCGTCGTAGCACTGGGTCTTCAACGCGTCGTCCCAGCAAGCCGGGTCCCCCTGGCCGTCGGCGCTCATGCAGGTGCCATACGCGCAGTCGAAGACCAGCATCGCGTGCTCGAACTGCGCCGGCTCCGCGCCCTGGGCGCAGACCTCGAGACACTGGGGTCCGAGGAAGAACCAGCAGGTGGATGTGCAGTCGATGATCTCCGAGCAGGAGGGGGGATTCTTGCAGAGCCCTCCGAGGCAGGCGTCGCCGCCGGTGCAGAGGCCGCAGGTGCCGCCGCAGCCGTCGTCGCCACACTCCTTGTTCCAGCACTGGGGGATGCAGACCTGCTCACAGAGACCGTCGGTGCAGAGGGTCCCCGCAGGGCAGGGGCCGCAGCTGCCGCCGCAGCCGTCGCCGCCGCAGACCTTGCCGGCGCAGTCGGACACGCAGGTCCCGGGGCAGGCCAGGGGCCATTGTCCGCTCGGGTCGGAGCCGAAGCCGCCGCACTCGTAGCTGTTCCCCATCCAGCCGCAGCCGGCGATTCCGCAGCTCACCGCGACGATCTGACCGTTCACGCAGAACTGCAGGGTGCCGTCGTCACAGCATCCGACCTCGGGGATGCCGTCGCAGCCCATGACCGGGATGCACTGGCCGGCCTGGCAGGCCATGTCGGGAGGGCAGGGCACCGGGGGGAGCCAGCCCATGCCCGAGGCGGCGCAGGTGAGCACCGCGTTGCCCTGGCACTTGGTGCTTCCGGGAGGGCAGAGCCAGTCGATGCAGAGGCCGCCCTGGCAGCTGGTCCCCGGGGGGCAGGGTCCGAGGTCCAGCCAGCCCTGGCCGGACTCGGCGCAGACGATCTGGTGGTCGCCGTCGCAGTCCATGGTGCCGGGCTGACAGGAGGGCGGGATGCAGTCTCCGCCGGGGGTGCAGATCTCGCCGGGGAGGCAGTACCCGCAGGTGCCGCCGCAGCTATCGGATCCGCACTCCAGACCCACGCAGTCGGGTTGGCAGAAGCACTTTCCGTAGGGCGTGCAGACGAAGGCGTCCGGGCAGAAGCCGCAGGACCCTCCGCAGTCGTCGGGGCCGCATTCCTTGCCGAGGCAGTCCGGCTGGCAGAGGCACTCGCCGCCGGAGCAGATCCAGCCGTCCATGCACAAACCACAGACGCCGCCGCAGCCATCGGAGCCGCACTGCTTGCCCAAGCAGGACGGGATGCACTGACCGCATGCCTCGAAGGGCTCCTGGCAGTCCGAGGCGACGGCCACCTCGTAGCAGAAGGAGAAGGGATGGAACTCGTTGCAGATCGTGAGCACGCAGGCGTAGAGGTCCATGAAGACCGCCTGGGCGTCCGGGCCGGCCTCCATGAGGCAGATCTCGATGGAGAACTCCGGAGGCGCCTGGCTGTTCAGGATGCAGTCCAGGATGCCCTGGCAGTCCTGGGTGCCGATGCATTGGTTGTTCACGCAGTCCAGCCCCTGGGGGCACTCGCCGCAGCTCCCGCCGCAGCCGTCGGGACCGCAGTCCTTGCCGAAGCAGGAGGGCTGGCATTCCTGGCAGGCGTCCCACTCGGGCGCGCAGGCGCCGTACAGGGCCTCCTTCATGCAGTCTGGCGACATCGTGTTGCCGCAGGACATGAGCAGGCACTCGAAGACCATGCCCAGCTCCTGCTGGGACCCGGGGGATGCCTGGGAGAGGCACTGGTCGAAGCAGCCCCAGTAGTCGCCGTCGGCGGACAGGTCACAGCCGAGGAGGCACTCCACGGCCTCCGCGCAGTTCAGGCCCGTGGCGAGGCACTGTCCCTGGCTGCAGCTGGTGCCGAGGGGGCAGTCACCGCACCACCCCCCGCAGCCGTCGGAGCCGCACTCCTTGCCGTCGCAGGTGCAGTACGGACCGCAATCCATCAGGCCACCCGGGGGCAGGGTCCATGCCTCGTCGGGGCACATGGTGCCGTCCATGCAGAAGTCGCAGAGCCCGCCGCAGCCATCGGGGCCGCAGGTGCCGGGGATGGGCTCACACTTGGGCTCGCAGGGCTCGGTGTCGCAGTAGGCCTGCCCCGCGATCTCCTCGAAGCAGAACTCACCGGCGCCGCAGGGCAGGGTCAGCCACTCGTCCCCGGAGTCCGCGCAGGCCTGGTAGGCCACGTCGGAGATGCAGTGGGTCACGCCGGGGATGCAGATGCCCCCACCGACGCACAGGCCGTTCTGGCAGACCATGCCGCCGGGGCAGGGCTCCGGATCGCTCCAGCCCGAGCCGTTGTCGACGCAGTGGACCACGCCCTGGCCGACGCAGGCAGTGGTGCCCGGTTCGCAGACGTCGGGTTCGCACTGGAAGTCGCCGGTGTCGCACCACATGATCTCGTCGCAGTGCTCGTCCACGAGGCACTCGATGCAGATCAGGAGATCCGGGTGGCAGAGGAGCCCCGCCGGGCAGTCCGCGTCGGTGGTGCAGGGAGGAGGAGGCTCCTTGCAGACGTTGTCATCGCAGACCTTGCCCTCGGGGCAGTCCTCGTCGATGAGGCACTGCACACAGAGCCCGGCTTCGAGGTCACAGACCCAGCCATCGGGGCAGGGCTTGTCCTCGCCGCAGACGGGCACCTCGACGCACTCGTTCTCCCGGCAGATCATGTTCCCCGGGCAGTCGTTGTTCTCCACGCAGTCCACGCAGATGTTCCGCTCGGGGTCGCAGACCTGGCCCGTGGGGCAGTCCGAGTCCTCCGCGCAGGGCCAGGGACCGATGGCATCGCCGCCCATGTCGCCGGACACATCCTTGTGCGGCCAGGGTTGGGCGTCGAAGGTGGGGATCTGCACCGCACCGGAGCGGTCCCCATCGGGACAGCCCGGCAGCGTGGTGAGCAGCGCGATGGCAGCGATCACGGCGATGAGATACCTGGCTTTCATGGGCCTCTCCTCAAGTCTTCAGGGCGTTCTGTAAACGGCCGTTGGCCGCAGTATACCGATCTGTGACGGGCGGGTCCATGCGCGCGCGTACCTGCGGTTGCTCGTACGTACCCGTTCCTCTATCATCCACCTTGCAGGAGGATCTGGAGATGGTCGACATGATTGAAAAGGCACCCCGCTGGGTGGAGGCGCCGGATCTCGCTGCGTGCCTCGAACTGAAGGCTCGCTTCGGCGCGAACGCCCTCCCCGTTGCGGGCGGGACCGACGCGTCCCTCCGGCTGAGGAGCGGCCAATGGCGGCCCGCGGTGCTCTTCTCCTTGAGGGCGTCGTGCCTCCATCACCTGAAGCGCACCGACGACGAGCTGACCATCGGGGCCTGTGTCACCATGGCGACCCTGGCCGCCGACGACGCGGTGCGGACCACGTGGTCCGCCCTGGCCGTCGCGGCCGGGGGGCTCGGCAGTCCGCTGATCCGGAACCTGGCCACCCTCGGCGGCAACCTGGGGAACGCCTCTCCGTGCGCGGACACCGCGCCGCCGCTCCTGGTGTACGAAGCCCAGATCGTGGTGCGCTCCACCCGGGGACTCCGGAGCCTGCCGGTGGAGCGCTTCTTCACCGGCCCCGGGGGAACGGCGATGAAGGAGGACGAGC
This sequence comes from Pseudomonadota bacterium, assembly GCA_043815665.1. Lineage (GTDB taxonomy): Bacteria > Myxococcota_A > UBA9042 > CAIXZC01 > CAIXZC01 > CAZNWW01. The sequence continues at coordinate 9,912 of JBDRIT010000241.1, forward strand.
TGATCATCGAGGTCCGGGTCCCCAGGCCCCCGGAGGGGACCGTCGCCACGTTCAGGAAGTTCGGGCCCCGGCGGGCGAACGTCATCGCCGCCTCGAGCCTCGCCACCGCGCTCACCTTCCAGGACGGCGTCGTGGCCCGGGCGCGCCTGGCCGCGGGCTCCGTCGCGCCGACGCCCCTGCGGCTGCTGCGGGTCGAGGGCTTCCTGCTGGGGCGTGCCGCCACGGACCTGGCCGATCCCCGGATCCGGGAGGAAGCGGCGGAGCTCCTCCTGGAGGAGGTGGTGCCCATCGACGACGTCCGCGGGAGCGCCTGGTACAAAGGACGCGTCGCGGCCAACGCGCTGATCCGGGAGCTCGCAGCGGCCGCAGAGAAGGAGGCCCCGCGATGATCATCCGGCTCACCCTGAACGGCGCGTCCTGCCAGGTCGCCGTGGATCCCCTGGAGCGTCTCCTGGACCTGGTCCGGCGCCTGGGTGCGACGGACGTCAAGGAGGGCTGCGGAGAAGGAGAGTGCGGCGCGTGTACCGTGCTCCTGGACGGCCGCCCGGTGGCCTCGTGCCTGGTGCTCGCGGCGCAGGCCGACGGCGCCGAGATCACCACGGTCTCGGCGCTCTCCGCGGAGGGGCTGGATCCCGTGCAGCAGGCCATGCTCGACGCAGGCGCGGTGCAGTGCGGGTTCTGTACGCCGGGGGTCGTGCTGACCGCGCGGGCGCTGCTGGACGAGAACCCGTCGGCGAACCGGGAGGAGATCCGTCGGGCCCTGGCGGGCAACCTCTGTCGCTGCACCGGGTACGAGCGGATCATGGACGCTGTGGAGGCGGCGCGGGACTCGGAATCGGGGCGAGGCCGCCCCCTCAACAAAGAGGGAGGCCCGGCATGAGTCGCTCCGACTGCAGGGTCGTGGGCGTCGATGTCCCCCGGGTGGACGCGTACGACAAGGTCACGGGCCGGACACGCTACCTGGACGACATGGACTTCCCCGGCTGCCTGGAGGCGGCCCTGGTGATCGGCGGGGTGCCCCATGGAGCCCTGAGGGGGGTCGACGCCACCGCTGCCCGGGGGATGCCCGGGGTGGTCGCGGTCCTCACGGGCGAGGATGTCCCCGGGGAGAACCAGGTGGGCTGCGTCCGTCGGGATCAGCCGCTGCTGGCTGTCGACCGGGTGCGCTATGTTGGGGATCGGGTGGCCATCGTGGCGGCGGAGACCCGGGACCAGGCGCGGGCCGCGGCGCGGGCCGTTCGAGTGGACCTGGAGGAGCTCCCCGCGGTGACGGACCCCGTCGCCGCGCTCGAGGACGGGGCCGTGGCGATCCACCCCGGCGGCAACCTGGCGGTCCACCAGAAGGTGCGGAGGGGAGACCCCGACGCTGCGTTCGCCGCGGCCCCCGTGGTCCTGGAGCGGACCTTCCAGGTGAACTACCAGGAGCACGCGTACATGGAGCCGCAGGCCGTGGCCGCGGTCCCCGGCGTCGACGGCTCCATGACCATCTACGCCAGCCTCCAAGGTCCTCACTACATTCAGGGCGCGGTGGCCCGGGTCCTGGGCGTCCCCCTGTCCAAGGTCCGCGTGATCCAGGCCCCCACGGGCGGCGCATTCGGCGGCAAGGAGGACTATCCGTCGGAGCCCGCTGCCTGCGCGGCGGTCCTCGCCGTGCATACCGGGCGTCCCGTGCGCCTGGTCTACGACCGTGCAATGGACGTGCTCGCCTCCACCAAGCGTCACCGGATGCGCATGGAGATCGGGTTGGCCGCGGAGACCGACGGGACCCTGCGGGGCGTGCGGGCCACCCTCCACGTGGATGCGGGGGGCTACCTGGGCCTCTCCTCGGTGGTGTCCGAGCGGGCCAACTGCTCTCTCACCGGTCCCTACCGGGTCCCGAGCACCCTGGTGGACACCCTGGTGGTCTACACCAACAACCTGTTCGGCGGGGCCTTTCGGGGGTTCGGGACCCCCCAGACCACCTTCGCGATGGAGGCGATGATGGACCTCCTCGCGGAGGAGACCGGGGTGGATCGGGTGACCGTGCGGCGGCGCAACCTCCTGGCCGAGGGCGAGCCCACCATCACCGGACAGCCGATTCCCCCGAGCTACCCGGCGGCGCGAACCCTCGACGCGCTCCTGGAGAGGTCCAGCTTCCAGGCGGCCGTGGAGGCCGCGGAGGCCTTCAACAAGACGTCCCGTTGGCGCCGGCGCGGGGTGGGACTGGCCACGTCCATGTACGGCTGTTGCCTCCACGCCGGAGGGCAGCACCTGGAGGGCTCCGGCGCGCTGGTGCAGGTCCACCAGGACGGCTCGATCAACGTGACCATCGGCGGCGCCGAGCTGGGCCAGGGGGCCTACACCATGGCCGCGCAGATCGCGGCCGAGACCCTCGGCGCCCCCGCGGACGCCGTGCACGTCCTCCCGACGGACACCGCCCGGGTGTCCGACAGTGGCCCCACGGTCGCGTCCCGGACGACCATCATGAGCGGCAACGCGGTCCGCAACGCGGCGGCGGCCCTGGCGGTGGAGATCGCCTCCGCCGCGGATGCGGCGGGGCTGGCAACGGACGCGACGTTCCGGGAGCGCGCCGCGGTGGCCTGGCGTCGGAAGGCGCACCTCTCGTCCTCGGGCTGGTACGCGCCGCCGCCGAAGCCCTGGGACATCGAGACCGGACAGGGCACGGCCTACGCGGTCTACTGCTTCGGCGCCCACGTCGCCGAGGTGGAGGTGAACCTCCTGTCCGGGGAGACCCGGGTCCTCCGCATGGTCGCCGGCCACGACGTGGGCCGGGCGATCCACCCGACCATGCTGAAGGCGCAGGCCGAAGGCGGTATGGTCCAGGGCATGGGCTGGGCCCTCTCCGAGGACCTCGTGCTCGTGGACGGGCGGTGCCCCTCACCCGGGCTGTCGGACTACGCCATCCCGACCACCATGGACGCCCCCGAGATGGACGTGGTCCTGGTGGAGGAGCCCTATCCGGACGGCCCCTTCGGCGCCAAGGGCATCGGCGAGCCTTCCCTGATCACGGCCCCCGCCGCGGTGGCCTCCGCGGTCCGCCATGCCCTCGGTCGGCACCTGGATCGGCTCCCACTCACCCCGCAGACCCTCCTGGAGGTGCTCCATGATCGGCGAGAAGATTCCGGTGGGAGAACGGGCTCGTGCCGTGCACGACGCAGCCCTGGTGGTGGACCTGCATAGCCACTTTCTCATCGGCGGCCATTTCCTCGGACGGGATTTCTTCACCAGGCACCCCGCGCCCCTGCGCTACCACCCGATGCCGACCACGGTGAACTACCCGGCCCTGCGGGAGGGTGGGGTGGACGTCTCCACGTTCACCACCTACATCCCCGGCGCGCCGCTCTTCCCCTGGTCCGCGAGGAAGCGGACCCACCGGATCATCGACAGGTTCGAGGAGGTGCTGATCGCGGGGGAGGGGAAGGTCGTCCCGGTGACCACCGCGGCGGGGATGCGGGACGCAAAGGCGGCGGGGCGCCTCGCCGCGCTCCTCGCGGTGGAGGGCGCCCACGTGCTCCAGGGCGACGTGGACGAGCTGGATCGCCTCTACGCCCGGGGCGTGCGGATGGTCACCCTGACCCACTTCCTGTCCAACGGCGTCGCGGACGGGACCTCGTCCCCGCGCCGGCCCCTGAAGGGGCTCTCCGAGTACGGGCGCGAGGTGATCCGCCGCATGGAGTCCCTGGGGATGCTGATCTGCACCGCGCACTGCACCGATGCGGCCTTCGAACAGGTCCTCGACGTCGCGACGGGGCCCGTGATCTGCTCCCACGGCGGGCTCAGGACCTTCAAGGACATCGAGCGGAACCACACGGAGGACCAGGCCCGCCGCCTCGCCGAATCCGGAGGCCTCTTCGGGGTGATGTTCTTCCCCAAGTATCTCGGGCCCGACGTGGGCAGGGACGCGCGCTCCATCGCGGTCCACGCGGCCCGCATCGCGGAGGTCGCCGGTGCCGGCGTGGTGGCCCTGGGCTCCGACATGGACAGCCCCATCTGGCTGCCCCGGGGCTTCGACGACGCCGCGGACTGGCCCCAGATCACCCAGGCCCTCCTGGATGTCGGATTCAGCGACGACGAAGTGCGTGGGATCCTCGGCGAGAATTTCCTGCGGGTGTTCGAGCAGGTCTGCGGATAGCCTCCGTGTGCTACGGGTGCGTCCCCGTGGGCGGCGTCGGGATGGTGCGGATGTTGACCGCGCTGCCCGGGACGGTCGTCGGCCTCTTGAGCCGGTTGGCGGCGGCGCCCTTGGGGCGCGCCGGTGCGCGCTTGGGGTACTTCTTCAGGTGGGCCTGGACCCAGCCCTGGACCTCGGGGTCTTCCTTGCGCTGCTTGTTCATGGGTGCGCTCTCGAAGAGGACGAAGGGCGCGTCCTTGGACACCTGCTGGAGACCCTTGACCTTCTCGAGAAGGGCCTTGCGCTCCTCGAGCTGTCGGTCGATGATCCCCTTGTAGCGCTCCGGGTTGGCCGCGCGGGTGCCCGGCTGCGCCGGGCTGTTGACCAGCCGCTCGTACCGCTTGAGGCGGGAGTCGAGCTGCTGCAGCTCCTTGACGAACTTCTTGCCCATGTCGCGCACCACGAAGGGCCGCTTGGACAGGTCGGAGACGTTCAGCGTGAGCAGGTTGACGTGCTTGCCCTTCTGGCCCGCGGCCGCCAGGAGGGTGTTCCCCTGGGACTCCACGAACCGCGGCATGGACATCTGCTTGTCGCCCAGGGCGAAGTCGATGCCCTCGACCTCAGCGAGGACCTTGTCGAGGTCCGGCTTGCCGAGGTTGCTGAGGACCACGATGACCTCGGCGCCCTGCTTCTTGAGGGTCGCGATGGCCTCCATGGCCGCCTCCACCGGGGGACGCACCGTGAGGCCGGCGGGGAGCGGGGTCGCCGGGTCGGCCAGGCTGAGGAAGCCGAACTTCACGCCGGCGCGCTCCACGATCACGTCGGGCTTGAAGAAGGTCTTCCCGTCCGCGTCGACGATGTTGGTGGTGATGAAGGGGAAGCCGGCGTCCTTCTCAAGGAGCCGCGCGAAGTCTGTGCCGAGGGCGGCGAGGTCGCTGCCGCCGAAGCCCAGGGCATCGCATTTCTGCTTCCGGTAGGCGTTGACGAAGAGCCGCGCCTTGTCCTCGAAAGCCTCCCGCTGGTCGTCCGTCGGCAGGTTCCGGGGGCAGAACAGGTTGCCCGCGTCCACGACGAGACGCTCGCCGTACTGGTCCTTGGTCATCTCATCCAGGAAGAGCTGTTTCTTGGCCAGACCGCCAAGCGGGTTGCCAGCTCACCCACAGGGTTCGAGTTCACCGATCACGTTTCCGGTGAACACGATGGTGAACTTCTTCCCGTTGAAATCGGGGTAGTCGAAGTTCGGCAGGTCGATGGTCTCCAGCTCCGGCAGCACAAACGTCTCGCCCGGGGTCTCGTCCTGGCCCGCCTGCGCGACGGGCGTCGAGCGATCCAGGGTGATCGTGCGGTCCGTCGGGGGTACGGGGCGGGTCACGGGCGGCTCGACCTGCTCCACCGGCTTCACCTCCGCTGTGGGAGGGGCTTCAGCCCCGACGGCTTTCGCTGTGGGAGGGGCTTCAGCCCCGACGGCCCCGGCGGCGGGCCTGGCCGCCTCGAGCTGCTGCTGCGGGGCTTGCTGCGCCTGCTTCGCCTGCTTCTGCGCCTCGGGCGCCACCTTCTGCTCGGAGCAGCTCGCGACAAGCGTGAGCGCCACGAGCAGCGGCAGGATGATTCGGATCGGTCTCATCGTTCTTCTCCTCCAGGATCTCATGGATGGTACAACGCTGCGCAGCTTAGCGTGACGAGGCGCGGTTTTCCAGTAGAAAGCCTCGTCCCCCTGGCGTAGACTGCCCACCTTCGAGAGGTCGAGATGGCGAGCACAAAGAAGAGGAATCCAGAGCCCGCACGCGGCGATCCCTTCCCGACGCCCACACCGCTCTGGCTCCGTCGGTTCATCCTGGGGTTCGCTGGGTTCTACGGGATCCTGTTCATCGTCTTCGGCGGGTACTCCCTCTACGGACGCTATGGCGTCGTCGAGCCCGCCCGAGAGGCCCTGGAGGATGGCTCCCCCGAGGCCCTCGCCCGCGCCCTGGAGATCCTGCGGGACCCGCACGTCTTCTCGGGCTATGCGCCGTACCATGGCTTCGGAAACGACCGTTCGAAGGAGCTGGCGGAGACCGTGGACGGAGTGGTCGCCCGGGGGGAAGCCTACACTGACGCCCAGCAGACCGAGCTGATCCAGTGGGCCTCTTATTGGATCGCGGCCGTGGAGACCCACAAGGTCCACGGAGACGTCCCCTGGAGCGACGGTGACAAGGTCGTCCTCCAGTCCCTGATCGACCGCTGGGACAACGGGATCGCCAACACCAGGATGGTGATGATCTACCTCGCCCTGGTCGCCCTGGTCTTCGGGTCCCTGTACCTCGTGTACCGGCGGAAGAAGCTCTTCGACAAGATCGGCCCGCTCCCTACTGACTGATCTCCGTCTCGAGATCCACCAGGCTCGTCTTCACGAAGTGTTTCCAGATCGCGATGGCGTCCTCGCTGTCGAAGACGGGGTAATGCCCGAAGCCCTCGAACTGGACCAGGCCTGCGGTGACCTGCAGGCCGTCGGAGGTGAGGATGTTGCCCGACACCGGGAAGTCGAGGTGATCGAGGCCCTTGAGCTGGAACCCGACGTTGTCCTGGAGGAGGGGGCCGGTCACCGGGATCCCCGCGCCGATCGCGGTGCCCTCGGTGGTGATGGCCGGCGTGTAGGGATCGTCGAGGCCCTCGGTGATCAGCACCGGCACCACCGTGGGACGGAAGCGGTCCTCGAAGAAGTGGGGCGCGAAGTTGATGGGATCCGTCACATCCACGCCCATCTGGAGCAGGTTGATCATCGGGTGGAAGACCGTCAACTCCTCCGCATCCTGGATCCCGAGGAAGACCGCGATCATCTCCCGCAGGTCGATCTCCACGTCTCCGCTGATCTGCTTGCGCAGGATCAGGGTATAGGCCAGGCCGCCGCCACCCGAGGAGATGACCGCGGAGGTGATGTACGGCTCCAGGGGCACGAACATCCCGCCCACCAGGCCGCCGTGGGAGTGGCCGAAGAAGCCGATCCGCTTGGGGTCGGCCCGGAAGGTGCCCTCCGGGGTGGGGAACTCCAGGGACTGCTGGACGAACCGCGTCAGGCTGACGTTGTCCAGGACGGCCTGCCGGAAGTTGGTGCGCCCCGCGGCGATGTTGATGAAGTTGAAGGAGTAGATGTCCACGTCGATGGGGGGGCCGTGGTAGCGCTCCCCGTGGAGGGGCTGGTCGATACCGAGCACCGCGACCCCGAGGTCCGAGAACCGCGCGGCCATGGAGCCCGTAAAGGACTTGTAGTTGCCGCCGGTGCCGTGGGAGTACATCACCAGGGGCCAGCCGTCATCGGGCATGGGGCCCAGGGGCACCGAGATCATGAAGGTGATGTCCTCGTCCCACTGGACCTTGGGGTTTCCCGACGCGTCGAAGACGAAGTTTCCGCCGCTGTCGTAGGGTGGATCCCCGGCCTGGAAGTTCGGCGCGACGTAGACGCCTTTGTAGAGGACGTGGTTGTCCTTGTCCTTGAACTTGGCGATCGCACCCTTGAGCTTCGGCGCGGGCAGCTGGGTCCGGACGAAGTTCGCGGCCCGCTCGAGCTCCCGGGTGGGCTGGGCCGTGGTGAAGACCGTGAGGGCCGCCACCCGTCCCCGCGGGATCTCCACCTCGTCCAGCCAGTCGAGGGCCGGCGAGAGCGCGTTGCGCACGGGCTTCTCCTCGTCGGCCAGGGGCTCGCCCTTGAGGATCCGCTCCAGGAGATCCGCAGCGCCCAGGAGCTGGCCATCCGCGTCGCCCAGCTCCCGTCGCACCACCAGCGCGTACTTCTCCCCCTCCCGCAGCGGGAAGCCTTGGAGCGGCTTGATCATCAGGAGGTAGGGCTGGAGGTAGTAGCCCTCGGTCGACGGCGTCTCGCCGTAGTAGGCCATCTCCACGGGGATCGGCACACCGAAGGCAGGGGACGAGGGGCTGATGCTGGCCAGGACGACGTCGCCGTTCAGGGTGGTGGTGAGCTCCGGGGGCGGGAACGCGCCCGGGTCCAGCGGCCCGTCGAAGCGGAGGTACGTCGTCCCCACCGGCGAGAAGCCGTCCACTGCAGCCCCGATGGGCTCCACGTAGGAGTCGACCACGGCCAGGCCGAAGGGGTTCGGGAAGCCGGTCAGATCCGGGCGTCCGTCGGAGTGGCGGCGGAGATCGAAGGGGAAGGGCTGCTCGAAGAACCCTGTCGGCGTTGCGTCGAAGATCGAGCGCGCCCCCACCTCCTCGGGATCCGGCCACAGGGGATCGAGCCCGCCACTGTCGTCTCCGACGTCCGTGCTCGTGTCCGTGCTCGTGTCCGTGACCGTGTCCGTGTCCGTGACCGTGTCCGTGACCGCGTCCGAATCGGGGCCGGAGGCCCCTCCCACAGAGCCCGAATCACAGCCGAACGCAACAAGCGTCAGCAACAGCAGCGCGAAACAGCGTCGAAGCATCAGCGTCTCCAGGCGTTTCAGCAGGCCCCCTCCCCCGACAGTCCGGCCCGATGGAGGTGCAGGACCGAGAGGGCGAAGAGCACGTCTGCGAACCGGTTCAGGTACTGGACGGCCTCGTCCGCTGCGTCGCCGGGCTGGAGCGCGACGACGCGACGCTCCGCCCGCCGCGCCACCGCCCGGGCCTGGTGGATCCGTGCGTCGGTCTCGGTGAGTCCGGGGAGGAGGAAGCGGGTCAGGGGTCCTGATTCTGCGAGCACTGCGTCGATCAGCGCCTCGAACCGGGGCACCTTCTCCAACGGGATGGGCCAGGTCCTCGGATCATCGGAGGAGATCGCCGCGCCGATCCGGATCAGGTCCTTCTGGACGTCGATGACCAGGGCCTCCACGTCGCCCCAGCCACCCCCGGGGAGGACCTCCTCACCGCAGCAGTGCCGGAGCACCCCCAGCCAGGCCGACAGCTCGTCCACGGTGCCGTTGGCCTCGATGACCGCATCAGCCTTGGAGATCCGTTCACCGGTCAGGCGCCCCGTGCTGCCCTCGTCACCGCCGCGGGTGTAGACGCCCATGAAGCGCTCCAATCCGCTCTAGAATACGAAGAGCAGACGACCCAGGATGTTGAACTTCGCCAGGGTGCCGACGTCGACGCCGCCGATGGCGCCGAGCTCCTCGGCGTCGGGCTCGATGAGGGGGGAACTGGGCGGCGAGGCTGATCTTCATCACCCAGAGCTTGAACTGGAGTCCGCCGGAGACGAAGAGCGCGTTGTAGGCGTCCGCGTTCATCATCGGGAAGAGGCCGTTGAGCTCACCGATGACCGAGACGAAGAAGTTCGGCAGGATCGTGACGCCGAAGCCGTACTTCCCGAAGAGCACCGTATCCAGGCCCTCCGCATCCCGCACGGGGATCATTGGGACGATCTCGCCGCTGAGCTGGAAGATCACGAAAGGGACGTCCAGGCCCACCACGAAATAGCCCGTGGGGGTGAGGTAGCTGTGGAAGAACTTGGGCCCATAGAACAGGTTGGTGAAGCCCATCGCGTCGGACTCGTTGGTGCCGCTCGGCAGGAAGGTGTGGAGCCCGCCGCTCACGCCGACACCCAGGACGCCAGCGCTCCAGACCTTCCCGAAGCGGACGTCCACGCCGAAGTTCCCCACGTTGAAGTCCGTCCGATCCTCGAGCATGTACATGGCCAGGGGCAGGCTCGCTGAGAGATAGACCCACTTGAGGTTCAGGTCGACCCGGGGCTCGATGAGGAACGACGAGGCGGAGCCCGAGGAGAGCTTCCGGGCAAGGCCCAGGGTGCTCTGCCGATCCTCCGCGGGCATATCATCCACATACTGGCCCACCGCCGCCGCGTCGTCCGGGGCCACCCCCGCGTCGATGAGGGTCTGCTGCAGGACTGCCGTGTCCGAGAGGTTGCTGTTGATGGTGCTCCAATCCTCGTCGCTGACCTCGGAGAGGGTGTCCATGGCCAGCGCGGCGTTCTCCTCGCAGGCCGGGTCCGCGGTGGCTTCGGCGCAGCCCGCGGAGATGGCTTGATCGACGATCCGATCCCGCTGGGAGTTGAGTACCACGTCCAGGGGGGAGAACTGGAGATCGACTCCCACGGAGAAGCGCTTGGCGCCGACCGGTGGCTTGACGCTGTGTCCGATGAGGAGCTCCGAACCCTTGAACTTCTTTGCGTAGGCGGCCCCGGCGGGGCAGAGCACCGTCGCGGCGATCACGAGCGCGAGCAGTCGCTTCATCTGTCACTCCTCCTTGTGGAGATCCTTCTTCATGGTCCAGCCCTTGGGGAGGTCCACGGGGGGCGCCGTGTCCTGGGGTGGCAGGGTGTCGAAGACCAGCACGGTATCCACGGTGTCGGCCGGGGGCGGGTCGTCCTTGTTCGCGCCGCCGTCACATCCAACGAGCCCGAACACCAGCAACCAAACGAGCGACATCCATTTCCTGATCACTTCCGTTCCCCCCGCGAATCCCTCAACCTCGACGAGCAACCGGACGCGGGGAGTCTACCATGGAGCGTTTGAGAATCGCAGTCCTTCTCGTCGCGGCGGTGGTCGCCGGGGGCGGAGGCATCAAGCTCGAGAGGTTACCGGGGCGTTACAACAAGAATGCGTCGGTTGCTGTTAACCTGGGTGTGATTCATTCGGAGGTGCGTCATGTCCAGGCTCTCAATCTTCCCTGTGCTTCTGCTGACGCTCACCTCGCTCGCTCCGGCGGCGACCGCCCAGGTCGGCACCGGGCGGGGCGGTGACCCGCTGCTGTGGTACACCCCCGGCGCGGCCAACGTGGTGATCCCCCAGGCGCGGTCCTACCGGGTCGGGCAACAGATGGGGATCCGGGTCGAGGGGGTGCGGGCCCGGGTGGCGATCGTCGAGCAGAGCGCCACCACCACCCTCGACGTGACCCTGAGGAACCCCGGCCCGGCCCAGCAGGAGGCCGAGCTGATCCTGCCGGTGCCCGCGGGGGCGGTGCTCTCGGGGTTCGACTTCAAGGGCAAGGCCGCGGAGCCGACGGCGAGGGTCCTGCCCAAGGACGAGGCCTCCCGGACCTATCACGGCCTCGTGGCCCGGGTGAAGGACCCGGCGCTCCTGGAGTTCGCCGGGTACAACCTGCTGCGCACCAGCGTCTTCCCCGTGCCGCCCTACGGCACCCAGATCGTCCGTGTCGTCTACGAGACCCTCTGCCCTTCGGACGGGGACCGCGTGGACTACCTCCTGCCCCGGAGCGAGGCGGTGGACCAGACGACCCCATGGGAGATCGAGGTCTCCGTGGCCACGAAGCGGCTCCTCTCCACGGTGTACTCCCCCAGCCACGCCCTGGAGACGAGCCGGGCCGGGGCCAACCGGATCACCGCGACCCTCGAGCACGGTCCCACCGCGGTCCCGGGGCCGTTCCGTCTCTCCTATCTCGTGGAGAAGGGCGAGGGCGTCGCCGCGTCCCTCTTCGCGTTCCCGGATCCGAAGATCGGCGGAGGCTACTTCCTCCTCCTGGCCGGACTGCCCGCGGACGCCGCCACGGACCGCCCCCCGATCCCCAGGGAGGTGACCCTGGTCCTCGATCGCTCCGGCAGCATGAACGGCGAGAAGCTCGACCAGGTGAAGACCGCGGCGGGCAAGATCCTCGAGGGGCTGCGCCCGGGGGAGGCCTTCAACATCATCGTCTACCACCAGGCGGTGGATCTCTTCAGCGAGCGGCCCGTGCTGAAGAACGCGTCCACCATGAAGGCGGCCCTGCGGTGGATCGACGCGGTGGACTCCACCGGGGGCACCAACATCCACGACGCGCTGGTGGAGGCCCTGCGGCCGCGCCCCCTCCCGGGGCTCCTCCCCCTGGTGCTGTTTCTCACCGACGGGCTGCCCACGGTGGGGACCACCTCCGAGGTCGCGATCCGGGATCTGGCGATGCAGCACAACCCCTGGGGACGGCGGATCTTCACCTTCGGGGTCGGTGTGGACGTCAACACGCCCCTCCTTGAGAAGATCGCCAGCGAGACCCGGGCCGTGGCCACCTTCGTCCTCCCCGGGGAGTCCCTCGACGAGAAGATCACCCGGGTCTTCAAGCGCCTCTCCGGGCCGCTCCTCGCGGACACGAAGCTGCGGCTGGTGGACGGGGAGGGGAGGGCTGCGCCGGGGCGTGTGCGGGATCTGAGCCCGGGGACGCCGCCGGACCTCTTCGAGGGGGACCAGCTCGTGGTGGCCGGACGGTACATCGGCGACGAGCCCCTCCGCTTCGAGCTCTCCGGGAACCTCCTGGGCCAGCAGAAGGCGTTTCGTTTCACCTTCGACCTGGACAAGGCCACCACGCGCAACGGGTTCGTCCCACGGCTCTGGGCGAGCCGTCAGATCGGGACGCTCATCGACGTGATCCGCCAGGCCGGCGCGGACAGCCCCCTGGCCCCGGACCGTGCGCGGATCATGAACGACCCGAAGCTCCGCGAGATCGTCCAGGAGATCATCCGGCTCTCCACGGAGTTCGGGATCCTTACGGAGTACACCGCGTTCTTCGCGGTGGAGGGGAGCCCCCTGGATGACCCCGAGGAGAACGCCCGGCGGGCCCTGGAGAACTTCGTGGAGCGGGCGGTGAAGACCCGCTCCGGTCTGGACTCCGTGAACCAGGACGTGAACCGCTTCAATCAGGCGAACCAGCGGGTCCTGAACCCCCGGAACACCTATTTCGACAAAAAAATGAACCCCGTGGAATCATCGAGCGTACAGCAGGTCGGCGATCGGGCCTTCTGGCGGAAGGGCGACCGCTGGGTCGAGGGTCGATTGATGAACAAGCAGAGAGGCGGCGGGCAGGTGAAACCTTCCAAGATCATCCGGTTCGGGAGCGAGGACTACGTCGACCTCGTGGACCGCCTGTCGGCGGAGGGCCGGCAGGGCACGGTGGCCATGGAGGGGGACATCCTCATGGAGTTGGACGGGGAGGAGGTCCTCATCGAGGGCCCCGCCGCGTCACATTGACACAACGCAGGAGGTGCGGAATGAAGCGGACGATGACGAGCATGATGGTGGCGCTGGTGGTGTTGGTGGGCGCGGCGGGTGCGGCCGGAGCGGAGACGGCCAAGGACGGGAGGCCGGTGATCCAGCTGGCCCTGCTGCTGGACACGTCCAACAGCATGGACGGCCTGATCAGCCAGGCAAAGACCGAGCTGTGGAAGATCGTGAACGAGTTCGCGACGGCGAAGAAGAAGGGCAAGACCCCCCACCTGGAGGTGGCGCTCTACGAGTACGGCAAGTCGAGCCTCCCGGCCAAGGAGGGCTACATCCGGATGATCGTCCCCCTGACCACGAACCTGGACAAGATCTCCGAGGAGCTCTTCGCGCTGACGACCAACGGCGGCGACGAGTACTGCGGCCAGGTCATCGATCGGGCCTTCACGGAGCTGGACTGGTCCAAGGTCGCCGGTGATCTGAAGATCATCGTCATCGCCGGCAACGAGCCCTTCACCCAGGGCCCCGTGGACTACAAGAAGGCGGCGAAGGGCGCCATCTCCAAGGGGATCATGATCAACACGATCTTCTGCGGCCCCGAGCAGGAGGGGATCCAGGGCATGTGGAAGGACGGCGCGGTCCTCGCGGACGGGCGGTTCATGAACATCGATCAGAACCAGGCCGTGGTCCACATCGCGGCTCCCCAGGACAAGAAGATCGCGGAGCTCAACGCGAAGCTCAACACCACCTACGTCGCGTACGGCAAAGAAGGCAAGAAGGCAGCGAGCCGGCAGATGGCCCAGGACGCCAACGCGTCGGGGGTCTCCGCGGCGGTCGCGTCCGAGCGCGCGGTGACCAAGTCCTCGGGCTTCTACAAGAACGCGGAGTGGGATCTCGTGGACGCCGCGGGGGACGGCACCGTGGACCTGGAGTCCGTGGAGGAGGAGGCCCTCCCCGAGGAGATGCGCGGCCTGGACAAGGGGAAGCGCAAGGAGTTCGTCGAGAAGAAGAAGAAGGAGCGCGAGACCATCCAGGCAGAGATCCGTACCCTGAACGACGATCGGAAGAAGTTCGTTGCGGTGGAGCGGAAGAAGATGGAAAACTCCAAGGGCGACAGCCTCGACTCGGCGCTGATCAAGGCGGTCCGGTCCCAGGCCGTCGAGGCCGACTTCGAGTTCGCGGAGTAGGGAGACCCATGGCCAAGACCATCCTGGTCGTCGAAGACGATCCCTCGATCCGTCGGGGGATCGTCGACGCGTTGCGGTTCGCCGGTTATCAGCCACGACAGGCCGCCGACGGACACGAGGGCCTCCGGGCCGCGCTCCACGACAGCTACGATCTCCTCCTCCTGGATCTGATCCTCCCCGGCCCGGGTGGCCTCGACATCCTCGCCGCGGTGCGCACGGCCCGCCCTACGGTCCCGGTGATCATCCTCACGGCGAAGGGGGACGAGGCGGACCGGGTCGCGGGCCTCCAGGGAGGCGCGGACGACTACGTGGTGAAGCCCTTCAGCGTCCGGGAGCTCCTGGCCCGCATCGACGCGGTCCTGCGGCGCACCCCGGGGCGTCCCCTGGACGTCTCGTTGATCCGCTTTCCCGGCGGCGTCGCGGACCTGGCCCGGGGGGAGATCCGACGGGAGGACGGCCTCCCCCGGGAGCTCTCCGAGCGGGAGGGCGAGGTGCTCCGGTATCTCGCCGTGCATCGCGGCCGGGTGATCTCCCGGGACGAGCTGCTCTCCCGGATCTGGCACCTCACTCCGGGGATCATGGAGACCCGCACCATCGACATGCACGTCGCACGCCTGCGGGCCAAGATCGAGGTTGATCCGACGACCCCGCAGGTGCTCATCACGGTTCGTGGGAAGGGGTACATGTTCACCGATGAAGAAGGCGGTGCATGAGACGCAACCTTCGGGTCGGGATCCTCTTCTTCCTGTTCCTGGCGACCCTCTTCGGCGCGATGGGCTGGCTCACGGTGCGGCTGGTGGACGCGAGCCACGAGGCGTCGGAGCTGCGCCGGCGGGCGGCCCACGAGGAGGATGTCCGCCTGGCGCTCTGGCGCATGGACTCGCTGCTGGTGCCGGTCATCGGTCGGGAGAGCGCCCGCCCCCACTACGTCTACCAGGCCTTCTACCCGGCGGAGACCGCGTACACCCACCTCCTGGCCCGGCTGGACATCGGAGACATCCTGATCCCGTCGCCCCTCCTGGGCGCGCTCCCGGAGGAGGTCCTCCTGCACTTCCAGATCGATCCCTCCGGGGCGTACTCCTCGCCCCAGGTGCCTACGGGCAACCTCAGGGATCTCGCGGAGGCCCTGTACGTCGACGATGCGACCCGGGCGCGCTTCGCCGGCCGCCTGGACGACGTCCAGGGGATCCTGGACCGGGACGTCCTGGTGGCGGTCCTCCCCGAGGGTGAGCCGGAGGACGTCCGCCGGGCCGCAGCTCCTCCACCCGAGGAGCAGCTGGCCCTCGCCAGCAGCTTCCAGCGACAGGAGGTGCGGAGCGTCCGCAAGAGGCAGGGGCTCCTCTCGGAGATCGAGCGGCAGGCCCGCACCACCAGCGTCAACCTGGCCAACGACGCGTTCAACGTGGATCCCGAGGCCAACCCGATCCAGGTAAAGCGACAGGCGGTCGAGGGATTGGGGGCTGCGCCGGCCACCCGCTCGCTCTCCCGGGGGGTGATGCAGCCGCTCTGGGTGAACGGCGCGCTCTTTCTTGCGCGGAAGGTCTCCCTGGAGGGGGCGGTGTACATCCAGGGGGTCTGGCTGGACTGGCCCCGGGTGCGGGAGCGGCTCCTCGCCAGCATCGAGGATCTCCTCCCGGAGGCGGCGGTGGCGCCGGCCTCGACGGATCACCCCGGTGGTCCCTACACCCTGGCGACGATTCCGGTCCGCCTGGACCCGGGACCGCCGCCGGCCCTCTCCGGAGACGACCCCTCGAGTCCCCTGCGCCTCTCCCTGGTTCTGGCGTGGATCGGGGCGCTCCTCGCCGGCCTGGCCGCGGGCCTCCTGGTTCGGGGCATCCTCGCGCTCAGCGATCGCCGCGCCGCGTTCGTCTCCGCGGTGACCCACGAGCTGCGGACCCCGCTCACCACGTTCCGGATGTACACCGAGATGCTCCAGGAGGGGATGGTCCCCGACGAGGAGAGCCGGGGACGCTACCTCGGGGTCCTCCGGGCCGAGGCCGAGCGCCTCGGGCACCTCGTGGAGAACGTCCTGTCCTATGCCCGCCTGGAGCGGGGTCGAAGGCCGGGCGCTCTCGAGGTCGTGGACGCGGGCACCCTGCTGGAGCGCCGCCTGCGCTCCCTGGAGGTGCGGGCCGCGCAGGCGGAGATGGTCCTGGAGGTGACCCGGGAGGCCGGGGCCTGCGAGACCCGGGTCCGAGCGGACGGGGACGCGACGGAGCGGATCCTCTACAACCTGGTGGACAACGCCTGCAAGTACGCGGCGGGCGCCGAGGATCGCAGGATCCACGTGGAGTGCGTCCGGCGCGAGGGGGCCGTCGCGATCCGGGTGCGCGACCACGGCCCGGGCGTCGCAGCGGACGTCCTCCCCCGCCTCTTCGAGCCCTTCTCCAAGTCCGCACAGGACGCCGCGGGCGATGTCCCGGGGGTGGGCCTGGGCCTCTCCCTCGCCCGCCGCCTCGCCCGGGGGATGGGCGGGGAGCTCCGCCGGGTGGACGTGGGGGAGGGGGCCTGCTTCGAGCTGTGGCTGCGTTCAGTGGGAGGGCCGCCAGACCCGACTCCCTGAGGCCGCGGCCTTCATCCATTGCGATCGTACGCGGCCTGGGATAGAACCAACGGGATGTCCCTGGAGGAGCCGTGACGGACCGCAAGCGCATCTTCTGCATGGTGGCGGTGTTGACGGCGCCCCTGGTGGTGTACGCGCGGACCCTGGGGTACCCCTTCGTCAGCTTCGACGATCCGAACTACGTGGTGGACAACCCGCTGCTCCGGGCCGGGGTGTCCTGGACGGAGCTCCTCTTCACGCCCCAGCTCGGCTATCCCATGCCGGTGACCGTGGCGGTCTACCGGCTGCTGCGGTTCCTCGGGGGCGCGGAGCCGGGGATTCACCACGGCTTCAACTGGATCCTGCACGGGGTCAACGCGTTGCTGCTCTACCTGCTGGTGGAGCGCCTCTTCGACGCCCGGCGCGCGGCGCTGGCCGCCCTCCTCTGGGGCCTCCATCCCCTCACCGCGGAGCCAGTGGCCTGGTGTTCCGGGACCAAGGATCTCCTGTACGGCGCGTTCACCCTGGCCGCGGTGGGTTGCCAGGTCCGCGCCCTGGAGCGCGACGAGCCGGGATCGTGGACCACCGGGGTCCTGGTCTTCGGGGTCCTGGCGATCCTGTCCAAGCCCGTCGCGTTCCTGCTCCCCGTGGTGCTGCTCCTGGTTCCCGTCGTGACGGGGCGCACCGTGACGCTCCGTGCGTGGAGACATCGCCTGGGCTACGTCACAATGGCCCTGGTGGCCTGCCTGGTGGTGGTCTCCGGCACCCTGATCTCCCGGCACGCCGGGGGCGAGATCCGGTACAAGACCATCACGGACACGGCCATCGGGAGCGTCGAGCACCTGGACCTGATCCTGACAGGCGTCGGGATGCACGCCAGGCATCTCCTGGTCCCCCTGGGGCTGGTCCCCGCGTACCTGCCGCCGGCAGCGGCCCCCTGGTCATGGCTCTACCCGCTCCTCGGGGTCCTGG
This sequence comes from Pseudomonadota bacterium, assembly GCA_043815665.1. Taxonomy (GTDB): domain Bacteria; phylum Myxococcota_A; class UBA9042; order CAIXZC01; family CAIXZC01; genus CAZNWW01. The sequence goes on from JBDRIT010000241.1 coordinate 27,570, forward strand.
CCATCGGCCTCACCGGGGCCGGTCTCTGCTGGAGCTGGCGGCGGCAGTCCAGGACCCGCTTCTGGCTGCTGGCCGCCTTCGCGGTGTCCTATGCGCCGGTGTCCCAGGTGATCCCCACGATCCACTTCGCCCCGGACAGCTACCTGTATGTCCCCGGGATGTTCCTGGCGGCGTACGCCGTGTCGGGGATCTCGGGGGGTGGACGCCCGTCCCGCAAGGGATGGACGGTCTGGGCAGCGAGGCTGGGGGTGGTGGCGTTCTTCCACGTCCTCGGGATCCTGTCCATGCACCAGGTCCGGATCTGGGACTCGTCCTCCGCGCTCTGGACGGCGAACACCCTCCGGGAACCCGGGGACGCGGCGATTGCGGTGAACCTCGCCAAGGCCTGGGACCTCGAGGGGCGCCGGGACGAGGCGGTGCGGGTCCTCGAGGCGCGGCTCGGTGACATCATCGACCAGGGCCGGGTGGATCCCTTCGTCCTGGAGACCTGGGAGGCCTCCCACGGCCCGGCCTCGACCCGCGCCCTCTACACGCGGTTGCTGCGAGAACAGGAGGAGATCCCGCCGCTGTACGCACGCCGCTGGGTGGAGTTCCTCCGGCGCGAGGACCTTGCGCTTCGCCCGGAGGAGATCGGCCTCACCCGCGCGGGGCTCGCCGTCCTGGCCGCAGCCGTGGAGCGCGGGGGGCAGGACCCGGAGCGGCTGCGACAGCTCGCAGGCGCCGCACACTGGCTGGGGCTTCGGGAGGACTGCGCACGCCTCCTCGAGGCGCACTTCCTGGCGACCCGGGACGATACCTCCGGGGGGATGGCCATGGGGATCTTCCGGGAGCTCGGCCTGGAGGAGGACGCCGCCCGGGTGGAGGCGCGCCTCCGGGGGCATCTACCGAATGGATCTGGACCATTCGGTATCAAGGGAGGAGGGCCTCGAAGGTCCGGTCCGCCCGCACCTTGAGCCGGTCTTCGTACCACCCGTGGACGACCTCGCTGCGCATGTTCCCGGCCTCGACCCCGGCGATCACGTTGGCCTGATCGATGAGCTCGGAGAGCGCGTTGATGGAGATCTCCGTCGCCAGGAGGAAGTGCTCCGGATCCTGTTGCCGGACCTCTTCGGCGGGGAGCAGGATCCCGGCCTTCTGCAGCTCGGTGTTGATGTTCGTGTCCAGCTCCCGGCGGGTGGGGCCCTCGCGGTCGGCGAGATAGTACGCGTCCGCCAGTACCTGGAACGCTTCGCCCGTATGCCGGAGCCGGTTGACGAGCAGGAACCGCGGGAGGGTCTCGACGCTGTTGTACCAGGCGGCGAGGCGCGTCGTGTCCTCGGTCCCGAGGACGAAGGAGATGTGGATGGTGCCGATGAGATCCACTTCGTTGAGATCGAGGGGCTTGTCTCCCGCAAAGCTGTCCGGGAGCCGGTCTACCTGGGGGGGGACGATCTCGTAGGCCAGATCCGACAAGGTGAGTCCGGCGGAGTCCGCGGACTTCTGGAGCGCCGCACCCAGGGACTCGGTCTGCGTCCCCCTCGGGACACGCGCAGCGAGGTCCCATGCGGCTGCACCCTCGGCGAGCCTGTCCCGCTCGGCCTCGATGAACGCCTGTCGCTCGGTGGATCGCCTGGCCCAGAGAAGTCGCCGGTCCACGGAGCGTCGCATCCTGTGGAGCCTGGTGCGGAGATCGATCTCCCGGGGCGCGTGCGGCTTCTTGACCAGGAGGGGGCGGAGCTCCCCGACCAGGGGCGTCGGCGCAGGTTCGATCTCCCGGGCCAGGATCGTGACGTCGCGGGGGTTCGTGTCGTCGTCATGGAACACCACGTCATCATCGGCGGGCTCGATCTCGGGGAGGGAGTCCACCCCCGGCGACGGCTTCTCCCGCTTCGCTGCAGGCCTCTCCTTCATCGGAGATTCCGGGCGACGACAGCCCGGTGCGAGGAGCGCGACGAGCCCCAGCAAGGCGATGGCTCGGAACATGCGATGTGTCACGGTCATTGTCTCCCCCGGGGGTCACCCCTATACTCGGCCACTGGTATGATATGCGCGGTGCTGCTGCTGTCCAGGAGGACCCGATGACCGGAAAGAAACCGAAGGACCTCGGCTTCGAGGAGCTCGTGGAGCGGGTCGAGGCGGTGGTGAAGCGGATGCAGGAAGGGGGGCTGGACCTCGAGGTCATGCTGAAGGACTACGAAGCCGGCATGGCGTGGCTCCGCGAGGCCGAGGCGCGGCTCCGCGGCGCCCGTGTCCGTCTCGAGGAGTTGACCCCCGAGCCCGAGGACGAGGGCGGTGCCTCTGCGTGAGGACAGGCCAGCCCGTGAGCGCCTGGATCTGGCGCTGGTCCGGCGGGGTCTGGTCGACTCCCGCCAGAAGGCCCAGGCCCTGATCATGGCGGGGAACGTCCTCGTGGGGGACGTCCCGGCGACCAAGTCCGGGCAGCAGGTGGCCGACGGCGTCCCGATCCGTCTCAAGGAGCGGCTCCGATACGTCTCCCGTGGCGGGCTCAAGCTGGAGGCCGTGCTGGACGTGTTCGGGGTCAATCCGGCGGGGTGCTCCGTGTTGGACGTGGGGATCTCCACCGGCGGCTTCAGCGACTGCCTGCTTCAGCGAGGGGCGGCGCGGGTCACCGGGGTGGACGTTGGTCGGGGGCAGCTCGCGTGGAGCCTGCGCACCGACCCTCGGGTGACCCTCCTGGAGAGCATGAACTTCCGCAGCTTCGACCCGGGGATCCTGGACCCTCCCGCGGATCTGGTGGTCATTGACGTCTCCTTCATCTCCCTCGCCCTGATCCTTCCTGTGGCGGCCCTCTGCATGGTCCCCGGCGGGATCTGCCTCCCCATGGTGAAGCCCCAGTTCGAGCTCGGCCCCGGTGAGGTGGGGAAGGGCGGCGTGGTCCGGGACACCGCGGCCCGGGAGCGTGCCGTCGAGAAGGTCCGCTGCCTTGCTGCGGGTCTCGGCTTCGAGTGCCTCGGCGTCGCCCCCGCAGGCGTCCCGGGCCCGAAGGGAAACCAGGAGGTTTTTCTGCATTTGCGGTTGACTTCGCGGAGCTGATTTGTTAGTCAATCGGCCTGCGCTTCTGGCGCGGAGGGAGGGCACCATGACGGAAATCGGGACCTGGTTGAAGCAGGCGCGTGAGAGCCAGGGGTTGACCGTCGAGCAGGTGTCCCTTGTGACCAAGGTGCGCTCCGGTCTCCTCGTGGACCTGGAGGCCAACCGCCTCCACAAGCTCCCGGAGCGGGTCTTCGTGCGCGGCTTCGTGCAGGCTTACGCCGAGGCCGTCCGGATGCCCACCGGCGAGGCCCTCGGGCTCCTGGAGCAGCACTACGGCATCGCCGAGGGGCGGGCCGCCGAGGTCTACTCCGCGGCCCATCCCGTGCCCGAGTTCTCCAAGAACAGCCGCGCGAAGATCGGCGTCGCCCTGGTGATCCTGCTCGCCGTGCTCACCTTCTCCGTGGCATGGGCCGTGCAGAACTCCGGCAGCCCGCGCAAGGCCGCCAGCGCCGCGAAGACCACGGACGTCGACAGCGGCACCGCTGGTTCCCTGGCGGACCCCCACAATCGATAGGACGCCGACCTCGGGGTCGGCGGCGATTTCGTGTTCATTCTCTCGAAGGATGGTAGAGGCGCGATGTAGACCGTACGCGGCGTAGGAGGGGCTCTGATGTCAGGGCAACGTTCAACACTGCTCTTCGACGCGACCCAGAGGCTCCTCCGCCGCGGGGCGCTCAATCACATCAAACGCATCATCGCCAAGACCCACCCGGCGGATCTCGCACACCTCCTGGCGCGCTTCGACGCAGAGCAACAGGTGCAGCTCTTCGGCCTGGTCGCCGAGCTCGAGGAGCGCGCCCTCCTCCTGGCAGAGCTCGCCGACGAGGACGCCGCGGTCATCATCCAGCGCATCCCCCGCAGCGAGGCTGCGGAGCTCCTCAAGGAGATGGACAACGACGACGTGGCGGACCTCATGGGGTCCCTCCCGGATCAGGTGAGCGCAGAGCTCCTCGACCTCCTCAACCGCAAGGACTCCTTCGAGGTCGAGGGCCTGCTCCGCTTTGGCGAGGACACCGCCGGCGGCATCATGACCCCGGACTTCGTCGGGCTCCCGGAGCTCGCCACCGTGGGGGAGGCCATCGAGCTGGTGCGGAAGAACCGCGACGTGGAGATGGCCTTCTACGTCTATGTCCTCAACGAACACGCCCAGCTGGTCGGGGTCATGTCCCTGCGCCAGCTCGTCATCTCCGACAACGACGTGCAGCTCAAGGACATCATGGAGCCCGGGGTGGTGTCCGTGCGCACGGACACGGATCAGGAGGAGGTGGCCCGACTGGTGTCCCGGTACAACCTCCTGGCCCTCCCCGTGGTGGACGAACGGAACATCCTCCTGGGCCTCGTCACCGTGGATGACGTCATCGACGTCCTCAAGGAGGAGGCCACCGAGGACATCCTGAAGATGGCCGGCGCGGGCCAGGAGCTGATGGACTCGGACTCCGTGCGCTCCGCGATCCGCACCCGCTCCCCCTGGCTCATGATCGCGTTCATCGGCGAGCTCGTCGGCGTTGCGCTGATCACGCCCTTCGGAGAGGCCCTGCAGACCCATCACTACATGGCCTTCTTCATCCCGATCATCATCGCGATGGGCGGCTCCGTCGGCACCCAGTCGGCGACCATCATTGTGCGCTCCCTGGCGACGGGTCACATCCTTCCCCATGAGGTCCGGCGGGCCTATTGGCGGGAGCTCCGCGTGGCCCTGATCCTGGGCGTCATGTACGGCATCTTCACCGGCGTCGTCGGGTTCTACTGGTCGGATTGGAGCCTGGGCTTCGGGATCGCGGTGGGGCTGTCCATGCTCTCGGCCATGATCATCGCGGTGACCGTGGGAGCGCTGCTGCCCCTGTTCTTCGCCAAGATCAAGATCGATCCCGCGGTGAGCACCGGGCCATTCGTCACCTCCTCTGTCGACGTGCTGGGGCTGCTCGCCTACTTCATCATCTCCTCCGTCATCTTGTCCGTGATGCCCTAGAGGCATGGTGGACGGTCGTCCAGACAAAGCCCTGATCCTCCACCTGGTGCCCTACCGGGACGCGGATCTCATGGTGTCGATGCTGGCCGCGGAGCTGGGCCGGGTGGACGCGGCCGCGCCGTCGGGGCGGAAGAGCCGCAACCGGTTCCAGGCGGGGCTGGACAAGTTCTGCCTCGTCGAGGTGGAGCTGGCCACGGATCGCCAGGGGCGGCATCGCCTGCGATCCAGCCGGCTCCTGGACCCCATGGACGGGCTGCGGCAGGACCTGGAGCGGATGGCCGCTGCGGAGCTGGCCTGCGAGATTGTCCGCGCCACGGCGCCCGAGGGCGGGGAGGCGGGCGCGCTGCTGGAGCCCGTGGTCGCGCTCCTCCGCCTCCTGACCGTGGTGGACCCCGCCCGGGTCGGCCCGGTGACCTGGGGCGGCCTGGTCTGGATCCTCGGCGCCCAGGGGTTCTTCCCGATGGACTGCCGCTGCTCGCGGTGCGAGGGCCTGCCCGAGGGCGCCGACCTGTTCTTCTCCCTCTCCTCCGGTTCCCTTCGCTGCCGGAAGCACGCCCTGGACGCCTCCGCCATGCGCATCCTCCCCCTGGGAGCCCAGGTCCTCTACGATGCCGCAGCCCAGGGCAACCTCCGCCCCCTGGCCCAGGCCGACGCCCGGCCCGGGGATCTGAAGCAGCTGTCGCTCTATGCCGAGCTGCGGGTTCACGAGATCCTGAACAAGACGCCGCGCTCCCTCGATTTCTTCCATCAGGTGGTCGGGTAGAGGCGTCGAACTCTGTGGGAGGGGGCTTGAAGCCGAGTTGAGCGGACGTAGTTCGCTCGTACGAGACTTATACCCCCTGGGTACCGGCCCCGATTCTCCATCCGAACCGGGAGCTCGCCGACCGGCCCTCCCCGCGGGTGGCTTGCGCCCATGACCAGCACCCAATACACTGAACCTGTGCGAAAAACGCGAGGTGTCGGCCATGCGTGTCCTGCACGTGGTGATCGTGTCACTGGCGGTGTGCGCCTGTGCGGGGGGCCGAGCGCCTGCAGCAGACCAGACGTCCCTGGTCGACGCCGGACCGGTCGATGGCGGTGCGCGGGCGCCAGATGCCGTCGTGGTGGATTCGCGCGGGGACATCGGGGCGGACCTCGATGTTCCGTCGCGATCCGTCGATGTCGGCCCGGTATGCATCCCCAATTGCACCGGGAAGACCTGCGGTGACAACGGGTGCGGCGGCGTCTGCGGTGGCTGCCCCGAGGCTCCCTGCATCGAGAGTCACTGTGATGAGGGGATCTGCGTCCTGGCGATGCTCGAATCGGAGGGCTGCTTCATCGATGGGAAGTGCTGGGAGGCGCTGCGCCTGAACCCCGAGAATCAATGCCAGGCCTGTGTCGGCCAGACCCCGTTCATGTGGTGGAAATCACCATTCGATGGATGCGAAGACGGAGACCCGTGCACCCTGAACGATTCCTGCAAGAACGAGGTCTGTACATCGGGCGTGGCGAAGGACTGCGATGACGGAAATCCTTGCACTCACGATCTGTGTGAGTCCGTCAGTGGTGACTGTCTGCACGACCCGGTGGATGGTCCCGAAGCGGCATGTGATGACGGGGACTCGTGTACAGCGGATCTGTGTGATTCCGGAGCCTGCATGAATCCGATCTCGCCGGAGGCCGCGCTCGGTGAGGTCCCAGGCTGTGAGTGCTGGCTGGAACAGGATTGCGGTACCTTGACCCTGGTGGCGTACGACGACTGGACTCCCAGTGGACCGCTGGTCTCCCTTGATGTCGATTGTCTGGAGTTTCCCAAGCCGTGGCGGACCATCGAGGTCGTCTTCGAGGGATACAAACTCGGCGCTGTGCTGACCGGGATGTCGAGTTCCACACTGGAGTTCAACATCCCGTGGGGTCTGATTCACCAAGGCGTGCAGAGAATCTGCTTCTCCATCGCCGACGACGGTGTTCCCCTCTGTTGTCCTGAGGCAACAGTCTGCCTCCCGGTTTCGTACGATGTCTTGTGCGACTTCCTCGCCGACCCCATCTGCGACGACGGGAACCCGTGCACAGCGTCCGCTTGTCTGTGGGATTCGAACCTCGACCACAGGAAATGTGTCTTCGGGCCGATGGACATCGACGATCACCCATTCTGCTGCCCCAGCACCGGAGATTGTGTCGGTCCTTCGGGACCTGTTCCCTGTATCCAGGGCCAATGTGCCTGGTCATGTCTCCAGGACGCAGACTGTGATGATGGAATCCCGGAGACCGCGGATCCCTGCGTGCAGGACCCCGGAGCACCCTGCAGTGACGAGGGGTACTGCATCCACGTGCAGTGAAATGCTACAGGGATAAAAGGCCACAGGGCCGGAGGAGGGGATTCTGCTCGGTGACAATTGCATCTCCCCGCCCGGAGGGGCCAACACACACCGCTGAACCCCCCGCTCCGGTCGCGCGGCTTCGCCGGGCTCCCTTCTCTCCCCCCTCGGGGGGGCGAGGGGGTTCTTGATGGAACCGCCAACTTACGTTTCGGGGGGCCAACCTCCCCCCCGTCGCCTCTGGCGACGTCGCCCCCAAAGGGGGCGATTTTACCGTGCATGCTGTGACGTTCGGGAGGGCCTCGGGAGGGTGCCGAGGCCCTCGGTGGGTTGCGCTTGGCAGGGAAAAAATCTCCCCCTTGGGGAGGTGAGCTGCGAAGCAGCGAGGAGGGGGAGGACCCTCGGCACCGTACACGCCAAGCTCCCAGTCACTCGCCAATCCGCTGGTCTCTCCAGACCCAGGGCAATCGCAAAGTCGCCGCTCCCCCAGCGGTCTATCGAACTCTGGCTCGACTCGGCTGGAAGAATGGTCCGTTGCCGTTGCCGTCGCCGTCGCCGTCTGACGATCGATCACATCTTTTCGCTCTTCGCGATCGCG
>JBDRIT010000242.1:0-65466 GCA_043815665.1 Pseudomonadota bacterium
CGCGATCGCGAAGAGCGAAAAGATGTGATCGATCGTCAGACGGCGACGGCGACGGCAACGGCAACGGACCATTCTTCCAGCCGAGTCGAGCCAGAGTTCGATAGACCGCTGGGGGAGCGGCGACTTTGCGATTGCCCTGGCGTCTAGACATATTCCTTTTCCCGACGCTCCTGCTCCTCCTTGCAGCGGATGCAGAGCGTGGTGACCGGGCGTGCCTCCAGGCGGCGTACGGAGATGTCGTCGCCGCACTCTTCGCAGTCCCCATACTCCCCGTCCTCGATCCGCTCGAGGGCGAGGTCGATCTTCCTGATCAGGGTCTTCTCCCGGCCCCTGAGGCGGAAGTTCATGGCGTGGTCGTACTCCGCCGACGCGAGATCCATCTCGTCCGGAAGATCGTCCACGTTGATGCCAAGATCAGAGGCGAGTGTTGTCCGGGCGGTCTCAATCAGAGTCTCGCGCTGCTCAGTAAGGAGCTTCTTGAAACGCTCGAGGTTCTTCTTGTCCACTTGTCTCCCTCACTTTGCTATTGGATCGCCGCTCTTCACAGCGGATGGACAGGATAAACAGGAAGCGACCACTGTCAACGGAAAACGTCCCCATGGCGCGGCTACCGGACCTTGCGGGTCATGGGGACGAACTCCACCGTGGTCAGGACCTTCTTGTGGACCTTTCCCTCCGCATCTTTCGCGACAAAATAGAGCTTGCCGGGCTGGTACCTGGCGCCGACGGGGATCACCATGAGGCCACCGGGTTTGAGCTGCTGCAGCAGCGGCACCGGGATGTGATCCGCGGCACAGGTGACGATGATCTTGTCGAAGGGGGCGCTCTCCTCCCAGCCGAAGTATCCGTCCGCGTTCTTGCGCTTGATCACGTTCCCATAGCCGAGCTCCTCGAGCAGGCGGGCCGTCCGCTGGTGGAGGCCGGAGACGATCTCGATGCTGAAGATGCTCGGCGTGATCTGGGAGATCACGGAGGAGTGGTACCCTGAGCCCGTGCCGATCTCCAGGACCTTGTCCGTGGACTGCACGTCGATGAGCTGGATCATCCAGGCCACCATGCCGGGATCGGTGATCGTCTGGCCATAGCCGATGCGGTACCACATCTGCTTGTAGCCATTGCCCGCCTCCCGGTCCGACTCGAGCATGTACATGTGCCGGGGGACCCGCCCCATCGCGAAGAGGACATTCTCGTCCGTGATCTTGTGCCGGTACCGGTTCTTCAGGAAGTCGACCATCTCCTCCCTGGCCTTTCGATCCCACTTTCCCTCGTCCAGGCTGAACTCCGGAGCGACCCAGTGGAAGATCCCTCGTGCGGAGGGCTGCTCTCCGTCCGGTGGGGCGGCGACGCCGATCGTCGAATTCATCGCTGCAGTGAGGACCAGACAGACCAGAAGCACCTGACTCGAGACACGCATTGAAGGCTCCATTTCGTATTGCACCCTGGGGGCCGATTGTAGGGTTGGAGCGGGGCAGGGTCAAGGACCACCCGGCGCTTGATCCCTGAACGGATGTCCAGTATCCTGCAGCCAGGAGGATGAGCCATGGGACATCAAGACCGGTCGGCAACGCGCCTCACCCCACGGCAGCGAGCCGTGCTCGACTGCATTCGCGACGCGCTCCAGCGTGACGGTCGCCCCCCCACCCTTCGTGAGATCGGCGTCGAGGTCGGCATCCGGTCGACCAACGGGGTGAGCGATCACCTGAAGGCCCTCGAGGCGAAGGGATACATCGACCGCACGACGGGTCGCTCCCGCGGCCTGCGAATCACAGAGCCCGGCGGGGGACACGCTACGCCCCCGGTGACACGGAGGATCCCGCTCCTCGGTCGCATCGCGGCGGGGCTCCCGATCCTGGCAGACGAGAACGTCGAGAGGGAGATCAACGTCACCGATGACTTCCCCGGCCTCGCGTCCCACCGGGACCTCTTTGCGCTGCGGGTCTCCGGCGAATCCATGATCGGTGACGGGATCTTCGATGGAGATCTCATCTTCGTCACCCCCACGAGCATCGCCGCCCCCGGGTCCATCGTCGTCGCCCTGATCGACGACGAGGCCACGGTCAAGCGCTACTATCCGGAGAACGGCCGGATCCGACTGGAGGCCTCGAACCCACAGATGGGCCCGATCCATGTCACCCCCGAGGAGGGCCGCACCGCCGTGATCCAGGGGATCGTCGTCGGCGTCTACCGCAAGTTCTGATCTGGCCCCTGCTTCTTCACCGGCTTGAAATCCGGCAACTTCTTCAGCAGGTTCGCTGCCTTGTACTGGCTCACGGTGAAGACCCCGTCCCCGAAGCGCGGGTGCCCCAGGCTCTGCGCGTAGTTCCCCCCGTCAACGATCTCCTCGGACAAGGTCAGACCATGCTCGGTGCCGTCCTCCAGCTTGAAGGCGACCCCGATCTCGACACGGACCTCCTCGGGCGACACCCCGGGCATCAGGGTCTTGACCGACAGATCGGCGAGGGTCCGGATGATGGTGTCCACTCCCTGGGGGGCTGCCAGCTCCTCCGGCGAGGTCATCTTCCATGTCCCACCCGCCTTGACGAGGGTCACGGCCGCGTCGGGGTAGTTGATGCTCACCGACGCGATGTCCTCTGCCTTGACCCGGAAGATCCGGTTGTCCCGCAGGTCATCTCGGCGCATCCGCAGCGTCTTCACCGTGTAGTCGGCCAGCTGGAGCACCTCGTCGCCGTCATCCAGGCGGGCCCAGTGGCGCTTCGAGGCCTTCTCGTTCTCACGGGGGATCTCATCCCCGATGTCCAGCTTGCGGACGATGAGATTGTTCTGTTGGCTGATGATGATGGTCAGGGTGTAGCTCGGCTCCTCGAGGCCGGTGCCCTCCAGGGGCCGGTCGACGAATTCCTGTGTCCGAAGGGCCGCCACCGCTGCCGCGAGGCGGTTCGCAGCGGCATCCGACATCGGATCCTCCAAGGTGTCCCCGAAGATCCATCCCTCGTTGAACCGCTCCACGGAGAGGTGCGTCTTCTCCGAGGTGTCGGTCAACTTGATCTGCTGGATCTCCTCCTTCTTGAACTCGAAGAGACGCTTGTCCCGAAAATCGTTGAAGGTCTTCATGAGCGCCTTGGCAGAGGCCGAGGACACCTGGAACACCCCCTTCCGACCCTCGACCCGCGCCCAGACCGCGCCGCGACCCGCCCCGAGCTCGAGGATCTGCTCGCTTCTCAGCTCGTCTGTCCCGGTGGAGACCTTGATCCGGTAGGTCTTGGACAACGCGGCCGCCTCTGCGCCCGGGAGCACGTCCGCGAAGCGGGTTGCAGCGAGGGCCGCCAGGCTGGCGAAGTAGGGCTCCAGGCCGCTGATGCGATGGTTCTTCTCAGAGTCGGAGCGCCAGGCCGTCTCGGTCCCGTCCGGCAGCCGCTCCAGGTTGAGGACTCCTCCGGGGCTCCGAGGGTCCGTGATCTCGATGGTCCGCACGTCCTCCTTCTTGAAACTGAAGATCTTTTGATCACGGAGCTGCTCGAGGTCGATGTCGAAGGGCGCCCGGAGGTCCCGGCCCCGCACCCGGAACACCATCTCCGTGTTCGAGAGCATGATGTTCGTGTCCGTGGTGCCCTGGGTGTCGACCTTGGTCGCGTCGCCGATGCAGAGATCGAGGATCGCCTTGTCCTCGCTGTACATCACCACGCGGATCATCCGATCCTCACCGAGGCCGTAATGAACGAGCTCCACCTTGGGCACCTCCCGCCCGAGGGAGGACACTGTCGGCTCCTCGAAGGCACGGAGCATGGCATTGACGACGGCGGCCCTGGCGAAGGAGGGCGGCGGCGAAGAGACCTCCCAGTCCCCCTTCGTATGGACCAGGACCACCTCCTGGCCCTTCCGGATGAACTGGATCCGGTCGGGGGGCCCCAGGGCTCCCACGGGTCCGTCCTCCCCCAGGGCTTCCTCCGCGAGGATTGCGGGGAGCTCGATGCGCGGCGCCGGCGGGGCCGGCGCGTCCAGGTAGAACACGAGGAATACCACGAGGAGACCAACGAAGACCCCCAGGACGATCAAGGTGTTGCGCTTCATTCGGAGATCTCCTCGTTCTCGTGAGACGGGCTCTTCCCGGAGGCCGCGCCTCCGAGCGCCGCGAACCGGTCCCGCAGCCGCCGGCGACGGACATTGCGCCACTGCCAGAACCCCAGGCCGAACAGGAGGAACACCAGGGGAAGACCGCCGATCCAGCCGATCTCCATCATGGTCCTGCTCCCCTCGTTTTCAAGGGTCCGGATCCTCCGAAGGGGGTTCTGCTTGGCGCGGATGTCCGCGAGGGCCACCCGCTGCACCGCCCAGTCGAGGGTGTTGAGCAGGAACGGGATCCCGTCCATGCTCAGTGAGCGTTCCACCTGACCGATCCCGATCTGCCAGTTGGCCACCCGGAGCTGCGGCTGGACCATCGCCGGACCGGGGACGAAGTCGGCCGGATCGATGCCCTCGAAGACCCACTCGGGATCCGGGAGCTTCAGCCCGAGATCGCTGCCGATGACCAGGAGCCTGCCGGGCCCGGAGACCAGGCGATCCTTCTTCTGCGCGTCGGTGAGCCCTATGGGGAGATCCTTCCCCTTCGCAAACGCAGAGGGGAACTCTCCCTCCACGAGCAACACCAGGGTCCGCGGACCCTTGCCCTCCATCCGGGCTGCGAGATCGACCTGGCTCGAGGGGATCAGCTCGATCTTCGGCGGCTCATCGCCGTCTGCTCCGGCGCCGAAGGCCTCGGTCCATGCCTTCCAGGCCAGGAGGCTCAGCTCGGTCCGGCTCTCCGTGGCGAGCCCCATGAGGGTGTCTGCGCTCCGTGCGATGCCGTCGAGATCCCCGTCCTCCGCAGCGGACAGGGTGACGCCGACGTCATCGAGGCGCTTCAGGAGGTCCTTGGCCTTGCCGGTGAGGGCGATGTTCCCGTCGCTGCGATCCGCTGCGGCGATGGAAACGGCCAGGGCCCTGAAGGCCTCCGCCGCCCCCTTCGCTTTGCCCCGTGCTGTGCGGACGACGCGCTTCAGGTCCTTGCCTGCCTTGACGCGGGCGGCCGCGTCGGCGGCCTTGTTCTTTGCCACCAGGTTCCACGCACGGGTAGCCGCCTTGGCGGTCTGCTCCTGTGCCGCCAGGGCCGCGCTCCAGAGCCAGTACCGCTCGGGGTGCGGGAAGGCGACGGCCTGATCGGAGGCCGTCACCAGGACCTTGCCCTGGAGCTCGGCCCCCGCCGGCGCCTCGAAGCGCAGAGGACTCGCGAAGGGGAGCACGATCCCCGGCAGGCTGCGCACCAGGACGCTCTCCTGGTCCATCTCCGTGGTGTGCACGAAGAGGGGATAGTCGAAGTCCATGGTCCCCTGGTCCTCTTTGTTGTCCTTTCGGACCCTGTGGGGCAGGGAGATCTTCCCGGTGTGGGTCGGATCCATCAGCAGCGACGGCTCGATGGTGACCCCCCACGGCCCGAGGAGCGCATCGAGGCCGTCCCCCTCAACGGCGGTGACGTCATGGCGATCCGGGGTTGGCGGACCCCGACGGTCCGCCTGGATGTAGGAGTCCTGGGAGAAGAGCCCCAGGTTCACGTCGTACCGCTGCGCAAAGACGATGACCGTCCCGCCGTCGAGGAGGTACTGATCGATCCAGTACCGATCCACCGCAGTGAGAACGCCGCGGACACCGAAGATCACCAGGGCCTGGATCTCGTCGGAGATCGGGGTCCCCGCCTCGACCCGGACCACGTCGAAGTCCTGGCGGCGGAAGAGCTGGTTGCGATTCCTCAGGAGGATCTGCCGCAGCTGCTGCTCCATGCCTGCATGGTACTGCAGAAGCCTGGCGAACTGCTGGTTCTTCATAGTGGCCACGCGCATGGCCTCATCGCTGAAGATCGGGGTCTCCGTGGGCACGGGGCAGAAGCCCCTCCGACCGCAGAGGAAGCCGAGCTTCTGCTGCCCGGCGGAGTCCTTCAGCTCCTTGTGGTAGACATCCAGATCCCCCTTGACGTAGACGATGGCGTCCTTCCACTGACCCACGTCCTTGGGGGTCGGGGCGTCGCCGCTCAGGACCTCGACCAGCTTCTGGGCCGCATAGGCCAGCCCCTCCAAGCCGCCCTTGAGCTTGGCGTCATGGGTGTCGCCGTTGAGGAACGCATCGAAGCGCCGGTGCTTCCCGGCCCATTGCTCCTGGACCGCCTCGAACCGGGGGAGCAGATCCTGGCAGGCCTCCTGCACGAGGGCGCGGTTCTTGATGAGCGCCTCGACCTCCTGCTCCGGGTTCTCGATGGGATTGAGCAGCCCTTCGATCCCGGAGAGCTGCTCGCCGCCGGCAGCGCTCGGCGTGTAGGCGGTGACCTGGTCATGGCATCCCGAGGCCAGCCCCTTCAGCTCGTCGGCGATGCGGAACATCTCCTCGAGGCGCCGCTGATCCTGGACCTTGTCCCGCAGTCGGATCATCGCACGGGTCAGCTCATATTCGTAGAGCCCGGGCTCCAGGGCCTTGGGGACCACCTCCATCACGCCCCGATAATGGAGCGTGACGCCGAGGTAGTACCGCTTCATCTCGAACTGCCCCTTCTCCCCCTCGGTGAGCTCCGTCTTCTCTCCCACGAAGGGCTCCAGACCGGCCTCCTCGGCCCGGGTCTCGACATCCTCCTCCACGGTCTCGATGAGCATCCGCCCGTTGGACCGGGCGCGGTACTCCTCGAGGATGTCTCTCAGCTGCTGTTCGACGCCGCGGATGTCCCGCTCCCTACCATGGCTGGCCTTCTCCCGATCCGGCAGATCCTGGGAGGCGTACATCTTCACCAGCAGCTCCCCGCTGCCCTCGGCGTTCCCCAGCGCGTCGATGACCTCGATGCTGTAGGGTGAGAGGGAGTTCAGGTTGTTGGCGGTGAGATCAACGCGCGCGAACCAGTGAGCGGAGAACGCGTTGAGGAGGATCAGGATTCCCGCCGACGCCACGAGGATGATGATTGCGTTCGAGCGCTTGAGCCATCTGCTTGCATTCATTCCATCACCCCCTCAGCTCCAACGCCGACTCGTCAGTGAGAAGGTCGCGACGAGCAGCGCAAAGGTGATCACCGAGAGGAAGAACACGACGTCGCGGCTGTCCACGACGCCCCTGGTGAAGTTCGCGTAGTGTGCCCCCATGCTGGCGAACTCCATGACCCGCCGGGCGCCGCTCCAGAAGAGGCCCACGAGGAGATCCTGGAAGTAGAACAGCGCAGCGAGGACCGCCCCCAGGACGTACCCGACGATCTGGCTGGTCGTCCACGCGGAGGTCATGAGCCCGATGGCGAGATAGGCGGCGCCGAGGAGGAAGACACCGAGGTAGCTCCCGATGATGACCCCGACGTCCGGGTTGCCCAGGACCCCGATGAGCGCTGGATACAGCACCGTCAGGAGGAGGGTCACCACCAGGAATCCCACGGCGCCGAGGTACTTGCCCAGGACGATCTGCGCGTCGGTGACCGGCAGGGTCATCACCAGCTCGAAGGTGCCGGCGCGCTTCTCCTCGGCGACCAGCCGCATGGAGATCGCTGGGAGGTAGAAGAGGAAGAAGATCGGGAGGAGATCGAAGAGGGAGCGGAGGCTCGCCTGCCCGACCTCGAAGAACTCGTCCACGATAAAGAACTTGAGCCCCACCACCACAAGGAAGACCGAGATGGCGACATACGCAATGGGGGACGTGAAGTAGGCTGTGAACTCGCGCTTCGCGATGACCAGGACGTTGCACATGCCTTACTCCTGCGTCAGGTTGTAAAAAACACGCTCCAGGTTCGTGCGATCCCTGGAGACCTCGAGGACCGGCCAGCCCCTGTCCGCTGCCATCCCGAGGAGGCGCTCACGCACGTCCTCGGCGCCGACGGACCGGATCTGGAGCTCCACCTCTCCGGAGACCCCGGTCTCCCGGGGCGTCGCCCAGGAGACCCACGGGGCCTCGGCCAGGCTGCAACCCGCGGCCTCTGCCAGCGCGTCGTCCCCGCGAAGCCTCAGTGCGAAGAGCGCGTCCTGCGTGGAGCGCTGCTCCAACTCCCTCGGGGTTCCGTCCGCGACGATGCGGCCGCGATGGATGACCAGGAGGCGGTCACAGGTGGCGACGACCTCGGGGAGGATGTGACTCGAGAGGAGCACCGTGCGCTCCCTCCCCAGCTCCCGGATCAGACTCCGGATCTCCACGATCTGGTTCGGGTCGAGGCCCACGGTCGGCTCGTCCAGGACGAGGATCTCCGGATCATGGACGAGGGCCTGCGCCAGGCAGGTGCGCTGCCGGTACCCCTTGGAGAGGGTCCCCACGGACTGCCCCGCCACCGCGCCCAGGCCTGCCTGCCGGACGACCCGCTCCACGGCGCCCGCCAGATCCCCCCGGGACACGCCCCGGAGCTGGGCCATGAATCGCAGGTAGTCCACCACGAGCATGTCGTGGTAGAGGGGTGCGTTCTCCGGGACGTAGCCGAAGGTCCGGCGGACCTCCAGTGCGGACTCCCGTACGTCCTTCCCGGCGACGGTGACCGATCCCGACGTGGGCGGGAGGTAGCAGGTGATGATCTTCAGGGTCGTCGTCTTCCCTGCACCGTTGGGCCCCAGGAAGCCGACCACCTGGCCCTTGGGGATCGAGAAGGAGACGTCGCGGATCGCCTCGATCTCCCCGAAACGCTTCACCAGGTTCCTGACTTGGATCATGACCCCTCCGTCTACCGCCGCTGCGCGCAGAGCGAACCGTATACCAGTAAGATGAATCCACGTGGTGTCAAGTGTTGCCCGCTCCCCTGGCGGGTGCTAGAGTCCCGTCATGAAGTCCCGCAGAGCCGCCTCACAGGTCCCGCACACCTCCAGGAAGGAGAGGAGCCGGTACGTCCGGTTCAACATGGAGAACCCCATCCTCCAGTGGGGTCTCGTCGGGATCTTCCTGCTCGCGCTGGTGCGCCTCGTGGTGATCTCGCCCTCGGGCGTCCGCCTCCCCCGTCCTGGCGACGTGGCGTCCACGAACCACGACATCCGGCGCCCGGTCCGGTGCAAGAAGCCGAACCCGAGCCTGGAGCGCCAGCGTCTGGAGGCCCACTCGTCGTCCCGCGCCATCTACCTGTGGGAGCGTCCCAACTCCAACGTCTGGTCACAACGCCTCCGCGATGCCTTCACCGCGTTGGCCACCTCCCTGGCCCGCGCCTCCACGCTGGAGCACGAGGTGGAGATGCTCCTGCGCTCCTCCGATGACCAGGAGCCCGACAACAGGCCCCTGGTCCGAGACAGCGAATTCTACGAAGGAAAGACCGCCCCATCGGACAGGCCCGACCTCGAAGCGCCGCCGGAGGTGGACAGGGAGCAGCAGACGGCCTTCATCGTGGCCAAGCGCAAGGAGCTGTTCAAGATCAGGGTCGAGGCCTGGTCCAACCTGATCGATACCCTGGGGCTGTCCCGCCTCGGGCTCGATGACCGGGAGTGCCTCCGGCTCCTGTCGGATCCCGCGGTGCGGGATCAGGTCCTCCGGGCGAGCCTCCAGGTCCTCCTCGAGACCCGCAGCTGGCTGCTTCTGGACGCCTTCGATCCCCGCTTCAAGCAGGATCGCCTCAACGGCATTGTTCTGAATGATACCGGCCAGCTCCTCCCCCCGGAGTCGTCGGTCATGAGCTACGTGGAGGCGGTGGACGCAGTCCACTCCTCCCTGGCGGACGCTGTCATCGGCCAGCACTTCCCGAACCTCGTGGGGACACCCCTCCTGCGACAGCTGGTGAAGAACATCGTTGCGGGCCAGCTGAGGTCCAACTTCCATCGAAACGAAGAGGCGACCCGGGAGGCGCGTGACCGCGCGGAGTCCGCGGTGTCCCTGACCCTCCCCGTCGCCTTCAACGCGGGGGACACGATCATCACCCGGGGTGAACGGGCGGAGGGCTGGCAGGTGGAGTGCCTCGAGAGGGCCTACCTCGTGGGCGGCGAGGGAGACGACGGCCCCCAGGTCGCAGGCGTCACCCTGGAGAGGATCGTCGCCTTCTTCGGGCGGGTGCTCCTCGTGGCCGGTTTCGTCTTCCTGCCCTTCTTCTTCCTCAAGGTCCAGCGACCCCGTGTCGCACTCAAACGTCGGGACGTCGCCGTGGCCGCAGCGCTCCTCCTGATCCAGGCGGCGCTCTTCTACCTCGCCGTCCTGCTCATGGGTCCCCTGCGCGGCGCGTTTCCCGGCCTCAGCGAGGCCGCCATCATGGTGGGGATCCCGGTCTCGCTGACCCCCATCGTCCTGAACGTCCTCGTCGGCGGCGCCGCGCCCTTCCTGTCCGCGGTGGTGGTGGCGCTCCTGGCGACCCTTGCGATGAGCTCCATCTCACCCATGGACTTCGGTGGGAACTTCCCCCCACCCTACATGGTCCACATCCTGGTCTCAGGGATGGTGGGCATCATCGCCACCCGCAAGGTGAGCAGCCGGGCGGCCCTCGCCCGGGCGGGCGTCGTGGTCGGTGTGGCCGGGGTCCTCTACTGGATGGCCGTCTACATGGCGCACATGGGGAGCAACGAGACCGGCCAGCTCCAGGTGTTCATCGCCGCCCTGCTCTCCGGGCTGCTCTCCTACGCGGGCTCCATCGCGCTGGTGCCCACCTTCGAGTCGATCTTCGGGTACCTCACCGACATGAAGCTCATGGAGTACGTGAACCTCAACCACCCTGCTCTGAAGGAGCTCTACGAGAAGGCTCGGGGGACCTACGACCACTCCGCGAACGTGGCGAAGCTCGCCGAGGTCGCGTCGGAGAAGGTCGGAGCCAACGCGCTGCTGGCGAAGGCCGGCTCCTATTTCCATGACCTCGGAAAGCTCCGAGCGAAGGAGGTCGGGCACAAGGGGGAGGGCGAAGATCGCGGCCTCGAGTCTCCCCACTACTTCGTCGAGAACCAGTCTGACGGGATCAACCCTCACGACCACCTGAGCCCGTCCATGAGCGCCCGCATCGTCCGCCGCCACGTGGAGAAGAGCCTCGAGGAGATCCGGCGGTACCGCCTCGGCGTGGAGATCGAGGACATCGCCGCACAGCACCACGGCACCACCGTGATGCAGTACTTCCACAGCAGAGCCCTCGACCAGGCCCGGGATCCATCGCTGGTGAACATCGACGACTACCGGTATCCCGGCCCCAAGCCGCAGACCAAGGAGGGCGGCATCGTCATGCTCGCCGACACCATCGAGGCCGCGGTGCGGGCGATGAAGGATCACTCCGAGGGCCGCATCAAGGCCCGCATCGAGCAGCTCATCAATGCAAAGATCGAGGACAAGCAGCTCGACGAATGTCCCCTGACCTTCCAGGAACTGGGCATGATCCGCGAGTCCTTCGTGGCAGCCCTCGTGAGCCAGTATCACGGGAGGATCTCCTACCCCGACAAGCGCAAGGACCAGTCGACCGTTCGCATCAAGAAGAGCGCACAGGATCTCCACGATCTCGTCGACGAGATCGACAGGGAGCCCTCCTCCACGGGAACCACCCCGGAGCTCAAGGCCGAAAAGGACAGGAATGAAGACACGAATCCTGCTGACTGACCGCCAACGGACCCACGGAATCGACCCCGATCGTCTCCAGTCAGCCATCTCGTCCATCGCCGCGGAGCTCTGGCCGGGATCCGTGGAGATCTCCGTCACCCTCCTCGGCCGCCGGGCCATGGCCGCAGCCAACCGTGCGTACCGGGGCACCCTCGGCCCCACGGACCAGATCTCCTTCCCCATGCCCTCGGATCTGCCGACCGCGGACGGCGTGACCCTCGTCGGGGATCTGCTGATCTGTCCTGCGGTCATCGCAGACCAGTGCCGAACGCCGCCACCGGACGGGCGGACGGCCACCGGCACCCCCGACCGGGAGCTGGCGCTGGTCCTCTGTCACGGCCTCCTCCACCTCCAGGGACACACCCACGCAGGCGCGGACGACACCGTCGCGATGATCGCCGCCGAGAAGCGCCTCCTCGCAGCGCACGTCTCCGCCCTGGCAGGAGCCTACGTTCTCCCGTAGACCGGGAGGGTCCCGAGTTGTCACCGGGCGGGGGGGGGGCAGGTCGACGTGGATGACGTCGCCGTCTTCTACCTGGAGTGAGATCTACTTTGCGACGGCGGTGGTGCGCATCTCGCGGATCACCACGACCTTGATCTGACCGGGGTAGGTCAGCTCGTCCTGGATGCGCTGGGCGATGTCCTTGCAGACGATGACGGCCCGGTCGTCGTCGATCCTGCCGGCGTCGACCAGGACCCGGACCTCGCGGCCGGCCTGGAAGGCGAAGGCCTTGTCCACGCCGGCGAAGGACGAGGCGATGCCCTCCAGGTCCTCGAGGCGTTTCACGTAGGACTCGAGCATCTCACGGCGCGCACCGGGGCGGGCCCCCGAGATCGCGTCCGCGGCCATGACCACCTGCGTCAGGAGCGCGTCGGATGGTGCCTCCCCCTCGTGGTGGCCGGCGATCGCAGCGACGATCTGAGGGGTCTCTCCGTGCCGCTCCGCCAGCTGGGCGCCCAGGGTCGCGTGTGGGCCCTCCTGCTCGTGGTCAATGGCCTTTCCGAGGTCGTGGAGGATCCCTGCCCGCTTGCACACCTTGATCTTCATCCCCAGCTCGCAGCCGAGGAGCCCGGCGAGATGGGCGACCTCGATGGAGTGTCCGAGGACATTCTGGCCGTATGATGTCCGGTACTTGAGCTTGCCCAGGGTCTTGACCAGCTCGGAGTGGAGGCCGAAGATGCCCAGCTCCATGACCGCATGTTCCCCGGCCTGCTTGACCAGGGCCATGACCTCCTGCTCCGTCTTCTGGACGACCTCCTCGATGCGACCCGGGTGGATCCTGCCGTCGGTGAGGAGCTTCTCCATGGCCAGCCGCGCGACCTCGCGCCGCACCCCTGAGAACCCGGAGAGGATCACCGCCTCGGGGGTGTCGTCGATGATCACGTCGATGCCCGTCGCGGCCTCGAAGGCGCGGATGTTCCGGCCCTCCCGCCCGATGATCCGTCCCTTCATCTCGTCGTTGGGGAGGGCGACCACGGAGACGAGGCGCTCCGCGACGTACTCGCCCGCATAGCGGCTCAGGGCGTTGCCGATGATGCGCTTGGCCTGATTCTCGGCATCCTCCCGGGCCGTCTCGACGATCTCCCTGACCTCCCTCGCCGACTCCAGCTTCGCCTCATCCTGGATCTGGTTAATGAGCTCCGCCTTGGCCTCCTCCTGGGAGAAGCGAGCCACCTGCTCGAGGCGCCGCGGGATCTCCAGTTCCTTCTCCTCGATGATGGCCTCCCGGGCGGAGATGTCCTCCTCTGCTGCGTCGACCTTCTTCTCCCTGCCCAGGATCTCGATCTCCTTGCCGGTGATCAGGTCGGACTTCTTCTCGATGCTCTCCTCCTTCTTCAGGAGGCGCTGCTCCATCTGCCCGACTTCCTTCTTCCTCTCCTTGGTCTCGTTCTCGAACTCCCTTGCGCGGTCGCGAATGTCCTGGGCCTCCGCGCTGGCCTCCTTGCGCGTCTCGTCCGCGCGTTTCTCAGCGTCGGCGATGATGCGGTTTCCGCGCTCCTTGGCGTCGTGGAGGGTGCGTTCTTCGGCCCGGGATCTCTGGCGGAACAGCACGAACGCCACTCCACCGACGAGTCCGGCGCCGATAACGACTCCGATGAATACATAGAGGGCTGTCATCTGATTGGGCCTCCTGGTAGTCGCCCGTTGGCACGGGCGGGTATAGACCAGCAGATCCCGACAGGGGTGATAGCTTGGCGCGTGGGCTTGTAGAGGCCTACTCCGGAGTTTCTGGCTTCCCCCTTTCTTACGTTCCGGCTCTCTACGTTTCGGAGTACGCTATATAATCATGCCAGTTTGAGGTCATTGAGCGACCGCACCGCATGACGCTCCATCGTCAGACGCCTATCGCTACCCTCCCTCCGGAGGTCTGCACTCAGCTCAGCATATATACCCGGTCCGGTCGATATTTTCCAGGATAAAGTTGTACTTCTTCCGGAGGTTTTCAGCGAGTTCCTTGAGCCGCTTCTTCTCTTGGAACAGCTCATCGCCAAGGTTCAAGAGGGCGAGCACCGCGAGGGTCATCTCTGGGAGTTTCCCGGACGGGTCGATCTCGTCCACGGTCTTCTGGACGTAGTCCACCAGGGAGAGGATGTAGTCCTCAGCGTCACTGGTCTTGATCGGGATGCGGCGCCCGAAGAGCTCGATCATCTGACTGCGCATCAATTCCTCCCTCGAGAATGTCGCTGCGGAATGCGCTTCGCACACCGTCATTATCGAGACGGGGTGTTTCCTGTCAAGAAACCGACTGGAGTTCCTCGCTCAACCCCTCAAAAGGGGAGGACGACGCGCGCCCCTCGGTGGATCCCCTTCCTGGAGCAGGTCCCAGCGGGCACCTCGAGGACGTACCGGGAGGGGACCCCCACGGTGATGGATGCTTCGCTGTACGGCTCCGTGTTGCGCCGGATCCCCACGACACCTCCGTCACGGTCGATGAAGAGGATGTCCAGGGACACCCGTGTGTCCTGCATCCAGAAGCTTCGGACGATGTCCTCGGGGAAGACGAAGAGCATCCCGGTCCCCTCGGGGACCTCGTCGCGATACTTCAACCCGCGGGCCGTGGCATCCGGGGAAGACACGACCTCGACCTGCACCTCGCCGAGCACCTCGCCGGAGGGTCCCAGGATCTCCACCCCTCGGGTCTCGGCTCTCCGGGGAGCCTCCGGGCCGCCGGAACGGCACCCGCAGGCGGCGGCGATTGAGACCAGGATGATGACCATGGTGCGGCGCAAGTCCCGTCAGTCCTTCGAGAGAATCTCAATGAGATAATCGTGGTTGAACTGAGAGAAGATCTCGGGCCCCTGGCCATCGAGATCCGCCCTCTCCAGGAAGGGCCGGTTGACCCCGGCGTCCATGAGCCATCCAGGGTTGTCTCCGATGTTGTGGAACTCCTCCGGCTTTCCGGGCACCATGGCCAAGCCCAGGCTGTGGCCGATCTCGTGTGCCACCGTGCCGCCGATGAGGTTGCCGAGGACCCGTGTCGCGTCGAGGGCGGGCCCGCGCCGTGGGGACGCCGCGGAGAGGTCATCGGCGGTCATCGGGTCGCCGCCGAGTTCCTGCGCGAAGGCACCGAACACCGTGTCGAAGCGTGGATGCTCGAGGGTGGACTGTCCCTTCCCGATGGCCGGGCTGAAGCTCATGAAGGACTCCAGGAAGACCCCGCCGAACGCGTAGTATCCCGCCTCCTCGGTCTCGGCGTTCTTGCCGCCGATGACGTCGTTGAAGCGCTTGTTCCCGTTGTCCTTGCCGGCGGTATTGTCCAACCCGAGGAGCCCCGCATTGTTCGGATCCTTCCCGGTGAGCTCGAGAATCGCGTAGTCCGCGTAGTCCTCCGGGCGCGTCTCCCGGAACTCCACGTTGTACGGCAGGTAGAAGCGCTCGCAGACCTCGAGGATCCGACCCTTCACCAGGTCTGCGCCGGCCTGGAGCCCGAAGCGGCCCAGGGACTCCTCGAAGGTCGGGAGGTACTTGAGGAACACCACCTGCAGGGGGCGCCCGATGACGAGAACGATGTCGGTCCCCGGGGAGGTCCAGGAGTCCGCGCCGTGGAACAGCTCGACGGACACCTCGCCGCTGAAGCTGCCGGGGATCAGTCCGAGCCCCTCGAGCTCACCGTCGATGCCCTCCACCACGCGGAGCACGACGTCCAGGAAGCCGTTGTCCGGGACCTCGTCGGGGAACACGGTGAGGCTGTCGTAGCCGGTGAGGTCCAGCTCCTTGCCTTCGAGGGTCGTGAAGGTGCCGGACAGGATCAGCAGGGTGATGGTCTCCATGTCCGGGTCCGAAGGCAGAAACCCCCGCCCGGTGACCGAGACGTGCTGTCCCCGCCGGACCAGGTCGGGCGCCACGGAGTCCACGTAGGTCGGCATCAGCTGAAGGCTGAGCCCGTTGAGGACGGCGCTCTCCATGTCGGTCCCTGACACCGCGCTGTTCACGACCCGCAGGCTGCCCTGGAAGGTCCCCGGGCGGATCCCGAAGAGCTCCGGCGAGACGCGGAGGTAGGCCTCCGTGCGGGAGTAGACCTCGAGAGGAACGACCAGGGAAGCGACCGGGACCGCCTTGGGCGGCGACTCCTGGGTGAAGACGCCGTCGAGCCAGGCGAGGGTCAGGCCCTCTCCCGGCGCCAACCAGTTCCCGCCGGTGACCGGTACGAGGTCACCCAGCCAGACCTCCTGGGACCCGAGCCCGAACACCTCCGGCGACAGGCTCGCCGCGGTGTGGATCACCGAGTCCAGGCGGTTGCTCCGTACCCTGCGCCCGGATGCAATCCAGCTGAGGGACTGCAGCTCCGCATGCAGCTCATCGAGGCTCTTGGCGTCGGTGCCGCCACCGACCGCGTCCCGGTCGTGCAGCAGTCGCAACACGGAGATCCTCCCGATGAACGGCTCTCCCCCCGGCTGGACCACGGACAGGAAGCTCCCGTCCACGTCCCAGACCAGGTTCCCAGCGTCGTCACCCTCGTCGATGTATCGGATCGGGACGGTGACGTTCACCGGGATTCCGCCGGCGCTGCCGTCCAGGTGGAGGGCCTGGAACCCCTCCTCCAAGGGCACGAACCCGGTGCCGAGGAGGACCAGTCGGGTCCCCGTCAGGACCTTGGTCGGCAGGTATCCCGTGAGCACCGGCTCAGGTGCGTCAGGGCCGGCAGCGTCTTCGACCCCGCAGGCGGCCAGGAAGGAATACGTGATCACGAGGATGAATTGGCTTCTGGACATAGGGGGATGATACCGCCGAACGCGATCGGAATCCAGGGGTGGTCACAGGTCGGTGCGGACCACCACAGAAGACCGGAAGGATGGCGTCGGAATCCGTGGGATGTGCCATCAGCTCTCGGGGAGGGTCTCCAGGAGGCGAGTCGCTGCGTCGGTGGCGGCGGACTTCTTCGTCCCGCCGCGCCCCCGCAGCTTGAACCTCCCCTCCGCACATTGGACCTCCACGACAAAGGCCGGCTCGTGGGTGGGACCGGTCACCCGGATCACCTTGTACTGGGGCGTCCCGTAGCCGAGGGCCTGGGCACGCTCCTGGAGCCGTGAGCGTGGATCGCGGTCGGCGAGGACGCCGAAGTCCGCGCTCAGCTCCGGGGCCAGGAAGGCCAGGACCATCTTGGACGCGACGTCGCTGCCGCCGTCTACGAAGATCGCCCCCACCATGGCCTCGAACGCGTCGGCGAGGACCGAGTCCCGGTCGCGCCCGCCCGTGCCGTCCTCTCCCCGCCCGAGGAGGAGGTACCGCCCGAGGTCGAGGCGGCGGGCGCAGCGCGCGAGGGTCTCCTCGCTCACGAGGCTGGCCCGGGCCCGGGTCATGGATCCCTCGTCCTCGTCGGGATACTCCTGCCAGAGCAGGGTGGCCACGATGACGCTCAGGACCGCATCCCCGAGGAACTCGAGGCGCTCGTTGTCCCAGGGGATCTCCCGGTTCTCGTTGCGGTAGGAGCGATGGGTCATGGCCCGTACCAGGAGATCGGGCTCCTTGAACCGGTACCCGATGCGATCCTGGAGCTCTACGAATGGCTGCAACTTGAACATCGCGGCATCATACACATTGGTCCGTCGATGCTCCAGTCAGGATTCCCCGGACGGCCCCATCAACCCGGATCCGCGCCCACTCTCCCGCCCGCAGGTCCCACCCTCGGACCGTCGCCCGGAGGAAATTCTCCGTGAGTCCGCGGACCTCGCCGGTTTGCTCTGCGGGGCCCTCGATGAAGACGGCGAGGGAG
This sequence comes from Pseudomonadota bacterium, assembly GCA_043815665.1. Classification (GTDB taxonomy): domain Bacteria; phylum Myxococcota_A; class UBA9042; order CAIXZC01; family CAIXZC01; genus CAZNWW01. The sequence continues at coordinate 17,688 of JBDRIT010000242.1, forward strand.
CGGCCCACCATCGCGGCGGCGAACGCAGCGCGCTTCTCCTCCCCGACCGCGCGCAGCCGTCGGGTCCGCTCCCGAGCGAACGCCGGCGGTACGGGATGGGGGTCCGCCGCCGCCGGGGTCCCCGGGCGGGGCGAGTAGGTGAAGACGTGCAGGTAGGAGAGGTCGAGGGACTCGACGAAGGCCAGCCCCGCCTCGAACTCCGCGTCGGTCTCCCCGGGGAAGCCCGCGATCACGTCTGCGCCGATCGAGAGCAGCGCGCCGTGCCGGCACCTGGCCGCAGCGACGAGGGCCGCGAACTCCCGTGTCCGGTATGGGCGCCCCATGCGTCCGAGCAACGTGTCCGTGCCGCCCTGGAGCGGCAGGTGGAGGTGTGGACAGAGGGGCGGCACCAGGACGTCGAGGATCCCCGGACCGCAGTCCTGGGGCTCCAGTGAGCTCAGACGGAATCTGGTCGAGGGGCCCGCCGCCGCGGCGACCCGTGACACCAGGGACGCGAGGTCCTGCGGCGGCGCGAGGTCCTCGCCCCATCGACCCACGTGGGTCCCGGTGAGGACGATGTCCCGGGTTCCCGTGACCTCGGCCCTGCGCACCGCACGGATGACCTCATCGAGGGGGATGCTGCGGGCGCTTCCCCGCGCGTCGGGGACGATGCAGTAGCGGCACCGCAGATCACAGCCCTCCTGGACCTTGATGTAGTGACGGGTCGTGGGAGGAGCCACAGCCCCGACGGTCGGCCCACGGGGGCCTCCCGCTGCGTCGAGGATCAAGGCGACGGCCTCGTCCCGATCCGCCACCAGGGTCGTCTGCCCATCGGCCCACTCGGCGTCGGTCCCCTGGGCGGCGGGCAGACACCCGACCACCAGGACCTTCGGGCTGCGCGCTCGCCGCCGCGCCCGGTAGGCCTCCGCGCGGGTGTCCCGATCCGCCGCCCGGGTCACGGTGCAGGAGTTCACCACGACCCAGTCGGCGTCCCCCTCAACGTCGACGACGTCGACGCCGCCCTCGCGGAGCTTGCGGGCCATCTCGGCGGAGTCCGCCTTGTTCGTCCGGCAGCCCACAGTGCGGATGCAGACCTTCATTCCCCCAGGACCACGTCCCGGAGCGGATGGAGCCCCGAATGATTCGCCTCGTAGCCGCGGATCCGCTCCCGGGCCAGGAGCACGGTGACCGCGTGGTAGATGGGGATGACACCGGCGTCCGCGCAGAGGATCGCCTCGGCATCGGCGAGGAGGCCATTCCGTCGAGCGGGCGCTGCGGTGTTCCTTGCCTCGTGGACCAGGCGATCGTACTCCGGTGAGGAGTAGCCGCCGATGTTGTTGGGGGCGCCGGTGGTGAGGGCGCCGAGGTAGTCCATGGGATCCGGTTCTCCGGAGAGCCCGAAGCGGGCGATGCGGAAGTCCCCCCCGCGGACCGCGTCGAGGAAGGACGCCCACTCCATGCTCCGCAGGCTGGTACGCAGCCCGATCACGTCCTCCAGATCCTGCTGAAGGAAGGTCATGATGCGGGTCATGGTGGTGGACCTGTTGTACAGGAGCTCCACCGCGGCGAGCCCGGTCCCCCCTGGATGTCCGCTGGCGGCCATCGCGCTCCGGGCCTGACCGAGATCCCTGCCGGAGCAGACGGCGGGGGGCCTGTATCCCGAGATCGTCGCCACAATCTGAGGGACGAGGGAGGTGGCGGGGACCTGTCCGGTTCCGAGGACCGTGGCGACGAGCAGCTCCCGGTCCAGGCCCCGCTGGACGGCGCGCCGCAGCTCCACCGCGTCGAAGGGGGGCGAGCGGTGATTCGGCGCCAGGTAGAACACGCTGGCGGCGGGGGCGATCCGCACTGCGCCGGGGCGCTCCCTGCGCAGCTCCTGCACGCGGTCCAGGGGAACGAGGCCGTCGACCACGTCCACCTCCCCCGCCTCGAACCAGCGGAGGGCCGTGTCTTCGCTCCCAGTGAAGCGGAGCTCCACCCGGGCCGGGCCGTCCGCGCCGGCCGTGCGCTCCAGGGTCATCGAGACGCCGCGGCGCCAGGCGGCGGGCCTGTAGTCGCCATTGCCCACGAAGTTCTCGGGCTCGGTCCAGGCCGCCCCGGCGGCTTCCACGACGTGCTTCTGGACGGGACACCAACGCGGATGTGCCATGATGTACGGCAACATAGGCTGCGGTTCTTCCAGTTGTACTTCAATCGCGTGGGGGCCCAGGACGCGGATCCCCGGCGCGCAGGTCTCACCGCGGGTGCAGGCACCCATCCCCCGGATCACGTGGAGGGTCTCCGCTCCGGGACTCCCGGTCTCAGGCGCGACGATCCGCCGCCAGGACCACTCGAGATCGGCCGCGGTCAACGGCGTCCCGTCGCTCCAGGCGGCCCCGGGATCCAGCTGGAAGGTGCAGCGACGTCCCCCATCGACGCAGGCCCAGGAGGTGGCCAACCCCGGCGACGGCATCCCGCCATCCGGCGCCGGCCGGAAGAGCCCGGTGCAGAGGTTGACCACCACGCCGACGTCGTTGCGGTCTACCATGTAGGCGGGGTCGAGGCTCGCCGGCTCGCGGCAGGCGACGACGAGGGTGTCGGTGTGCTTCTTCTTCTCGGCGTCGGAGGTGCCATGACAGGCCGTGATCGCCAGCAGGAGGGGGAGACAGGGAGTGAGTCGCCGAAGGTTCATGGGCGGAGCATAACACAAGCGAATTGAAGCTCTCCTCTCCTTACAGAGAGTCCGTGGCCGAAGGTCGGAGTGGACGCCATGCCGCCAGGCCCAGGAGCAGGAGGAGCAGCCACCACCCGGCGACAGGCGCCGCGCCGACGCCGCAGCCCCCGCTGTTCTCACCGCTGACCGCCGGAGTCCCGGGGGGGTCGTCCGGGGGACAGGACTCGCCGGGGCACTCCAGCACCCAGGCGTCGGACTCCGGGTGGCTACAGGCGGACAGCCAGGTGCCGCCGACCTTCACCTCGATCGCCGTGAGAGCCAGGGTCCAGGACGCGTTGAAGATCCGCGGCTGCGGAAGGATGACCCGGAAGCCGATCTCCTTCGCGGTCCCGGACCATGCCTCGTCCCCCTCCCCCGAGGGGTCAACCCAGGTGGCCGCGTCCTGGCCGTCGGTCACCAGGGACAGGACGATCCCGGGGGCCGCGCCAGACCGATGGAAACGCACCCCGGTCACCGGGCTGGCGAACACCCGGTGCACCAGGAGCTGCCCCTCGGCCTCGAGGCCCGCCGCGGCCCAGCCGGGCTGGTCCATGAGGCGCACGCCGCAGGGCTCCAGGCGCCCATCCACCAGGCCGCGGGTGGCGTTGTCCGCGGTGGTCCACCAGCCGCCGCGGTGGAAGGAGAGCCCTGTGACCTCGACCCAGGCGTCGCCGACTCCGGGCCCCTCGGGATCCACGGCGAGGCGCGTCGCGAAGAACCACCCACTGGTCTTGAGCTCGAAGGGCTCCCCGTCGCCGGTGCCGGCGGTCAGTTCCCGGATCACCTCCTCGTTGACCAGGAGCTTCCCCGAATACGCCCCGTCGAGCTGCCAGGAGACGAGGCCCCGCACCCGGTCGAAGGCCGGGACTTCGTGACTCGGCTCCTCCGGCGCGACGCCCACGTCGGAACAGGACTCACAGGGCTCCTCGGCCACCTGGGTCCGGGCCTCGAGGATTCCCGTCGCATACCAGTCGTCCTCGGACGCGGCGCTCAGGTGCACGGCGAGGCCGTGAAGGTCGGGCTCGGGAAGCGCCGCCCTGAGATCCCAGGCGCGGGTCCATGTGAGCTGCCATGGGAAGAGGCTCTCGGTGCGGCTCCGGTGGACACGGACGTCGTCCAGGCGGATCCCGGTGCCCGCCGGGACCTCCAGGCCCGGATCGCTGAGGAAGCGGAGCCTCAACTCCTGGCCGGGGACCTCCAGGTCCACGGTGCTCTTCAGGAAGGCGGCCCCCATCTGCACGATCAGCTCGCCATCCACCAGGAGCTGTCCGGCGAGGCCCGCCACGAGATCCTGGTCCACGGAGAAGGAGATCCCGTCGAAGGGCTCGGCGAAGGAATGCCAGCAGGAGGCAGCGCCTCGGGTCGCCATCCCGCCGGGGCGTAGCTCGAAGGCCACGCGATCCGGCGCACCGTGCTCCCAGGTGAACCCAGCTGCGTCCCAGGAGTACGCGTTCCACCACCCGCCCGTACGGGCCGCAAGGCCTGTCACGTCGAGGAAGCGGTGCGTGGGATCCACCGCGGCGTCGAGGGTGGACAACCGGAAGCCGACCTCGCCGGTCTCCGAGGGGACCCAGACCCGGTCCCCCTCTGCGCCGAAGGGCTCCGCGGCGGCGCCCGCAAGGAGCTCCACCTGGTACAAGGCCGCGTCGAATCCCCCGTTCGCATGGAAGCGCACCTCGTCCAGGGGATCCGGGCCGAGGCTCGCCCTGGCCTCGATCCTCCCGGAGAGGGGCCAGGCCAGACCCCCGGCGTGGACCAGGGTCAGGGCGCTCCCGGGATCATAGGTCGGAGAGAGGTCGATGGCCACGCCCCCGGCCTCGGTGCGGGTGATGGTCCAGATCCCCCGGACCTCCTCCCCGCTGCCGCACTGGACCCAACGCCCTGAGCCCGGGAGCAGGCCCGTGATGCCCGTGTCGTCGAGGGCCTGCGCTTCGACGAGATGGGCCTCGCCGTCCTTCATCACGTCGGGCCACGGGACGTCGAAGCCGCAGTCCCCGTGATCCGTGGTCGGGAGATCGGCGACCGGCTCGGCCACGACCTCGCCGTCCACCAGGATCTCGATGGTCACGGGCGGCGCCGCGTCGGGATCGTCTGCCCAGCCGCGCACCTCCCCGCAGTTCGCGACTTCGAGGTAGCCCTGGGGCATGTAGACGCACACGCCGCAATCCGCCGCGCAGGAGTCGCAGTTCTCGCCCCAGTCGCAGGAGCCGTTTCCGCAGCACTTCCCGCAGTCCTGCGCGCAGTTGAAGCAATGCTCGGGGATGAAGGAGTCGCAGGTCCCGTTGCCGCAGCAGGGGCCGCAGTCCTTCTCGCAGGTCTGGCAGGTCTCCCCGTAGTCACAGGCGCCGTTGCCGCAGCAGGGGCCGCAGTCGCCCTCGCAGGACTGGCAGGTCTCCCCGTAGTCGCAGGCCCCGTTGCCGCAGCATGCGCCGCAGTCGCCCTGGCAGGACTGGCAGGTCTCCCCGTTGTCACAGGCCCCGTTGCCGCAGCACTGGCCGCAGTCCTGGGAGCAGGACTGGCAGCTCTCCCCGCCGTTGCACGCGCCGTCGCCGCAGGATGGCCCGATCGGCCCGGAGCCCCCCTTGAGGCAGATGTACTTGTCGAAGAACCCCAGGCTGAACCACGCGGTCTGCACCCCGGCCCAGGCCTGGCAGCCCTGGTGGGTGACCTTGACGCTGGTTCCGACCGCCTCTACCCAGGCCACATGGCCCCACTGGTCGCCTGGATACTGGGGGGTCACGCGGTTCCCGACGCAGTTCGCGGTGGGGGTGCCCTTCGGGTCGTAGTCCGGGTGCGACGCCGCATAGCCGGACCACGTGTTCGCGTTGCCCCAGGGCGGAAGAGCCTTCCCCCAGTGACAGCAGGCGGCGTGCCACGCGTACCAGGTGCAGTTCCCGTTGTTGGAGCAGCAGGGGTACGGATTGCTCCCGCCACAGGAGCAGTCATCCTTCACCCCCCCGCACTCATAGACGGCCCTTGCGGGGTTCGGCGCGACGACCAGGAAGAGGGCGGCCACAGAGAGGATCAACGCGCACCTCATGGCAGCACCTCGAGGCTGCCCACAACCCGGTCGCAGGCCTCGGAGAGCGTCGCCTCCTCGGTGCCGTAGCAGATGGCGGCCACGCCCACGTCGCCCATACGCACCGCATAGACCCGCATCCCCCGAGAGCCTGTTTCGAGCGGCACCTCCACCACCGCGGCGAAGTCTGCGCCGGGCTGCCAGGCGGGCGCCCAGGTCTGTGCCCCCGTGCTGACGGGACCGAGGGCCCGCTCGAGCCACTCCGCAGGGTGGATCCGGCCGAGATCCCAGACCATGAGATAGACGCTGCCGCCTCCACCGGCGAGGAGGATCTCCCGCCGGATCTTGCCGGGGTCCGCCTGGGGCGGGAAGGTCCGGTCCCGGGCGACGGTCAGCGCGCCGCGTTCGTACTCCAGGAGCAGCTGCTCTCCAGCGATCGCGGGCGACGCGCCGAGGCAGAGCAGGACGACGAGGACGGCCGGGACCCGGAGGCCCCCCGGCATGGACCAACGACGGCGCTCCCCCATGGGTCTCTCCTCCTGAGCTGTGATGTGCAGAACTCTCAACGGCCCAATGATACGGCGGTGTGCGTCACCTTTACAAGCCGATTGTCCTTGCGCGGGGTGCGCGCGTACCCTAGTGTTTTGCCCGAAGAGCTGCGGCCGGGGAGACAGTGGACATGGAATCGCTCATTGTAACCCCGAAAGAGGTCGCCTGGCGGGTCCAGTCCGGAGACGTGGTGGTGACCTCCGCCGGGGCGTCCCTCCCGTACGCCTTCCTCTACGCGGTGGGCGAGCGCAACGACCTCCACGGCGTGACCGTGTACGGGGCCGTGACCCTCGAGCCGTCCCGCTGGATGATCCGTCAGCATCGCGCCATCCGTGAGGAGCATCGCAAAGCCCCGGGGCTGCGACTCCTCTCCTTCTCCCTCGGCCCCGCGGACCGGGAGGCCTGGGCCCACGGGCTCCTGGACCTCGTCCCCGTGGGCAGCCGACACGTCCGGGACTTGTTCATGGAGGGGCGGCCCTTCGACATCATCGCGGTGGGATCCTCGGGCATGGACGAGGACGGCAACTTCAACCTGGGGACCAACGTCGACTGGACCCTGGACCTCCTCGCCGCTGCGGAGGAGAACGACGCGGTGGTGGTGGTCGAGGTCAACGAACAGATGCCCGTCACCTGCGGGGAGACCACCTTCCGGCGGGAGCTCGTGGACCACGTGATCCGGGTCGATCGTCCCCTCCCCGAGTGGGTCACCTCCCGGGAGCACGCGGAGGACCGGCTCATCGCCAGCCACGTGGCGGAGCTCGTCCCCGACGAGGCCACCCTGGCCGTGGGATACGGGACCCTCGTGGACCGGGTGGTGCGCGGCCTCTCCAGGAAGCGCAACCTCGGTGTCTTCAGCGACCTCATCAGCGACGCGGTCCTCTTCCTCCAACGGGAGGGGGCGCTGACGAACCGTCGGAAGGGGTTCATGGAGGGAAAGATCGTGGGCAGCCACGTGGTCGGCACCCGGGAGCTCTACGACTTCGTCGACCGGAACGAGGCCGTCCACCTGGCCCCCGTGGATTTCGTCAGCGAGCCCGGGACCATCCTGCGCAACCGTCGCATGGTCGCGATCTCCGGTGCCGCAGAGGTGGATCTCTACGGCCAGGTCGCAGGAGACGGAGCGGGCTACCGGCAGCTCTCGGGGCCCGGTGCACAGCAGATCTTCCACCACACCTCCGCGCGCTCCGAGGGGGGCGCGGGCATCATCGTGCTCCGGTCCACCCGCGCGGCCGGCCGGACGAGCACCATCACCCCGTCCCTCCGCCCCGGCTCCACCGTCACCATCCCCCGTGCCGATGTGGACTGCATCGTCACCGAGTTCGGCGTCGCGCGCCTGCGCGGCCGCAGCATGCGGGCGCGGGCCATGGCCCTCATCGCCATCGCCCACCCGGAACACCAGGACCGCCTCGCCCGAGAGGCCGGTGAGCAGGGGATCATCTGATCGACACCCAGGAGAGTCCCGATGAACCACGTCGTCGCTGCCTTCGCCCTCTCACTCGCCGTCGTCCTCGCAGCGTGCTCCGGCGCGCAGGTCCCCTTGGAGGCGCCCTTCGATGCGCCCATCGACCCCTACGCTGATCGGCAGGTGATCCTCGGCGAGGAGGGACGCGTGACCCTCCTCCAGCTCTATGCGGACGGCTTCGAGGCGCTGCCTCTGCGGGATCGGATCCTGGCGTACCACCTCCACCGGGCCTCGGTCGCCGGGCGGGACATCGCGTGGGACCAGACCCACCGCCATGCCCTGACGATCCGCCGTCTGCTGGACGCGGTCCTTACCCATCCCCGGGGGGTGCCCGAGGAGACCCTCGGGCGGATCCGTCGCTACGCACGCCTCCTCTGGCTCAACAACGGGCCCTATTACACCCGCACGAAGGACCGCTTCGCACCGGAGTTCACCCGCAGCGAGTTCGTGGACGCGCTCGGCGTCGCGCAGGGCAATGGCGCCCCCCTCGAAGGTGTCGGCGGGCTGCTCGCCGCGGTCGAGGGCTTCCTCTTCGATCCCCGGGCGGAGCCCCTCTCCACCAACAAGAATCCGCTCCCGGGCGGGGACATCCTCCTGGACAGCGGCAACAACTGCTACGCCGGCGTCTCCATGGTCGACCTGGAGCGCTTCGAGGAGCAGTACCCGCTCAACTCGCGCCTCGTGAAACGTGAGGGGCGCCTCGAGGAGGAGGTCCTCCGCGCCGGACGTCCCCTGGGCGACGGCTGGGAGGTCCCTCCGGGACGCCACAGCGGGCCCCCTCGGCGCCGTCATCACCCATCTCGAGGCAGCGGCGGCCATGACCGAGGGACGCCAGCAGGACTACCTCCTGACCCTCATCGAGTACTACCGGACCGGCGACCCGGCGGCCTTCGATGAGGCGAGCATCGCCTGGCTCGAGGCCGACCCCGACGTGGACGTGATCCACGGATTCATCGAGACCTACCAGGACGCCCGGGGGGTGAAGGGGGAGTACGAGGGGCTGGTCACCTACCGCAACCCTGAGGCGACCCGGATCCTCCGGGTCCTCTCGGAGAACGCCCAGCACTTTGAGGATGCGGCCCCGTGGAAGGCGAAGTACCGCAAGACCTGGGGACGGGTCCCCGTGGCCAACGCGGTGAACGTCCTGGTGGGCGTGGGGCACGCCGGCCCGAACATTCCCCTCGGGATCAACCTCCCCAACTCCCAGGCGATCCGAGAGGAGCACGGCTCCAAGTCCGTGTTCCTGGTGAACGTGATGGACGCAGTCCGGGCCGCGCTCTCGGATCGCGCGCTCGAGGGGTTCGTCCCCCCGGAGGAGCAGGCCGCCGTGCGCCTGTACCGCCGCAGCGTGGGCCAGGTGATGGTCGCCCTCCACGAGGTGGTCGGTCATGGCTCGGGCAAGGTCTCCGAGAGCCTCGAGGGGGATCCGGCGGACCACCTGCAGGAGACCTACGCCACCCTGGAGGAGGCTCGGGCCGAGCTGGTTGCGCTGCACCACGTCTTCGACCCCCTCCTGGTGAAGACCGGGCTCCTCCCCCACGCTGCGGCCGCGGAGGTCGCCCTCCGCGACGCCCTGCGCGCCGATCTCCTCCAGCTCCGTCGGGTGGAGACAGGGGATCGCTTCGACGACGACCACATGCGGGCGACCCACCTCATCGCCGAGCACCTCAGGAAGCGCGGCGACTGCGTGGAGATGCGGGTCATCGACGGGGACCACTACCCGGTGATCACGGACATGGGGAAGGCGCGCAAGGCCGTCGCCGCGCTCCTCACCGAGGTGATGCGCATCAAGGCGGAGGGTGACTACAAGGCGGCCCGGGCCTTGGTGGACACCTACGCTGTCCACTTCAACCCCGGCCTCCGTGACGAGGTCGTCCGCCGCGCCCGGGAAGCCGGCATCCCCCAGTTCTACGCATTCCACATGCCGGGGGTCGTCGCGACCCGGGACGAAGCCGGCGCGATCATCGACGTCCGCCTGGACGACTCCGAGGACTTCGATGCGATGATGCTCCGTTGGGACGGTGCGACCCCATGAGCCCCAGTATCTCCGACGACATCACCCACACGCTCCTGCGAGAGATCCTCCAAGGAGAGATCGAGGCAGGCGACAAGCTCCCCCCGGAGCGGGAGCTCGCGGTGCGGTTCAGCACCAACCGGAACACCCTGCGGGAGGCCCTTCGAAACCTCGCCACGATGAACCTCATCGCCGCCCGGCAGGGGGACGGGTTGCGGGTCCAGGACTTCCGCGAGACCGGTGAGTGGACCCTCGTGCCGTGGCTGATCCAGATGGAGGGCGGCACGGTCAACGAGCGGGTCCAGATCCTCGAAGACATCCTCCGCCTGCGACGGGTCCTCATGGGGGACATGGTCCGCTCCCTGGCGCGCCAGGGGACGGAGGAAGAGATCCTGGCGATGCGGGCCCTGGTCGAGGCTCAGCGGGCCCATTTCGGCGACGCCCGCTCCATGGTCGAGACCGACCTGGACCTCCTCCTCGCGATGGTGGCCGCGTCACGGTCCCTGGCGTTCAAGTGGATCTTCAACACCGTGGTGCGGATGTACCGCGAGATCGTCTTCGCCCACCCGGGCCTGCTGTACTTCTCCGATGCCTACTGCGACACCTACGACGCGATCCTCGACGCCTGCGCGGCGCACGACGCCGACCGGGCGGCGGAGGTGATCCGCGCCCATCTCGAGGAGTCTGACGAGGCCATCCTGGAGACGATCCACGCTCTCAGGGTGCTGTCGGAGGAGACATGAAGCGCCTCTGTTCCATCCCCATCTTCGTCGTCGCCCTCGCCCTGGGAGGATGCTCCGGAGGAGGGGACGGCGACCCCTCGGACGCGGGGCCGGAGATCCTGGACACCGGCCCCGACGCCCCGGTCTGCCCGGCGAACCGGCGCGTCGGCCAGCCCTGCGAGACCGGCTGCGATTGTGACGGCGGGATCTGCGCGCTGAACGAGTACGCGCCGTTTCGTTTCTGCACGAGGCCCTGCGACGCCGCCCAGCCCGGGACCCCCTGTACCCCGGAGACCGGCGAGACCGTGTGGACGAGCCTCTGCGTCGAGTTTCCCCTCGGTGAGTTCGTCGAGGCGCCCCGCCGGTTCTGCGCGCCCCTCTGCGAAGACCTCGGCGACTGCGGCGCCCTGGGCGCTCCCTGGGAGACCTGCGAGCAACCCGAGTGGAAGGGCAACCCCCTCTACGCCTCCCTCCCGGACAAGGTCTGCATCAGCCCCTCGGCCCAGGGCCACGAGCCCATCGACCCGGACAGCTGCGATGGCTGGCAGGCGCTCTACCCGACCTCCGGTGGTGAGGTGGCCGCCTGCGAGCAGTACTGCCAGTTCCTGGACTCCTGCAAGCTCGTCGATGCGCTGACCTTCGTCGCCGATTGCTGTGCGTTCCACTGCATCCAGGCGGTGATCCCGGACGGCGATGTGCTCGAGGATCTCTTCAAGGACATCCGGTGCTACGCGGACAACTTCCAGGCCTTCTACGGCACCGCCCTCGTCTGCACCAAGCCCCTGGAGAGCTGCAGCGCTGAGCCGATCCTCTACTGACGCCGGGCGGTTGGGCGCGGCGGGTCAGCGACGGAAGCCGCTGCCGCCGCTCCCGCCGTTGCCGCCGTCGCCGCCGCGGCGGAAGTTGTTCGACTTGGGGGTGGAGGAGAGCCACTCGTCGGGGGTCTTTTTGTCGAAAATGACGCCGCCGGCGCCGAGGATCTTGAAGGCGCTGGTGACCCAATCGTCGTCCGGCATGACCCTGTAGTCCCTGGACAGGGGCAGGGCCGCGGTGCCGCTGCCAGGGATCTCGACCAGCACGGTGACGGGGATCTCGCCGTCGCTCGAGCGCATGACCTCGTGGAGGCAGGCGATGGCCTCGCGGTCGTGGACGCCCTCCCGGATCCGCAGGCGCACCCGGCGGGTCAGGTCGAGGCGAACCTCTGGGAAGGTCAGGACCTTCTCCGCCCGGATCCGATGGATCGTGTTCTCGCCGTCCCCGTCGACCATCACCGCGCCCTCGATGAGGACCGGCTCGTTCCCCTCGAGCTTCTCCATGCCGGCCTCGAAGGCCTTGGAGAAGGCCATGACCTCGATGAAGCCCTCCTGGTCCTCCAGGGTGAACCGCCCCATCTTGCCGCCGTTCTTCTGGATCTTGGCCTTGAGCGCGGAGACCACCCCAGCGACCCGGACAGGCCGATTCGCCGCCGCTCGCTGGACGCCCAGGATCGTGTGGGAGGTGAAGGCCTTGATCTCCGCCTTGAGCGCGTCCAGGGGATGCGCGGAGAGGTAGAACCCCAGGTTCTCCTTCTCCTTCTGCAAGGCCAGCTTCTTCTCCCCGCGGCTCATCCTCTCGCCCTTGCGGGCCTCCAGGGGGTCCTTGAAGGACGAGTCAGCGGACCCGCCCCCGAAGAGCGCGAGCTGGCCCGTCGCCTTCTGGCGCTGGGCCTTCTGTGCGGTGCCCAGGACGTCGTCCAGGCGCTCCTCGATACGCGCCCGGTTCACGTCGAACTGATCGAAGGCCCCTCCATGGACCAGGGACTCGATGACCCGGCGGTTCACCCGGCGGAGATCCACGCGCATGCAGAAGTCGTAGAAGGACTCGAAGGGCCCCGCGGCGGTCCGCTCCTCCACGATGGCCTCGATCGCGGATCCGCCCACGTTCTTGATCCCCCCGAGCCCCATGAGGATCTCCCCGTCCACCACGGAGAAGTCCTTGCGGGAGCGGTTGATGTCGGGCACCCGCACCTGGATCCCCAGGCGCTTGGCCTCGGATACATAGAGGACCATCTTGTCCGTGCGATCCATGTCACAGGTCATCAGCGCGCAGATGAACTCCACCGGGAAGTGCGCCTTGATGTACGCGGTCTGGAAAGTGACCACCGCGTAGGCCGCAGAGTGGGACTTGTTGAAGCCGTAGCGCGCGAAGGCCTCCAGGGTCTCGAAGAGGGTCTCCATCTCCTTCTTCTTGTGCCCACGCGCGATGGAGGCCTTGATGAAGGGCGCCCGCTCCGCGTCGATGATCTCCTTCTTCTTCTTGCCCATGGCCTTGCGCAGGATGTCCGCGCGTCCGAGGGAGTACCCGGCGATGGCGCAGGAGATCTGCATGACCTGCTCCTGGTACACCACGACGCCGTAGGTCTCCTTGAGGATCTCCTTCACGCTGGGGTGGAAGTAGGTGACCGGCTCGTCGCCCCGCTTGCGGCGCACGTACTGATCCACCATGCCCGCGTCCAGGGGCCCGGGCCGGTAGAGCGCGAGGACCGCGATGATGTCCTCGAAGGTATCGGGACGGAGGCGCCGCAAGAGGTCCCGAAAGCCCGAAGACTCCAGCTGGAAGACCCCGGTGGTCTCCGCGGTGGAGATCAGATCGTACACGGCCTTGTCGTCCAGGGGCAGGGCGTCGAGCTTGAGGGGCTCGCCTGTGGTCTCCTCGATGAGGCGCAGGGCGACGTCGATCACCGTCAGGGTCTTGAGCCCCAGAAAGTCGAACTTGACGAGGCCGACGGCTTCGGCCTCGTCCTTGGCGTACTGGGTGACCACGTCTCCGTCGTTGGTCTTGAGCAGGGGGCAGATCTCCAAGAGGGGCTCCTGGCCGATGACGATGCCCGCCGCGTGGACCCCCGCATGGCGGTGGAGGCCCTCCAGGACCAGGGAGACCTCGAAGAGGCGGGTGTAGAGCGGCTCGCTGTCTCGCAGGGCGCGGAGCTTCGGCTCCTTCTGGAGGGCGTCCTTGAGTTCGATGCCGAGCTCAACGGGCACCAGCTTGGTGACCCGATCCGTGTCCGCGAAGGACATGCCCAGGGCCCGCCCCACGTCCTTGATCACCCCCCGCGCGTTGAGGCTGGAGTAGGTGATGATCTGGCCCACGCGATCCCGGCCGTACTTGTCGGCCACGTACTCGATGACCTGGTCTCGCTTGTCCTTGCAGAAGTCGATGTCGAAGTCGGGCATGCTCACGCGCTCGGGGTTGAGGAAGCGCTCGAAGAGCAGTCCGTAGCGGAGGGGATCGAGATCGGTGATCCCGAGGGAGTACGCAGCGAGGGAGCCGGCGCCGGAGCCGCGGCCAGGACCCACGGGGATGCTGTTCTCCTTGGCCCAGCGGATGAAGTCGTAGACGATGAGGAAATACCCGACGAAGCCCATCTCGATGATGACCCGGACCTCGAGATCCAGGCGATCCTGGTATCGCTGCTGCTCGTCGGGGTCCGTGATCTTCAGGTTCACCAGCCGGTCCTGGAGGCCCTTGTTGGTGAGCTCACGCAGGTAGTCCTCGAGGTCCTGGTTCCCGGGGGGCACGAAGTGGGGCAGCTTGGGCACGCCGAGGTCAGGGATCTGCAGGTTGATCTTCGCCGCGATCTCCTCGGTGGCCTCAAGCGCACGCTCGAGCCCCTTGAACTGCTGAAACATGATGTCGGGGGACTTGAAGTAGAGCTCCTGCGCGTCATGGGAGAGGCGGTCCTCCGCTTCCATGGTCTTGCCGGTCTGGATCGCCATCAGGACCTCGTGCGCGTCCGCATGGGCCTGATCCAGGTAGTGGCAGTCGTTGGTCGCGACCACGGGGATCCCGGTGATCTCGCTGATGTTGAGCAGCTCCGCGTTGACCTTCTCCTGGTCGGGATAGCCGTTGTGCTGCAGCTCCAGGTAGTAGTTCCCGCGACCGAAGAGGGCGTCGTACTCCTTCGCGGTCTTCATCGCGTGGTCGGTGTCGCCTCTCAGGATCGCCTGCCCCATCTCCCCGCCGATGCAGGCGGTGGTGCAGATGAGCCCTCTGGAGTGCGCCTGGAGGACCTCCCAGTCGATGCGGGGGACGTAGTAGAAGCCTTGGAGGTATCCGATGCTGGAGAGCCGGCAGAGGTTGCGGTACCCCTCCAGATCCTTCGCGAGGAGGATCAGGTGATAGGACTTTCTCTGGGTCCTGTCCCCGCGGCCCTTGGGCGCGACGTACACCTCGCTGCCGATGATCGGCTTGATCCCCGCCCGGGTGGCAGACTGGTAGAACTTGATGGCCCCGAACATGTTCCCATGGTCCGTGATGGCCACCGCGGGCATCTCGTACTGCTTCGCGCGCTGGATGAGATCCCCGAGTTTGATCGCGCCGTCCAGGAGGCTGAACTGGGTGTGCAGGTGCAGGTGGACGAAGCTCATCTTTCCTCCGCCGGTTCAGGGCCTCCGATTATGGCTCGTCCCATCTTGACATGGCAAGGTGCAACACATATACTCCGCCCGCCTTGTGTCTGGTTCGCAGGGGAAACATGGTGGATCCAAAGAGAAAAAGTTCATCTTCGCTCCTGCTGCGGCTCGACGAGATTCCCCAGGCAGGGCGGACCCTCGACGTCAGGCTCCTCCCGGAGGAGGTGCGTGCATCCCTGCCTGATGCCTACGAGATCGACGGTTCCCGGGGGGGGGAGGTCAGGGGGCATGTGCTCCTGGTCGATGAGAACCTCCATGTGTCGGTCACGGTGACCGTCACGGCGGTCTTCGATTGCAGCCGCTGCGCGGAGCCGAGCCGGGGCCAGTGGACGGCCAGGATCGAGGCCCTGTTCGTACCAAAGGGACGCAGGAGCACCAAGCTCGGCGGCGACGAACTGGACGATGAACCCTTCGACGACCTCGTGGAATACGAGGGACGGGTGGTGGACCTGCGGCCCAACCTGGGGCAGGCCCTGGCGGTGGCCCTGGACCCCTACCCCGTCTGTCATGAAGACTGCGCCGGGCTCTGCTCGGAGTGTGGTGCGAACCAGAACGTGAACAAATGTACCTGTACCCGGCCCATCGATCCCAGGTGGGGGCCCCTGGCCGACATCCTCGGAACGATACAGGTCGAACAGGAAGGAGACGGAAATGGCAGTTCCCAAGAAGCGTAAGTCCCCGAGCAAGCGCGACAGCCGCCGAGCGGCCAACAGCAAGATCAGCGTCCGCAGTCCCGCAACCTGCAGCCGGTGTGGTCAGTCCAAGGTGCCCCACCACGTCTGCCCCCACTGCGGCTACTACAAGAACAAGCAGATCCTCGCGGTCGAGGATGGCAGCGGCAGAGAGTAGGCTGTTTCGCGGTTGACTTCGGTCCCGCGCAGTGCCACACAGACAGTACGTGCCAGATCCAGTCGGAACCTGGGGGACAGGAGCCATGGAGACCGAGATTCGCGACATCATCGCCGAGGGCACCCGTGTGTCCGGGACCATCGAAGGCAAGGAGCCCCTCCTGGTGGAGGGTCGCGTGGACGGGAAGATCATCCTCGAGAACCTCCTGGTGGTCGGGAAGACCGCCACCGTGGAGGCCGAGGTCTTCGCACAGGCCGTGACCATCGAGGGCACCTTCTCGGGGCACATCGTGGCGGGGGATCTGGTCGCGATCCGGTCCGGCGCCCGGGTCACCGGAGAGATCACCACCCCACGGCTCATCATGGAGGACGGAGCGGTCTTCGACGGCACCGTCCGCATGGAAGCCGAGGAGGGCCAGGCCGATGGCTGAGACGAACATCGGGCCCACCCTCGTCGTCGACGGTGAGATCTCGGGAACGGACGACCTCAAGGTCAGCGGCATGGTCCGCGGGAAGGTCCGGATCGGGGGCAACATCCTCGTGGCCGCGGGCGGCCTCGTCGAGGGCCAGGTCGAGGGCAAGGTCGTGGACGTCGCCGGGATCCTCAAGGGCGACGCCAGCGCGCGGGAGCGCTGCCAGATCATGGCCGGCGGAAAGATGCTGGGGGACATCCGCTCCCAGCGGATCCTCATCTCCGACGGTGCGCTCTTCCGCGGCAAGGTGGAGATGGACGTCCCAGGGGACGAGTAGAGGCGATGGAGGAGCGTGGTCATGAGTGAGAAGAACGCACCCAGGACAATCATCGGACCCTTCACGGTGGTCAACGGTGAGATCCAGTCCAAACAGGACCTGGTCATCCAGGGCCGGGTGGATGGTTCCCTCCAGGTGGACGCGGTCCTCTTCATCGAGGCCGGAGCTGTGGTCGAGGCCGCTGTGAAGGCCAACCACGCGGTGGTCGCCGGGACGTTCCAGGGGGACCTCGAGGCCGATGTCCTGGAGGTCGCCCAGACCGGCCGGGTCATGGGGCGCGTGAAGGCCCCCCGGATGGTCATCGCCGATGGCGCGATCGTCAACGCCGAGATCCACATGAGCGGTGGGTTCGCGCCTGCTGCAGAGGTCGAGGAGGCCGCCGCCGCGCCCCTCGCCACCACGTCCACGCGGCGTTCGGTGTACAGCTACACGCTGCCCACCGCTGAGAAGGCCCCCGCCCCCGCCCCCGCGCCCGTCGAGGACGACAACGAGATCGACGAGGACCTCGAGGTCGTGGCGAAAGCCGAGGTCACCACGCCCGCTGCAGACAAGGGCGGCAAGAAGAAGAAGTCGTGATGCCCAGGCAGCGAACGCCGACGGCTCCCGCACAGCTCCTCCTCCTCATCCTCTTCATCGCCGCATGCAGCCCCGCCGCCCCGGTGCTGGGTCCCCACCCCGCAGGCACACCGGCTGCAGACTACGACGATGCCCTGGCGACGTGGACCCGGAAGGCCCGGGACTACCGCAACTTCGAGAGCCGCATCATCACTGCGGCGACCTATCTCTCGCCGCGATTCATCGAGGCCATGGCAGCGGAGCACCAGCGGATCTTCTCGCCCACCGGGTCCGAGCAGGCCAGTTGGCTGAAGGGCCACACCGACGAGACCGCGCGCAGCGAGGTCTTCTTCGTGGCGGTGTCCACCCGGGACCGGGGCTGGAACGACCTGGAACAGCCCGACTCCATCTGGCGGCTCTACCTGGAGACCGATCGCGGAGACAAGGTCTCGCCGGAGCGCATCGTGGCCATCCGGGGACAGCCGCCGGTGCTCGCCCATTTCTTTCCCCATCTGGGGCACTTCAGCATCGGCTACTGGGTGGTTTTCCCTCGCTACCCCGTCTATCGGGATGGCGAGGGCCTCCCCCGGCCGGTGATCGATCCATCGGTGTCGTGGTTTCGGCTCCGAATGCGGAGCCCCGTCGCGTCAGTGGACCTGACCTGGAAGCTCGAGGGCTAGGCGTCGGTCTCACCCCATTCGGAGTACACATCATCGTCCCACAGGAGGGTGTCCTTGTCCTTCACGTACGTGCCGATCTTGGCAGCGAGGTCGGCGGCGAGATCCACGAACTGCACGCCAACCCCGGGTGGGTAGTCGGGGTTGTACGGGTCTATCCGCTGCCACCGCACTACGACGGTGACCTCGACGGGCTCCACCACCACCGGCGGGAAAGCGAACCTGAGAACGAACCTTTCCCCGATGGCCGGCAGATAGTCCCGGGTGGCGATGAACAACCCCCCGGAGGACATGTCCTTGATGAGTCCCGAATAGAACTGGTGGCCCACTTCGCTCTCCGCCTCGACGGTGAGATCGAAAGCGACCGCGGCGCGGTGAGCCTCTCTGCGATTGATCATGTCTTGCGTGGTCATCGACCGGTCTCCTCTCTCCCGCGGGTGTCAAGGGCTGAAGTATAGGGCCCGAGGGACGGAACCGCAACAGGGCGCTTAAGCCCTTTCTTTCTTGACCTCCGTCGCGCAACCGGGATACAAGCAACTGTAGCGGATCACCGAACAGGACCCCGAAGTCTTGCCTGCAAACCTGGTCATCGAAGGCATCGTCATCCTCGCCTGCGTCCTTGCCTCAGGGATCTTCAGTGGATCCGAGACGGCGCTCACCAGCATCTGGGACGCACGCCTCCAGGGACTCATCGACCACCGCCCCCTCGGCGTGACCTACCTCGAGCGCTGGCAGAAGCACCCGAATCTCGTCCTGAGCTCGATCCTCGTGGGCAACAACCTGGTGAACATCCTGGCCTCGTCCCTGGCCACGGACCTCGCCATCCGCAGCCTCCAGAGCTCCGGAGTGACCGACAACACCAGCGCCGGGATCGGCCTCGCCGTGGGGATCATGACCCTGCTGATCCTCGTCTTCGGCGAGGTGTTGCCCAAGACCTGGGCGAGACACAACGCGGAGAAGGTCGTGAGCATCCTCCCGATCCTGATGCTCTTCTTCTACGTGAGCTGGCCCTTCTCGAAGCTCCTCTCCCTCACCACCCGTGGGCTGGTGCAGCTCAGCGGCGGGACCCTCTCCCCCAACGGGCCCACGGTCACGGAGGAGGAGATCGAATTCATGATCCAGAAGAGCACCGAGGAGGGCAGCCTCGGCGCGGAGAAGGAGGCCATGCTCTCCGGGGTGTTCGATCTCCACGAGACCATGGCCAAGGAGATCATGGTCGCCCGGACCGATCTGCTCGGGTTCGAGGTGGCCATGAACCTCGATGAGGTCCTCAAGGCCATCGACGAGCGGGGCTTCTCCCGGTACCCGGTGTTCCAGGAGAACCTGGACAACATCATCGGGGTGTTCTACGCCCGGGACCTGATCCCCTACCTCCACCTGACCGATCGCCAGCCCTTCGATCTGAGGGACTTCGTCCGACCTCCCTACTTCGTTCCAATGACCAAGTTCCTCAACCAGCTCCTCCAGGAGTTCCGCCGGGACAAGGTCCACATCGCGGTCGTGGTGGACGAGTACGGCGGCACTGCGGGGCTCGTGACCCTCGAGGACGTCATCGAGGAGATGGTGGGCGAGATCTATGACGAGTTCGATCGCGCCGAGCATCTCTTCATCCGGGACGCGGACGGGAGCTACCGGGTCCGCGCCAAGCTCTCCATCGACGATCTCGCCGAGGAGCTCGACATGGACCTCCCCGAGGATCTCGATGTGGACTCCGTGGGCGGCCTCCTGATGGTCCTGGCCGGACAGGTGCCAGCGACGGGGCAGGAGTTGGAGTGGAACGTCTCCCTCCGCGACGGCCCGAAGCGCTTCCTGTTCAAGGTGCTCGACGCCAACCAGGTCCGCGTCCGCATGGTGCGTCTCCGCATCGAGGGCACGCCGGTGACCCCGCCGTCGTCCTGAGGGCAATCCGTCGCGTCTGGTACCAGCCTACTGCATCATCACCGTCAGCGAATACCCATTCTCCGCGTCCCCCTCGAAGCCGAGAACCCGCAGCAGGTAGGTGGTGGTCGCGGGGGCGACGAAGGAGATGGCCTCGTCGTCGGTGCTGGTGATCGCGCTGGCCACGTAGGCAACGCAGTTGCCCTGCACGTAGAGGAACATGTCCAGATCGCCCTTGTCGTGATCGAACTCCATCTCCAGGGTGAGGGTCTGCCCCTGGGTGACCTGGATGGCATACCAGTCCTCGTCCGCCGCAGGACAGATCCCCAGGACCGCGTAGGTCCCGGGGAGGGTCGGGGTGGCGGCGCCGCAGGAGTTGTTGGGCTCGAAGCCCTCGTCGTTCGGGCACACGCAGGACGCACCGTTGCAGACCCGCCCGGACGCGCAGACCCCGCAGGAGCCTTCACAGCCGTCGTCTCCGCACGCCATCCCCGCGCAGGCCGGCTGGCAGACACAGAAGCCGCCGAAGCACTGATCCTGCGGGCCTCCGCATGTCCCGCAGGAGCCCCCGCAGCCGTCGTCACCACAGATCTTGCCGAGGCAGTCCGACTGACACTCGCAGAGACCGCCGACGCAGAGCTCCTGGGGCCCCACGCAGACCCCGCAGGAGCCCCCGCAGCTGTCGTCCCCGCACTGGATCCCCTGGCAGTCCGGGATGCACTCGCAGGAGCCCGCGACGCAGCCCATGGGCGGTTCGCCGCAGTCACCGCAAGAGCCCCCGCAGCCGTCGTCGCCGCACTCCAACCCCTCGCAGAGCGGCTGGCACTGGCAGAGACCCTCCACGCAGAGGTCCTGAGGCCCTGCACAGTCGCCGCAGGAACCCCCGCAGCCGTCGTCGCCGCAGAACGTGCCCCCGCAGTCCGGCTGGCAGACGCAGAGGTCCTCGACGCAGAGGTCCTGGGCCCCCGTACACTCGCCGCAGCTGAGACCGCACCCGTCTGCGCCGCAGTCCTTGCCGTCACAGACAGGGGTGCAGCAGCTCGTGGTCAGCGAATACTCGCCCACGTCCAGGACGTCGTTGCCGTCGACCACCACGAAGACCTCCACGCCGGGGAGGAGTCGCGCCGTCAGGACCAGCCCCTCCAGGGTCGACCCCTTGGCCGCATCCGTGCAGGCCCAGGAGGCCGCACACTGTCCCTCCAGCAGGGCAAGGGCGCCACCGAGGGGCAATCCGGTCAGGGCGAACGTGACCACGGTCTCCGTGTCCACGGTGATCCCATGGATCGCCTCGTTGCCTGGGAAGGAGACCCCGCAGCTGTTGTATTCGGTGAACATTGCGTCCAGATCCACGGTGCTCCCGGTGACGACATCGTCGCAGGCCAGCGTTGACACGGTCGGACACGCGCCCGGCGGCACGACGCACTCGAAGAGCCCGCAGACCAGGCCCGGCTCGCAGTCCTCGTCTGAGAGACACTCAGCGGGGTTCACCAAGATCGACAGGACATAGTCCCCCGTCCCGCCGTCTGCCCCCAGGACCCTGAGTCGATAGCTCCCCGCCGCGGGGGCGATGAACTGGACCACCTCCTCGTCGTCAAGGGACTCGGAGTTCACCAGCAGGGTCTCGCAGTCGGCATCGAAGAGGGCGAGATCCAGGTTGGTCTGCTCGACCTCGAACTCGAGGAGCACGGCGACCTGGTCCCCCTCGAGGAGATCGATGGAGAACCAGTCCACGTCCCCGGCCGGGCAGAGGAGAAGGCCCTCGTAGGCCCCGTCGGTGACCGCCGTGCCGTCCTCGCAGAGGTCGTTGGGCTCGAAGCCCTGGTCGTCGGTGCAGTCCTGGCACTGGCCCGCAGCGCAGATCTCCGTCTCGCCGCACACGCCGCAGCTCCCGCCGCAGCCGTCGTCGCCGCACGCGTTCTCCTCGGCGCAGAGGAGCTCGCAGCAGTCGAAGGTGATCATCATCTCGCCCTTGTCCTCCGCGGACCAGCCGTCTACGGCGAGGTGATACTGCATCCCGGCCTCGGCGTCGAAGATCATGGTCTCGGCGCCCCCCGCCGGATAGAGATCCACGAGGTCCACACACGCGACGGACGGGTCGCAGCCGGTCTCCAGCCGGACGATGGCCGCGTCGAAGGTCATGTCATGGACCTGCATGGAGACTCGGGTGGTTGCCCCCAGCTCCACCTCATAGACCAGCTCGGGGCCGACGTAGGGGTTGCCGAAGCCGCACTCGCCGTAGCTCTCCCAGTTGTTCAGGAGGAAGCCCGTGTTCGCCGGCACTGTCTGGCCGCAGAGGACCTTCATCTCCAGGGGACAGTCCGGGAGGGGCTCACAGACCCCTCCCTGGCACCAGAAGTCCTCGACGCAGTCGAAGACATCCTCACAGAAGCCCAGGCACCCGCTGATCTCTTCTGCGCAGACGTAGGGTGCGCAGGCGATGGGGACCGGGGGGACGCATCCTCCTTCGCCATCGCAGGTGGGGGCACCGACCTGGAAGCCGGAGACGCAGCTCGGCTCGCCACAGGTCACGTCGTCCCAGAGGGCGCAGGTCCCGTCGCCCCCACAGACGCCGGTGGTCGCGCAGGTCGCCGGCGCCATCTCGTCGCAGGCCTCCTTCGGGTCGAGGCCGGCCTCCACGGGGCCGCAGCCGCCCTCGCCGTCGCAGGCATCACAGAACCCGCAGTCCTCCGCCGGGTCGGTGCCCAGAGGGGTCGACGCGCAGGCGCCTGCCCCGTCGCAGATCTCGCAGACGCTGCAGAGTCCGTCGGGTTCGAGGCCGACGGGCAGGAACGCGCAAGCCGCCTGGCCGTTGCACCGGTTGCAGGGACCGCACTCGTCCTCCGGGTCGTCGCCCGGGGGGATCGGCAGGCAGACCCCGAGGGCGTCCGCCTGGGCGCAGGACTCGCACTCTCCGTCGCAGGGTGCGTTGCAGCAGAGGCCCTCAACGCACTGCTCCGAGAAGCACTCCGCATCCGCGAAGCACTGGACGCCGTCGACGATACAGGCGCCGAAGCAGAGCCCGCCGCAGCCGTTTTCTTCGCGGCAGGCCTTGTCCGTACAATCCGGAGGGCACTCACCGGAGACGCAGGTGCCGATCCAGCCCACCCCGCCGGGGATCGGTGCGCAGGTGCTCCACGGGAACTCGCAGCCGCCGGCCTCCGCGACGAAGCAGGGCGCGCCCTCCTCCACCTTGAGGCAGACGGAGAGTTCGAAGGGGGCGCCCGGGAGGACCCCGCCGAAGGGCGCCACGGGCATGGGCCGGCAGGCGGTCCCCGGGGAGCAGCCGCCGTCGTCCACGCAGGGGCGGGTGCAGTACGCGTCCACGTTGGCCGCCCAGGTCTCGAAGATGCAGTACTGCTCGAAGCAGTCCGAGGCGGCGGCGCAGCTCCCCTCGAGCCAGAGGCCCTGGGGGTTGTCGCTCTGGAGGCAGACGAACTTCGGGGCCCCGGAGTGGCCGATTACGGCGCCGCAGAGCTCCTGGCCGATCGCACAGTCCGCGGTGGCCTGGCAGGGGGCGAGGGACCCCTCGAAGGGGGTGCACATCGCGACGTAGCTCTCCAGCACGCCGGCGGAGGCGGGCACCATGGCGCAGAGGGTCCCTGCGGAGCAGGCGATCCCGGGATCGCAGTAGCTCGCACAGACGCCCTCCTGGCTCGAGTCGAGGTCCGGGGAGAGACAGATCAGGGTGGCGCAGCCGCTCCCATCACCACCGGGGCACGGCGCGCCCGCCGGGGCGCGACCGCTGGCGGGGATACAGCGCCCCTCGAGGCCGCCCTCACCGTCCTCGAAGACGAGACCGCAGACGAAGCCGTCCAACGCCGCGGCGATGCAGTCCGCGTCCGTGGCGCAGGCCAGGAACAGGCCGTCCACGTTCCCCGGGAGACAGACGTCTGCGTCCATGGGGCAGCCGAACACCTCAGCGACCGTTGCGCCGGGGTTGACGGCGTCGCAGGCACCGATGATCGGCGTGCTCCCCACTTTGCACTGGGCCGTACAGAAGCTGCCCAGGCATTTCCCGGACTCGGCGCAGTCGAAGTCGCTGCCGCAGGGTTTTCCGAGCTGGGGCTCTGTGGTGCAGGCCCCCTGGACACACTCCTCGCCGACCACGCAGCCGCCGCAGGCCGCGCCGCAGCCGTCTGCGCCGCAGAGCTTGCCGCCACAGTCCGGCTGGCAGGCGCAGACCCCGGCGACGCAGAGCTCCTGAGGGCCGACGCAGATGCCGCAGGCCGCGCCGCAGCCGTCGTCGCCGCACTCCATGCCCAAGCAGGCCGGCTGACAGACACACAGCCCCTCGACGCAGAGATCCTGGGGTTCGACGCAGGCACCGCAGCTCCCGCCGCAGCCATCGTCGCCGCAGTCCATCCCGTCGCAGGCGGGTGCGCAGACGCACAGGCCCTCTACGCACTCCACCTGGGCCCCCGCACACGCACCGCAGCTGCCGCCGCAGCCGTCGTCGCCGCAGTCCTTGCCATCACAGGCAGGGGGACAGACCGGTGGCATGCAGAGGCCATCAACGCAGTCGAAGGTATCGCCGCAGGTCCCGCAGGCGCCGCCGCAGCCATCCCCCCCGCAGTCCTTGCCGGCGCAATCCGGCGCGCAGGGGCAGCCCAGCTCCTGGTTCTCCAGGGTAGGCATGGCGCCAGCGATGGTTACCGAGGAGTCCAGCACCGTGAGGTGCCCCTCCCCGTCCCCGCTGGTCAGCGCACCCTGGACGTGCAAGGAGATGGAGGTCAGGTAACACGCAGCCACCCCGGCGGGCGGGGTGTTCAGCACGTCGATCTCGGCGGTGAAGAGGGTCCCGGCGTCCAGCCAGGTCCCCTCCAGCGCGAGATCCGCCGGGCAGGCCTCGTCCGCGACGAAGGTGACGGACTCGAGGAGGATGGCGCCCTCCTGGGTGGCGAACGCGCCGGTGGCGACCTCGAGGGTGCAGCCTCCGCCGATCCCGAGGGTGATCTCCGCACGGGCCACGCAGGGTGCTTCGCCGCCCGAATGGAAGAGCTGCACCGTCGCGTCGGTAAAGATCACCGCCCCCGCGTCGGTCTCCAGGGCCCCGGAGACGAAGTAGGCAGCGCCTTCGCAGTCCAGAGACGTGCAGCTCCCCGCCGCGGTGCAGACCAGCCCTCCCGGACAGGTCCCGCAGCTGCCGCCACAGCCGTCATCGCCGCAGGTCCGCCCGTCACAGGAGGGCACGCAGCCGCTGTCCGGTGGAGTGTCATCCGGAAGGGGCGTATCCAGCGCCACGTCGCCGGACAGGTCCGACGCAGCGTCCTCCACCGGCTCGGAGCCGCCACCCCCGTCGCCGCAGGAGAGGCCGGTGAGACACAGGCTCAGGATGAGGAGCACGGGGAAGAGAAGCTTCGCACGGTCGCAGTTCATGATCGCCCCCAGTTTGAATGGCAACCCATCTTGCCCCAAGGGGGCAGAGCAGGGCAAGCATGTCGTGGGAGCGCATCTCGCGGAACTGGATTATTCTGAACGCTCGAAGAGGCGGGCACCGCAACGGACGGGGACACCCGGCTCGAGGCCGGGCACGGGGCGGAGGTCGTTGTTGTTCATGATGAGGACCACGGTGGAGCCGAGGTCGAAGAGACCGATCTCGTCGCCCTTCCTGATGGACACGGGGGGATCCATGGTCTCGTCCTGGCGCCGGGCACCCCACTCCACGTTGGTCTCCACGCCGTCATAGGCCAGGCGGATCCGGCCGACGCCGCAGGCGCCCACCATGCCCACCACCACGGCACCGAGGGAGGTGTCCATGTGGGAGAGGACCCGCTCGTTGCTCACGAGGAGCCCGGCGACGAGGTTGCAGAAGAAGGGCTGCACCGAGCAGAGGGTCCCGGGGATGTGGGTCCAGCGAGTGATCTCGCCGTCCAGAGGGCTGTGGATCCGGTGGTAGTCCGCAGGGCTGAGGTAGAGGACCGCATACCAGCCCTCCCGGTAGGCCAGGGCCTCCGACGCGCCGCCGAGGAAGGTCTCCACGGAATAGCCGTGGCCCTTCACCTGGTCGAAGCGCCCGTCCTCGAGGCGGCCCATGGATTGCACCTTGCCGTCCACGGGGCTGGTCACGACGCCGGGGCTCCGATCCAGGGGCCGCGCGCCGGGGCGCAGGCGCCGGGTGAAGAACTCAGCGAAGGTCTGGTACGACTCGATGGGCGCGGCCATCTCGTCGAGGTCCAGGCCATAGTGGCGGGCGTAGGCGCGGATCAGCGTCCGAAGCACGGACGGCGGGAGCTTCGCGTGGGCCAGGTCGCCCATGAGCCGGGATCCGAGGTTGAGCCCCGGCGGCGACGCAACCCAGGGCGGAAGGAACGGCCGGCGGCTCACAGGGACAGCTCCGCAGGGAGACGGACCAGGGCCGCGTAGGCCTCGAGACGGGCGTTCACGTCCTCCCGGGTCAGATCGGCGAGGTGATAGGGACCGAACCCCTGGCAGCAGGCCCCTGCGATCACGGTGCCCGCGGCCACTGCCCGGCGCAAGGTCGCCGGGCAGGTGTCGCCGGCGCGGCAGATCGCGGCCATCATGCCACCGGCGAAGGAGTCCCCTGCGCCGGTGGGATCCACGACGTCATCGAGGACCATGGCCGGCGCGGCGAAGAGATCCTCTGCGCTGAACACCAGCGCCCCGAACTCCCCCCGCTTGATGATCACCGTGCCCGGCCCCATCTCCTGGATTCGCCCCCCCGCGACGGCCATGTTCCGCTCACCGGTGAGGAGGGCGGCCTCGGAGTCGTTGATCACCAGGGCGTCCACCCGGGGCAGCAGGCGATCCAGCGTGTCCCGCTTCCCCTCGATCCAGAAGTTCATGGTGTCACAACCGACCCACGCGGGACGGTTCATCTGATCCAGTACGGAGATCTGGAGATCCGGGTCGATGTTGCCCAGGAAGACATAGGGCGCATCACGCCAGGCGGCAGGCACCTCCGGCGTGAAGTCCGCGAAGACCCCCAGCTCGGTGAAGAGGGTGTCCCGCTCCTTGAGGTACCCGTCGTACCGGCCCCCCCAACGGAACGTCTTTCCGGTGCGTGTGTGCAGGCCGTCCAGGTCCACTCCGTGGCCCTCCATGAGCGCGCGGTCCATGAGCGCGAAGTCGTCACCGACCACGCCCACGATCCCGGGCGCTGCGCCGGACAGGGAGGCCAGCGACATGTAGACGGCGGATCCACCCAGCTGGGTCTCTGCCGGGTGAAACGGGGTCTCGACCACGTCGTACGCGAGGGAACCTACGATGATCAGATCGACGGACATGGGTCAGGGCCTCCTGGCTCGAGCGCGGTCCGCAAGCTCCCGGTTCAGGGTCTCCTCAAGATGGGGCCGAGACGCTCGCGTACCTCTGCGGGGATCTCGTCTCGAGGCGTGATCAACGCCGCATCGAGGGCGCGGGCACAACCGCAACGAGGAGCCCCGGCGCCGGAGAGGCGCCGGCAGAGATCGACCACCACGGCGCGGGCCGAGATGGTGTTCCGCTTCATCACCTCGATGACCGCATCCACGGAGACGTCGTCCTCGGTCTCGTGCCAGCAGTCGTAGTCCGTGCACAACGCCAGGGTCGTGTAACAGAGGGCCGCCTCCCGGGCAAGCTTGGCCTCGGGGATCGCGGTCATCCCGACCAGGGTTCCGCCCCAGCTCCGGTAGAGGTTCGACTCTGCGCGGGTGCTGAAGGCCGGTCCTTCGATGCAGACCAGGGTCCCTCCCCGATGCAGGGTGGCGCCCGTGGCTGCGGTGGAGGTCTCGACGATGTCGCGGAGATCCTTGCAGTAGGGGTCCCCGAAGGTGACGTGGCCGACGACGCCCTTCTCAAGATATGTCGACCCTCGACAGCCCAGTGTTCGGTCGATGATCTGGTCGGGGACCACGAGGTGCCCCGGGGCCACCTCCGCCACCAGGCTCCCCACGGCGCTCACGGAGAGCACTGCGGTCACGCCGGCGTCCTTCAGCGCCCAGAGGTTCGCCCGGTAGGGAACCTCGGACGGGTTGAGGCGATGCCCGACCCCGTGACGCGCCAGGAAGTGCACCTCCTGACCGGCGATCACCCCGGATAGCATCGGTGATGATGCAGCGCCGAAGGGGGTCTCGACCACACGCTCGGTGACGTCCTCCAGCTCGGGGAGGCGGTACACGCCGCTCCCACCGATCACGCCAAGAATCGTCTCCGACATGTGGCCCTCCCTCGTGCCCGACCGGACCGCACATTACCGGATGGCGACGAGCAAAACAAGGGGGGTTGAGGGCGCCCGAGACAGACCGGTTGACAAGCCATTTTCTGGACGGTAGGTTCACGGCCTCACTATCCATGGAGGGAACCGGATGGTCACCAACTTCACCATCACCAGCCTCGAGGCGACTCGTGACGAGGGCATGATCACGGTCCTGGGCGTCCAGAACCGGCCCGGCGTCGCCGGGAAGCTCTTCGGTGCCCTCAAGGATGGAGACATCTCCCTCAACACCATCGTCCAGAACTCCCCGGACGCGGGGTACACGAACATCACCTTCACTGTCGCCCGGGATCACTTTGCGGCCGCGGTGGCGGTCTGCCGCGAGCACCTCGCAGACGTCGCAGAGGGTCTGATTCCCGAGGAGCGCGTCGGCCGGGTCACGGCGATGGGCCGCCACTTCAAGGAATCCTCCGGGGTCGCTGCGGCCTTCTTCGACGTCCTCGGGAAGGCAAACATCAACATCCTGGCGATCAACGCGAACGCGCAGGCCCTCTGCGTCTTCATCCGGGAAGACCAGCTCGACCTCGCTGCGCGCCTCCTGCGACGCCGGTTCGATCTCATTGACGAGTCCGTCTGAGATGTCCACTGGCTCCACCCGACCTTCGGGATCCCCCCTCCCCCTCGTCTTCCTGCTCCTCCTGTGCTCCTCCTGCTCCGGGGACGATTCTGTACCGGCCGCCGGTCGTGAGGAGGGCACCTGCCTGACATTCTCTGCGGACGACGTCCCCGGCTGGTCCGCGTGCCTCCCGGATCCAGGGGGATTCGTCCCGGAGGCCCTCGTCCGCATGGAGCTCGATCGCTGCCTGGAGGCCTGGGATGCGCTGGACGGGGCGGCCCGTGACGCGCTGGTTGCGTCCGGTCGGATCCACGTTGACAGGGGTTGCCGGTTCTCCGCCGGCCCCGGCATGGCCGCAGCGTCGGCGCTCCTGTCCCTCGAGCGCCCCGTCGACCTGAACCTCGCCACGGTGAAGGATCTCCAGGCGCTCCCCGGCGTCGGACCGGCGCTCTCAGAGCGGATCCTGGCCTCTCGTCACGTGGACGGGCCGTTCTGTTCCGTGGACGCCCTCACCAGGGTGAAGGGGATCGGCCCCAAGACCCTCGAGCAGCTCAGACCGCACCTGACAGCGGGCTGCGAGTAGGGCTACTTCTTCTCGATGAGTTCGAGGAGGACGCCGCTCCTGGTGTCTTTGGGATGCGCAAAGATGATGGGGAAGCCCTCGGCGCCGATCTGTGGCTGCTCCGAGAGCAGGCGGACGTTCTGACGGCGGAGGCGGTTGATGTCCACCTCCATGTCGTTGGTGGCCAGGGCCATGTGATGGATCCCCGGACCGCGCTGCTCAATGAACTTCGAGATCTCGGAGCCCTCGCCCAGGGGGGCGAGGAGCTCGATGAGGACCTCTCCGATCTTGAAGAAGGCGATCTTGAGGCCACGGCTCGGGATCTCCTCGATGGTCTGGAGATTCAGGCCGAGGCGATCGCGGTAGAACACGATCGCCTCGTCCAGATCCTCGACCGCAATCCCGATGTGGTCGATCTTCCTCAGCATCCTAGAAGCCGCCCATACCGCCCATGCCGCCCATGCCGCCCATGCCGCCCATGTCGGGCATGCCGCCGCCCTTGTCGGCCTTGACCTTCTCGACGATCGCGCATTGGGTGGTGATCATCAGACCGGCCACGGAGGCCGCGTTCTGCAGCGCGGAGCGGGTGACCTTGGTGGGATCGATGATCCCGGCCATGAGCATGTCCTCGTAGACATCGGTCAGGGCGTTGAATCCGAAGGCCCCCTCACCGGCGCGCACCTTGTTCACCACGACGCTGCCCTCGAAGCCGGCGTTGTTCGCGATCCAGCGGAGAGGCTCCTCGATGGCCCGACGAACGATCTGCGCGCCCACGATCTGCGCGCCGTCGAGGTCCTTGAGCATGGTCTCCAACGCGCCGATGCAGCGCACCAGGGCGACGCCGCCGCCGGGGACGATCCCCTCTTCGACGGCCGCGCGGGTCGCGTTGAGCGCGTCCTCGACCCGGGCCTTCTTCTCCTTCATCTCGGTCTCGGTGGCCGCGCCGACGTTGATCACGGCCACGCCGCCCACGAGCTTCGCAAGGCGCTCCTGGAGCTTCTCACGGTCATAGTCGCTGCTGGTGTCGTCGATCTGCCGGCGGATCTGCGCCACGCGACCCTTGATGGTCTCCACGTCGCCGGAGCCGTCGATGATGGTCGTGTCTTCCTTGTTCACCACGATCCGCTTCGCGGTGCCCAGGTCCTGAAGGGTGACCTTGTCGAGCTTGAGGCCCACGTCCTCGGAGATGACCTGGCCGCCGGTGAGGGTTGCGATGTCCTCGAGCATGGCCTTGCGGCGGTCACCGAAGCCCGGCGCCTTGACCGCGCAGACCTTGAGGGTGCCGCGCAGCTTGTTCACCACGAGGGTGGCCAGGGCCTCGCCCTCGACGTCCTCGGCGACGATGAGGAGCGGGCGGTCCGTGCGGGCGAGCTGCTCCAGGAGGGGCAGCATGTCCTTCATGTTGGAGACCTTCTTCTCGTGGAGCAGGACGAAGGGTTCTTCGAGGATCGCCTCCATGCGCTCCGGATCGGTGACGAAGTACGGGGAGAGGTAGCCGCGGTCGAACTGCATGCCCTCGACCACGTCCAGGGAGGTCTCCATGGACTTGGCCTCCTCCACCGTGATGACGCCTTCCTTGCCGACCTTGTCCATCGCCTCGGCGATGATCTTGCCGATCTCCTCGTCGTTGTTCGCGGAGATCGTCCCGACCTGCGCGATCTCCTTGTGATCCTGGGTGGGCTTGGACAGCCCCTTGAGCGCGGCGACCACGGTGAGGACGGCCTTGTCGATGCCGCGCTTGAGGCCCATGGGGTCGTGGCCCGCCGACACCATCTTGGTGCCCTCGCGGAAGATGGCCTGGGCCAGGACCGTCGCGGTGGTGGTGCCGTCGCCCGCCACGTCCGACGTCTTGGAGGCGACCTCACGCACCATCTGCGCGCCGATGTTCTCGAACTTGTCCTCGAGATCGATCTCCTTGGCGACCGTCACGCCGTCCTTGGTGACCGTGGGGGAGCCGAAGCTCTTCTCGATGACCACGTTGCGGCCCTTGGGGCCCAGGGTGGCCCGGACTGCGTTGGACAGCACGTTGACGCCGACCAGCATCTTGGCGCGGGCGGCTTCGTCGAACAGGATATCCTTGGACATGGGGTTTCCTCCTTAGTCTACGATGATGCCGAGGATGTCATCCTCGCGCATGATGAGCAGCTCGTCGCCGCCGACCTTGACCTCGGTGCCGCCGTACCGGCTGAAGAGCACCTTGTCACCGGCCTTGACGTCCATGGTGATGCGGACGCCCTTGTCGTCCTTCTTGCCCTCTCCGACCGCGATGACCTTGCCCTGGACGGGCTTCTCCTTCGCTGTGTCGGGGATGATGATTCCGCCCGCGGTCTTCTCCTCCCCGTCCAGGCGCTTGACCAGGATCCTGTCGTGCAATGGCTTTACCTTCATTTCTCCTCTCCTCCTCTTGAATCGTCCCTCAAGGACGTCTGGTTGAACTGGCATTCAGGCCCTGGGGGCCGAACCGGTTGTAAGATAATCGGGCGTTCCCCGGGCGCAAGCCGGCGGAGAAAAAAAAGCGCTGCGGGCTCAGTCGTAGAGGATCCGGTGCAGGTCCGGGTTGAGGATCAGGAGCTCGGTGCGCGGGTCACGGAGGCGGTGAACATTGTGGGGGTAGATGATGGGGACGTTGGTCTTCTTCAGGTAGTAGTGCGGGGCCATGAACTCGGGGCGCACGGTCCAGGTGGAGTTGTCGTCCGGATCCCAGTAGAGGGACGCGACGCGCACGCGATCCATCGTGAGGTTGCGGCGCAGGATCTCCTTCAGCCGGAAGGCCACATGGTTCACCGCCTGGCCCGAGCGGAAGGTGGAGTCGAGGAGCAGCACGTTGTCCTTCCGGTTGATGCGCGCCTCGAGGTACTCCAGCCCCTGGATGTTCGTCTTGAAGCTCTGCTGCGTCGGGTACGTGTTGACGCTGATGTGGTCCGGGAGGCGTCGCCCGTCGCCGTTCTTCCGGTTCTTGAACTTGTAGACCTCGTGGACCGGCAGGCCCACGTCGATCCCCCCGGGCCAGAGTGCGACGAGGAAGTCCGGCTGGAACGCCTCGTCCGCGTAGATGTTGACCCCGAGTCTGAGCGCGTCCCGAAGGATCTCTCCGGCGCCCATGTATCGGTAGGGACCCTCCCAGCTGGTCTCCTCCACGGGGAAGCTGTCCCGCCTGAGGATCTCCAGGATGTCCCTCCCCTTCTCTGCGACAAGAGGATCCGCAGGGTCATCAGTGACGAGATCCGCCAGCTCGTGGGGGTAGTCGATCCAGACGTCGTCCTCCACGTCATAGAGGCTGTAGAGCTCGATGTCCGACCAGGTCACCTTCCCGGGCTTCCGATGGATCGTCGCCACCCGGATATCCTGGGGGAAGTTGTCCCGGGCCCGCTCCCGCAGGGTCTGAACGATGGCTCGGATGGTCTCGCCGCGCTCGTAGACGTCGTCGATGATCAGGAGGGCGTCCTCGGCGCAGACACTGGCCACCACATGCTCGAGGCCCTTGACGAGGACCTCCTTCGCGTCGCCGATCCCGGTATAGGATTCCGTCGCGATGGTCGAGTGGTGTACCCCAACGCCCTGGTTCCGCAAGTACGCGCTGACCCCGAGTCCCACCTGGGTCCCGCCGCGCCACACGGAGATGGCGTACTTCGGCCGGAACCCCGTCTCGTAGATCCGGCGCCCCAACGCGAAGGAATCCAGGAGCATATTCTCCGGAGATATATGCAGGAATCTCATCTGTTATCACCTGACTTCTAAGGTACTACATCAATAACAATCGTGCATCTCTTCCGGGCGCCGAGCCCATCCTACCGCCGTCCCCCGACATGGTCAACGCTGCGCTGCCTTCGCCCGCTTGCGCAAACGCCCTCGTATCCTTATGGTTGTCCCGGTTTTTTCGGGTCCCGTTCGAGAGGACCACACCCTGCTCTGCTGCGCCTTCGAGTCGGACTGCCAGGGCATCTACCCGGACGGCACGATCTGTACCGACGGCCAGTGCAATTGATTGACGTTTCTGGTAGCATCCGGTCCTGATGCGAGCCTCATGACCGGAGGGTCACCCGTGTCCGACTTCACCTGCCCGCGCTGCGGCGCGTCCATGGAGCCCGTCGATGGGGAGTGGGGATTGATCAGCGGTGACGACCTGCCACGCTTCGGCAGCCGCACCGAGATCATGATCACGCCGCGACGGGTCCTGCGGGTCGCCGCGCTGCGATGCGTCGACGACGCGTGCGGGCAGCTGTCGTTCCACACGGCAACCCCGACATCCTGAAGAGCCCGCACACCGAACCGAACACGACAACTGAAGACCTGTGAGGCTGCCATGACGCGCACGCGCCCCCAGACGATCCTCGCCTCGGTGCTCCTCCTCCTCTTCGTCGCCTGCAACGAGGGCGACCCGCAGAAGGACGGCGGCGGCGACGCGCCCGAGCTGGACGCAGCCGGCGACGTCGGCCTCGACGCCCCTGGGGAGCTGCCACCCTCGGACAGCCTTGCGGACACCCCGGATCCGCTGGACATCCCCCCCGACCTCCCCACCGACATCCACGAGGATGTGCCTGTGGACCTGGATCCCGAGACCGTCGAGGTGCCCTGCGCCGCGCACGTGGAGTGCGACGACGGGGATCCCTGCACCGGGGACTTCTGTGAGGGCGGCGTCTGCACCCACCAGGCCAAGAACTGCGGGGACGGAAACGCCTGCACCCAGGATCTCTGCGATCCCGGGACCGGGCAGTGCGCCTACGAGCTGCTGGACTGCGACGACGGCAACGAGTGCACCCTCGACTCCTGCAAACCGGACACGGGCTGCGAGACCATCGAGCTGAGCGACTGCTGCCCGCCGGAGATGGTCGGTCTCTGGGACATGGAGAATGCCCTCCAGGGCGTGGAGCTCACCAACCTCCAGCCGGTCGACTCCCCCGCAGTGACCTGGCAGCTCTCAACGGCCAGGGCCTGGACCGGAGAGACGAGCCTGTACTTCGGTGATCCCGGCACCCTGACCTACGACTCCGGGCACCGGGTCCGGGCCTCGGCCCTCTTCCCCGCGGTCACCGTACCCGAGGGCCACGACGTGGAGCTGCGCATGTACGTGTGGCTCGACATCGAGGACGCCTTCGACTGGGACACCTTCACCGTCTTTGCAAACGCGGGGGAGGTGAGGATCCCCATGCTCGTGAAGACCTTCCAGACGGACTACGAGGAGTGGACGGAGTGGACGGTCCTCCTCAACGCGTTCGCCGGCCAGGAGGTGCAGATCGAACTCCACTTCGACTCCATGGACGGGGGCGCGAACACCGGCGAGGGCCTCTACGTGGACGACCTGAGGGTCGCAGTCCGCTGCCCCCTCCCGGAGACCTGCATCGCAGCGGTGGACTGCAACGACCAGGCGCTCTGCACCGGAGACTCCTGCCAGGGTGGGCAGTGCGTGTACGACGTCAACGCGGCGTGCTGCCTGAGCGAGTCCCACTGCGTGGACGACGACCAGTGCACCATCAACGACTGCGATGGGGGCAGCTGCGTCCTCTTCGAGGTGGAGCCGCCGTTCTGCTGCAACAACGATGCGGACTGCGATGACGCCAACGTCTGCACCGCCGACACCTGCTTCGAGGGCTACTGCTTCCACGGGCCCTCCGGGGAACCCGGCTGCTGCGAGATCGATGCGGACTGCGACGACAACTCCACCTGCACCATCGACAAGTGCGAAGACGCCACCTGCGTCAACATCAACACCTGCTGCTACTCCGACGAGGAGTGCGACGACGGCGACGAGATCTGCACCAACGACGTCTGCATCGCCAACAAGTGCAAGTTCCTGCCCACGGGCGTGGACGGCTGCTGCACAGAGGACATGCTCCTGGACACCTTCGACGCAACGGACGCCACCACGGACTGGCTCTTCGGACCTCCGGGGGGGAACAACGTCGGCTGGCACATCTGGCAGACGCCGACCACGGGGGACGACGGCCCGACCCTCTACTACGGAAACCCCGGTGCGGGCAACTTCGAGTCGAATGGCGCCAACTCCGGGGAGGCGATCTCCCCGGAGATCTGGCTCCAGCCCGGGGTCGACGACGCCCTGACCTTCGAGTACTTCCAGGACTCCGAGAGCGGGACCTACTACGACATGTGCTGGCTCTATGTGAGCTGGACCGAGGGTGCGGACACCTGGGTGGAGATCTGGAGCAAGGCCCAGTACACCGCCATGAACACCTGGCAGACCTACACCGTGAACCTCAACGGCCTCGCGGGGGAGACCGTGCGGTTCCGGTGGTACTTCGCCTCCGGGGACTCGATCTCCAACAACGGCAAGGGGGTCCTGGTGGACAACTTCCACGTCCACTCGACCTGCCAGCCCGTGGTCTGCCAGTCGAACTTCGAGTGCGCCGACTCGGTCCCGGGGACCGACGGGATCTGCGTGGACCAGAACCTCTGCGCCTTCGAGGTCTCAAACGAGATCTGCAGCTCCGTCGCGGACTGCAACGACGGCGACCAGTGCACCGTGGACACCTGCCAGTCCCAGCTCTGCTCCCACGCGCCGGTGCAGGCTTGCTGTTACACCAACGAGGAGTGCGACGACACCAACGTCTGCACCGCGGACACCTGCGCGCCGGGGGTCCCGGCGCCCACCTGCCAGAATCCCTGGACCCCCGGGTGCTGCCTCACCGTGGACGAGTGCAACGACGGCAACGCCTGCACCGAGGACCTCTGCCCCGGCGTCGGCGAGCAGTGCCTCAACCCCGCCATCGAGGGCTGCTGCCTCACCGACGCGGAGTGCGCGGACGCGGACGTCTGCACCGTCGACACCTGCACGGACAACGTCTGCGTCAGCACCCCGGTGCCTGCCGAGGAGTGCTGCTACGTCCACGAGGACTGCGACGACGACAACCCCTGCAGCGAGGACATCTGCAACCTGGGCGCCATGCCCCACGCGCTCTGTATCCACGACTGGATCCCCGACTGCTGCTACGTGGACGCGGACTGCGCGGACGGCAACCCCTGCACAGCGGACATCTGTCCCGCGTACGGCGAGCTCTGCACCAACGACTGGATCGAGGGCTGCTGCCTCAAGAACTCGGACTGTGCGGATGACGATCCGTGCACCTGGGACCTCTGCGTCGACAACGTCTGCCAGTTCATCGGCCTCTGCTGCGCCGGCGATGAGGAGTGCGATGACGGCGACGACGTCTGCACCACGGACGCCTGCGTCGGCGGGGCCTGTGTCTTCACCCCCACGGGTGCGGACGGCTGCTGCTCCGAGCCCCTGTTCCGGGACGACTTCTCAGAGGACCTGGGCTGGGAGTACGGGTACTCCTGGGAGCGCGGCGAGGCCATCGCGAGCGTGAACTCGGTCTACAACGACGACCCGGACCTCGACCACAGCTCCAGCGCGGACGACAATCTCGCCGGCGTCGTCATCGGCGGCATGGCGCCGACGAGCCTCGGGGGCTTCTACTGGCTCACCTCGCCACAGGTCGACATCAGCCAGGCGGTCGCGCCCCACCTCTCCTACTGGCGCTGGCTCAACAGCGACTACACGCCCTACATGCAGAACAAGGTCGAGGTCTACAACGGGAGCGCCTGGGTCAACGTCTGGATCACGGGGAGCTCGCCGGGGGTCTCCGACTCCGCCTGGGGCCACCACGACTACGACGTCACCCAGTACAAGAGCGCCTCCTTCCGGGTCCGCTTCGGCTACAACGTCGGCTCCGCCGGGGTCTTCACCATCAGCTCCTGGAACCTGGACGACGTCCAGCTCTACGACGCCGCGCCCTTGGCAATGAGCACGAACCTCTGCTGCGCGCAGACATCGGATTGTCTCGGAGTGGCCGCCGGCACGGAGTGCGTCGCCGGGGAATGCCAGTAAGACTCAGCGCCCCAGCCGCCGTCCCGCCCAGGCCCACCCGACCCTCGCCATCACCGCCGGTGATCCCGTCAGCAACGACTGGAACCAGAGCCTGCGCAGGTATCGAGATCGGTTGAACGGCGCGCGGGCGTAGCCCGGGACGCGGTGATCCAGGGAGAGGAAGAGGAGCGGTGCGGAGAGCACTGGGG
Organism: Pseudomonadota bacterium; assembly: GCA_043815665.1. Classification (GTDB taxonomy): domain Bacteria; phylum Myxococcota_A; class UBA9042; order CAIXZC01; family CAIXZC01; genus CAZNWW01. The sequence goes on from JBDRIT010000242.1 coordinate 54,645, forward strand.
CCGCAAGATCGCGGCGCCAGACCGGGGGCACATCCGTGCCAAACAACGCGTGGCACAGGCGAAGCATCACGCCCAGGGTCGCCGCGGCGCCGGGGCTCCGGTCCAGGAGCGGCACAAACAACTGTTCTCTGCTGCAGAGAGTGACGGCCCTGTGGACATCAACGAGGCTCTTGAGCGGGACGTCCATCCCGTGGCGCAGCGCGTGGGTTGCCCCGACCAGGAGCTGCGCCGCCGGGTCAGGGACGAGGCTGGGCCTCCCCATGATCTGCATCTCCCGACAGCAGGGCGCCAGGGCCTCATAGTCGATGCGGCCCCGCTCGGCATTGTCCAGGGTTCGGTGGATCTCCATGCTCATCGTCGCCAGGGGGGTCCTGATGGACATCCCGTGGACATGCCAGCTGGAGGATCTCCTGCCCACCTCGTCTTCCCACCCCGCAGACTCCAGTGAAGCCCGGGACAGGGCCTCACGCCCCTTCGGGAGCATGAGATCCAGGTCCACACAGGTCCTGTCCCCGGGGTGGTCGTAGAGCAGGGTCCGGGCCCCCGCACCCTTGAGGAGAATCGGCCGGACACCCCCGGGCAGCGCGGTCAGGGCCGAAGACGCAGTCTGCTCCCAGATCATGTCGCGCCTGACCACGGCCTCCTGTACGACGCGGACCCCATCCGATTCGGTTCGGGTGAGCATCGAGCGCCATGGGCCCTCGGAGAGCGCCCGGGTCACCGCGTAGGCCACTCCCTGCTCATCGGCTTGCTCCAGGAGCGCCCCGAGATCCCAGCCCGAGTCCAGGTGGCTGCGACGGGCAGGGACCGGGTGACCCACAGACAATGCCGGCAGGAGGGGATGCCACGACTTCATGCTGCTATCCGGCGGGATGGGGCTTGGCCTTGATCAGAAGGGCTGCGTCGCAGCCGGTCTCCCGGGTCGGCGCGGGCGCCGTGAAGGCAGCCTTGATGCAGCGGACGCGTTCTGCGGGCAGGGGGGGAGCCGTGGCGACCAGGTCCAGGCGACCGGTGGCATGCCAGCGGAGGGACAGGGTGATGTCCAGGGTCGGCGCCATGGGCCCGAGGCATACCCGGATGTCCCCCAGACGCGTCGCTGCCGCTTCCTGGATCTCCTTCAGGGGGCACACCCCCTCGAGCGGGGCCTCCCCCTCATCCCTCGCTGGGTGGTACGGCTCCGGCCCCGCGTCCGGAGCTGGCGCCGGCTCCGGCATGAGCCCGAAGCGATCCGTCGGACTGGCGAACAAGACCACCGACGCCAACCATCGCTCCTGCTCGAGGCACCGCCCCGACATGGACTGGATCCGGCATCTGTGGCGCAGGAGGTCCGCGACCTCCACCAGTCGCGAGATCGGCACATCGAGATCCCCGCCGAGGTGCAGGACCCCCGGGCCCGGATGGACCTCCTTGAGGGTGGAGACCATGAGATCGAGCTTCTCCGCCCCGAAGAGCTCCGAGCGCACCGCCTCCAGGCGATCCATGTCGTAGAGGACCAGGTACGCTCCGTCCTGCCTCAGGTAGATGAACGGCACCCTGGCCCCGGCCCGCTCCGGCGCAACGACCAACGTCCCCGCGGGCACGACCTCCACCTCCTCGACAGCGGCCTCCCCGGCCTTCGGCTCTCCGACCGTCGCCTTCGCTGTCCCTGGTTCTTCCGGCGCCGCCCCGATCTCTCCATCCCCCGTGGGAGAGGCTCCAGCCCCGACTCCCCCTGTTGTGGGAGGGGCTGCAGCCCCAACTCCCCTTGCTGTATGAGCTTCAGCTCCGCCCCCGGCCCTGCACTCGGAGAGCTGCGAGGCCGCACGAATCCGATCCAGGTTGGCGGAGAGCTCCTCGCGTTTCCTACGGTCCATGAGGTCGTCCCAGGCCGCGAGATCCGGAGGGATGCAGACCCCCAGGTCCTGCTCACACTCACCGCTCCAGTCGTCGGGGGACGCGGTCGCGATGTAGTTGATGTAGGCGAACTCGAAGTCCCTGGATTGGGGTGGCGCAGAGCGCCACCACTCGTCGCCGAGGAGGTTCGTCGCCTCCACCAGCCTCGGATCCAGCCGCGGCGCCGTGATCACCTGGTAGGAGAGCAGGCCGTCGAGGCTGCGGGTCGCCAGCCGGAACCGGAAGATGTCGGCGTGGCCCGCGCTGAGCACGACCTCGGCGAGGAAACGAAAGGGAAGATCCTCGTCCATCACCAGGGTGGCCAGGTCGCACCCTTCCGACAGCTCGGGGGGGATCCCTGCGGCGCGCAGGAGAGTGCTGCGAAATCCCCGGTACTGCTCCAGCTGCGCGGTGAGGGCGTGGATCCGGAAGGACCCCTCCGCCTTGGGGACCTCCCAGGTCTTGCCCTTTCCGTCCTCGACGGTGCGCTCGATGACATCGGCGACCTTCACGTCGTTGACGATCATCTTCTCCTTGTTCACCACGACGACGAGCTCCCGGGGAAAGAGCTCCGGGAGGTCCGGATCCGGCATCCCCGTGAAGGTCAGGGTATAGGGGGGCTGACCGATCCGGGCCTCCAGGGCATACCCCGCCGTGGATCTGGGGAGCCGGATGCCCCAGACCCGATCGAGCATGAGGCTCAGGGAGATCACCGGCTTGACGAGACGAACCGACGCCGACGGAGCGGCAGGGACCGGGAGGGGATCCATCGAGGGGTCGCCCAGGTTCGCCCGGATCGCCTCGAGGTCCGCGGACGAGGACACCGGCTGCCCAGGGGTTGGCGGCTTCGGAGACCCGCCGGCGATGTTGGCGTTCGTGGTCCCGGCGATCTCGGGTTCGCCCACCCCGGGCAGCTGCGCCTCCCCGGCCTTCGCTGCCTCCTGTGAGGCGCCCACCCCTGCCTTCCCCGGACGCTCATCGTCCCCGGAGCACGCGGCCAACAGGCAGGTGATGCCAAGAACGACACAGGACGGTGACAGGGTTGGGCGGCGCATGTTCTGTCTCCTTCTTCGGTGCGCATTATGGCTCACCATGAACACCTTGTCACCTCCTCCCATGCCGGATAGGATTCCCGATCCAAGGATGCAGAGGCCCGCTTCAGGAGGTACGTCAGTGCGAGTCAAGCTCTTCTCCGAGACCTACGGCGTTGCGAAGGCAGCCGTCCGGATCGCGCTCAACTCCCGCTCCACGAGCCTCAACAGTGAGCTCCTGGGGACCACCCTGACCGGTGAACCCGTCCCGATCATCCGGCAGGATGGTTGGGCCTACGCGGCAGCGACCAACGATCGCCGCCCCGAGTACAACACACCCGACGGGATCGCACCGCCGCTCTTCGCAGTGAAGGTCCTCGCAGGGCCAATGGGGCGCCTCCTCCTCCATCCGGACCTGGGGATGAACTTCCTTCGGATGCTGCACGGGGAGCAGGCCTTCACCTTCCACGAGCCCCTCCGATATCAGCAGACGGTGGTCGCAGAGGCCACGATCACAGGCTTCCGGGAGGTCAACACAGGGGAGATCCTGGACATGGGACTCGAGCTCCGGGGGCAGCAGGGGGAGCGGCTTGTGACGGGCACCTCGTCCTTCTTCGTGCCCAGGGGGACCGGCTCCTCCGCTGGACGCAGCAAGGGCCCCCCTGGTGCTGCGCCCTTCCCGGAGGACGCGCCCGGACGCTTCTCCCGCTCCCTCGAGACGGACCCGACCCAGCCGACGCGATACGCCGCAGCCAGCGGGGACCGGAACCCGATCCACACCAACGCGATCATCGCGCGCCTCGCCGGGCTGCCGCGACCCATCATGCACGGCCTGTGCATGATGGCCATGGCCGGCAGGGAGGTCCTCGGGGCCCGGGACGCGGCGCCCACGAGCCTGAAGCAGCTCTCCCTGCGCTTTACGCGCACCGCGTTCCCCGGCGCCCGGTACGTGATCCACGGCGCCGACGCAGCGGACGGCGGGTTGGACTTCATCGTGCTGGATGGGAAGGACCGGCCGGTCCTCTCCCGAGGCTACGCCCGCTTCTCCTGATCGTTCCTGTTCTGCGATTTTTGGGAGGGGCGCCCACGCTGTGGGAGGGGCGTCCACGCCCCGATTCCTTAGAACCTCAGCGGAATCTTCGCGTAGGCCGCCGCGTCCCGGGTGTCGATCACCTCGACCACCCCTCGCGCCCAGGTCTGCTTGGTGAGGCGGAACGCGTTGACGCCCTTCTTCGCCATGAAGCCAGCGAGCTCCAACGCGGCTTCACGGAGGGCCTCCCCGCCATCCAGTGCGCCCCGCGCCCAGCCCGCCGCGGCCGCCTCCTCACCGGAGTACCGCTTCGCGCTCCAGGCCATCTCCCGGAACAACCGCGTGCCGAGGCCGTGCTCGCAGATCGCGATCATCCCGGGAGAGAAGGGGATGTCGATGTCCATCTCAGGATAACAGATCCAGCCCCGATCCTTGCGCACCAGGCGGAAGTCGAACCCGGAGGACCAGATCGCGCCCAGGCCGAAGGCGTGGCCCGAGATCGCGCCGATCAGCGGCTTGGGGAACAGCGCCGTGTCCTTGAGCAGCGCCGACACGTCCATGAGGAACCCGAACAGCTCCCGCTTGCCCTGGGTCTTCATCCAGTCCAGATCCAGGCCGTTGCAGAAGAACTTCTCCCCGCCCGTGAGCACCACCGCCCGCACCGCCTCATCAGCGGCCAGCGCGGCAAGCTCCCCCCGAATCGCCGCGCAGGACGGCCCCGAGATCCGGTTCTGGCCCCCGTCGTCCAGGGTCACCACCGCGACATCACCGACCCGCTCCCGGGCACACATCCGCTGTTTCATGAGAACCTCCTCGGGGTCTCCACCGTCGACCCGGGCAGTCAACCATCCCCGCGGCCCGACGTCAACGCCGTCGGCGAGCACTTCCTGTTGGGGCCCTGACCCGATTCCGGGTATCATGGGCCGTCGGCAACGAACAAACCGGATTTCCGAGGTGGTCACCATGCGCAGGGTACAGGCTCTCTTCACCATCGTCCTTCTCCTGGTCTTCTCCGCCGGAGCGGCTGCGGACGACCTGGCTGTAAAGCGGTACATGAAGAAAGGGGACATGCAGTTCCAGCTCCGTGAGGACCCCGCTGCGGTGGAGTCGGCCCGGGGCTACTACGAGAAGGTCCTGGCCGTTGACGGGGAGAACGTCATCGCCCGGTGGAAGCTCTCCATGCTCTTCTACTGGCAGGGCAGCCACACCGAAGGCACCAAAGCCAGGCTGGCGATCTTCGAGAAGGGGATCCGCTACGCGCAGGAGGGGGTCGAGCGGGCCGAGGACTGCGTACCCTGCCATTTCTGGCTGGGCGTGTCCTACGCGAAGTACGGCGAGTCCAAGGGCATCCTCCACAGCCTGGATCTCGTCCCCCACGTGCGCGGTGAGATGGAGCTCGTCCGAAAGCTCGATCCGACCTACGACTACGGCGGCGCGGATCGGGTCCTGGGCCGCCTGCTCCACAAGCTCCCTGCCATGAACGGGGGAGACAACAAGAAGGCCATCGAGCACCTTCGCAAGGCCATCGAGATCGGCCCCGGGCTCCTGATGAACCAGCGTTTCCTGGCCGAGGTGCTCATCTCCGAGGGGCGGAAGGACGAAGCGAGGGCGCTCCTGGAGCACGTGGTCGCCGTCCCCGAGGCGGAGATGCTCAAGAGCAAGATTCCCGACCTGAAGGAGGAGCAGGGGTTCGCCCGTAAGCTCCTCGAGGAGCACTTCAAATGAGCGGCAGGGTCAAGCTGGCCTTCGGCGTCCTCGCCCTGATCGTGGCGGTCGGCGGCGGGGCCCTCTACGTGATCAGGGAGAAGGCCGGGGAGGACACGAAGCGCCTCACCACCCTGGAGGAGACGGAGCAGACGCCGGAGGTCATCGAGAAGACCCTCTCGGTGGGCGGCGCGGGCTTCGACGAGGCCAACAAGGCGCTCAAGGCCAGCGGAAAGCTCTCCGAGGGGAAGCAGATCGAGCTCCTCGGCAGACAGATGGAGAACGACAACGCCACGATCCGACTGTCTGCGTACCAGGAGCTGTTCCGCCTCCATCGGGAGGGCAGCGCGGCGGCCGGGACCCTCCTCGAGGCCTGCGCTGCAGCCGAGCAGGATCGGGAGAATCTCTTGGCCATCCAGGGCCACCTGGCTGAGCGGGTGTTGGACGCGGCTGGGGACGATCCAGGGGCCAGGCTGGCCGTGCTCAACGCGATGGCCTCGGATGCGCGGCCGGGGTACCGCATGGCGGCGGTGAAGCCCCTCGCTGCCCTTGCCGACGCCTCCTCGAAGGCGCTCTTGGAGGCCCTGGCCAAGGATCCCGACGAGGACGTCAGCATGACCGCGGCGATGTTCCTGGAGGGCGACGATGAGTAGCGCACATCTCCTGGGGGCCCTGCTCCTGGCGGCCGCGAGCCTCCACTGTGCGGGGGACATCGTGGAGCAGGAGCAGGACCGGGTCCTCACCTCCGACGCGCTCCGGACGGCCCTGACCTCGGAGGATTTCCGCGCCAAGAACAGGGCCCGCAAGCAGATCGACACCCTCGCCCCTCCGGAGCGCCTGGCGCTCCTCGTGGAGGTCGCCTCGCTGCCGGATCCCGCGGCGCGGACCCTGGCCGTGGTCGAGCTGGCCAAGATGGGGGATGCGGCCCGGCCGACCCTCGAGCGCCTGGCCGCTGACGACCCGGATCCGGACATCCGGGAGCTGGCTGCGATGTACCTCGAGGGGGACGACGGCGGCGACGACGAGGACGAGTGACCTCTCTTCCGGGCTGTGCCTTGCCAAAACTCATCCACCCCGCTGGTCCGGGTGCTTGAAGGAGGTTCAACAGGTCTCGATGAGCTTTCCTGGGTCAGTCGTGATGGCGTTGATTCTATGCGCGGGTGCGCCCCTCGGCGCCGCCGCGGAGGGACCACTCGATGGGGAGTGGTCGATCTTCAACACCTCAGCGATGCAATCGGACGCGTTGCGGCTGGCCCTCGGAGACGTGGGCAGCGTCAACGCGGACCGCCTCTCTGTGGCTGGCACCCGGTGGGTCCTGTCCCGTGCTGCCGGCGCGCCCCGCCGGGAGTTCACGGCAAGGATCGCCGGAACACCCACGTCCGGGACGGTCGTGCTGACAGATGTCGACACAGGCGGGGCCTACAGCGGCCGGTTCCTCCTGACGGGGGACACGCTGGATCTCTACCTGGTGCCTGGGGAACTTGTCCCCGACGATCTCTGCAGGAAACCAGAGATCCGTGGCTCTGTCTACGCCACCCTGGAGTCTCTCGGCGAGACCGTGAACCTGTCGAAGAAGGAGTGCCTCGAGAGTCGTTCGAGCCCGCTCGGGTTCAGCTCACCACGTGCGACGTTCAATACTCTCCTGTCCGCCGTGGAGCATGAGGATATCGAGCTGATCCGGAAGTGTTTCCGACGCCCCCCGGGCACAGAGGAGGCGAAGCAGCTCGTCGCCATGGTGCGAGGGCATCTCGAGCATTCGTGTCTCGTGCGGACCAGACAGAAGAAGGAGACCCTGTATTTCTGGTACCGGGTCCCGGATCCCGATGATGCCAGGAAGTCGAGGGAGGATCGGGGGCGGATGATTCAGGAAGAGGGCCGGTGGCTGATCCACAAGCTGTAGCCGCGGGCAGGACCTGCCCTGAAACAGCAACGGACAGGGCCCCTTCCTTCCCCCGGTAAGCAACCAGCTGTGACCAACACGGGCTTCGACCCGTGGCCGAAGTGGATCAAACCCCATCCTCCATTGACGATGACAGGAACCGTCCCCATCCCATGTATGCGGGTGTGATGCAAACCAGTTGGTAGCGATGAGTTACCCAGGGCCGGAGGCCCGGTGCCCAGGGCCGGAGACCCGGTGCCCAGGGCCAGAGGCCCGGTGCCCAGTCGGCGTAGCCGACGGTGCCCAGCCCGAAGGGCGGTGCCCGTGCTGAGTCTGGCGCTATCGACAGATCAGCTTTGTAAGCGTTCCAACACAGCGTAGCAGTGTCTTTTTGCCTCTTAGCAGATGCTCCTTCTCGTGCCCCAGCACCTCCATGACATCTAGGATCCCGGCGCATTCGGTAGCAGAGCGGCGAGCCATTCGATAGAACCTCATCTTTTCGTTCTGAGCGAACTCACCAGCGCCCTCGGCGATGTTGAGAACGATCGAGCTTGAGGCTCTGCGTAGTTGGTCGGCAAGGTATGCGCGTCCGCTTGGAAGGTTGCCGCAGAGGGGATCGGCGAATGCTACAAACTGAATGGCGATCTTGTAGACGTCGAGTTTCTCGTGGTCAAAGCTCTTCATGGCCAATCTCCCCTTTGTCGTTCGGGCACCGCCGGCACAAGGCCGGCTGGGCACCGGGCTTGCGCCCTGGGCACCGGGCCTCCGGCCCTGGGCACTGCCCTTCGGGCTGGGCACCGTCGGCTACGCCGACTGGGCAGAGCGGCTCCGGTGTAGTGCTACATTAGTATTCGAAGAAAACAGCAACGCGAGAAGCAACAGTGGCGGATCGCCAGCAAGGCGGGAGCCCGGCAAACTTCTGGTATGAAATCAGGAGGCTCACCATGCTCCCGCCAGAACTTGGGTCTATCGCCAACGAGATTACGATGCGATACCGATCTTCCCTGTGGGAGGACGGCGATGGAATCAAGGTTCCGGAGCTGCTGTCCGCAGAGGAGCAAGTCGTAACCTTCGTGAGCAAGCTGGGACTGGACATGCTCCAGACCTTCGTGGATGTGCGCACCGACCAGGCAAAGTCGTCACGGCAACCGTGCACATGCGGTCGTGTTCCGAGCGTGCATAGGAATACGAAGTGGACTCGCGAGACCCCGTTCGGGCCGGTGACTATTACAGACCCCTACGTGTACTGCTCTGTCTGCCATGGCTCGGAACGTCCACTGCATTCATTCCTGGGAACGGACCGAGAAACCTGGTCACTCGTTGTGCAGGAGGCAGCCGTAGACCTGGCCAGCGACGAGTCATGCGGCAAGGCGGTGGCCAAGTTGGAACGCCACCATCCCGGTGTCGAGATGGACAGGACTACCGCGCTTCGGATGCTCCATGACCACGGCAAAATGGCTCGCACCTTCATCAACGACAAGCTCGCCGAGGCTCGAGGCGTCGCAGAGCTCCCGCTGGCGCTTCGGCCTAAAGGAGCCGTCGAACTGGAGGTGCAGTTCGACGGTGGCATGATCCCGGTGGCTACGCTGGAGATTATCGAGGTCCTTGACGGCGAGGAGCCCGAGTTGACACCTGTCCGGGGTCTGCCCAAACGAAAAAGGGTCTGTCGTTGGGAGGAAGCCAAGGTCGGACTGGTTCAGAAGCCGGGCGAAGTCAACCGCCTCTACTCGGTACAGCCGACCTCGGGGCTTGAGAAGTCCTTCGACGATCTATTCTCCCTCGCCTGCATCAAAGGCTGGGGAGAACTGACTCAAGTCCGAGGAATCTCCGACGGGGCGCGGCACATTCGGCCACACATGGAGGAGGCCTTCGATATTGGCAACTTCCGCTTCATCCTCGACCGTCCGCACTGCAAGGAGCATCTGTCGAGCGCAGGCAAGGCACTCGAACCCATGACCGGTGTTCCCGCTCAACAGTGGGCGGATGAGGCGCTGAAGCAACTGGAGGCTGGCGGGTGTGCCACGGTCGTCGCCGAGCTGAAGCAGGCTTGGGAGACGTCAGGTCCCAACGAAGAATCACGCATCGACACGCTACGTCGGGAAGCTGGCTACTTCGAACGAAATCAGGACGCGGTCATATATGCGTACTTTCGCGACAAGGGCTGGAGCACAGCAAGCAGCGAGGTCGAGAGCGGGCACCGCCACGTCGTCCAGGTCCGCGTCAAGATCTCCGGTGCTTGGTGGCACCCCGACCACGTCGATGACATCCTGGCCTTGCGTATGCTCAAGGCTAACGACTGGTGGAAAGAGTACTGGGATACCCAACGAGCAGCATGGAGGAAACGTGCTGAAAGCTTTACAGGCAGACGTCACGCTCAACGAGTCTGACGCCTCGAGCCAACTCGTCCCCTTTTCGGAACCATGCTCAGCCACAGCGGCGAGGTACGTGCTCTCTTGGGGATTCATCAACCCTATCCGGCGAATCTACAGTCTCGGAAGCCCGCTGTGCTGGGCCCCAGCCCTGCCAATGCGTCGATAGCCATACATCCTCACGATCTTACCCCAAGAACCAACGCCCAACGATCACACCCCATGTATGCAGCGACCTTGCCCCGGTTCCGAACGCGGGGTATCCTGGGCGTGATCCGACGAGCGAGGGGAGGGGCGACATGGGTGCGATGGCAGCAGCGTTTCACTGGGCGATCCGATGGCTCCGGCACGGCCTGGTCATGGGACTCCTTGTCGCGGCGCTGGTGGTGTTGAACGCCGTGACGGGGTGCAATTCGGCGGAGGACCCGGTGCCGCTGTACGGACCGCCGCCGGACACGGGTGCGGGAGCGGACGGACGGGGGCTCGACGTCCTCTCGCCCCCGGACCTCGAAGGCGACGGGCAGCCCCAGGTCCTCTATGGGCCCCCGCCGGTGGACACAGTCGCGGACGAGATCCCGGAAGACGTCCAGGACGTCCTGCAGCCTCCGCCACCCTACGGGCCGCCCCCACTGGATGTCCTGGACGACTCGGCGTCGTTGGACGTCCAGGACGTGCTGCAGCCTCCGCCACCCTACGGCCCCTTGCCGGTGGACACGATCCAGGACAGCCCGCCATCGTCGGACTGCGAGCCCGTAGCCTACTACGGCCCCCCGCCCTGCGACTCCGACGCAGCCTGCGCTGAGAGCTACGGCGACGGCTGGTACTGCGACCAGGAGAGCACCTTCTCCGATGGCTGCGGCGGCACCGTGGAGTGGCCCGTCTGCAAGGAGAAATGAGGTCCTTCTGACATCTTCGTGGGTTCTGGCAGAGAACTCGG
>JBDRIT010000243.1:0-4299 GCA_043815665.1 Pseudomonadota bacterium
GACCGGTGGGTAACCTGGCCAGTCACGCTCACAGAAGGTGTCCTCCGGATCGATGAAGAGTTCGTCGACGATGAACCGGATGTAGTTTTCGGGCACGGGGTAGCCCCGGTGGACCCGTCCAACCCGGATGTCGAATTTACCCCCGGCCGAGTTCGTTACCTCGGCGTCCAGGACGTCATCGGCCGTCCGTCCGAGAAGTGTCCAGATGGTCGGTCCAAGGTCCTCCTGAAGCGTGTCCCACAGTTCTGCCCAGGTGTTCACGTCGTAGCCCATGGGCATCTTGAGCGAAGCCGGCGTCCGCCCACCCACATGATGAGCAGAGGCCCAGTTCCAGTTGACCTCCGCCACCCCTCGGGTGCCGTAGAGCAAGCATTCGTGCGCTGCGATCTGCGTCTCGGTGAGGTCCATCTCGTTGTACAGCTTGTCGAACTGCGCGTCGGGGGGTAGCCAGTCGTTCGGGTCCCACCCGTTGAACGACGCGAAGACGCAGAACATCCACGGGTCGCAGACCATCGCCTTCTTCCCGTGCTCCTCCATGAGTTGTGGATAGAGATCTGCAATCTCCGCCTCGGTGAGCTCGTCCTCACAGGTGAGCAGCGCCTCCTCACGGGTGGCCTTGGGGTACGGACAAGTGAATGGCGGGAGCCCCTCAGAGGCGGCTTCCTCGATGAACACGCCCTCATCCGCGACGACCGAGTCCCCGCCGGCCTGACCGGCCGGGTCGTCCTGAGTGGAGCAGGCGAAGCCGCCGGTGCCTATGGCAATGACGACCAGCATGGACGTGACCACAGAACCGCCGCTCGTCAGCACAACCTTCCTGCCCCGCAGCCTCCCGAGGAGGCCAAGAGCACCGATAAGCCCAAGGAGCCACCAAGAACCAGCCGCAGGTGAGCCTGTGGCCTGGCAACCGGAGTCCTCAGGGCCGGTCTCGCTGTCCAGGGCAGCGGCGAGACCGGGTGCGCAGGCCAGGACCTCATCGGTCGGCGTCATGCCCCCGGGGATGTCTTCACCGAAAAAGACCGGCACGTCTGTTTCCTCGCACACCTGATACCAACCGATGTCCTTGCTGCACGACCAGTCTGACCAAGGCCCAGGCGTGCCGAGGTGATCCAGTGCAGCGGCACGCACGCAGTAGTGCTCGCAGGGATCGACGGGGAAGCCGGCGGAGCAGATGCCATGACCTGTGGCCAGCTGCCTGTCGAGAGCAGATGCTCCGGACAAGAGCCTGTCGAAGACCTTCACCTCCTGGCTGTCCCGAACCTCGATCACGATCAGGCGGTCGCCGAGGTCCTCCCCGGAGATCGCCATCGCCAACACCCCTGCCTCTTCCATGTCCGCGTCCATACACGAGCTCCCGTCTTCGTCCTGCATGGGAACGCCGACGCCCTGGTAGTTCATCTCCGGCGCCAGCGACGGCGGTTGACCGAGTCCGTCCCCGGTCCGAAAGGTGAACTCCCGGGGCATGGACTCCCCCTCCGTCTGAGTGAAGACGCCGGTGTATCCAGTGTCTGGAGCAAAAGTCCCATCCGGAACCGCGACGATCAGGAAGTAGTCGTCCGCCATCAGGGTGCTGGTGGCCGTGAACGGCACCGGCTCACCGGTCTCCGACTCCAGGAGCAGCTCCCATCCGCCTGAAGGGTTGTCGATGTCTCTCCCGTACAGGACGAGCGCAGCGTCCAGCGGTACCTCCTCCATCCCGTTCCGGGGCCAGGCGAGGCTGGCGGCTGGAGCCGAGCAGCTCGCAGACGCCGGGGAGGGGATCAGTGCGAGGCTCAACGTGACCATGATAACTGGGAGTCTCACTTCGAGCATGCCTCTGAGCTGGTCCATCATCTCGTACCTCCTGACGGCTCCTGCCGGGAGAAGACCTGGCCACGCCGACCGACCGCCCAGAGATCGCCGCTGGCTCGGCCGAAGAGGTGCCCCGGGGACGGCTCGCCGACGCCCTCAATTTCAAGGTCAACGAGCTCTGCGTCGGCGATCCAAAGGTTGGCATGGACGTCCGTGCCGAATGTCCAAGTGCCGTCCTCCCAGGATGCAGCGATCGTGTAGGTGTAGCCATCGCCCGTATCCTCGACGCTCCACCCGCCGTCTTCGTACCAAGCGGTGAAGAGGATCTCCGTCTCGATGTCAGGTAGGCGCCGTGTCCCACGGACCCAGACCCGACCGACGGGGTCGAGGGAGAGGTCGTAGAGCATCGAGCCGAAGGGCATCGACTCGACCGGGAGGGGGTGAGCGGTCCACTCGGTCCCGTCCCAATGGAACGGTGCAAGGTCGAAGCCGACGACCCAAACGTCATCGGGTCCGTTACCGGCGACGGCCAGACGGTTCCCGTCAGCGGGGACGTCGTGCGCCTCCCAGGCGACGCCGTCCCACTGGATGACTACGCCTTCGCTGGGATCCCCTGTATTCGACGCGGATGCTGCCGACCCGCCGACCACCCAGACGTCCTCGATCGAGCTCCCCCAGATGCCATAGAGGTTCATCTCCGTCGGCGGTTCCAGGGGCTGCCAGCCGTCGGGCGTCCTCCGGAGAACGGCTCCGTCGTCGCCGACCACCCAAGGCTGCCCGTCGGGCCCGATCCACAGGTCGTGGAAGTCCGTCATGGCCTCCGGGTGCTCGAGCTCCCACCCCTCACCGCCCCAGGAGGCAACGACGCCGTCGGTCCCGGCGACCCAGATCCGCTCAGCGGTCCCCGAGACCGCCTCGAGGTGCGGGACGGGCCAGACGACCTGGCTCCAGGTGGCGCCGTCCCACCGGTGCAGCGCGCCGCCCCCGGTGGCCGTCCAGGCCAGGGCGGGCCCTAGGGAGGCGACCGCACCGCCGCCCCCGGTGACCGCTGTCTCGGCCCAGGCCGCGCCGTCCCAGTGGTGGACGTCGCCGGCCCCGGCCACCCAGACGTCGTCGGCCGCGGAGCCGCTGACCCACCAGTAAACCCCGCCAGGCCCGGGATCGACGACGGACCACTGGCTCCCATCCCAGCGAACCATGGGCGTCTCCGGCTCGTCATAGGGTGAGTATCCCAGGTCGTTCCACGCGCCGATCCAGACGTCGTCGGGGCCGGAGCCCCAGACGGAGTAGAAGCCGCCGAGGGTCCCGTCCGCAGGAAGGATCGGGGGCTTCGTCCAGGCGGCGCCGTTCCAGTGGTAGGCCACGGCACCGTGGAACTCCTGTCCCCGGCTCCCCACGACCCAGATGTCCTCCGCCGAGGAGCCCCAGATCGAACGCAGGACGGTGTGCTCCGCGATCGACGGGTCGCTCTCGACGGCGGCCTGCGTCCAGGCCGAACCATCGAAGAAGAGGACGGTAGCTTGTGGCCCCATGGCCCAGAGCCTGCCGTCATCGGTGCCCCATATGCCGTTCAGGGGGACCTCGAACCCGGTCTCGTGGTTCGTCCATGCCGTCCCGTCCCAGTGGATCAACAGCTCTCCAACACCGTCCCCGTCCCAGATCCCGCCAGCGACCCAGACGTTCGACGAGTCCGTTCCCCAGATGCCGCCCGGATAAATCGGTACCTCGTCGGTCCAGGCCTCGACGAGGGCCTCCCCGTCCCAGCGTAGGATCGGCCGGTCCCATCCGATGAGCCAGACATCGTCCTCCCCGAACGCGAGGACCGCATCGAAGTGCCGACGCCGCTCCCACGGGCCCACCATGGACCAGAGCGCCTCTCCGGTGTCCGGTGAGGAGTCCGTCTCCGACGCGTCGGCGACTTCCGGCTGTGACCCGACGTCGCTGTCCTGCGGGGTCGTCTCCACAGCGCCCGCTGCGTCCTGTGGGACCTGGTCCACGACCCAGACAGAGTCAGCGTCGGCGTTGTCCGAGCCGCCTGAACATCCGGCCAGAAGAACGAAGACAATCAAATTGAACAGGAGCTCCCGCATCCGGGAGCGACGGATTCCGAGGGAGCGTCGGCGCGTTGCCCGGGGCGTATTTGTATGGTTCTTCAAAACGGGTATTCCTCCTCGTCCGGGAGCATGTCATCGTAGAACACCCGGAACGCAAGCCCTTCCCTACTGACGCATGCGCTGGGGTAGTATCTGTCGTCAAGGTGATCCCGGAGGAATTCCCTGACCTGTCCTGCCAGCGGTGATTCGATGGACGTGGTCCCGTAGCCTCCCTCCTGGAGGTCGCCGGGAAAGGCAGGCTCGTCGAAGGGCCAGGGGATGGCGTTGGAGAGATCGCAGTCCCAGAACGGGTCGTCCATCGGCTGCACGCCGAGGAGGATCCGGTCGGTCTCGAGGATCGCGCCCGGGAGTTGCCGGAGGGGGATCAAGGCCCCGAAGAGGTCAGCCAGCGCAT
>JBDRIT010000244.1:0-16685 GCA_043815665.1 Pseudomonadota bacterium
CGCGATCGCGAAGAGCGAAAAGATGTGATCGATCGTCAGACGGCGACGGCGACGGCAACGGCAACGGACCATTCTTCCAGCCGAGTCGAGCCAGAGTTCGATAGACCGCTGGGGGAGCGGCGACTTTGCGATTGCCCTGGCAGCTCCCTCGTGGTCCATTGTAATTCCACCTGACAGGGTTTACTCTCATGTGGGGTCGTGGTGTGCCGAACCACCCCGGGGTGGTGCGCCCGAGTTGCAGTGGGGATGTGAAAGTGGTCGATCAGTATCGTGATCGCTCGGCCGCCCTGTCTGTCCTGGACCAGGTGAGACGCCACAAGCTGCTCGCCGTGCAGGCAATGCGGAGTGTCTCCTCGTGGAATCGCCTGGAGCCCAGGGAGCGCGCCCTCGCAAACGAGATCGTGCTCGGGGTGCTGCGGCATCGGGCCTTCCTCGATCGAGCCCTGGAGGGGGTGACCCGCGAGCTGCCCCGCAAGGATCCCCGCCTCATGGACGTGTTGCGCCTCGGCGCCTACCAGATCCTGCGCCTCGACGGTGTTCCGGACCACGCTGCGGTGGACTCCACCGTGGGCATCGTGCGGCGGATCAAGGGTCCCCGGATCGCGGGCTTTGTCAATGCCGCGCTCCGGTCCCTCGCGGACACCAGGGACGAGATCATCGCGGCCGCGGAGGGGTGGCCGGCCGAGGATCGGTACTCGATCCCCGATTGGCTCCTCGCAGAGTTTCGGGACGCGGTGGGGGAGAACTGGGAGGCGGAGCTGGAGCTGATGAACCGCCCCGCGCCGATCACCTTCCGGGCGGTCCAGGGGGCCGTGGCGGTCCCGGCGGTGATCCTGGAGCTGGCCCGCTGGAACCTCACCGCCGTCGAGGACACGCGGTTCCCGGAGGCGGTGATCCTCCCCTCCAACCAGCCGCCCTACGAGACCGCACCGTTCCAACAGGGGCGCATCATGCCACAGGATCCCGCCAGCCAGGCGGTGATCCGCCTGGCGGATCCCCTCCTGGGCGACCTGGTGATTGATCTGGGTGCGGGCCTCGGCACGAAGACGGAGCAGCTCTTCCATCGTCGAACCTCCCCGGACCAGCGGATCCTCGCCGTGGACATCTCCCCCTCGCGCCTCGGGAAGCTCAAGGAGCGGCTGCCGGATCCCTCCGTGGGCGCGCTGGTCGCGGACGCCACAGGGAACCTCCCCCTGCGCAAGGGCGTCGCGGGGACGGTGATCCTGGACGCGCCCTGCTCCAACCTGGGGACCCTGCGTCGGCATCCGGAGATCAAGTGGTGGCGGCGCGCCAGGGACCTGCCCGCGCACGCGAAACGCCAGGGCGCCATGCTCCGGCAGGGGGCCCGGCTCCTGGGCCCGGGCGGTCGGTTGGTCTATGCGGTCTGCTCCTTCGCCCGAGCCGAGGGCGTCGACCTGGTGAATGGCTTCCTGGAGTCCCACCCGCGTTACCGGGCCGTACCCGTGCCCGAGGAGTTCGCGCTGCCCGGTACCCCCTACATGCTCACCACCCCCGCCCGCCACGGGACCGACCTCTTCTTCGCCGCAATCATCGAGCGAGTATAGAGGTTCGAGGCCCATGTTCTGGATAGAAGCAATCTGAACCGGGAGCTTGCCGACCGGACCCTCTCAGTCCCGCGTCCCCTCGAAGCTCTCGCTGTTCTCTTCGGGGGGCTCGTTGGGCTCGTTGGGGATGACGTTGAGCAGGAAGTTCGTCGACTTCCCGGGGGTGACCTGGAACCGACCTGACCGGTCGATCCCCTTGAGCGGGTTGAAGAAGCGGAGGTGGTGGGTTCCCGAGGGCAGGTCCAGGGAGAGCACCGGGGTGGACTCGCTGATGCGGGCGCCATCCACCCAGACCTCGGTGCGGGGATGGGTCCAGAAGGTCACGATGCCGAGCTTGTGCGCCGGGAGGAAGATGTCCCGGAAGATCTCCACTCCCGTGGCCTCCCGGACCTCGCGCAGGACCTCGGCGATGACCCGGGCGGCGCGATCGTCGTCCAGGAGGGTGGGTCCGTGAATCAGGGCCGCCATGGCGCGGCCCCCCACGGACGCGTCCAGGCGCCAGGCCGGCGCGAGGGGGTGGGGGGTTCCGGCGTCCACGAGGTCCAGGAGCCCCTCCGCCTGGAGATCCGTCAGGATCCGGTCCATCCGCTCCGGGCTCAGGGCCGCACAGCGGACGTCCTGAGTGCCGACGTGTGCGTAGGCGTGGGTCTGGCAGGCGGCCGCACCGGTCCCCACCCGGAAGATGTGATAGGTGACGCCCTCGTAGGGGCTCGGGCCGTCCTCCAGCTGGATCCGGACATAGTCCGGGACCGCTGCCTCGTCAGCCATGGCCGGGTGACCGAGGAGCAGGAGGATGAACAAGATGGGTGTCGCTCGCATGTGTCGTCTCCTGCGGGACATGGTAGCTCCGCGAGATCGCAGCGGCAAGCAGATGGGCCACGGCCCACCATGAAACTACGGAGCGGGCGTGATCTCGATGATCGAGTCCGACTTCCCCCAGTCCAGGAGCTGCTGGCCGCTGAAGTCGTACCAGTGGGTCTGCTCCAGGTCCATGAGCCAGTCGTCGCCGCTGAGGTCGTCGTAGTCCCGCACCTGGATCCCGACGGTGTTGCAGTCCGGGTGGGGCAGGCCGTAGAAGAAGTTGCGGCCTGCCAACTCGGCCTCCATGTCCAGGAGGGTGCCGGGCTCAACGTCCCAGGCCATCCAGTTGTTCTGCCAGGCATAGAAGTTGGACAGGGTCAGGAGGCCCCAGCCGCCCCCGTCGCACATGATGATGTTGACGTAGGGATCCGCCGGGCCGTCGAAGATGTCCGCGGTGGCCTTGATGAGCAGATCGTACATCTCGACCATGTTGGCGTAGGGGTTGTACACGTAGCGGTGGGAGAACGCGCCCCAGCCGTTCGCGAAGTGGCGGCGCACGAGATCCGCGGGGTTGTAGAGGACCTCGCCCTCGGGCGCAGCGACCTCGTTCTCGTCGTGGATCCGCCAGGGCGCCTGGGCCCGGGCGTCATCATCGAGGCCCGGGTTCCAGTGGCCGAACTCGTCGAAGAGCTGACCGGCGCCGATCTGGTTCCGCTTGCCCCAGAGCACCGACTTGTTTTCATCGAGGCGGTAGGTCACCGCGTCGGAGATCCCGTCCGGGGCCTCTGCGAGGTTGCCGAAGCTGTAGATCACGCCGTCGTCGCCGGGGAAGCCCTCGGTGTCCCAGTTGTCGACGTTGTTCCAGAAGTAGGCGTCCCCGTAGCAGTCGTGGTCCTCGGAGTGGACGTAGACCAGGGGGTGGTGATCCGTCGGGAACGAGAGGTCCCAGCTCACCTCACCGTCCATGGAGGCAGCGCCGGTGAGGGACGAGCCAGCCGGCACGTACTGATAGAACGTGGACTCGGTGAAGGTCTCCATGAGGATCAGCTTGCCCAGGGTCGAGCCGTCCTGCTTGATCACCAGGAGCACCCCGGTCATGGCGTTGTCGTACTCCGTGCCGCCGAACCAGCCCGACCAGCGCCGGGGGTAGTACATGTAGTAGCCCAGGTACCAGTGGGTCGACGTCTTGACGAAGGAGTAGTAGACCACCCCCGCCTTGGAGCCGGTGTCCACGTTCTGGGCGTTGTTGGAGGCGTTCCAGTCGCCGTCGAAGTTCACCGCCACGGGCATGTTCCAGCCCGGGTGGGAGTCGTCGGTGTCCACGTAGAAGGTCGGGGCCCACCACTCCCAGACCATGGGGGCCTTGCAGGTGCCCGTGGCCAGGTCGCAGATCTGTTGGGCGCCGCAGTCCCAGTCGCTCTCACAGGTCGGCGGCGGGCAGGTTGCGTCGCCGCCGGCGCAGTCGTCGTCGATGCCGTTGCCGCAGATCTCCGCCACGCCGGGGTTCACGAAGGGGTCCGTGTCGTCGCAGTCGGTGCCCGCGCAGGCGTCCCCCGCGCCGTAGCCGTCGTTGTCTCCGTCGTCGCAGACCCCGACGCATTCCTCGTCGTCTCCGTCGCAGTCCTGATCCACGCCGTCGCCGCAGATCTCCGCCGCGCCGGGGTTCGCGCCGGGATCGGCCTCGTTGCAGTCCGCGTCGATGCAGGTGTCGCCCTCGCCATAGCCGTCCCCGTCGGGGTCGTCGCAGGAGACACAGTCCGGGTCCACGCCGTCGCAGTCCTGGTCCGTCCCATCGCCGCAGATCTCGTCCATGGCCGGGTTGACGTTGGGGTCGGTGTCGTCGCAGTCCTGGATGACGCAGGCGCCGCCGACGCCGAAGCCGTCCTCGTCGTCGTCGTCACAGGTGTCCGGGCAGGCCTCGTCCCCGTTCATGCAGTCGTCGTCGATCCCGTTCCCGCAGATCTCCTGCGCACCGAGATGAACGTCGGGGTTCGCGTCGTTGCAGTCCCAGCCGGTGCAGTCGGGGCCGTCGCCGTAGCCGTCGCCGTCGTCGTCGTCGCACTGCTCGGGGCAGGTCATGTCGCCGGCCAGGCAGTCCTGGTCGATGCCGTCGCCGCAGATCTCGTTGGCGCCGGGGTAGGCGAAGTGGTTCGCGTCGTCGCAGTCGTCGCCCTCGGGGCAGTCACCGGCGATGGCGAAGTGGCCGTCGCCGTCCGCGTCCGCGCAGGATCCGACGCACGCTGCGTCCCCCGCCTTGCAGTCCTGGTCCACGCCGTCGCCGCAGATCTCCTCCGCGCCGGGATGGATCCCTGCGTCGCCGTCGTTGCAGTCCGTGACCTGGCCGGGGCGGCAGCCGTCGCCGACGAGGTAGCCGTCCTTGTCCTGATCCACGCACTGGCCGGGGCAGGGCTCATCCTGGCCGTCGCAGTCCTGGTCCTTGGCGTCACCGCAGATCTCGACCGCGCCGGGGTTGACCGTGGCGTCGATGTCGTCGCAGTCCTGGATCAGGCCGGGCTGGCAGCCGTCACCCTCGAAGTAGCCGTTGCCGTCGACGTCGACGCATTCGTCCAGGGGCAGGGTGTCGTCGCCGACGGTGTCGTCGCCGGGCAGGGTGTCGTCCCCCAGGGGGGTGACGCCGGAGCCGCCGCAGCCGGCGAGGAGCGCGGCCACGAAGATCGCAACGAGGAGTGAACTGATTCTGGTGTTCTCGGTGCCCATGAGGTGATCTCCTTCTCGGGACGTTCGTCTGAGGCTGCGTATGATATCGAGTGCGCTGCAGGTTTGCAATTCGAGTCTTTCCGGCCACATGGCTTTCGGCTATACTTCGGGCCCGCGTGACGGAGGAGCCATGGCCGGAGTCGTTTTGAGGAACGTCTGGAAGCGCTTCGGAGAGACCGTCGCCGTGGAGCGCGTAGACCTGGAGATCCATGACCAGGAGTTCGTGGTCCTGGTGGGTCCCTCCGGGTGTGGCAAGTCCACGACCCTGCGCATGATCGCGGGGCTCGAGGAGATCTCCGAGGGCGAGATCCTCATCGGGGATCGGGTGGTCAACCGCGTCTCCCCCAAGGATCGGAACATCGCCATGGTGTTCCAGAACTACGCGCTCTACCCCCACTGGTCCGTCTTCGAGAACATGGCCTTCGGCTTGAAGATCCGCAAGATGCCGAAGGACGAGATCGAGCGGAAGGTGCGGGAGGCCGCGGACATCCTGGACATCGGGCACCTCCTGGAGCGGAAGCCCAAGGCCCTCTCCGGCGGGCAACGGCAGCGGGTGGCCATGGGCCGGGCCATTGTCCGGGATCCGGAGGTCTTCCTCTTCGACGAGCCTCTCTCCAACCTGGACGCGAAGCTCCGGGTCCAGATGCGGGTGGAGATCAGCCGGCTCCACAACCGCCTGAAGACCACGGTGATCTACGTGACCCACGACCAGGTCGAGGCCATGACCCTCGCCGATCGCATCGTGATCATGAGCGCGGCGCGGATCCAGCAGGTGGGCACTCCCCTGGAGCTCTTCAACCACCCCAAGAACCTCTTCGTCGCGGGCTTCATCGGCTCTCCGGCCATGAACTTCCTCGAGGGGACCTTCGAGGGCGGCGTGGTCAAGGTCCTGGATCAGGTGTTCCCGGTGGACGCCGCCCTCGGGCTGACCGAGGGCGATCCTGTGACCCTCGGGGTGCGTCCCCACCACCTGACCCCCGTGGACGCCGGCGGCCCCGGTCGCCTCGAGGCCCGGGTGGACGTGGTGGAGATGATGGGCGCGGAGAACTATGCGTACCTGCGGGACGCCAGGGACGGGGCCCTCACGGTCCGCCTGGACGCGGGGACGATCCTCGAGGAGGGCTCCCGGCAGTGGTTCGACGTCCCGGCGGCGCGGACCCACGTGTTCGGCCCCGACGGCCGGAACCTGGGCATGGCCCGGGATGGAGGCGACTGATGCGACGAGGAGCGGCACTGCTCATCCTGGCGCTGCTGGCTGCGTGCGGCGGAGACAAGGCCCCCGCGGCCGATCGGACCGATGACCTCCAGAAGCTCGGCGCCGCCCTCTCCGCGGCCCCCGCCGCAGAGGCCATCGTGCGGGTCGAGGCCCGCCTCGCCGCGATCGACGGGCGTCTCGACGGCATCGAGAAGCGCCTGGCACAAGGGATCGTGGCGGCGCCGACCGCAGCCGCCTCCGCTCCCGTTGTCACGGATGCCCCCGTGGAGGTCGTCGACGACCCGGCGACCCCGGCCCATCGTCCACCGTCCATTGCCCATCGTCCATTCGAGCTCACCATGGACCTCCCCGCAGAGCCCACCAACATCCGCCTCTGGCACTCCTATCGCGGCAAGGAGAAGGCCGCGCTCGAGGCCCTGTGCGAGGACTTCAACGCCCGGTTCGCCCCCCTGCACGTCGAGGCGCAGGAGGTGCCCTTCCACGCGCTGCGCGACAAGATCACCGTGACCGTGCCCCGGGGCACCGGCCCGGATCTCTTCGTCTTCGCGCACAACGTCATCGGCGACTGGGTGGAGAAGGGCGGGATCCTGGTCCCCCTGGGCTCTTACGTGAAGAACTACGACAGCTTCGAGGGGCTGGCCGAGCGCTTCCTCCCCGAGACGGTGAAGGCCCTGACCTACCAGCGCAGCCTCTACGCGATGCCCCTGGCGTTCAAGTCCCATGCGTTGTTCTACAACAGGAAGCTGATCACTGAGGTGCCGGACACCGCGGAGCAGCTCCGGGCCACGGCCCGGGCCGCGACGGACCTGGACCGGGAGCCCGACGAGCGAGTCTACGGCCTGGTCTACGAGGCGGGCAGGCTCTACAACCACGCCCCCTGGGCCCAGGGCTTCGGCGCGGTGCTCATGGATGACCAGGAGGTCCCCCACCTGGACAGCGAGGAGATGGCCGCGTCGGTGCGGTTCGTCCGATCCCTGGTCGAGGACGGATCCCTGCCGCCGGACATCAACGACGCGATGGTCACGAGCATGTTCAACGACGGCCGGGCCGCGATGGTGGTGAACGGGCCCTGGTTCCTCGGGGAGATCGATCCCGGCGTGGACTACGGCGTGGCCCTCCTCCCCGAGATCGCGGACGGCCGCCGGGCTCGGCCCTTCCTGGGCAGCGAGGGGATCTTCCTGACGACCTGCGCGAAGAACCCGGAGGCCGCGTTCCAGGTGATCCGCTACCTGACCTCGGACGAGGCGGCCAAGATCCGGTTCGTCGACGGACGGCAGGTGGTCGCGAACCGCTGGGTCTACGAAGACGAGGGCCTGGCCGGCCAGGCGGATCCCGCCCTGGGCGTGTTCCGCGCCCAGGCCCGGCACGCGGAGGTCATGCCCTCCTCGGCGAAGATGCAGCCCGTGTGGAGTACCGTGGACAACGCGCTCAAGCGGGCGATCTTCGGCGGGGGCGACGTCACCGAGACCCTCCGGGCGGCCCAGGAGAAGGCCCTCCACGACATCGAAATGATGGGAAAATAGCGTCATGCACGGCCCCCGCCGCATCCACCATCTCGTCGCCGGCGTCCTGCTGGTTGCGGTGGTCCTCACCCTGGGGCTGGCCCTGCGCCGGTACCAGGAGGAGCTGGACGCCCGGCGTCTGGCGGTGTGGGGCGCGACCGTCGAGGCCCTGGCTCTGGCCGGGGTGAGCGGGGACACAGCGCAGGCGGGGCCCGACGGGATCAAGGCGTGGGTCGACGGCCGCCGGGAGGCGCGTCCGCGGGTGGAGCGGTACTTCTTCCTGAAGGCCGGGCGGTACATCGAGGCCCTGGATCTCTCGGAGCCCCCGTCCTTCGCGTTCGACACCGACGGGGATGAGGAGCCGGGGCCGGCGGACCTCCGCCTGGGCGAGGTGGTCTCCACCCTCGAGCAGTTCGTCCAGGACCAGGAAGGGGATCTGGCCTCCCTGTCGACCTCGGATCTCTGGTGGGCGACCCCCACCCAGGACGGCGGGCAGCGCCTCGTCGCGGTCTTTCCCGTCGTCGCGGACGGCGCCCTCCTCGGCGTCGCCGGCGTGGAGACCGACCCGGACACGAGCCGTCGCTGGCTCGTCCCCGGCGCGCTGGGGATCCTCGGGCTCTTCGCCGGGCTCTTCCTCCTGGCTCTCTGGCGATGGCCGGCCCGGCCGGGCCTGGGCTTCTTCGGCGCTGCGTTGATCGGCGGGTGGGTGGCGGTCACCGCGGTGGGCCTCGTCGCGATCATGGACCAACAGGAGCTGTCCGCTGCCCGGAGCGTGGAGGCCGCCCTCCTGGTGAGCGATCTGGGGCCCGAGTCCCCCGAACTCCTGATCTCTGCGTCCCGCGTCTGGAACCAGATCTGGAAGAAGCCCGCCCCGACCCTGGGTCACGCGGAGACGGCGCCGAGGGGAGTCGAGGGGACGGTCCATGTGGTGGTGGGCCCGGTGCGGGCCACGGAGGACGCCGTCCGGATCATGACCCAGGTGGAGGGGGCGCTGACCCCCTTCCTCGTGCTCCTGGCCGCCCTGCTCCTCATCGGGGTCTGGGGGATGAGGGGGATGGGCCGGCTGGTCCACGGCATGGTCTCCCTGCCCGGGGTCTACGCCTACGTGGTCCCGGCCATGGTGGGCATGGTGGTCCTGGTGCTGGTTCCCTTCCTCATGGGGGTCCTCCTGGGTTTTTTCAACACAGACTACGAGTTCATCGGCCTGAACAACTTCCGGGAGATCCTCTTCCCCGCGGACGTCGCGGACACGAACTTCTACTTCACCCTCGGCGTGACCGTGCTCTGGACCGTGACCAACGTGGTCCTCCACGTGTCCATCGGGCTCGCCCTGGCCCTGGTCCTGAACAACCCGGCGGTGAAGTTCCGGGCCCTCTTCCGGGTCCTCCTCATCGTCCCCTGGGCGGTGCCCAACTACATCACGGCGCTGATCTGGAAGTGGATGTTCAACTACGAGTTCGGCGCGATCAACCTGATGCTCCAGGCGGTGGGGGTGAGCAAGGTCGCGTGGTTCGGGACCTCCTTCTGGACCAACTTCTTCGCCAACCTGGCCACCAACACCTGGCTCGGGTTCCCGTTCATGATGGTGGTGTCCCTGGGCGCGCTCCAGTCGATCCCCGGGGAGCTCTACGAGGCCGCGGACATCGACGGGGCGAGCCGGTGGCAGAAGTTCCGGGGCATCACCCTGCCCCTGCTCAAGCCGGCGCTCTTCCCCGCGATCATCCTGGGCACCATCTGGACCTTCAATATGTTCAACGTGATCTACCTGGTCTCCGGGGGCGGGCCCGACAACCAGACGAACATCCTGATCACCGAGGCCTACCGCTTCTTCAAGGTCCTGAACCGCTACGGCTTCGCGGCGGCCTACTGCGTGATGATCTTCGTGATCCTCCTGATGTACACCCTGATCACCAACCGGGTGACCAAGGCGACGGAGGGATCCTTCGATGAGTGAACGCGCCAGGCAGCTGATCCGGTCTGTGGTGCTGCACCTGATCCTCGTGTGCTTCACCCTGGTGACCCTGGCGCCCCTGCTCTGGGTCCTGAAGCTGGCCTTCAACGGCTCACGCAAGGGCCTCTCCAGCCTCTCCTTCATTCCCGAGGAGCCCACCCTCGACAACTTCGTCCAGGTGGTGAGCCACTCCGAGAACGGGGTCTGGGTCTTCGGGCACCACCTCCTGAACTCGGTGATCATTGCCGTCGCTACGACGATCGTGGGCATCACGCTGGCCACCACCGCGGCCTACGCGTTCAGCCGGTTCCGCTTCGCGGGGCGGCAGGCGGGGCTGCTGTCCTTCCTGATCTCCCAGATGTTCCCCGGGGTCCTGATGCTGATCCCGCTGTACATCATCATGCAGAAGCTCGGGCTCCTGAACGCGAAGATCGGCCTGATCCTCGTGTACAGCACCACCGCGATCCCCTTCTGCGTGTGGATGCTCAAGGGCTACTTTGACACGATCCCCAAGGACCTCGAGGAGTCCGCCCGCATCGACGGCGCCAGCCGGTTCACGATCTTCTGGCGGATCATGCTCCCCCTGGCCATGCCAGCGATCGCCGTCACTGGCCTCTTCTCCTTCATGACCGCGTGGAACGAGTTCCTCCTGGCCTACACCTTCATGAATGACCCCCTGGCCTACACCCTCCCCGTGGAGATCCAGCAGTACGTGGGCGAGCAGGAGGTGAAGTGGGAGCTCTTCGCCGCCTCCTCCGTCATCGTCTCCATCCCCGTGATGGCCCTCTTTTACGCCCTGCAGAGGTTCCTGGTCGGTGGCCTGACCGCTGGCGCCGTGAAAGGCTAGGAGTTCCCTGTTCACATCCCTCTCTGTCTCTGGTAATGTGGTAATGGGCAATGGGGGTATGACATGAAGGTGGCGTCGAAGCTCACGACGAAATATCAGGCGACGATCCCCAAGGAGGTCCGGGAGATCCTGGGTCTCGGCAAGGGAGACGTGGTGATCTTCGAGATCGACGACGGGCGCCACGTCCACGTCACGAAGGGCACCCACTTGGATCTCCAGTATCTGCGCGCCCTCAAGGACACCCTCGGGGAGTGGTTGTCGGCGAACGATGAGGAGGCCTACGGTGATCTGTGAGGCCATGGAGGTCGTGGTCGTCCCGTTCCCCTTCGTCGACGGCCCCGCCGCGAAGCGGCGCCCCGCGCTGGTCCTCTCCAGGGCGGAGACGTTTGGGGGACCGAGCGGGCACAGCGTCATGGCCATGATCACCAGCGCGAAGAACCGACCGTGGCCCCTGGACGTGGCGATCTCGGATCTGGACTCAGCGGGGCTGCCGACGGCGTCGGTGGTGCGGATGAAGCTGTTTACCCTGGACCATCGGCTGGTGGTTCGGACCGCCGGGCGGTTGTCAGGGGACGACGCCGGGAAGGTCCGCGGAGCCCTCGGCGAACTGCTCGGGATCCGGTAGCGGAGCAGCAATGAACTCCGACAGGTCCACCCCCGCACCGTGATCGACATCCCGATAATGCAGATGCGTCCGCCGCACCAGCAGATCCTCCGCCGTGCAGGCGTACTCGTGATCCACCGCGTAGCGGAGCTCGGCCCGCAGCCAGGGGAGGCCCGGGACACAGGGCTCGGCCAGGGACGGGTTCACGCGGATGAGGTCGATGAGGTCCATCGCAGTGAAGCCGCGCCGGGCCGCGAGGGCTGCCCCGTCGATGGGGAGCCTCAACTGCTCGGCGATGGCCGCCGCCATCGCCGTCGCGGTCTGCATGCCCCCGGGCCGGCGGATCGCCTGGAGCGGCGTCTTCGTCGCCACGGATCTTCGGACGTTCATCCCGTGTTCCCGGGTCAGGCAGCGGGCGGCGAGATCTGCGGTCTTGCGGGACATGAGGAGGTAGGTGGTGAGCTTGCCGCCCGCGATGGTGACCAGGCCCGGGGCGGCCTCCTCGATGCGCTCCTCCCGGCTCACGTCGGACGCGGACTGCGCTTCCTCGTCCCAGACCAGGGGGCGGAGGCCCACCCAGGTACTCATGACATCATCCTCGGTGAGCCTCGCATCGGGGAAGTAGCGGTTGGTGACCCTCAGCATGTACTCGATGTCCGTGATCCGGGTCTCCAGGGGCGCCTCGGGGTCGGCCACGTCGGTGTCCGTGGTGCCCACGTAGACCGTGTTGCCCCAGGGGACCACGAAGACCGGTCGTCCGTCCTCCTTGACGATCATGGCCACAGCGCGGTCGACGCTGAGGCGATCCCGGGAGAAGACCAGGTGGACGCCCTTGGTCGGGCGCAGCCACTTCGGGATCCGTCCCGGCAGGACGCGTTCGTGGAACCCGTCGGCCCAGGGCCCCGTTGCGTTGACGACGACCTTCGCCCGCAGATCGTACTCCTCGCCGTCCAGGAGATCCCGAACCGCCAGCCCGGCCAGTCGGTTCCCTGCGGCGACTCCCCCCACGACCTCGGTGTGGGGCAGGAAGACGGCGCCGGCCGCGTGCGCATCCATGAGGGTCTCGAGGGTGAGGCGGCCGTCGTCCGTGGCGCAGTCGTAATACTCGACGCCGCCGGTGAGGCCGTCCCGGCGCAGCCCCGGCTCTTCCCCGAGGGTCGCCGCCACCGAGAGGCCCCGGGAGGGCCCAGGCCTGCGGCCCAGGGAGAGCGTCCCGTAGATCGCCACCCCCAGCCGGATCAGCCATCTGGAGTTCTTGTCGTCCTCGTACACCGGGAAGAGGAAGGGGAGGGGGGTGACGAGGTGGGGTGCGAGCTTCAGAAGACGCCATCGGTGCGCAGTGGACTCGGCCACGAGGCCGAAGTGGTACTGCTCCAGGTAGCGGAGACCTCCATGGATCAGGCGCGACGAGCGGCTCGACGTGCCGCCGGCGACATCCCCGCGGTCCACAACAGCGACGGAGAGACCCCGGAGGGCCAGGTCCCGGGCCGTGCCCGCACCGTTGATCCCCGCGCCCACCACGAGGACGTCGAACTTCGTTCCCTTCGCGATGCGCCGGTGATCTTCACGTGCCGTGATGCTGAACGGAAGCATGGAACACCCCCTCCGGGGTGCATCTTAGACGGAGAACCGTTCGGAGGCTAGGCCTCTTCCTCGGACTTGTTGGGGAGGAGACTGAGAACCAACTGCAGGCTTGCGTAGGACAGCCCGACTGCGATTGCGATGCCCGTGCCCATGACGACCAGCGTGACGAGTCCTTCCATGACGTCCTCCTTCCAGCGGATGCACAATCTGCCGCACGCTCGAACATAAGCCTGATCCGGGCACGGACCAAAAAAACCGTCCGAACCACTAGCACGCCCCGTACGATCCGACAAGATCGAAGTTCTATTTCTGGAAGGCGAGCCAGAGGAGCTGGGCGATGGTCAGGCCGACGACGGTGCCGATCCCGTCCCAGGCCAGATCCTGCCACGAGAAATGGTTGCCGGGCGTCGCGGCGTCGATGCCCTCCTTGATCAGGCCCGGAACCAGGGCCGTCGCTGCCCCGACGGCCCACGGGATCCCCGTGCGATCCCCGTCCTGGAGGTAGAGGGTGAGTCCGAAGCCCGTCTGGGCCAGGGCCATGGATCCGAGGGCGTGGTAGTACTTGTCCTTGCCGAGGAAGTCCTCGGCCTGCGCAGCGCGGAGGGGGGCGAGGAGGAGGAGGAGCGCGATCGCGGGGGCGAGAGCCTTCAAGTGAGGATTCTCGTGAAGTCGGCGACCTTGAGGAAGCGCTCGCCGATGGCGGCCATGGTGGCGAGACGGTTGGCGCGCAGCGCCTCATCGTCGCACATGACCATCACGTCGTCGAAGTAGGTGTCGATGACCGGCTTGAGGGAGGTGAGCAGCTCCAGGGCGGCAGGGAAGTCCCCCGCGTCGCAGGCGGCATCCACCTGGGAGGAGACGTCGTTGAACGCGGCCCAGAGGACACCCTCCTGGGCGTCCTCGAAGCGGGACGCGTCCACGGCGGTGGCGACCTCCTGCTTCCTGGTGATGTTGAGGACCCGCTTGAACGCGAGGATCAGGGGCTCATAGTCGGGGCGGCCGCGGAGGGCCTCGATGGCCTCCACCCGCCGCACCACGTCGGGCACCACGTCGTAGCCCGGGGCCATGGCCGCGTCCACGAGCTCCGTGGCGTGCCCCGCTGACAGGTGCACCTTGAGGCGCATCGCTGTGAACTCCGAGAGCTTCGTGACCAGCGCGTCCGCGGACGTGGTGAAGTTCCGGTCGAAGCCCTCGACCGCCAAGCGGTACAGCGCGTCCAGGGGCAGGCCCCACCTGCGGTCGATGAGGATCCGCAGGAGGCCCAGGGCCGCGCGGCGCAGGGCATAGGGGTCCTTGGTGGACGTCGGGATCAGGCCCAGGCCGAAGGTCCCGGCCAGGGTGTCCAGGCGGTCCGCCACTGCGACCAGCGCGCCCACATCGCTGCCGGGCAGATCGTCGTCCGCGCCCTTGGGCAGATAGTGCTCGAAGATGCCCAGGGCCACGGCCTCGGCCTCGCCATGGTAGCGGGCGTACTCCCGGCCCATGAGCCCCTGGAGCTCCGCGAACTCGTAGACCATGGAGGTGGCCAGGTCCGCCTTGCACAGCAGGCCGGCCCGGGCCGCGGCCCCGGCCTCCGCCGGCGCGACCTTCGAAGCGAGCTTTCCGGCGAGGGCGGACACCCGCGTGGACTTCTCCGCCATGGTGCCGAGGCCGGTCATGAAGAGCTGGCCCTCGAGGCCGGGGAGGAACGCCTCCAGGGTCTTCTTGCGGTCGTCCAGCAGGAAGAACATTGCGTCCTCGAGGCGGGCCCGCAGGACCCGCTCGTTGCCCCGGGCCACCACCGCGGGATCCCGGGTGGTGGTGTTGGCCACCACGCCGAAGACCGGCGCCAGGCGGCCGTCGGCCTCCTGGATCGCGAAGTACTTCTGGTGGTTCCGCATGCTGGTGATCAGGGCCTCTCGGGGAAGCTCGAGGTAGTTTTCATCAAAACCGCCTCGGAGGACGGAGGGGTGCTCCACCAGGTGGGTCACCTCCTGCAGGAGCCCCTCGTCCGGGACCACGGTGAGGCCGGTCTCGGCCTCCAGCGCGGCGAGGCCCTCGCGGATCTTCCGGGTGCGGATCTCCGGATCCAGGGTGACGCCGTTCTCCTCCAGGTCCGCGACATATTTTTCGAACCCACCGACCTCGATGGGGCCCTTCCCGTGGAAGCGATGCCCCTGGGTGATGCGGCCCGTGGACACGTCGCCGTAGGTCAGGGGGACGACCTCGCCGTCGAAGATCGCCACGATCCACCGGATCGGGCGTACGAAGACCACGTCCTCGGCGCCCCAGTGCATGGACCGGGGGAAGCGCAGGCCCTGGATGGTCTCGATGATCACCGCCGGGAGGAAGTCGGTCAGGGGGCGACCCTTGACCTCCTTCTTCGCCAGGAGGTACGTGCCCTTGTCGGTCTCGAGGCGGCCCAGCTCGACCACCGGGAGGCCCACAGAGCGGGCGAACCCCTCCGCCGCCTGTGTGGGCGCGCCGTCGGGGCCGAAGGCCGTCTGTACTGCCGGGCCGCGCTTCTCCTCGATCTTGTCCGCCTGCCTCACGGGAAGGGCGGGGACGTGGAGGGTCAGCCGCCGGGGGGTGACGTAGGTCCGGAGCGCGCCGGGATCCATCTCTGCGGCCTTCAGCCCCTTTCGGAAGCCCGCCTCCATCATCCGCATACCGCTGGGGGCCATGCGGGCCGGGATCTCCTCGGTGCCGATCTCGATGATCAGCTCCGCTGTGCGGATCTCGTCCATCACGCACCTCCCTTCCGCAACATCGGGTAGCCGAGGCGTTCCCGCAGGGCCACGTAGCCCTCGGCGCAGGCCTTGGCCAGGGTCCGCACCCGGCCGATGTACTGCTGGCGCTCCGCGACGCTGATCGCGCCCCGGGCGTCCAGGACGTTGAACGCGTGGGAGCACTTGAGGCAGTAGTCGTACGCGGGCAGGACCAGGTCCAGCGCCGCCAGGCGGAGGCACTCCTTCTCGAACCCTGCGAACATCTGCAGGTGGAGGGCCACGTCGGCCTCCTCGAAGTTGTGCCTCGAGAACTCCACCTCGTTCTGGTGATACACGTCGCCGTAGGTCACGTCGCCGACCCACTGGAGGTCGTAGACGCTCTCGACCTCCTGCAGGTACATGGCGATGCGCTCGATGCCGTAGGTGATCTCCACGGTGACGGGCTTCAGGTCGATGCCCCCCGCCTGCTGGAAGTAGGTGAACTGGGTGACCTCCATCCCGTCCAGCCAGACCTCCCAGCCCACGCCCCACGCCCCGAGGGTGGGGGACTCCCAGTCGTCCTCCACGAAGCGGATGTCGTGGTCCAGGGGATCGATCCCCAGCCGCCTCAAGCTGTTCAGGTAGAGGTCCTGGATGTTCTTGGGGCTGGGCTTCATCACCACCTGGAACTGGTAGTAGTGCTGGAGCCGGTTGGGGTTCTCTCCATACCGGCCGTCCGTGGGGCGCCGGGAGGGCTGCACGTACGCGCAGCACCAGGGCTCCGGGCCCAGGCAGCGGAGGAAGGTCGCGGGGTTGAAGGTCCCTGCCCCGACCTCGATGTCGTAGGGCTGCACCAGGACGCAGCCCTGCTCTGCCCAGTATCGCTGCAGCTCGAGGATTACGTGCTGAAAGGTCGGCTTTTGCATGTCGCAAGCTCCCGCATCAACGTGCCCGTGCCCGTGCCCGTGCCCGTCATTCTCACCCGATCGTGCCCGTGAACGGCTGGGATTGATCGGCTGTGAAAGCTAGCACCGGAGGAAGGAGAGGTCAACTGCGAGTCGGGCACCGAGCAGGGCAATCGCAAAGTCGCCGCTCCCCCAGCGGTCTATCGAACTCTGGCTCGACTCGGCTGGAAGAATGGTCCGTTGCCGTTGCCGTTGCCGTCGCCGTCTGACGATCGATCACATCTTTTCGCTCTTCGCGATCGCGC
>JBDRIT010000245.1:0-44651 GCA_043815665.1 Pseudomonadota bacterium
CGCGATCGCGAAGAGCGAAAAGATGTGATCGATCGTCAGACGGCGACGGCAACGGCAACGGCAACGGACCATTCTTCCAGCCGAGTCGAGCCAGAGTTCGATAGACCGCTGGGGGAGCGGCGACTTTGCGATTGCCCTGGATCTAGGGTTCTCGCCCGTTGCCATGAATCGGGAAACACGGTAGATTGCCATCGGAAAACGCAGTCGAGTTTCAAGTGGGGGGCTGTCATGGCTTTGGCGCAAGGGGTCGTAGACCGCAGTTGCCTCGACCAGGCGAGCAGGAACATCTGCGCGGAGCTGAACCGCTTCACCGATCTCAGCGACGCCCTCCGGATCGTCCTCGGATACGTCAGCGACGTGACGACCTGCGAGGCGATCGCCATCCGCCTGCATACCGACGGAGACTACCCCTACTACGTCTACAATGGCTTCACCGACTCGTTCATCCAGGCGGAGAACTCCCTGTGTGCCCGGGACGCGAGCGGATGTCGCGTCCCGAGAGCGGATGGAGAGGGCTTCGAGCTGGACTGCATGTGCGGCAACGTCATCCACCACACCATCGATCCCTCCCAGCCCTTCGTCACGAAGGGGGGCAGCTTCTGGTCGAACCACACCACCGCGCTGCTCGCTGAGACCACCGAGGAGGATCGGCAGGGGCGGACCCGGAACCGCTGCAACGGCGACGGGTACGAGTCCGTCGCCCTGATCCCGATCCGTGCCGGGAGCGAGATCCTCGGTCTGCTGCAGGTCAACGATGCCAGGATCGGCTGCTTCACCCTCGACCTCATCGAGTTCCTCGAGTCCATCGGGCGCCAGGTCGGCCTTGCGGTCCAGAACAGCCTGGTCCACGAGAAGCTGAAGAATGCGGCTGCGAAGCTCGAGGCGACCAACCGGCAGCTGCGGTCGGAGATCGGTAAGCGGCGCAAGGCCGAGCGTGCGCTGGCCAAGACCGTCCAGCGCCTGCAGCGCTCCAACGCGGAGCTGTCGCAGTTCGCCTACGTCGCCTCCCACGACCTCCAGGAGCCGCTGCGAACCATCTCCTCCTTCGTGCAGCTCATCGAGACGCGTTACAGCGAGCAGGCGGACGACAAGGGCCTCGAGTACATCCACTTCACCGTCGACGCAGCCCGGCGCATGAAGACCCTGATCGATGATCTGTTGGAGCTCTCCCGGGTCGAGACGACCAGCCAGAACTTCGCCCCGACGAGTTCGGTCGAGGCCGTCCACCAGGTGCTGGGTCTCCTCTCGGAGAGCATCAGGGAGACGGGCGCCGAGGTGGTGATCCCGGGCGATCTCCCCAGGGTCGACGCCGATCCGACGCAGCTCGCGCAGCTCTTCCAGAACCTGATCGGCAACGCGATCAAGTTCCGGCGCGCCGAGGTGCCTCCCCGCATCGAGATCCGTGCCGACCGGGTCGATGATCTCTGGACCTTTCAGGTGTCCGACAACGGGATCGGCCTCGACCTCGCGAACGTCGATCGGATCTTCAAGATGTTCCAGCGGCTGCATGCGCGCGACGCCTACCCGGGCACCGGCATCGGCCTCGCGATCTGTCGGAAGATCGTGGAACGCCATGGCGGCCGGATCTGGGTCGAGTCCGAGCCGGGTCAGGGGAGCACCTTCTCGTTCACCCTCGCCTCCCCCGCCCCGACGGATTCTTCCCAATCATAGCCGGGGACCGGCGACGGCGACGTCATCGGATCCTTTGAACAGAAGGTGCGGGCGATCAGTTTTAGCCGCAATTTCTCACCAGACATCGTAGCGAAGGCGTCGAGACCCTGCTGTGTCGGACCGATCGGACCGACACAGCCGGAGTCGATGCAGGAGTATCGTCGAGGACTGTGACGGGAGAAACGGCCCGAGACAGCAGGAGGATCGGCGGATGCAGCAGATGGGTGGTGAGAAATTGCGGTTAGCCCATCCCCAGCTCGTCGAAGATGTCCAGGTGGGTGTCGCCGAGCTCCAGGCCCTGGCTGGCCATGGCCTCCTTGATGGGCTCGATGCCCAGCTTGAGCACCTTGAACCAGGACTCGGCTTTCTTGATGTTGTCCGTGAAGATGTAGCCCATGATCATGGCCGCGGTGGCCGCCTCGAGGCCGTAGACCTGGAAGGCCAGGACCGTGTCCAGCCCGCCCATGTTCACGGTGAAGGTGGTGGCCTCGGGGTCGTCAGAGTGGCCCTCGCCGTACTCAACGTTGCCGGGCATCAGCTTCACCCAGTACTTGTCGTTCTTGACCCGGGTGCCGTCGGGGTCCGTCATCTCGAGGTTGTAGGTGAAGGTGCCCTCGAAGTCGTCCTTGACGATCAGGGGCAAGGCCTTGAGCACGTCGTCCATGGTCAGATCTTTGAGATCCACCGCCATCTTACACCTCTTCTCCGTTGTGCACCGGCGTCATCGCGTTGCCGCGGTGTGCCGGGCGTTTGAAACCCAGGGTTTCCCCTCTCCGGATGTTTATAGGATGTCATGTCGTGCCGCGTCAAGCGACTTTTCCGCAGGGTTCGTGGCGTTGCGCTCGCTTGACAGCGGGGTCCCCAGGACCTAGCGTTGCAGGATTGGAAATCCGTTCGCACTTGACGCGGAGCGACATCGTGGAAGACCGTACCGAACGCCTCACGGCGCAGTTCAGGGAGATCATCTCTGCGGTGGGCGAGGACCTCTCACGGGATGGCCTGCGGGACACGCCGGAGCGGGCAGCCCGCGCATTCCAGCACCTGACCCGCGGGTACCAGCAGGACGTGGATGAAGTGATCGGGGATGCGATCTTCGAGTCCGAGTCCGATGACATGGTCATCGTCAAGGACATCGAACTCTACTCCCTCTGTGAGCATCACCTCCTGCCGTTCTTCGGGAGGTGCCATGTCGGGTACATCCCCACGGGGCGGGTCATCGGACTCTCGAAGATCGCCCGGGTCGCCGAGGTCTTCGCCCGGCGCCTCCAGATCCAGGAGCAGCTCACGCAGCAGATCGCCCGGACGGTGTTCGAGCGTATCGGCGCCGAGGGCGTCGGCGTCGTCATCGAGGCACGTCATCTTTGCATGATGATGCGGGGAGTCGAGAAGCAGAACTCGGTCATGACCACCTCGTGCATGCTCGGGTCCTTCCGCGAGGAACCAAGCACCCGCAGCGAGTTCCTCACGCTGATCTCGCGATGAGCCCGTCCCAGACCCCGCCCGTGGTCCTGGTCACCGGCGGCATCGAGCGCCTCGGCCGGATCGCCGCAGAGGTCTTCGCCGGCAGGGGCTGGGACGTGGTGATCCACCACCGGGGGGAGGCGGACCGCGCCGCCGGGACCGCAGCGGCGGTGGAGGCCCTGGGACGTCGCGCCTGGGCAGTGGCAGCGGACCTGGGCGACCGGGTCGCGTTGGGGAGCCTCGTGGCAAGGGCCGTGGAGCGGGCCGGTCGACTGGACGCGCTGGTGAACAACGCCTCGGTCTTCGGGCCGGGCCGCCTCACGGAGACCGACGACCGCCGCATGGACGAGCTCCTCCAGGTCAACCTGTACGCCCCGCTGATCCTGACCCGCGACTTCGCAAGGGTCACTTCCTCAGGGCTGGTGGTGAATTTCCTGGACAGCCGCATCGAGAGTCTCGACTGGACCCACTTCGTCTACACCCTCTCCAAGCAGGCTCTCAGGGAGGCCACCCGCCTGGCGGCCCTGGAGCTCGCCCCGGGGATCCGGGTGAACGCGATCGCGCCGGGGCCGGTGCTCCCGCCCGAGGACCTCGGCCCGGATTCCCTGGCCCGTCGGGTCGGGGAGACCCCGCTGGCGCGGAGCGGCGGCGCGCTGGACGTCGCGGCGGCGTTGGGCTGGCTCATCGACGCGGACTTCGTCACCGGGCAGGTGGTGTACGTGGATGGCGGGCAGCACCTCGACCCCTACAAGCGGGGCGCGGGGAGCCGATGACCTTCCCCTGGAGACCCTGCGGCAACCCGGCCCTTGAGGCGCGCACCTTCGCCCACTATACTGAGATCCATGGCTGTCCTGCAGTCCCGGAGCGATGAATGAGACGGCTGGTGGTGTTCGGAAAGGGAGGCATCGGGAAGTCCACCATCTGTACCAACCTCGCCACCCTCCTCGCCCGGCGCGGAGAGCACGTCCTGCAGATCGGCTGTGATCCCAAGCACGACTCTCACCTCCGTCATTCCATCCCCGGACGCATCACGACGGTGATGGAGGCCTTCCTGGCCAGCTCCGGCACGTTGCGTCCCGCTGATCTGCGTGATCTCGTGGTCACTGGCGGCACCGGCGTGGACGTGCTGGAGACCGGTGGACCCGAGCCGGGGAGAGGGTGTGCCGGGCGCGCCGTGGACATCGTCCTCGACGTGATCAAGGAGCCGCCGGCCCTCACCGACGATTACGACTGGGTGCTCTTCGATGTCCTCGGCGACGTGGTCTGCGGGGGCTTCTCCGCGCCGATCCGTGAAGAGACCCCCTCGGACATCGTCCTCGTCGCCTCCGAGGAGTACATGGCCCTCTACGCTGCGAACAACATCGCGCGGGGGATTCGGAACCTCTCGAGCGGCGGCGGTGCGCGCCTCATCGGCGTCGTCGGCAACAAGATCCACCACCCCCACGCGGCGGATCTCATCGAGCGCTTTGCTGCCGCGCTCGGCACCCGGGTCCTGGGGTTGATCCCGTTCAGCGCGGAGGTGGTGCGCGTGGAGTTCGACGGAGAGACCATCGTGCTCGCAGCCCCCGACGCAGAGGTCACCGAGGTCTACCGGTCGATCCTCGACCAGGTCCTCACCGTGGCCGACGCGGACCGCGTGATCCCCACGCCCCTCGATGAAGGGGCGATTCGGGAGATCTACCTGGAACATCTCAGCCAGGTAGGGGCCGGGTGAGCGGCCCCATCGTCTCGACACGAGTGGCGCGCCGCCTGGACGAGGATCTCCACGCCGCGGCGGACCTCCTCCGCGGCCAGGGACTCGACTGCCTCGGGCTGCACGTGGAGCGGGGAGGCCAGCTGCGGATGGACTTCGCCCGGAGGGGGACCGACGCAGCGCAGATCGTCCTCGAGGATGCTGACGACGAGGCGCCCCGTGGTCCGGCCATCGGCATGGGGCGCCGGCGCCTCGTGGTGCTGGGGCCCGAGATGTACGCCAAGGATGCCCAGGCGCTGCTCCAGCACGTCCGGGACGCCCTCGATGCGGACGAGCAGGGACCGCTGGCGCTCTGGATGGCGCCTCCGGAGCAGGGAAGTGACCGCATCTGCCGGAGCGGCGGGGGGCTGAGCGTCGCCATCGCGGGACGCCTCGCGCTCGGGACGCCCGTCCGGGACGGCTGGCGACCGGTGCGCTTTTCGTGGGTGACCGGGAACGACGGCGTCGGGGTCGAGATGGTCTTCTCGGCCATCGACGGGGGGCCGGTCATCTATCTCCTGTCCGATGGGCCCGGGCCAGCAGGCTCCGTGGCGATCGCCGCCACCCCTCTTGGCCCCCTGGTCCGCCGTCAGGGCCCCGGCGCGGTGGAGACGCAGCACCCCCTGGACGATCCCCTGGGCTTCATCCTCCGTCAGGCCCTGCCGCTGGATGCCCGCTGGACCGGGGCTCGGACACGGGAGGAGGACGCGACGGAGCTCCTGGGACGCATGCGGCAGAGCACCGGCCTCATCGGTGACTGCAATCGCGGCGGGCCGGAGTCCCTCGATGAGCGCAGGAGCCGGTTCTTCGACGTCTGGGGCACCTCGGATGCGCTCGGAAACAGCGCGAGCGTCGCAATCAGGGGTGACCGCGTGCTCCTCATGCACGCCTCCAGGGAATGTGCCCTCGCCACGAACACCTTGAGCGGAGACCTCGCGGTGGGGATGCGACCCTGGGGCGAGGAGCGCGTGGACCTCTCCCTCGCGCCGACGAACTACCTCGTCACGGATGTGGATGACGCGACCATCGTCATGGGTGGCGAGGCCCGATATCAGGAGGCCCTCCGGGAGGGCCTGGCCCGCCGGCCCGAGGGCGAGGTCGTGGTGTTCCAGGGTTGCGACTACCACATGATCGGGGACGACGTCCGCGGCGCATGCCGACGGTGCGCGATCACGGGGAAGGAGCGGGTGCGCTTCATGCAGCCGGAGATCCCACAGTTCCGTGAGATGGACTCCCGGAGCTGGTGGGGCAATTTCCTCGATGAGTGTGCTGCAGCGGGTGCAACGCCGAGTCCGGCGCCACGGGTGAACCTCGTCGGCTATGGCGCACCGGGGAGTCGCAGCGTCCAGGCGGCGGCCGCGCTCCTGGAGGCAGCGGGCATCACCCTCGGCGCGACCGCCCTCCCCTTCCTCAGCGACGACGCTGTGGGGCGCTGGGGGGAGGCGTGGCTCACCCTCGGTTCGCCCTGGCTCCCCGTGGACGAGGTGTTCACCCACCATCTTCGGGCACGGGAGATGCCCCACGCAGCGCCTCCCCTCCCCTATGGGATCGCGGGAAGCCGGGCCTGGCTCGGTGCGGTCGCCGCGGCCCTTGGGATCCCCTCGGTGGCCTCGGAGGCCTTCGGAGCGTTGATGTCGGACCGGGCCCCCGGACTGTCGGCGTCGGTGCGCGCGGTGCAGGAGGCGGGAGGACGGATCGGCGTGATCTTTGACAAGGGCACCCTCGAGGAGCTTCTGTCACCCGTGTTCTTCTTCGGGGCCTCCCCCTTGGACGTCCTCACCGGGAGTGGCTTCGAGGTCACCTTCGTCCACGCGCCCATCACCGGCCCCGCGCAGGTCCCGGGAGACGCAGCCCTCTCCATGCTGGCGGATCGTGGGGCCACCTTCGAGGGCTGGGAGGCCGGCGTCGGGATCAGAGACGTCCTGGAGCACACGGACTTCGACCTGGTGTACTGTGACGCCCTCGAGGCCGGGTTCATCATGGAGACCGGGGCCGTGCCCTTCGACATCCGGGATCTCGGCATGGGACCTGGAGGCGTCGCACGTGGGATCGAGCACCTCCTCGCCGGCTGCCGGTTGACCCTCTACAGGCGACGACGCCGACGACGCCGGAGCGCGCAATGAAGGACTACACCTGCCCCACAGGCCCGACCTTCCTCGACGGCGTCCTCCTCGTGGCCTCAGCGATCCCGGACGCGGGTCTCGTGTTCCGGGGCAGCACCTGCGTCGAAGAGCGGATCCGCCAGACCCTGCGCCCCCATACACGGGGCGGGAACCTCGACGCGACCTCGGGTGGCGGCCGCCTCGCCCTCACCATGGACCCCTACACCGTCTCCGTGATGGGCACCGAGGATCGGGTCGAAGCGGCGGCGGAGCAGTTGGCAGCCCGAGCCGGGATCAAGCTCATCCTCCTCGCCTCCCTGTCCCGCTACACCCTCACCGGAGAGAAGCTCGAGCCCCTCGCGAGGACCCTCGGCGCACGGTTCCCCGAGGCCGATGTCCAGGCCTTGTCGACCCGATCCCTCACCCGGGACCACGGCGACGCGTTCCGGGCCTTCTACAACGGCACGGCGACCCGGCTGATCGCCCGTGGCCTGGGGACCTCGACTGCGAACACCGTGGGGCTCATCGGCTATCCGTGGACCCGGGACAGCGGGGACTGTCGCGGGGACATCGCGGAGCTCCGCCGACTCGTCGAGGCCCTGGGGCTGACCTGGGC
Organism: Pseudomonadota bacterium; assembly: GCA_043815665.1. Taxonomy (GTDB): domain Bacteria; phylum Myxococcota_A; class UBA9042; order CAIXZC01; family CAIXZC01; genus CAZNWW01. Next base: position 7,583 of record JBDRIT010000245.1, read on the forward strand.
CGGGGCGCTCCTGGACGGTCGGCCGTCGGCGGCCTTCCGCGAGGTGGCGGAGGCCGGCACCCTGGTCGCCTTCCCCGACGGGGCAGCCGCTGCCACGGCCATCGCCGGTGCCACGGGCGGGGATGCGATGCTCAGCGGCGTCCCCGTGTCCCTGGAGGACACCGGAGCATGGCTCCTCGACCTGGCCGGACGCACCGGCCGGAGGGCGCGCGCGGGGGCGGTCATCGATGCGGAGCTCCGCCGGGTTGAAGCCCTCCTGGACCGCGTCGTGCATCGAGGACTCATGGGGCGCCGGGCGGTGGTCGCTGCCACGGGGGAGTGGCTCCCCGGCCTGGTCCGGTGCCTCCAGGAGGATCTGGGCGTCGTCGTCACCGCGGCGCTGGCGCGCACGCGACACCGCGGGTTCGCTGAGGCATGGGACGCACCCGCGGAGCTGCACCTCGACACGAGCGTCAGCACCCTCAACGACGCGGTCGACCGGGCCCGTTCCCACGGCGGTCTCGATCTCATCATCGGGAGCAACTGGGAGAGGAATGCGCTGGAGGCCGGCCATCGCTCGATCCCCTTCGTGGAGTTCGGCTATCCCCAACAGCAGATCTTCTTCCTGCGCTCCACCCCGCACCTCGGATACGACGGGGTCCTCACCTGGGCGGAACGCCTCCTCACCGCGATCAACGCACGCGCCTGACGCCGCCTCTTCACGGGAAAACGGGGCCCGACTATGCTACCCTGAGGCGTGTACTGCGTGTGTGCGGGGGTGCCTGGCATGACGAGAGATGCAGCAATCCGGATGGCGGTCAGCCTCCTCTTCGGCCTCATCGGCGTGGCGTGCTCACCCGATCTAGGCAACGGGACCGGCGGAGGAGAGGACTCTCCGGCGCCGGCGGACACCGCCGGGGACGTCGGGACGGACCTTCCCCGGGACGGGGAGGTGGTCAAGGATCTGTCGCAGCCCGACGGCGCAGACGGAGGGGATCTCATCGACGAGAACGCTGGAGAGGCGCAGCCCTGTGACCCCGGTGACTTCTGCGATGACAAGGCGTGCGGTCCGGACCCTTGCGGAGGGCAGTGCAAGACCACGTGCTGGGCCCAACAGGAGTGCTTCGCCTGGAAGTGCAGGGACGAGGGGCAGCTGGGCTTCCCCTGTGAGGTCGACGGGGACTGCGACGACGGCCACTGTGTCCCATGGGAGGATGGGTTCGTCTGTACGGTCTTCTGCGAGAATGATGGCGTCTGTGAGCATCCCGACTGGGACTGTGCGCTGGTCTTCGGGAGCACCTTCTGCATGCCTCCCTGTGAGCCGCTCACCTGTGAAGCCCTGGATGCAGCGTGCGGCGCCCCCGAGGATGGATGCTCCGGAGCCCTCGACTGCGGGACCTGCGAAGGAGAGAACGAGGCCTGCAGCGACGACTGGACCTGTGCCTGTGCGTACGTGGCCTGCGGTGATCTCTGCTGCGCTGCTGGCGAGGAGTGCGTCGACGGGGCGTGCTGGGATGGACCCGTTCCCTGCGACCCCGCGTGTGACGAAGGGCATCACTGCACCGACCTGGGCCTGTGTGCCCCCTGCTGCACCTTCGGAGAATTCTGTGGCGACGGCGCTGCCTGTGCGGCGGGCCTCGACTGCAACGGCGGCACATGCTGCTTCCCGACCGACGGGACCTGCGACGGAGTGGATGACGATTGTGACGGGATCCCGGACGATGACTATCTCCCGGATGCCACCTGCGGGGTCGGACCGTGCCTCGCGTTCAACACCGCCTCCTCCTGCCTGTTGGGGGTGGAGACCCCCTGCCAGCCCGGTCCGGCCCTGGGGAACGACGACGCGGCCTGTGACGGCGTCGACGACGACTGCGACGGTCAGACTGACGAAGACTATGTCTCCGACGCATCCTGCGGCGAGGGGCCCTGCCAGAGTTCGAATACCCCGTCGTCCTGTGTCGGCGGCGCCGAGAGCCCCTGTCAGCCCGGGCCACCGGCCGGCGACGATGATTCCACCTGCGACGGCCTGGACGATGACTGCGATGGAGCGACGGACGAAGACTACCCGATCGACGACCAGTGTGGTGTCGGCTGGTGCCAGATCAACAACCTCCCCTCCGCCTGCGTCGACGGCTTCCTCGTGCCCTGCCAGCCCGGCGAGGCAGGGAACGACGAGGCCACCTGCAACGGAGTGGACGACGACTGCGACGGCTTCAAGGACGAAGACGTCCTGGTGGACGCGTCCTGCGGTGTCGGCGCGTGCCACCAGTTCAACAGCCCTTCGACCTGTGTCGGAGGCGTTGCGATCCCCTGCGTTCCGGGCGAGGCCGCCATCGCAGATACGATCTGCAACGGGTTGGACGACGACTGTGACGGGGACACGGACGAGGACTATCTGCCGGACGACAGCTGCGGGACCGGTTGGTGCCTCCTGACCAACGTCGCCTCGGCCTGCATCGACGGCGTGAACGCGCCCTGCGTGCCAGGGCAGGCCCTCGCCGAGCTGGACGTGAGCTGTGACTCCGTGGACAGTGACTGCGATGGACAGACAGACGAGGACGCGAATCCTCCGTGCTCCTTCGGCGCACCCGTTGTCGGGGCGGACGTGGTCTTCCTGTCGGACTTCGGGCTGCCCTCCGGGATGGTGACGGATCATGGGAACGGGAGCTACTCCACGATGATCATCGGCCTCTTCGAGCCGGGGCTCGAGGGGACCGTGACAGCGCATGTGGGAGAGAAGACCTCCTCTCCCAAGGGATTCACCGTGGTCTCCGGGATCCCGGAGGCCACGACCCTCCATCTGAGTCGTGATCTGGTCTACGGTGACACCCCGCAGGTGCGTGCCTGTCTCTACACCACCGATGCGCTGGGCGCACCGGCTGGACCGGGCTTCGAGGCCGGCTTCGGGCTGGTGTCCGACGAGTTCGAGCTCTCCGCTGATGCGACCTACGCGGGAGCAGGATTCTACTGCGGCTGGATCGACCTGCCCTCAGAGGCCTTCGCGACCTGGGGCGAGGGCCAGATCACAGGGTGGATCGAGGCCCTCACTTCGGACCCGCAGTCCCTCACCATCGCTGCGGCGCCGGTCTTCGCTGCCCTGGACGTGGGAGAAGTCGCGATCAGCATCCCCCTGGGTCCCGTGGCCGTGGGGCAGGAGTTCTCCGTCCCCGTGGTGGTCAACACCGGCACACACTTGATCTCCGCGTACAACCTCGGGGTCAACTTCGATCCCACGGTCCTCGAGGTGGTCTCCCTGGAGCAGGGCGCAGCGGTGGACCTCAGCCCACCAGCGAGCAACGCAGCGACCGACGCGAACGAGATCGGGAAGCTCTCCTTCAACGCGATCAACCAGAACCCTGCAGGGGGCACGGCGCAGGGTGAGGCCGTCGAGGTGGCGCTGATCACCTTCGCCGTCCGGGCCGATGCGATCCCCGGCGCCTCCGGCGCGATCTCGGGGGACGTCCATGAGCTGATCGACACGCTCATGGCCGACTTCTCGGAGTCAGCGGACATGACCGTCCGTGGCCCCGACGGGTCGTCGATCCTCGACGTGGTGCAGGTGGACCAGGTGGTCCTGCGGACAATCCAGCCCGTGGCGACGCCCCCCATCCTCCTCGACATGTCGGTGTTGACCGGAGAGGTTCCCACGGGGCTCATTACAGTCCTGGCGCTCCGCAGCGACGGGAGCCTGTCTCTCGTGTCGGACTCCGAGGATCCGATCTGCGAGGTCGATGATCCAACGGTGGTCACCGGTGATGGGTGCCTGCTGACCTCGGCAGGCCCCGGCGTCACCAGCGTGACAGCGACCCTCGGAGGGCTCTCGGGGACGGCGTACGTCCGTGTCGCCACCTTGGAGACTCCCCTGTCTGCGGCGCCGCTCGATCCGGAGCTGCAATACGTCTTCGAGCTGGACGTCGTGCAGTCCACCACCATGCGGGTCACCGGAACTCTCTCCGACGGTGAGCTGCTGGACTACTCCATGGATCTCACCGCGCACGCGGACTTTCACTCCTCCGACGAGGTCGTGGCGGCGATCAGCGGGGACGGTCATGTGACGCCGGGGATCAACGGCGCCGTGGACATCGATGTCCTCGCCTACGACGGCACGACGGTAGCGACCTCGACCCTCGAGGTCGTTGGCTCCGAGGGGGTCCAGGTCGACGACCTCCTCGTCGTGGTCCCGGCACATGTCGAGATGGCGAGCCTCGTTCCGGATCCGATCCAGACCGCCGACGCGGCGACCACCGCGACGGCGAAGGTGACGAACCTCCTGTCGGGTGAGGGGCACCAGGTCCAGACCCGGGCGATCCTGATCTTCTCTGATGACGCGGAGACCGACGGCGGGAGCCGCCTGGACATCACCGGGACCGAGCTCCTCGAATACCAGTCCGGCACCATGGGCATCGGCACCGTGGACGGGGACGGGGTCATCACCGCAGTCGGTGCAGGGGAGACCGAAGTCTACGCGGTGTTCACCGATGTCTGGGGCGACGCGGTCGCTGACGACACGAAGCCCTTCTCAGTGGAGCTGCCGCCGCCCGTCTCCGTGGAGGTGTCTGTGGCGGACCCCCGCGTGGCCATCGGGATCGAGGATCGTGCGTGGACCGTCCTCGGCGTGCCCCACAAGCGGTCCCTCGTCGTGAAGGTCTTCTTCGAGGATGGGACGTCCCTGTCCCTGGCGCAGGATCCGCGCACCCACTACGAGGTCAGCGGGAACGTCCTCATGCTGCCCGGCGTCGTCGACTGTCTCGGCGTGCCCGGCTGTGAGCCGGGAGTGGCGGAGGGAACTGGGACCGGTGCGGGGACCGTGACGGTCACGGTGACCTTCCCGAACTCCTACCTCAGCGACCTCGTCGGGACCATCGACCTCGAGGTCGTGGCCCACGAGGAGCTGATCCTGGCGAGCCACGAGTCCCATACGCCGGCGGACAGCTCGCCCGTGGCCGAGACGATCCTGTCCCTCATCGAGGGCACCGGACTCTGGCAGGACGCGGTCCTCCGCCTGGTGGACACCTTCAGCGACGGGTCCCAGGTGATCCTGACGGAGCACCCCGACACGGAGTTCCACGTCTACATGCCGGGCACGAACACCCCGGCGACGGGGATCATCCTGGTCTCGAACGACGGGCGGATCACGGCCCAGGGGAACGGCATCGTCAACCTCGTGGGGGAGCACCAGGGGACGATCTCGGAGCCGATCCCGCTGCAGGTCTCGGGGTCATCGGTGAACGTCATCGGGATCACCGCGTACCTGGCGACCGGGACCCTGCTCGGGGTCAAGGACCAGGGCAACGAGACCCTCGTGGTGCGGGGGCAGTTCTCCGATGGGACGCGACGCCTGTTGTCTGGAGCGGGGCTCGTGCCCGGACTCCTGACCTTCGAGTCCATGGATCCGGACATCGCCACGATCAGCTCCGCGGCCGTCCTCACGGCGCGGGGAAACGGCCACACGGTGATCATCATCGACGTCAACGGGGCAGCGGACATCGGCGTCCCCTTCGATCCACCCTCGCTCTCGGCCATCCTGGTAAACCTGCAGCCCACGGTCGGCGACGTGGACCTCGGTGAGCCCGTGGGACATCCCTTCCCGGATCGGCTGGCCGACGCAATCTTCGAGGTCCCGGTGCGGGTGAACACCGGTGGCTTCCTCCTGGGTGGCCTCGACGTCGAGATCGCCTATGATCCCGATGTCCTCGAGGCCCTGGGCGTGGTCCCCGGCCTCTCGCTCCCGGCCGCGGTCCTCCACGGGAACACCGGAGAGCCCGGAAAGATCTACCTCAACGTGAGCCCCCTGGTCGGAAAGGTCGCGTTTGGCGACGCCCTCGAGGTGGGCCGGATCGTTTTCATGGCCCTGAAGTCCCCCGGGGGGGGGGGCCATGGTGAGCCCCATCGGCGGAACCATCCGAGGGGTCATCAACACCAGCGGAGGTCCCATCGGCGCTGACACGCCGCGGCCAATCGTCGCAGGGGACGGGGAGATCGATCCGCCGCCGGCGACGGTCCAGGGTGACGCGAACGATGACGAGTCCTTCGATCTGCGGGACGTCCTCTTCCTGCAGTGGATCGTGGCGGTGCCGCCCCTCGGGATCCCCAACCAGACCCAGGAGGCGCAGTCGGATCTCTTCCCGGACGGGACGCTGGACATGCGGGATGCGTACTTCGCCAGCCAGGTCCTCGCGCGGATGGCCCACTTCGTCCACGTCGAGGCGGTCTCCACTGCGCCGGGGGAATTCGACCTCATGGCCTGGGTGACGGATCGGGACCAAGAGCTGGTGTCCGACTACGTCGCCGTCTCCTTCGAGGTCCTGCCCGGGAACAACCTCGAGGAGATCCAGTTCAGTCAGCCCTACCAGCAGACCGCCAGCGGCCTCCTCACAGCGGGGACCCTCCAGCCCGACGGTTCATGGGGGACCCACGTGAGCGGCCTGGTCTCGCAGGAGGACATGGCCGTGGTGGTGATCCTCGAATCCGTGAACGGCGCTGCGCAGACCGTGATGACGACGCCCTTCGTCTCGTCACCCCATCTGGATCCGGACAGCCCCTTTGTTCCGATCTTCGCCTTCGGCGCAGACTGGTGCGTCCCTCAATGCGACGGCAAGGACTGCGGAGACGATGACGGCTGCAGCGGAGCGTGCGCCGGCCCCTGCCCTGGAGAGAACGAGGTCTGCCAGGACGGCGTCTGCATCTGTGGAGGGAAGCAGTGTGGTGGGCCGTGCTGCGCTCCGGGCGAGGTCTGCGAGGCGGGGGCCTGTTGCCTGCCGACGTCCTGCCAGGACCTGGATGCGTCCTGCGGCAACCCCCAGGACGGCTGCGGCGAGGCCCTCTCCTGCGGTGAGTGCGCGCCCAACCAGGTCTGCGGTGTCCAGGACTGGACCTGCCAGTGCTCCTACGAGGAGTGCGACGGGATCTGCTGCAACGAAGGGGAGGTCTGCACCGCGGGTGCCTGCTCCTGCGTCCCTCAGTGCCAGGGGAAGAACTGCGGAGACGACAACGGCTGCGGTGCCCCCTGCGACGGTCCCTGCCCCATGGACGCTGCCTTCTGCCAGGGCGGGTCGTGCCATTGCTTCTACGAGGCCTGCGGGGACCTCTGCTGCGGAAAATACGACAGCTGCCAGGGGGACGCCTGCGTCGCGATCTGCACGCCGAGCTGTGTCGGTCAGCTCTGCGGCGCGGACAACGGCTGCGGAGACCCCTGTGACGGCCCCTGTCTGGGCGACAACCAGTTCTGCCAGGACGGCCTGTGCTCCTGCATCTACCTGCAGTGCGGCTCGCAATGCTGCGGTGACGGCGAAGACTGCGTCGCGGGGATGTGCAGCTGACCCTGGCTGAACCCCCCGCTCCGGTCGCACGGCTTCGCCGGGCTCCCGTCTCTCCCCCCTCGGGGGGTCGAGGGGGGTCTTGATGGAACCGCCCACTTACGTTTCCAGGGGCCAACCTCCCCCCCGTCGCCTCTGGCGACGTCGCCCCCAATGGGGGCGATTTTTCCGTGCATGCTGTGACGTTCGGGAGGGCATCGGGAGGGTGCCGAGGCCATCGGTGGGCTGCACTTGGCAGGGTAAAAATCTCCCCCTTGGGGAGGTGAGCTGCGAAGCAGCGAGGAGGGGGAGGACCCTCGGCACCGTACACACCAAGCTCTCGCTCACTCGCCAATCCGTGGATTTCCTCCAGACCCTGGTCCTTGCCCGAGACAATGGACGTACCGGCACCGCCCCCCCGGCACGGGGGGGAGGAGCGGAGCGAGGCGGAAGCCGAGCGCAGCGCCGGGAGGGGGGGGGCCGTGCCAGAGAGATGACACTTGAGGTCCCTCGGGGGACCTCGGGACGACACTGCGAAAGACGGCGGGAGACGGGATCAACAATCCTGGGGGTTGCTGTCAGTCGCAGGGGGGGACGACGCACTGGGGGGTGGGCATTTTGTCGGGCTGGGGCATGATCGCGCCGTCGCACACGTCGCCCATCGCGAGGGTCGGTGCCCAGACCCAGCTGGAGAAGTACATCTCACCCATGAGATCCCGCACGCCGCAGAGGTCGTAGGTGTAGACCTGGCCGCGCTTCACCATCCTCGTGGTCTGGCGGTACCAGACGCCGTACCTGCCCATGGGGATCTTGTAGCTGGTGGTCCAGCTCTTCGAGACGGTCTCGGTGTCCATCCAGGTCTCGGTCCAGGTCTCGCTGGCCGCCTCACCCACCTGCACGGTCTCCTCCACGCCCTCCCCGAAGCTGTAGGTCTTGCTGTTCGTGTTGGCCTCGGACTGGGTCGTGGTCGCGCTCAGGGAGTCCACCGAGGTGAGCGCATAGCTGTTGGACAGGGACTCGCCCTTGCTGTCCGTGGTCACGGTGCCGAAGCCCTGGGACTGCGACGACGAGCCGTTCATGAAGGAGCCGTTCTGGGCGTTGGAGCCCTGCACCGAACCGGTGGTCCCGGCCAGGGAGCCGCCCGCGGACACGCCGACCTCGGTGCCGACCTTGCCGCCGACCTTGGCGACGCCGGGGATGGAGCCCTCGGCGCTGACCTCGGTGCTCACCGCCGCGGAGACCTCGCCGTAGATGGTGTCCGTGGCGGACTGCATGTCCTGGTTGCTCGTCCCCTCGGACAGGCTCCAGCCCCAGCTCTCCCCGTCTTCGGAGGCGAAGTTGATGGAGTTGGAGTCCGAGGACAGCGTGGTCATTCCGTAGGTCTCGGACATGTTCTCCGACTCGGAGTGCATCTCGCTCATGGCCTGGCTCTGGGAGACGGTCTGGCTCTCGGAGACGCCCTGGGTCCAGTTCGAGGATGCGCTGTTGGAGTGGCTGGTGTTCCAGCTCTTTCCGACGGCGACGGACACCCCACGCTGCCGGGCCTCGCTCATGGTCTCGGAGTAGGTGGTGTTGGTCTGGATGCCGCCGTTGATGCAGCCGCTGACCGGGACGGGCTCGTAGATCTGCGCGACCTGGTCCTGGCCATCGGAGAGGTGGAACTCCAGGGGCCGGTGCACCGTCATGGGGAACGCCGTCTCGACGAACTCGTCGCTGCCCTTGACCACGGCCTTGATGCGGATCCCCGCAACGTAGAAGCTCGCGTCGTCCGGGACGGGGTTGAAGATGATGGGATCCGGCGCGACGACGTAGGGGCTCCCCACCTGGTCGATGGTGCCCGTAGCCATGTGGGTGTACTGCACCACCTGACCGGAGCCGTTGATTCCGCTGAACTCGTACTTCCAGAACTCGGGCTCGAAGCCGATGGCCTCGACCTCAAGGTGATAGGGCGCTTGTGGATGGCGCGGATCGCCGGGGCGCCGCACTGGGCCATCTTGGGGTCGCCGTTGGCGTCGAGACCGAGGAAGGGCTCGAAGGTGCGGATCGCGATGGAGCGGCGCACCTCGATGGACACCGTCGGGGGGTTGTCGTCGGTGACGATGGTCCCGTCGGCGAGGATGTTCCGGGCGACGAGCTTGCCCTTGAAGGTGCCCAGCTGTCCACCGCCAGGGGTGAAGGGCACCTGGAAGGGTCCGAAGCGTGAGATCCGAAGGAGATCGTCCCCCTCGGAGAGGCTCACGCCGGCCATCTCACCTGGGCCCACGAGCTCACCATCGTAGAGGGGCGTGATGGTGAAGCTGGTCGCCTCCGGTGCGAATCCGTCGCCGACGTACACGCCGTCGAAGAACAGCTCGGTGCGACCGTCACGGAGGCCCAGGAAATTCCGCCCGGCGACGTGGAGCGTCTCGCCGATGGAGATCTCGTCTGCGGAGAGGACGAGCACGTGGGGCTCCGACCCGAGGGGACCGGGCACCTCGTCATCGCCGCAGCCGTTGACGACCGGGAGGGCGAGGCAGAGTGCGATGACGAGGACCAGCGAGCGCTTCATGACGACACCTCCGACACTGAAATCAAACACCTTCGTGCGCCTGTAGCCTACATGCGCATGGGCGCAGGGTCAAGGACCTGGGCGAGCTCAGGCGCGGGGCGGGAGGACAGGCGGGTCGGCGGGAGCGGTCCTGGACCACATCTCCTTGAGGGCGCCGAGGGAGCCCATGACCGCGCTGGACTCGTAGGGGAGGAAGACCGTCTTCTGCGGGGACTTCGCGATCTCCTGGAGGGCGTCGATGTACTTCATCGCCACGAGGTACTGGACCGCAACCTCGGGTTTTCCGATCGCGTTGAAGACGATCCGCACCGCCTCGGCCTCGCCGCTTGCCATCAACACGCGGGCCTGCTTGTGCCCCTCGGCGCGCTCGATGGCTGATTCCCGAGCGCCCTCGGCTTCGAGGATCTGTGCCCTCTTGAACCCTTCAGCGGAGAGGACCTGGGCCCGGCGCTCGCGCTCGGCCCGCATCTGCTTCTCCATGTCGTCGCGGATACCGGGGGGCGGCATGATGTCCTGGAGCTCGACCCGGTTGACCCGCACGCCCCACTTGTCCGTGGCCTCGTCGAGGATCAAACGCAGCTTGCTGTTGATGGTGTCCCGGGAGGAGAGCGTTTCGTCCAGCTCCAGCTCTCCGATGACGTTACGGAGTGTCGTCTGGGTGAGCTTCTCGATCGCGTCCGGGAGGTTCGCGATCTCATAGATGGCCTTCACGGGATCCGTGATCTGGAAGTACAGGAGCGCGTTGATTTCAAGCGTGACATTGTCCTTCGTGATCACGTTCTGCTTTGGGAAGTCGAGGACAATCTCCCGTAAGTCGATTTCGGAGACCCCTTCCCTGACGTAGTAGCGTCTTGGACCACCAGCATCTGTTTTCCGGTCAAGGAATGCGATCCAGGAGTACGTCCGACGCTTCTCAAGCCATGGGATGATGACGTTCCATCCCGGCATGAGTGTCCGGGAGTATTTTCCGAGCCGCTCGACGACGATGACCGATGCCTGCTGCACCACGCACAGGCCCTTGAGCACGAGGGTCACCGCGAAGGCAATGACCAGGAGCAGAATAACGAGACCAGCGATACTTACCTCACCCATGATGCGATCCTCCTGCTGTTAGGGGCCCGTTCCGAAACAACCTGCTCGTTCGGCTTCCGCTGCATCCCGCCCTACTGCGTTGCTCTCCCTGCGACGCACCACTGGTGCGCCTCAGTCGAGCGCCTTGTATCCCGGGCGCATCGGCACCCTCACCTTGAGCACTTTGTTTCGTCACGGACCCTTAGTCCTTGCAATCAACGGTTGGACCGACTGGTTCAACCGTCACGGTGGCGCCGGAGATCGACTTCACCTCGACACAGACGCCTGTCTCGATGCAGGCGCCCTTCGACACAGCGCGCCAGTCCTCTCCCTGGAGCTTTACGTATCCCGGCTCATGGATGTTGCCGATCCGGGACGTCACGAGCCCATGCGTCCCGATCAACCCCATGACATTGGTCTCCTGGTGCTTCTTGGTGCCAAAGACCCTCTGTCCGAGGATGGTACGGATCGAGAAGAGCGTGATCACGGAGAAGCCGGCATAGGCCGAGAGGAGCCAGACGAGGGAGTCCAGGCCCAGGTAGGCCAGCACCGCGGGGAGCAGCGCACCGAGACCGAGGCTGAGGAAGACGAACCCCGGCAGGACCATCTCCAGGATCGCCAGGACCAGCCCCAGGCTGAGCCAGAAGTGGCCGCAGGTGGGGTTGAGGAGTTCCAGCATCGGGTCCCTCCGAGGGAGCGTCGTCAGAGGTCGATCTCGAGTCCTTCCTTGGCCATGACCGTATTCGGAAAGCGCCCGACGACCGCTGCGTGGATCCCATCGAGTGTGTCGTCGTCATAGTCCGGATTGTGGTGGAAGAGGACCAGCTTCCGCACACCGGCCTGCTCACAGATGTCGACGGCATGTCCCCAGTGGGAATGCCCCCACCCCTCGTAGCCGACGTAGTCCTCCGGCGTGAACATGGTGTCGATGCTCAAGACGTCCGCGTCACGGCAGAACTGCACCACGGCGTCGGCGAAGGCGTCGTTGTGTTCGTGGTCCGTGATGTGGACGAAGACCCTCCCCTGGTACTCGAACCGCATCCCCATCGCGCCGTTTGGATGTCTCAGGGGGATGGTGTGGACGCCCAGGTCTCCGAACTCGAGGACCTCTGCCCCGGGGTGGATCTCCTTGAACTCGAGGGACGCGGGGAGCCCGCGGAGGTTGACCGGGAAGTTGGGCTCCTGCATCTGGCCCTCGAGCACCGTCACCAGGCTCCCCTCGGCCTTGTGCCCGGAGTACATCTCGATGGAGGCATCCTTGTTGTAGATGGGCGCAAAGAACGGGAAGCCCTGGATGTGGTCCCAGTGGAGATGGCTGAAGAGCATTCGCACAGAGAGAGGAGTCTTCAGCGACGCACCGAGGGCCCGGATCCCGGTCCCCGCGTCGATGATGACATGCTCGGCCCCTGCGCGGACCTCGACACAGGAGGTGTTCCCCCCGTAGCGAAGCGTCGTTGGACCGGATACCGGGATGCTTCCTCGAACACCCCAGAAGCGGACCGAGAAGTCGCCCATCGTCGTGGTTCCTCTTCGGCAGTCAATCGGCACGAACGTACTGCGCAGTATAGTGGCTCGTGTCCGGCTGGTTCAAGGACATTCTCCACGGCGGCCTCACCTTGACACTGCTCGTTGAGGGAGCTTAGTATGAACCGGTCAATCCACGGTACGCGGAGGCACACACATGGGTCTCGGTGGGGAGCGGCTGGCGAGGTTCCAGTTCTTCCATGTCGTCAGGCAGCTGAAGTCCGAGTTCTTCACCGGCGAGGTGCGTTCGCGCGCGAAGAGCGAGGCCATCACCGTGCGGTTCGCCGAGGGTGAGCCCGTGGACGCGCTGTCGGACTCCATGAAGTTCTCGTTCCCCGCGTTCCTCCTCGGTCGCAAGCTCATGAGTCGTGAGGAGACCGCCCGCCTCCTCGAGAAGAGCTCCCGGGTCGGGATGAAGCTGGAGGAGACCCTCGTCGAAGAGAAGGTCTACAGCGAGAAGCAGATGCGCCGCCTCAAGGCGGACCTCTCGCGCCGCCTGTTCCAGACCCTGTTCGAGGCCGAGGGCTTCGTCTGGACCCGGGTCGAGGGCGAGATCCACGAAGCCGTGGACAAGCCCTTCCGGCTGGATCCCTACGAAGCCCTCTTCATGGCCGTGTCCCGCGCAGAGGATACGGAGAACATGGCCATGTTCTTCTCGGAACGCTGGGACACCCCGGTTCACAAGACCGGCGATCTCTACCGGCACATGATCCAGTTCCGCTCCGTGTTCTTCGACGACGAGGTCCTCGAGACCCTCCTCGCCGGGTCGGCGCCGGTGGGCGACATCGTCGGTCGCGCCAACGATCAGCAGGCCGCGCTGCGGCAGTGCTTCGCGCTCTGCTACTCGGGGATGCTCGCGTTCTCCGAGCAGGCGGCCGAGGCCTCGCATGGTGGGTCGGCGGCACAGTCTGCCGGGATCCCCGGCTCCATGAATTCGGGAAAGGGACAGACGGTGATGCTCATGCCCGAGCACATCGAGGAGATGAAGGAGAAGCGCCGGCAGACCCAGTTCATCGGCACGCGGCCGGATCTGGACCGTGAAGCGCAGCTCGCCGAGAGCGAGGAGGAGGCGGACGCAGGAGAGCCGGAGATCGTCGACGAACCTGCGCCCCCGGCCCCGATGAAATCCACCGGCGAGTACACGTTCCCCAGCGCCGTCTGGGGCGGGGGCTCTCCCTTGGAGGAGGAAACAGCGGAGCTCGAGCCCCCACCCCCACCCCCGAAGTCCGAGTCCGCAGCGGGGGGCCCGTCCTCGGACCGATATCGGGGCGTGGACGCCCCTCCCACAGTTCCCCGAAATCGGGGCGTGGACGCCCCTCCCACAGTTCCCCGAAATCGGGGCGTGGACGCCCCTCCCACAGTTCCCAAGGAGGCGCCTCCCGAATCCGCCGCGTCGGCCGATTCTGCACCCAGCGAGACCATCTTCGGTGCGCCCGTCGTCGCAGCGCCGGCCCAGCCTCCTCCCCCGACGGAGCGTTCAGCCGCGCGCAGCACCGAGCCACCGGCCGTGACCCGGCGACAGGGTCCGGAGACCGTGGACGATGTCCTGAAGAAGGCCCTCAAGGAGGCCGAGGAGGCCATGGTGACCCTGGGCCCCGAGGAGGCTGCGAAGCTCACGGGCTCCATCCGTCGCTTCGGCGGCTCCTCGACCATGGATTTCAAGGATCTCATGGTCCGGAAGAAGTCCGGCGACACCGGGAAGATCAGGAAGATTGTTCCCAGTCCCGTCACCGAGCCCGCCCCGGTGAAGGCCGAGGACACGACGAAGAGGTCGCAGCCCACGGTCCACAGCCCACAGCCCTTCCCCTCTCCGTCCTTGTCCGCCGAAGACGGGATCCCATCGGCCTTCGATGCACCGAAGGGCCCCGACTCCACAGCAGGTGTCCCGCGGCTCCAGGACGATGAGGAGTCCGCGCCGGGATCGCCGAAGGTCCCCGATGCCTTGCAGGCGCTGCCGCCGCTGCCGCCGCGCCGCCTGCCGCAGCCCAACACCGACGACCACATCGAGGAGCTCCTCGTGAAGGAGTATTCTGAGATGCGCTCCAAGGGTTTCTACGGTGTCCTCGACGTGACCCCGACCTCCCAGCTCTCGGAGATCCGCGACGCACACGCCAGGCTGAAGCAGCGATACACCGATCAGAACTACCGGAGCTATGTCCTCAGCGACCGTGCGAAGGAGATCCTCGCGCTCATCAACGGTGCCATGGATCGTTCCAAGGCGCTGCTGTCGAGCCGCGGGTCCCGGCGCATCTATGACGAGCGGAACCGCGTGGACTATCCGATGGCTCCGGAGGAGTTCTACTCAAAGCTCTTCGATGCGCACGAGTTCTTCCTCCAGGCGAAGCGCAGGATGAAGATGGCCCATTGGGTCGAGGCCTACAACCTCCTCGGACGCGCTGCGGACCTCAACCCCGAGGAGGCGGAGTACTACGCCTACCGCGCGTGGTCCCTCTTCCAGGGGTTCCGCTCCGGCCAGATCCGTGACGACTTTGCGCCAAACAAAGCGCGACAGCTCCTTGAGAAGGCGGTACAGCTTCGGGATCGATGCGAGCGGGCGTTGTACTACCGCGCCCGGCTGGAGCGGGAGATCGGGAACAACGACGACGCAGCGACCTTCTACGCCCGGCTGCTGCGGGTCAACCCGGACCACCCCACGGCCCGTGACGAGCTCAAGGAGATCAACCGACCTGGTGGGGTCACGAGGGCTGCGGGGACCTCGTCGAAGAGGAGCTTGTGGGCCAGATTCAAGGCGCTGTTCGGCGGATCGAGCTGAGCAGGGGCAGCGCCACCCTCCAGTCTCCAGGTGCGCCGCGAGGACAGGTGAGCAGCGCAGCGAACCCCGCGGCGCCCGTGGACCAGAACATCCCATAGACCCTGCTGCGGCCGTCGCGCTCGTACTCTCCGAAGAGCACTGTGTCCTGCCTGGAGAGCGTGCGAATTCGCGTCTCTCCGCAGGTCCCGCCCAGGAGATTCCGGTCCAGATAGAGTCGCTCGTGGACCCGCTGAATTCGTGCGGCGGTGTCAGACCCGTCGTGACGTGCCACGACGAGGCGGCAGGCGCCATCCCCATCGCTGTCAATCCGCACGACGCTGGAGTGTTCCTCCAGGGTCTCCGACCAGGAGGCCGGGAGCGCCACCTGGAGACCGAGGGAGGGGATCAGGATACGGTGGACTGCCGCCCCTCGTTCGGGGAGCCGGCATGGGCTCAGACCGGGGACGGGCTGAGCCAGGATCAGCGGGACGAGGAAGAGCTTCGCAGCAGCGAACGCGGCCGCGATCGCTGGGTTCATGGCGTGTCTTCGTTCCCGAGGATGTAGAACTCGACGCGCCGGTTCAGCTCGCGGCCGTCTTCCGTGTCGTTGTCCGCGATGGGCTTCTCTTCACCATAACCGATGGCGACCATCCGGGAAGGATCGACGCCCTTCTTGATCAGGTACATGCGTACGGACTTGGCGCGCTGATCCGAGAGCTTCTTGTTGTACTTGTCCGAGCCCTTGGAGTCGGTGTGCCCCTCGATCCGGACACGAATCTCCGGCTTGTCCTTCATGGCAGTCCCGACCTCGTTGAGGATCTCGAAGGATCTTGCCAGGATCGTGGCCTTGTTGAAGGCGAAGAAGATCTTCTGCTTCAGCTCGATCTTCTGGTCCTTGATGATGATGTTCTTGTACAGGTCCGGGCACCCGTCGTCGTCCTGATCCCCATCGAAGTCCTCGGGCTGGTTCGGGCACTTGTCCTTCGTGTCCGGGATCCCGTCGCCGTCGTTGTCGATATCGGGGCAGCCGTCCTCATCCTGGAACTGGTCGAAGTCCTCGGGCTGGTTCGGACACTTGTCCTCGGTGTCCGGGATGCCGTCGAGGTCGTTGTCCGTCTCGGGGCAGCCGTCGGTGTCCTCGAAGCCGTCCATGTCCTCGGGGATGAGCGGGCACTTGTCTGCCTCGTCGGAGATCCCGTCCCCGTCCTTGTCGAACTCTGGGCAGCCGTCGGTGTCCTGGTCGCCGTCGCAGTCCTCGGCCACCGTCGGGCACTTGTCCAGGGAGTTGAGGACCCCGTCTCCGTCCTGGTCCCCTTCGCAGCCCGGCTTGAAGGTGCCGTCCGGTGTGAAGGCCTCCTGCATCACCTTCTTCAACCAGAGATGGGCCTTCTCGAGGTGCACCTTCGCGCGGTAGCTGTCGCCCTGCATGGCCTCCCAGCGGGCGAAGTCCGCGTGGGAGCGGGTCATCGCATAGGAGCGCGGCGCGCAGATGAACGCGTGCTCGTCGACCGCGTTGAGCTTCTGGTAGATCGCTTCGGTCTCGGAGTTGACCCGGGCCCTGGTCACGCAGCCGCCGAGGAGCACCGCGACCGCCACGAACGACACGAACGTCGTCAACGTCTTCGTCCCGTTCATTGTGCATCCCCCATCTTCGGCTGGACGCACTTCTTCTCGATCAGCCGCTTTTGATCCTCGAGGAGCTTCACCGCCTCCATTGCGAGGATCGCCGCCTTCGATGCGAAGTTGTCCGCCGCATCGAACTCGGAGAACCCCTGGAAGATCTTGGACTTCTCGAGGTACTCCACGGCGAGGAAGTAGTTGTACTGGGCCTTCGTGTCGTAGCGCTCGCCAGCCTTGAAGTCGTCCGCACCTACGAGCTTCGCCTCGTACAGCGCGTCCTTGGCCCGCCCGATGGATGTTGCGGTCCGTGTGGGACCACAACTCACCGCCACGGTCCCGAAGACCAGCAGGAGAGCGGGGATGGTCACTGAGCAATGCTTCATATCGTGCCCCGTCCTTACGATTCCACATTCGTTTGTATCACGGGAATCCTTGAGTTTTTCTACCACCTCTCGACGAGGAGTGTCAAGCCTTGCCACTGCAGGACCGCAAGCGTAACCTTCGTTTCAGGAGGTCCTGATGCGCAGCATGCTCCTGGCCGCAGTCCTGCTCGTCATCATCATCGTCTTTGTCGTGACACGGGGACGCCGGGGTCCGAAGGCCCACGCGATGTTGCGACGGGCAGGATCCACGGACGATCTCGAGGCCGTGATCCGCAACGTGGCATCTCTCTCGACCGCGGCGAGATCCCTCTTCTATCAGCGGGCGATCAACGATCTCTGGGGACAGTTCAGGCGGGATCTCGCAGTCCATTTGATTCGCGCCTTCGCCGCGGCCCATTCGAGCGAGAAGATCGCACAGTACTGGTTGAAGCAGGCCCTCGAGGTGGAACCCGCCCTTGCGCAGAAGGCGCTCGACGAAGACTTCCTGAAGGTGCATTACCGGCCCACCGTTGCGAAGCAATGCGGGTTGACCGGGTCTTGAAGCAAGTGAGACGGCCGCCGTCGGCGGCCGCAGGGAATCGGGGCGTAGACGCCCCTCCCACAAGGAACACGGGGGAATCGGGGTGTGGACGCCCCTCCCACGCTACTCCAGGAGATCTCCGGCGACCTTCAGCCAGGGGGTCGGGATCGGCGCCTCGAACCTGACCGTGGCGCCGCCGATGGGGTGCGGGATCCCGATCTGCCGGCAATGCAGCAGGATCATGGGCCCGAGGCCCGGGCCGGGGCCGTAGCGCAGATCCCCCACCACCGGACAGCCGAGGACCTGCAGATGCACCCGAAGCTGATGGCTCCGGCCGGTCACGGGCTCCAGCGCGACGAGGCAGCGGTCACCCACGGCGCGCAGCAGCCGATACCGGGTGTGGGCGCACTTCGATCCGGGGACCTCGCCCGCGTGGGACGTGACGCGATTCGTGCCCGGGTCCTTCAGCAGCCAGGTCTTCACCTCACCGGCAGCGGCCGGGGGCCGGCCGTGGACCACCGCGACGTACTCCTTCCCGACCACCCCACGCCGGAACGCGTCCGCCAGCCTGCTTGCAGCCTTGCTCGTGCGGGCGAGCACCACCACCCCGGAGACGGGTCGATCCAGGCGGTGCGCCGCGGCGACGAAGACGCCGCCCGTTTTTCCGCAGCGCGCGGCGATGTAGGTCCTCGCGTGGTCCAGAAGGGTGTCGTCGCCGGTTGCGTCTCCCTGTACGAGGACCCCTGCGCGTTTGTCGACCACCAGGAGGTGATTGTCTTCGTAGAGGACCTCGAAGGACTGCAAAGGAACCTCCCCGCCGGCCGCGGTCAGTCGACGACGCGCCGCGGGAGGCGCTCGTTGATCCGGGTCGTCACCTCGTAGTTGATGGTCCCCGACAGCTCGGCGAGGCGCTCGGCGCTCGCGGCTCTCTCGGCCCCGGCCCCGAGGACGACGACCTCCTGATCCGGTGCTGCGTCGCGCACGTGGGTGACATCGACCATGGTCATGTTCATGCATACCCGGCCGCGCACCGGCGCAGCGTCGCCGCCGATCAACACCACGGAGCGATTGCTCAGGCCCCGATCGTAGCCGTCGTAGTAGCCCAGGGGCAGGACGGCGAGGCGCATGGGATGTGTGGCCCTGAAGCTGCGTCCGTACCCCACGGAGTCACCGGTCCCGATCTCCTTGATCTGCGCGATGCGGGTCTTCCACGTGAGCGCCGGGCGCAGCTCGAGGGGGTTGAGGCCGTGGACGAGCGCGCTGACGTAGGTCTCCTTGGAGGGCCACATTCCGTACAGGGAGATTCCGGGGCGGATCATGTCGAAGTGCGTCTCGGGCCAGAGCATCGCCGCCGCGCTGTTGGAGAAATGCAGGACGGGGATCGGCCCGATCTCCGCAGCGAGGTCCCGGGCCACCTCCCGGAAGCGGGCGAGCTGGCACCTCGCGTAGCTGTGATCCGTGGTGTCCTCGATGTCCGCGTAGTGGCTCGTCAGGCCCTCGAGGGTCACGCCCCGCAGGCCGTGGATCAGCTGCGCCAGCTCCCGGGCGTCGACGGGGCTCAGGCCCTGGCGGTTGTTCCCGGTCTCGACCTTGATGTGGATCGGAACCGGGTCAGCGCCCGCGCCGCGTGCCGCTGCATCCAGGGCCCGCACGACGTCAGGACGGTAGACCACGACCCGGCATCGAAGCCGCACCGCGATCCCCGCGTCCTCCGGCGACACGTAGCCCATGACGTAGATGGGGGCGTCGATCCCCGCGCTGCGGAGCTGCTCCGCCTCGTAGAGCGCGTTGACGCAGAGCCAATGGGCCCCCGCATCGAGGAAGATCCTCGCCGCCTCCACGATGCCGTGTCCGTAGGCGTTCGCCTTGACCACTGCGCCCAGAGAGCCCCCCTCGGAGAGGATCGAGAGGAACCTGCGCGTGTTGTGCGCGAGGGCGCTGCGGCTCACCTCCACCCACACGTTCTCGCCGGGTGGGGCGACGGTCATCCGCGCCCCCCTGCGCGACGGACACTCGCAGGGCGCCCGAGGTCCTCCCCGAGGATCTCCGTCAGGAGGAGGCCCTCCAGCAGGGCGCCGCGACAGGGCCGGCCGAGGGGCCTCTGCTGACGGCCATGGTGCCCGTGACCCCTCCTCCTCCCGCTGCGCTTGCGCTCCTGGAACTCCGTGAGGGCGAGGAGCCGCGCCTCCCAGCTCCCGCCCGGGTCTCTGGCGTGGAGGTGGATGAACACGGGGAGCAGGTCCGCCTCGTCCGCCTCCAGGATCACCTTGCCGTCCGACAAGGTACGGGCAAACTGCAGGTGTCGGTTCATGCGCCCGCGCCACGGGTGATGGGCGGACATCTCCACGAGGTCGTGCCCGTCGAGGGAGGCGATCCGCGTGCGGATGAGCTCCTGGAGGATCGCGACGGAGGCCTCGGCCACCGGCCCGGTGGGGACCTGGATCTGCTGCAGGCCCCCGAGGTCGAAGACGATCTCCGCGTCGCCGGAGGGCCAGCCCTCGCTGCCCGCCCAACCGGACTCCATGTCGAAGGTGCGGATCCCGGCGTCCAGGACGCAGCGGCGGACGCTGTAGGGCATCCGGACCGCGCCCGCGTCGCGGCTGACCTGGAGCGGAACAACATCCCGGCTCCGGCGCTGCCCCTCGACCTGCATCCGCAGATCCGCGAACCCCGGACCGAGGAGGGCCAGCCCGAGCGCGTCGGCGAGGATCTCCCTGGACCAGGTCTCGGCGAGCTGCGGCGATCGTTGGATGAACTCGTCGATGGTCCTTGCGTTGAACTCGCCCGAACCGACGGTCCGGTCCACGACCTCCGCGAGGCGCTGCTGGAGGTCGTCGGTCTGCCGCAGCGCGGCCTCGGCGACCTCGTCCACCCACTCGAGGAGCTGGAAGGGGTCCCGGAGGGTCGTACAGCGGCTGCGCATCTGCGCCCCGAGCGCCGCATCCCAGGCGGTCCTGGCGAAGAACTGGTCGACGACCTCGGCGAGCCCCGTGGGGACGATGCGCCTGAGGGGTGGCGTGGGTACGGGCGCCACTTCGGCCCGGGCAGACGCGGGCAAACGTGCGGGAAGAACACGGACCACCGGAGGAGCCGGACGGACGGGCACCGGGCGCGGAGCCGACGCCGTGCGCTGTTCCCGGCGCGAGGTCGGGGCAGGCCCCTTCTTCCGGTTCTTCTTGATCCGCCCGCTGACGATCATGATGACGACCCAGATGGCGATCGGAAGGACCTCTTTGAGGAAGGACTCGCTCACCTCGACCCCCCCGGCGCCGGCGCCGCGGGCCGCGGCCCCGGCGCGCCGCGGCGACGCGCCAGCACCAGGGTCCAGATCAGGCGCTCCCGCAGTCGGCGGCGATCGCTGAACAGCTCCCGCACACGCCTCAGGTCTCCCTGGGCCATGGCCTACTTCGACTCCGGCTCGTCGTCGAGCTTGGAGAGGGAGTCCCGCATGGCGGTGTCCGCCACAATGTTGCGGTAGTTGGTGTAGTCCATCACACCGAGGTTGCCCTTGCGGAAGGCCTCGGCGATGGCCAGGGGCACCTGGGCCTCGGCCTCCACGACCTTGGCCTTCATCTCCCAGACCCGGGCCTTCATCTCCTGCTCCTCGGCGACGGCCATCGCGCGTCGGCTCTCGGCCTTCGCCTGCGCGATCTGCTTGTCCGCTTCGGCCTGCTCGGTCTGCAGCTTCGCGCCGATGTTCGCGCCGACGTCCACGTCGGCGATGTCGATGGAGAGGATCTCGTAGGCCGTGCCGGCGTCGAGGCCCTTCGCCAGGACGTTCTGGGAGATCTTGTCGGGGTTCTCCAAGACGGCCTTGTGATTGATGGCGGAGCCGATGGTCGTGACGATCCCCTCGCCGACGCGGGCCAGGATCGTCTCCTCGCCGGCGCCGCCCACGAGCTTGTCGATGTTGGCCCGCACGGTGACCCGGGCCACGGCCATGAGCTGGATTCCGTCCGTGGCCATGGCCGCGACCTTGGGGGTCGTGATGACCCGCGGGTTGACGGACATCTGCACCGCCTGGAGCACGTCCCGGCCGGCGAGGTCGATGGCCGCCGCCTTGTTGAAGTCCAGATCGATGTTGGCCTTGCTGGCGGAGATCAGCGCGTTGACCACCGCGGTGACGTTGCCGCCGGCGAGGTAGTGACTCTCGAGCTCGTCGCTGCTGATCTTGAGGCCCGCCTTGACCGCGTTGATCAGCGGCTCGACGACCCGGGACGGTGAGACCCGCCGCAGGCGCATGGCGACCAGGTCAAAGATCCCCACGGGCGCGCCGGAGAACCGGGCGGCGATCCAGAGCCCCACAGGGACGAACCAGAAGAACATGATGACGAGCGCGAGGACGACGACGCCCCCGAGGAGCACCGAGGTCGAGGCCGGGTCGATGGCAAAATGGAACATCTTCTATCCCCCTTCTTGAGTTTTTTTAACAACGAGACTGTTCGTGCTGATCCGGATCACGACCACGGAGGCTCCCTGGCCGATGAACTCTCCTTCGCTGACCACATCATAGGGTCCACCATCGATCTCCACGATCCCCGAGGGGCGGAGCGGCTTCGAGACGACCCCGGTCCGGCCCACGAGGTGGGTCAGGGACGGGACATCGGACGAGTCTCCGGTGATCTGGTGCTCCTGGATGAAGCGACGGGCGGCGCGGCTCCTCAAGAACAACCAGACGACGAGGATCGAGAGGACGACGCTGAGGACGAGACTGCCCGCCCCCAGGGCGGCGCCGTAGGTGGTCCAGACCACCAGGGTCCCGGAGCCCATGAGGATCAACCCCAGGACGCCGGCCACACCGAAGCCTGGAATGATCGCGACCTCGATGATCATCAGCAGGATGCCGAAGACGAGCAGGACGATCGGCATGATGGGATCACCGTGCATCGCCACCCTCCCCTCCCCCGTCCTGCTCCTCCCGAACCAGCAGGATGGACTCCTTGACGCTGACCACCCGGACGCGGGTGCCCTTGCGAGTGTAGTCTCCCTGGGTCTGCAACTCAACCCGCTGCCCGTCGATGCGGCCAATTCCCACGGGGTGCAGATCGGAGTCCGCTACGGTGACCCGACCGACGAGGGTCTCCGACAGGACCTTCCGGGCCACTCCTCCCTCCTCGGCGCGCAGGGTCCGGGTGAGGATCAGCCGTCGGATAGGCCGCACCGAGGGAAGGTAGCGGATCGAGAGGAGGGTGCCCAATCCCGCGAGGATGACTGCGGCGAACACCTGGACCAGGGCCTGCTCGAACAGGCCCGCATGGAACGCGACGTCCAGGTCGATGCCGATGAGGGACAGGATCAGCGCGGCGACCACGGCCAGGAGGCCGAGCACCCCCGCGATCCCGAACCCCGGGATGACGAAGACCTCCAGGCCGAGGAGGACGAGGCCGACGCCGAAGAGGAGGATCTCCTCCCAGCCGGCGAGGTGCACGACCATGTGCCCGAAGAAGAACGCCAGGAGGCAGCTGAGCCCGATGATGCCGGTGATGCCGAAGCCGGCGGTGTAGAACTCGATGAGGAGGCCCAGGAAGCCGAAGGTCATCAGCAGGGAGCTCACCACGGGATGGGTCAGGACCCGGGCGATGCGCTCCGCCCAGTTCTCCGTGACGGTCACCACCGTCGCACCGCCGAGCCCGGCGTCAGCGAGGAGCTGCTCCAGGCTCTCCGCCCGAGCGTCGAGGAGCCCAAGCTCCTCGGCCTGCTCGTAGGTGGCCGTGAGGAGCTTGCCCTCCACCGAGACCCCGGGGACCACGATGGACGCGTCCACCATGGCCTCGGCGACGAGGCCGTCCCGGTCCCTGGCCTCGGCGGTCGCGCGCATGACGCTGCGCATGTAGGACGTCATCTTCTCTTCCACGGGCTCGGCCTGGCCGTCGCCGCCCAGCTGGATCGGCGTGGCGGCGCCCATGGTCGATCCCTCTGACCAGACGATGTAGTCGTGGGCGAACGCGATGAGGGCACCGGCGGAGATCGCGCTCTTGTGGATGAAGCAGATGGTCGTTACCTTGGAGTCGAGGAGCGCGTCCCGGATCTGGATGGCGGCGTCCACCCGCCCGCCGGGGGTGTCCATCTCGATCACCAGGGCGACGGCCCCGGCCTCCTCGGCCTCCTGGATTGCGCGCCGGACGAAGGGCGCTATGCCCAGGTCGACCACGTCGAGGAACTTGAGGTGGTAGACGATCTCACCCCCACCCCGCCCCAACTCCATGACCGCCGGAGACAGGGCGTCGGGCTCGTACTTCTCCTGGGCGATTCCGAGGGCGCCGACCAGGAGGAGGAAGACGAAGAGCCCGACCCGGAGGGTCTTCATGCGACCCGCTCGAACCGGAAGAGCTGGCGGCCGGCCAGGAAATACCGGCCCTGCTGCAGGGCGTGTCGGCCCTTGATGCGCACGAAGGTCCCGTTGCTCGAGGTCTGGTCCTTGAGGTAGTACCCGTCGGAGCGCCGGACGACCACCGCGTGAGCGCCCGACATGTACCGGTCACCGGGGAAGGTGATGTCGCCCTTCTCCCGGCCGATGCGCACCTGCTCTCCCGTGAGCAGGAACGTGGACGCCGTGAGGCGGGTGGAGACCACCTGGTTCAACCGGCCCCAGACGACGGAGGGGGTCGGGCTGCCCATGACCCGTGTGCCCTCGTCGGGCTCCGGTATCAGAGGCTCCACGAACCGCATCTCCTCAAACCGGAGGAGCTGCTGCCCGATGCGGAACATGTCCCCGTGCTCGAGCTTCACCTGCCCGTCGATGCGGACGAAGGTCCCGTTGAGGGAGATCGGACAGACCAGGTCGACGCCGCCGCTGTCGACCACGATGTCCACGTGGTGAGGGGACAGGAGATCGTCGGCCTCGAAGACGATGTCGCAGCCACGACGCCCCAGGCTGTTGGCGCCCTCGTGCAGGTTGATGCGCGCGGCCTCCTTGCCCGTGGCGGTGTCGATGGTGACCAGATGTCCGAGGGTCGCCAGGTCGGAGGTCGCCGACGTGACCTCAGGCTGCGGGGATGCCTCCTGGTCGACGACCGCCTCTCCGACGACGTGTCCGCAGAGATGGCAGGCTCTTGCGCCGTCCTGGAGGCGCGCCTTGCAGCGCAGGCAGCGATCTCCGTCACCATCGGTGGCCTCGACCAGAGGAACCACGGTCTCCGAGACCTCCGCGGGCTCTGTCTCCGATGGTGCTGGAGGGGCCGAGCCGGCGTCTGCCTTGAACTCCTCTTCCCCCGCGGGCGGGGCATCGGCCCCGAACTCCCCTGTCGATGAGACCTCGGCTCCGCTCTCCTCGGGCTCCAAGACCTTCGCTGCGCCGGTGATCCGATCCAGGGCCTCGGGCTCCGGCTCGGGCTCGGGGGAGCGGATCGGGGCGACGGTCTTGGCGGTCAGCTCGCGACCGCAGTGGAGACAGAACTTGAAGAGAGGATCGCTCTCACGACCGCAGTGGGGACATTGCATCGGATTCCTCCGGAGGGGTCAGCCATTCTTCAGGAAGTTAAGCCCTAGAGGGGAATGACGTCAAGCGCCCGCGAGAGGTCCTTGATGATGTCGTCGGCGTGCTCGATGCCAAGGGACAGGCGTACGCCACCGGGGCTGAGGCCGGCGGCGGTCGCCTCGCCCTCTGCGTAGGAGCTGTGCGTCATGAGTCCGGGCGCCTCCACCAGGGTCTTGAGCTGCCCGAGGCTCACCGCCAGGGTCACGGTGTAGGCGTCGTCCGCCAGGGCATTGATGAACGCGCGGGTCCGCGACTTCTGCTGCTCGCGGGATGCGCCATCGAGCTCGAAATAGATCATGCACCCGTAGCAGGGCTCCCCCCGGAAGTCGGTCATCTGGCGCTTGGCGAGGTCGTGCTCGGGGTGGCTCTCGAGCCCGGGATAGCGGACCTCACGGATCGCCGGATGCTCCCGGAGGGTTCGGGATACGGCGAAGCAGTTGGCCATCTGGGCCCGGGTGCGGATCTGCAGCGAGGGGAGCCCGTAGACCAGGATCCCCCACGCCGCCCGGGGGGAGAGGACGCCCCCGAAGTCCTTGCGATAGAGCCGGATGTCCGGGTGCAGCTCCTCGGTGGCTGCCACCAGCATCCCGCCCATGTCTGTCCCGAAGCCCATGACGTTCTTCGTAAGGGACTCCACGACGATGTCCGCGCCCGACGCAATGGGGCGCTGGCAGACCGGGGTGGCGAAGGTGTTGTCGACGATGATTCGGATCCGCTCTTCGTGTGCGCGCCCTTCGTTCGCCGCGCCCACCACGTCGGCGACGCCGGCGATGTCGATGAGCTCGAGGGTCGGGTTCGCTGGGGTCTCGAAGTAGACCACCCGGGTCTCCGGGCGGATCGTCGCGGCCAGGGCGTCGAGGTTCCGGAGATCCAGGAAGTCCACGGGGATCCCCTGCCGCGTGAACCAGGACTTGAAGAGGCTGAAGGTGCACCCGTAGATCATCCGATGGCTGATGACGTGACCGCCGGAGAAGACCGTCACGCCGAAGGCCGCGCTGATGGCGGCCATGCCCGACCCGAAGGCCGTGGCGCTGGCGCCCCCCTCCGCGGTCATCATGGACTGCTCGAGCAATGCGACCGTAGGCTCCGAGACGCGATCGTAGATGTAGATCGGGCTCGCCCCGGGGGCGGCAGCGCTGGAGGGCAGGGCGAAGTCCAGGAACCCCTGGTGGCCTCGCTCGACGGAGTCCAGGCGGAACGTCGTGCTCGCGGTGATCGGCGGGATCACGTGGTGCCCATACTCCCAGTAGGCGTCGTTCGGGAGCCCGTGGACCAGGAAGCTCTCCATGGAGTAGCCGTTGGGGCTCATGTCGAGGGGCTTTCCGCGGTCGCCGTCACGATCGCTCATGTCCGTCCTCCATGCGGGACCCGCTCTCCCAGGATGCGGTGCGCCGGTGGGAGCAGGCGGTCCAGGTTGCCGATGAAGATGTCCTCCCGGGCCGCGTCGGGGATGTCCAGCACCTCAATGAGGCGCCGGAACGGCTCGGGATGGTTGAGGTTGTAGTCGCTGCCGAAGATCAGGCGCGTCGGGCCGAGGCGCTCCAGGGCACGCTCGAGGACCCAGGGCTCCCGGATGCTCTCCGTCCCGAGGGACACGTTCCCGAGCTCCTCGTCGGCGATCCGCAAAACACAGCGAGCGACCAGGTGCGGGGAGTCCCCTCCCATGTGCCCGAGGATGAAGCGCTGCTCCGGACGGCGGGCAGCCACGTCGAGGACGAGGCCATGGCCCGCCATCTCCTGCCATCTGCCGCAGTGGACGAGCACCGGGATGTGGAGGGACGCGGCGACATCGAGGTAGGGCTCGAAGGCGGCGTCGCCGAGGGGGCGACGCAGGAGGCTCGGGTGGATCTTGAGCGCAGCCCATCGGTCAGCGGTCTCCTCCAGGGTCGAGAGGTTGTCCGGGAGATCCGGTGCGACCCAGAACGCGTGGCGGAACGACAGCTCACCGACCTGTCGCGGGATCGCTTCGAGGAGGCCGTGGTTGTCCGCAGCGTCGGTGCTGAACACCAAGGCGCCGGCGTAGGCCCAGCGTCGGTAGATCCAGAGGAGGTCCGACGGATCGCTCGCGTGTCCGGCGAAATCGGGGAGGCGCCAGGCGCCGACGTGGACGTGCCCATCGAAGGGGCGGACCATGCTTCCTCCCAAGGTGAGCGGTCGCAGCAGTATAGGCCCGGGGATGCCGGGGAATCAAGCAACGGCCGCCTCGGATTTGTGCAGGAAGGATTTCACTGTATGCTCTAGCCAATGAACCCGAGGCCACACATACGCCTCCTGCTCGCCCTCGCGTGCCTTCCTGTCCTCGCCGGCTGCCCCCGGCCGGCGGAGGCGGACCTCCCTCTCTACGAGGAGGTCTTCCTGACCCAGAGGCCGGACCCGCCCGCCCCGGCCAGGGACGGGAACTGGACCCTGGATCGGGTCCTCTCCGACGACATCGACGATGAGGACATCGCCGCCGTGCCCACTCCGGCGGATCCTGCGGTGGCATGGAGGTCGCTGCTCTTCGGCTCCCGGAGCGTCTCCGTGGGCAAGTCCTCCAAGGGGAGCCTGCGCAACGGGCGCCGGATGCCGAAGCGGGGTGACGGCTTCATCCGAAAGAACGACAAGGCCGCGTGGGGGACCGACGAGACCATCGCCCTTCTCTCCTGGGCCGCGACGGAGATGACCCGTCGATACCCCGGGACGGTCCCCATGGTGGTCGGGGATATCAGCGATGAGAACGGCCGCCGCCTGCGCCCCCACCTCTCCCACCAGTCCGGCCGGGATGCGGACGTCGGGTACTACTTCGTCGGCAACCAGCGGGTCGGCCAGTTTCGCACCGCGACCTGCACGGATCTCGACGTCGAGAAGACCTGGACCCTCATCGAGCTGCTGCTCTCCACGGGCCAGGTCAAGTACTTCTTCATTGACCGCCGGTTCCACAAGCTCCTCTTTCACCAGGCCCTCGCCATGGGTTGGGCCGAGGAGGAGGCCAGGGGGCTCTTCGAGGCCCCCGTTGGCAAGAGCGCGAGGTCCGGCCTCATCCGCCACATCCCCGGCCACAAACACCACCTCCACGTCCGCTTCCGCTGCCCCGAGGGCGACGAGTGCGGGAAGTAGAGGCCCGGACCGGATCCCCGGTGCTTTTCCAGAACGATGAATGCGGCTAGAATGCCCCCATGAGAGTTCTATCATGCTGGATCGTCGCGGCGGCGCTCCTGGCCGCGCCCGTGGCCCGGGCGGAGGACTGGTCCGGGACCTGGTTCCTCGAGGCAGAGAAGCTCGTGGTCGACCTCCGACAGGACGTAGACGGCGGCCTCTCCGGCACGGTGTCCCACCGGGGCGCGCGGTACGGGATTCGGGGCAAGGTCGAGGCCGACCTGGCCAAGGGCATCTACCACAATGATCTCGCAGGGATCTTCTTCGAGGCCCGGCGCGTCGAGGGGGGCCTCGAGTTCGTCATCCTGGAGTCCTCACCGGACTCGGCCGAGTACGAGCGGCACCCCCACCTCCTGGTGCGACAGGTCGCGGCTCCCGTGGTCGCTGGTGGCCGATCCGGTCGGATGGTCCAGCACCCGGCGGGGTTCGGGATGTGGGTCCCCGATGACTGGCGCTCCGAGGAGAGCGGGCCGATGCTGCGTCTCCTCCCGCCCGCACAGGACGAGGAGGTCCTGGGAAAGTCCGAGGTCGTCCTGGTCATGGCCATTGACCTGGGATCGGCGTCCGAGAATCCCAAGCCGGATGACCCGCGGATGGTCCACTTCCTGGACAGCATGGCGCAGAACATCTCCAGCGCGCTGCGCCGGTCTGCGGCCCCGACGGGCATCGACCGCGGGCGGCAGCGGGGTACGTTCCTGGAGTGGACCACGGACGTCGTGGACCCGACCTCCCGGCGCTCTCACGGGTGGGTGACAGTCCTGGGACAGAAGGCCGTCGCGCTGATGGCAGCGGGGCCCGGAGTGGATCTCCGCCATCGAACCGGCGACCTGCGCCTGGTCTTCGTCTCCCTCGGCTTCGACGACAGCGGCACCGAGCCCGCGATGATGAGAACCTGGTCCCTCCAATCCACCGCCCGCCTCGAGGCAGACCCCGGAGGAACCAGGGACTGGGCCAGGGACCGCGCGGCCCCGGACCAGGGGTGCAGGCTCACCCTGAACGCGGACGGCACCTTCCAGCGGGTGCGCAGCGGCGGCGCCGGGGAGGACCACGGCCGCTGGGCCACGGGGACCGGCGCGCTGCACCTGATCCACGAGGACGCCCGGGAGGTCTACGAGTACAGCATCGAACCCGAGGAGGACGGGATCAAGCTCCGCCTCCAGGTCGGTGAACGCGGAGAAATCTGGATCCGAGAGTCACTGAATCCTGAGCCGGACCCGCGTTCTTGATGATCTTCCGGGCTCTTTTTGCTATATTCCCCCCCAATTGGGACATCAACCACAGCGATTCGACGACGACACAGGGAGGAAACCATGATGAAGATGATGTTGGTGCTCGCCATTTCTACCTTCGGTCTTTTGGGGTGCGGAGGAGGCGGGGACTCTGGCGACAAGACGGACACGGCCCTGGGTGAGGATACAATCGCCGGTGTCGACACGGTGGTCGGACAGGACACGCTCCCCGGCGATGACACCCTGCTGCCCGGTGAAGACACCCTGCCGGGCGAAGACACCGAGCCAGGCGAGGACGTCGCCGTCAACCCGGACACCACAGAGCCCGTGGGTACCAGCTGCGACAACGCCATCGAGCTGGTCCTGAACACCGAGGGCCTGACCGGCGTGATCGATCCTGCTGGTGAGGCGGACTACTACTCCGTCGCCGTGGAAGCGGACCAGTACCTGGTCTTCTACACCGACGCCAATCCCGAGGACAACCACGAGCTGATCGACACCGTGATCACCATCCTGACCGAGGACGGAGGGACCCTGCTGGCCACCGCCGACGACAGCATCCCCCGGGCGAGCACGGACAGCGAGGTGTTCTTCCACACCACCGAGGCGACCACGCTCTGCGTCAAGGTGGAGGAGTTCTCGACCTGGCTGGGAAGTGATCCCCTGGGCGGCCCCACGTTCTCCTATGTCCTCTTCGGCGGAGAGATGGACCCGGCCGCGCCGATGAACAACCCCGAA
This sequence comes from Pseudomonadota bacterium, assembly GCA_043815665.1. GTDB lineage: Bacteria > Myxococcota_A > UBA9042 > CAIXZC01 > CAIXZC01 > CAZNWW01. The sequence continues at coordinate 37,854 of JBDRIT010000245.1, forward strand.
GCGGACGACAACGACACCCTGGAGACCGCTCAGGAGCTCAAGATGGCGTCCGGGACCGGGAGCCTCGGCACCTTCGCGTACATCTACGGGATGTTCTCGGATGTGGACGACATGGACTACTCGACGTTCACCCTGCCCGTCGGCAACGTCTCGGCGTCCCTCTATCTCATGCCCTCCGGCGTCGGCGCCCCGGGCCCGGACCACGCGGACGGATACGGTTCGAGCCACGCCCCCACCTGGTTGGCCCTGCTCAACGAAGACGGTGAGGTCCTGGCCGGTATCGACCCGACCCTGGGCTCGGACAGCGTGATGGTGCCCATGGGCGCGAACGAGAAGGCGATCGTCCACATCGAGGCGCCTGGTACCGCGGGGGGCAATGACTGGTACTTCATCAAGGCGTTCACGTCCGACGCAGGCAACCCCCCAGAGGTGGAGCAGGGCGACAGCTCCAACGACACCCTGGAGACGGCGGAGCCCCTGACGTTCCAGCAGGGCTCAGCGTTCATCCTCGGATACATCGACCCCGAAGGAGACGTGGACTACTTCTCCTTCAACGCGACCGCTGGCGAAAAATACGCCGTGGCCTGCGGCGCGCTCCGGAGCGGATCGGGCCTCGTCGGCGCAACCTTCGCCGTCAACGACCCGGATGACGTCACGGTCAAGTCCGAGGTGGAGAAGGCTGACGCAGACGTGGTCTGGGGCCAGTTCGAGAACGCGTCCAAGCCGCCCATCACCATCAGCGAGGACGGCACCTACTACGTCGTGGTGAGCGCAGAAGGTCAGGACGAGAACATCCTTTCCAAGTTCTATCAGTGCGGCGTTCATCTCCAGGTCCAGGAGTAGAACCTCCCCCCCCCCGGACCCCGCTCCCCTCTCCCCTCGACTCAGGGCCCTGGCCACGATCGAAGATACCGTCAGTCCACGCAGCCATCGTCCCCCTTGGGGCACGTGAAGCGGAGGTGGAGGTGGTGGTGGTGGCCTGGGTAATTCTGGATGAGGGCCTCGCCGCGGCTCGTGCGGGGGTACTGGAAGATCTTCTTGAGGTAGCGATCGGTGAACTTCCGGGCCTTCAGATGCTCGACCAGGGGCTTCTGGACGGCGAGGTCCACGTAGATCACGTCCACCGCGCCGGTCTCCAGGAAGCAGTAAATGAGATCCCAGGTCTTCCGCGCATCCAGGTTCTTTTGGTCCGTGTCGATCATGGAGGTGACCGGTTGGACCTTCTTCTTGTGGATGTAGCCGATGTCCACGTCGCGGCCGCTCTGGTGGCTCTTGTGGGGATCCAGGTGCCCTCCCCCCGGCCGGCTCATGTTCCCGATGATCAGCTCAGGACCGTCCGGGTGCTTGCGCCGGTACTCGCCGATGCACTTGATCATGTAGGTGACGGTCTCGTTGGTGGCGTAGACGTTGGGCCGGTTGCCGTATGAGTAGCCAGGCCCCTCGGGCATCCTCTCCCCGTCGATCAGCGACCCCCCGGAGGCCTTCCCCACGGACTTCGAGTCTTTCTCGGGGCCCGGCACGAGGAAGGCGAGCTTCTGCATGGGCTTGATCCGGCTCCCCTTGATCCCGTTGAGACGCCGTAGATCCTTCACGCTGGTCCCGAGGCGCGTGGCGATGCGCTTGAGGGAGTCCCCCTTCTTGACGATGTACCAGGCCTTCCGCTTGGTGCGGATCGGCACCGACGAGTAGATGACCAGCTTCGCGCCGACCTTGACACGGTCCCCCTTGCCCACATGCTTCTTGTTCCAGCGCCGCAGGCTCTCCATGGACACGTTGTAGCGCCGCGCGATCTCGTAGAGGGTCTCGCCCTCCTTGACCTGGTGCCTGTACTTGTAGGGGCGCCGCTTGGCGGAGAGCTCGGTGGCGGTGCGGGCAGCGATCCCCGGGACACCGGTGCGGGCCTGCGGGGCCACGGACGCGACCAGCGTCGCAATCACGATCCCCGTCGTCCATCGGCTCCAGCGTCCCATCAGCCCCCTCCTGGTGGAGTTCCAGGAGTGAACACACTACCCACGCGACACATTCTGTCAACCGCACCCGCCCTACCCCGTTGCGCTCCCACGCCTGCGCCGCCATAATCCCCATGATCGGGGGGAGGCTCATGTCATCACGGTTGTTCATCGCGTTCACGTCACTATGCTTCCTGGGGGCTTGCCAGGGTGATCCGAACGAACCTGCTGAGCAGGGCACCTCCCCGCTGGAGGCCTGCCTCGAGGGATCTGCGCTGGAGGAGGCGGAGCGCCCCGCCGGGATGACCGGGGAAGCCAGCGCGATCGTCCCCATGGGCCGCGCGGTGACCCCCGTGGGGGTCGTGGCGACCATCGGCCGCTGGCCCCTCGCCGGCGCGTTCTCCCCATCGGGAGACGAGGCCTACGTGGTCCACAACGGCACCTACCAGCTCTCGGTGATGAACCCGGTCACCGGCGCAGTCCGGTACGTGGTCCCTGGCGTCGGCGGGTTCCGGGGCATCCTCGTCGACCGGGACGGCGAGTGGATCATCACTGCGGATGCGTCCGAGGGGCGCGTCTCCCGGCTGGAGCGGGTGGGGAAGGACGGCCGCTGGGACGTGGCGACGAACGCGGATCTGCCCGGCGCCCCCACGTCCCTCGCCTACAGCGTCAAGGATCACCGCGTCATCGCCGTGTCCGGGCTCAGCTCCAAGGTCTGGGAGCTGGATCCCGAGGATCTCTCCGTGCTCGACGAGTACGCCTCGCACGGCATCTATCCCTATGGCATCGTCGTCGATCCCGACGGGGAGCACATCTACTTCACCCATGCGGGCGACGACAAGGTCACGAAGGTCTCCAGGAGCACCGGCGAGACCGTGAAGCATGTCCGCGTGGGGCTCAACCCCATGGGCATGGCGGTGGATCCCTCCCGGGGCCTCCTCTACGTGGCGAACACCGACTCCGACAGCATCTCCGTGCTACGGATGTCCCCCTTCGAGCTCCTCCGCACCGTGGACGTGACCACCCTCGCCGGGGTCCCCGGGGGGACGCCCAACGAGCTCCTGGTCTCCCCGGACGGGACCCGGCTCTTCGTGTCCTTCGCAGATCTCAACATGGTCCGGGTGTACTCCCTTCCCCAGATCGAGCTCCTGGGTGCGATCCCCACGGGCTTCTACCCGACCGGCCTCGCCGCCACCGCCGACGGTGCGACGATGATGATCGCCTCGTCCAAGGGTTGGGGAGCCACCAAGAAGCTCCACAGCTGGCCCGGGGTCGTGTCCTTCGTCCCCATGAAGCCGTCCCCGGAGACCCTCGCCGCCTGGACCGAGGCGGCGGACAGCAACGTCACCCGCGCGACGGAGTTCTTCTCCGACTCCGACTGCGCGCAGGCCCTGCCCCTGCCCCTGGATCCCGACGAGGAGCAGGTGATCGAGCACGTGGTGGTCATCGTCCGGGAGAACAAGACCTACGACGCAGTCCTCGGGGATCTCGAGGTCGGCGACGGGGACCCGGCCCTCACGGTCTTCGGCGAGGAGTTCACCCCGAACCTCCACCGCCTGGCCAGAGAGTTCGTCAACCTGGACAACTACTACGCCGACTCCGAGGAGTCGGTGCAGGGCCACACCTGGACCACCCAGGCGGACTGCAACGACCTCTTCGAGAAGCTCTATCCCGCGGACTTCAACCAGTTCATCCTCCCGGGCGTGGATCCGTCCTCGATCCACGCCGAGCGCTCGATCTTCGACCATTGCTGGCTCAACGGGGTCACCTTCCGCAACTACGGGGAGTTCGAGAGCTTCACCAAGGAGCTCTTCGGCGACTGGGAGGCCTTCATCAATCCGAAGTTCCCCTACTACAACCTCTCCATCCCCGACGTCTGGAAGGCGAAGGAGTTCGTGCGGGAGCTGGAGCTGGGGATCTTCCCGGAGTTCGTCTACATCGCGCTGCCCAACGACCACACCGCGGGCGGGAAGGCCGGGATGCCGACCCCGGCGAGCATGGTCGCCGACAACGACGAGGGCACCGGGATCATCGTGGACGCCATCTCCCACTCCCCCTACTGGGACTCGTCCATCGTCTTCATCATCCAGGACGACCCCCAGGGCTACGGAGGGGACCACGTCCACAGCCACCGCTCGGTCTGCGTGGTCGCCAGCCCCTGGGTGCGCCGGAACCACGTCTCGTCGGTCCATTACTCCATCCCCGCGATGTACCGCACCATCGAGATGCTCCTGCGCCTGCCGCCCATGAACCTCAACACCGGCCTCGCGCCGCCCATGCTGGACATCTTCCTCCCCCGGGGCGAGGAGGAGCAGATGGACCCGACGGCCTACGACGTGATCCCCCGGCTCATCCCGGAGGAGTTCAACCGCAGCGACGCCGCCCAGGCCGCGGCCAGCGCGGGGATCGCCACCGAGCGGGTGGACGGGGCGAAGGGCCTCGGCGAGATCATCTGGCGGATCCAGAAGGGCGACGTCGACCCGCCGCCCTATGCGAAGTGGAGTGACGACTGATGCGCACACCGACGCCCCTGATCGTCGTCCTCGCCCTGTGCCTCGGCGCGTGCTCCGACCCTGCGACCCACGAGCCCGCAGCGGACACGACGCAGGTGGACGGAGCGGAGGATCGGACCGGGTTCGACTCCGGGTCGGAGCTCCTCCTGCCCGATGCGCCCCCGGACACGGAGCTGCCGCCCCCGCCGGACATCGCCGCCCTCCTGGAGGAGGGCCGCTTCTGGCTGTCCCACGGCGAGCCCCAGATGGCCCTGGCGTTCTTCGAGGAGGCCCTGGAGGTGGCGCCGGACGATCCCGAGATCCTCTTCGGCGCCGGCCTTGCACAGTACATCCACGCGGCGGAGTTCCTGGCCATGCTTACGAACATGCCGGCGCAGTTCCTGGGCTATGCGGCCGGCGAGGGGACCCGGGATCCCGAGTCCATGAACGAGGCCATGGCGCAGCAGGTGGCGGACGTCCTGACGGCGCTCAACGAGCGCTTCGCAAGGGCTGAGGCCCTCCTCTCCCGGATCGACGACCCGGCCTTCGAGTGGATCATCGATCGAGCGCCCCTCCACTATGTCACACGCCCCATGCTCGTGTACCGCGGCCGCTTCGACCTCGGCGACGTGGCCCTGATCCGATCGGTCAACGGCCTCTGCAGGTGGATCACCGGGCTCCTGGGGGCGCAGGATCTGGCGACCGATTTCTCCTACGCCATGGTCATCGCCCAGAAGGTCCAGAACGGCAGCGTCGAACCCATCGTCATCCTCGATGCGGTTGCGTACCTCCTCGGGACCTCTCCCGCCTTCCTCGGCCTCAACGAAGGGGACGGGGTGCGGCTCTTCGACGAGGCGCCCGCGTTGATGCGTAACGTGGGGAGTCACCTCCTCGATGCGGTGGCCTGGATGGAATCAGAGGAGCCCACGGACCAGGACGTGACCCGCCTCGAGTGGGACCAGGGGGAGCGCATCCTCGTCCTCCGCAACCGGGTGACCCTGGATGGCTACGAGGGGATCGAGGAGCCGCTCCGGGTGCGCCTGACCCAGGACATCCTGGACGCGACGGTGGCGCTCGTCGACGCGCTGGACGAGCCCGGCGCCGTGGTCCCGTTCTCCCGGGGACCGGGGCTGCAGCTCGCCACGATCATGGGCCTCGCCGCGAAGCTCGGAATCCTTGAAGAGATGGGGTTGTCCCTCCCGGTGGACATCTCCCACCTGGAGATCGACCAGATCCTCACCCTCCTCGGGGGCTTCTTCCCTGATGTCCTCGGCTTCGACTGGGCGGGCTTCCACCAGGTCCCCTCCGGGCTGAGGGTCCTCCTCCCGCTGCTGCAGGATCCGGTTGACGACGAGACCTGGCTCCTCTCCTGGGAGTGCCCCGAGGACCTCTTACACGACGGCTTCCCGTCGGGCTCCGGCGGCCTCCTCTGCGGCGACGTGGAGCTGGTGGACGCCCCGCACTTCGTCGGGACCCCCTGGGAGATGGACGCGGACGGCAACGTCACCAAGGTCCCCTACCTGGTGTGGGAGGACCCGACCCTCGGCGGGTTCGTCTACGTCGACGCGGCCTGGAAGGAGGACGGGGGCCCGGACTGGCAGATCCCCGACAACCAGCAGCTCAACGCCGGCCTCCATCTCTGGCTCGGCCCGCTCCTGGGACTCCTGTAGTTCCCGTTCGTCTCCCCACATCGTACCCCGGTTCGGCGGGACGTGGATCCGGCAGACGTAGAACCGCACCGGAAGTAAAGGACGGGGAGGGCAGGGAAAAGAGGCTCTTGTGACATCTTCGTGGGTAGCGTTTGCTTCCTCCACGCGGGCCCAAAGCGAAACCCATAGTGGCCGCGTCCATCCATCGGTCACGGTCACGGTCACGGAATAACAGAGGAGGAGGAGCCAATGGATAGACGGCGTCGGAACGACCTTCACAAACTGGATGTGTACCGCATGCGTGTTCGGTTAAGGGCATTTTCATGCCCAGGGCCAGTGGCCCGGTGCCCACCCGGCCTCGCCGGCGGTGCCCAGCATGCGCAGCAGGCGGTGCCCAGCCCGAAGGGCGGTGCCCGTAGGGACTTGGATTCGGGCACCAGGCTTCGCCCTGGGCACCGGGTCTTCGACCCTGGGCACCGAGCCCTGCTCTGGGCACCGGGCCTACGGCCCTGGGCACCGGTCTTCGACCTGGGTTCGAGCCCTCAGGCAGCTTTACCGATCACGCATGATGTGTACCGATGCGCCCTCGATCTCTACCGAAGGACCGGATGCATCATCGCCCAGTTCCCGCGGGGAGAAGCGGACTTTCGCAGTCAAATGCGCAGAGCGTCGCGCAGTGTTCCCTTCAACATCGGTGAAGGAGTGGGC
>JBDRIT010000246.1:0-23252 GCA_043815665.1 Pseudomonadota bacterium
GGGAAATCCGCACGCTGCGTGCGATGAGGAGGGGGCTGGAGATAGGCTCAAGGTTTGGAGATTGAGGCACTCCCAGAGGAAACGGGGAGAAAACAGATGGGCCAAACCTACCGGCACTACGCCAGTCCTCGACCCTACCAAGTACCCAGGGAGAGATCAGCCGATGATCTTGCCCGCGGCGGCGTCGAGCTTGCGGATCGAGAAGAGCTCGCCGCCGTCGAAGAGCGCGTAGACCCAGGCCGCGGTGCGGTCCCGGTTGACGAGGATCGAGAGGCCGTCCGCGGAGGACTCCAGCTCGATGCGGTGGAGGGGTTGGAGATCCACCGCGTCGAAGATCCCGATGAAGTGGTGGGCCCTCTTCTTGTAGGGGACCAGGAGGCGCTCCCCGGCCGGGGTGGTCACCAGGTAGAGGCTCCCCTGGACCTCGGCCTTGTCCCGCAGGAGCGCGTTGCCGTCCATGACCGAGTAGTAGATCGACCCGTCGGGCTCCATCGCGACGAAGGCCGGCGGTGAGCGCACAACCTGGCCCGTGTAGGGTTCGATGAAGCGTGAGAAGAAGTAGAAGCGCCCCGACGTCGGGCTCTCCTGGAGGAAGGTGATCCCCTCCAGGAAGGCGCCCTCCACGTTGTCCGGGGGCACGTGGAAGCGGTCGGTGATCCTGCCGCGGCCGTCCATGACGCCCCAGGTGAAGAACCCCGGGCGGCGGAACCCACGGGGGTCGAAGACGCGGTTCACCCGGTACGCGGCTTCCCTCCATGGGAGTCGGGCCAGGTGGTACAGGCCGTAGGAGTGCTCGTTCTCGAAGAGGCGACTCCCGTCCTCCAGGGAGATCCCCGCGACCCGGGTCGGGCCGGCGCGGCCCTGGGGGGTCTCCAGCACCACCAGGCTCCGCTCGGAGCCATCCAGGGTGAAGTTCACCAGGAGCTTCTCCTTGGACTCCCTCAGGAAGCGGCTCGGCTGCAGCAGGTTGAGCATCTCGAGCTGGCCCCGGAAGTGGGTGAACAGGGCCAGGGTGTCCGCGGTCCGGTCGAAGCAGGCGAAGAGGTCCTCGCCGTCGGGGAGGCGGGAGATCAGGAACGACGCACCCTCTCCCGAGGGGATCGCCTCGTTCGGGAGCTCCGCGGTCCAGGCCAGCCTCAGCTCGTCCAGGTCCACCATGGACAGGCGCTTCCCCTGCTGGAGGAACGCGGCGTTGCGAGTCTGGCTGGGAAACACCCGGGCCTCCCGGGGGACCAGATCGGAGATGCATGCGTCCCGGGAGGAGAACCGACCCTCGGCGCCGAGGATCCCGGCCTCGGGCTTCTCGATGGGGAAGGGGAAGCGCGCCGCCAGGGCCTTGCGGGCCTCGGCCGCCCAGTCGCGGGTCTCCGGGGCCTCGTCCATGAGGGTCGGCTGGGACCGCAGGTGCCGCAGGAGACCGAACTGGTCCCCGCCGTCCCGGAGGCGGCGGGCGGTGATCAGCAGGGCGGCTCTGCCCTCGGCGCTCCGGAGGTGGCCATCGAGCGCTTCGATGGTCGTCTCGAGGCCGTCGAGGCCGGCGGCCTGGGCCCGGCGGTATCGCTCCAGTGCCCCGGCCCGGTCCCCGGCCTCTGCCAGGGATGCCGCCTCCTCCGCCAGACGCCGCGCTGCCCTCAACTCCTGGGCTCGGGAAACCGCGGCGATGGCCGATCCCACGTCCCGGTAGACGGAGAACCCGTCCAGGGTCTGCGCTGCACGGTGGAGGCGAGCGGCCGCGTCCAGGGCACCGGCGTCGATCCGGCTGCGGGCGGTCCGCAGGGCCACCAGCGCGTCCGCCTGTGCGTCGCCCACGAAGCGCTCGGTCTCGGCGACAAAGTCCCGGAGCAACGTGAAGAGGTCGCCGCCGTCCGGTGCCGCGGTCTCGGGGAGGGGCGCGCCGTGACGGGACGCCTCGGTGATGCCCCGGTACCAGACCTCGACTGCGCGGGTCTCGTGGCCCGCTGCGAGATGTCCGTCCCCCTTCGCCACCAAGGCCGCGGCCCGGGCCGCGGCGGCGCCCCGCTCGAGCGCGTCGATGCGCTCCCGGGCGAGGCTGCAGGCGCCGTCCATCACCAGGGCCTCTCGATAGGCGCCCATCGCGGCCCCGTGGTCGCCGGCCTCCTCGAGCCCCGATGCCCGATCCAGGAGGGCAGCGAGGTTCCCGAGCTTCAGGGCGTCGTCGATCCGCCGGCGCAGGCGTCCCACCTCGGCAGGAGCCCATACCAGCCCATCGAGGACAGCGAAGGCAACGGCGGCCTCGGCGGCATTGCCCGCGTCCAGGAGCCCGCCGGCCTCGGCCAGGACAGGCCCGGTCCGGGCCTGAACCGTCGCCTCGCTCTTCCGGCGTCGCTCTCCTGCGCGGGCCAGGGATGGGTCCAGGGCCTCGGCCTTCAGGAAGGCCGCCACCGCCTGGTCGTGGGACTCCATCTCCTGTCGGATCGTCCCGATGCGCAGCCACATGGTGGCGTCCCCGATGTGTGGTGCGACCTCCTCGTACAGGGTGATGGCCTCGTCCCGGCGTCCCAGGTGGTAGTACGCCTGCGCCTGGAGGCGCCGGGCCTCGGGGACCCCGTCCCAGGCGTCGGTCTCCAGGAGGCGGAGCGCCGGCTCGAACTGCGCGTACTCCTCCACCAGGAACCGGGCCAGGGGCTCCACCGCGTCCCAGCGGCCGTCGCCGCGCACCGCGGAGAGCTTCAGCAGCTCCCAGGCGCGGTCGTAGTCGTACTCCTCCTCGAGGATCCGCCGGGCCTCCGCCACCAGGGCAGAGGGGTCCTGGCCGCTGCGATCGCTCCGGACGCCCTCGGGGATGTCACCGACCCGTTCGTCGATGTCGTTTGCTCGCGCTTTGGCCATGATCCACCCGTCCGTGTGTCATCCCAGGCGAACGCAGGGAGTCGAGGGACCCCGGGGGGGGCTGCTGTGACCCCTGCGGTCCTTTGCTTCCCTGGGCTCCGCTCAGGATGACATTTTCGTCGTTCGTCGCCGTCGGGTCACGAGGAGCGCAGACAGGCCGAGGAGCAGCCAGGACCACCCCCCCGCAGGACCCGGGCCGGCGCCGCAGCCGCTCGTTGTGTCGCCATTGGCCTCACAGATCTGATCCGTCTCGCTCCAGATGCCGCTGCCGGGGCAGGTACAGAAGCCGTCCATGGTGCAGTAGCGCTGTTCGCCGCACACACCGCAGGCGCCGCCGCAGCCGTCGTCGCCGCAGGTCCTGCCTTCACAGTCGGGGACGCAGACCTCGACCACGCAGAGCCCGCCGTCGCAAGCCTCGCCGTCTTCACACTCCCCGCAGGACCCCTCGCAGCCGTCGTCGCCGCACTCCCGGTCCGCGCAGTCGGGGACGCAGATGTTCTCGTCCACGCACTGCCCCGCCGGTGTGCACTGCTCTCCCGCCTTGCAGTCGCCGCAGGAGCCATCACAGCCATCGTCGCCGCACACGCGGCCCACGCAGGAGCACTCCCCCTCCATGCAGCTGTTGTCCCCGTTGTCGTCGTCCCAGAGGCACTCGAGGCCCGAGGCCGCGCAGTCCTGCTGCTTCAGGTCGCTGTCCTCACACCAGAACAGGACGTCTCCGTCACAGAGGCCCTCGAAGGTGATCTCTCCGCAGCCGTCCAGGCAGGCCTCGGCCACGCAGGTCCCGCCGTCGCAGTCGTCGTCGGCCACGCAGCAGCCCGCGGCCCACTCGTGGAGGCAGCCCCCGCTCACCTGATCGCAGAAGTCCGCGGTGCAGGGGTTGGCGTCGTCGCAGTCTGGGAGGGTCGTGGGATCCACGACACAGATGCAGCCGTCGCACATGGGCGCGCCGTTGCAGGGATTCTCGTCGTCGGGGCAGTCCTCGTTCACCGCGCAGTCCGCGTAGTCCGTGAGGGAGCAGACCCCGCCCTGGCACACCCCGAGGTGGCAGCCGGACTGGTCCGCGCAGGGGGTGTTGTCCTGGGTGGACACGTTCTGGCAGAGGCCGTTGGCGGGGTTGCACACCGGCACGAGGCAGTCCGTTGCGACCGCGTCGTTGCAGACGACCACCGTCTCCGCGGGGGTCTGGCAGAACCCGTCGATGCAGGACGGGGCGCCGTTGCACAGGTTCATGTCGTCGGGGCAGTGGTCGTCAGTGATGCAGCCGCACTCCCCGCCGGGGACGTACTGCCCGCTGGTGCAGACCCCGTCCTGGCAGTGGTCGCCCACGGTGCAGTCGCTGCCGTCGTCGCAGGGCGCGAGGTTGAGGGTGAAGACGCAGCCGTCCACAGGGTCGCATGCGTCGTCGGTGCAGAGGTTGGCGTCCTCGCAGACCAGGGGCGGACCGGGGGTGCAGGTGGTGTTCACGCAGACGTCCCCGTCGGTGCAGACGTCCCCGTCGTTGCAGGCACCGTCGTGGACGAAGTACTGGCAGGTGTTGTTGGTGCAGACGTCGTCGGTGCACTGGACCTCGTCGTCGCAGTCTCCGTCGACCAGGCAGCAGGAGCCCACCGCGTTGTGATAGCAGACCCCGTCGGTGCAGCCGTCGACGGTGCAGGGGTTGGTGTCTCCGCACTCCTCCAGCTTCTCCCCCTTCTGGCCGCAGGAGTTCTCCGCCCAGACGTCGTTCTCCCAGCAGACAGGCGCGTCGAAAGCGCCGCACGCAGAGAAGGTGACCTCGACCTTGAAGCTGTCGACCATCGCGCCGAGCTTCGGCGCGCCGGGCTCCAGGTGGGGTCCGAACCAGGCGGTCACCCCGTTGACCAGCGCCCAGGTCCAGATGGCCTGGTCCGTGGAGATGTCCACGGTGTCCCACTCCAGCTGCGGGTGCTCGACGATCACGTGGTTCTGCCCCGCCGCGGAGAGGACCATGGCCGCGGGCCCGTTGGGGAAGGACTGCTGGCTGAAGACGTGGAGCTTCACCGCGGTGATCATCTCGGTGCCGGGGGGGTCGCAGAAGCCCCAGCCGCCCGCGGTGAGGACCTCCCAGGCGTCCACGTCCGCGTTCTGGGCGAACTGGCCGTCCGGCGCGTTCTTGGCCCAGCCGGTGTAGTCCCAGCCGCCCTGGTTGTCGCTCACGGCGGTTGCGTACCGGTAGACCGTCCAGGTCTCGTTCCCGGGGTTCGTGCAGGGATCCGGCGGATCCGCGAGGACCGGCGCGGAGACCATCAATGCGAGGAGCGGGAGGAGCTTCTTCATGGTGTCACCTCGACCCGACGATTCTACCCGCTGCTCTCGAGGAGCGCCAGGAGCTGGGCCAGACGGGTGTCGTCCACCTCCCGCTGACGGAGGCGGTTCGCCACGTCAGAGACGAAGGCGGCGAAGCCGCGGAATCCCAGGAAGGGGCGGTCGTGGAGCTCGTGGCGGAAGACCGTGGGGAAGCCGAAGTCGTGGAACGCGATGCCGTGCGCGGGGATCCGCATGCCGAAGTCATTGGTCACCAGGAGGTTCAAGCCATTGTCCAGGAGGCTCCTGGCCAGCTCCCTCACGAAGGTCTTCTGGTGGGGGTGGACCTGGAGGTGGTACCCCTCGACCAGCTCCTGGATCCCCCGGGCGTGGCTCGGGCGGTTGGTGATCACGCCGTAGGACACCTGCCCGCCCACCAGCTCGATGATGTCCGCGAAGCCCGGGAAGAGGTGGGGATCGCCGACCCATCCCGCGCGGACGTTCTGGAGGACGAAGGGGATCAGCCACTCGAGGCGCGGGACGAGTTCGCCGAGGCGGGCCTCGACGTAGGCGGTGGCCCGGACCTCCTCTCCGAAGCGCCTCCCGAGGGTGGTCATCCACTCCTCGCAGGCCTTGAGGCCGAAGGGCAGCGGCAGCTCCACCAGGTCCGCGCCCGTGCGCCGCGCCAGGGCCTTCGCCGCCTTGCGTGCGTAGGGGAGGGAGAGGATCGTTCCCGCCTCCGCGGCCCGGGCGAGGTCCTTGAAGCCCTGGCCCGAGAGCCAGATCGAGACCACCTCCAGGTCCAGGGCCTCGAGCATGTCCGTGAGCTCGGCGACGTTGGCCACCTGGTCGAATTCCGTGCGGTCCATGAGGTGACCGATCACCGCGACCTTCCGGGGGTGGGTCTCCACCTGGGGGAGATCGATCTGTCTTGCGAGTGAGCGGAGGGTCTCCGCGTAGCCGTCGAGCCAGTCCCCCTGGAGGGAGAGGCCCCGGACGTTGATCACCTCGGTGCCGGTCTCCTCGCGCACCGCCCGGCAGAGGCGCTCGTAGTCCGCGCCGGTGATGAAGGCCATGGGCATGGACGAGATGAACGCGCCCGCGGTGGAGTCGTGGGACGCAACCTTCGTGAGGAGCTCCCGGATGGGCCCTTCCCTGCTGTCGGTCATCATGGCCGGGTGCAGCGCGGTGTTCACGATCCGGTGGTAGCCCGACACGCTGGTGAGGGTCGAGAAGAGGTCGTGGTTCCCCTGGACGTACTGCGCCTTCATGTAGGTGCAGTCCGGGCCCTCCACCACCAGCCGGCTGTCATGGATCGCGTTCACAGCGAGGTAGACGCCGGTGAGGTAGGAGTACTCGAGACGCTGGCTGAACTCCTCCGCGGAGGTGTCGGCCTCCATGTGGTCCACGAGGCGGCGGACGACGTCTTTGAGCTTTGCGTCGAGGTCGGGCATGTTCAGCTCTCCACAGGGACCCGGAGGCCATCGGGGGTTCGCTTCAGGTGACGCGCGTAGCGCCGGAAGAAGGGGGTCCGGCAGATCCCGACCAGGCGCTCCAGGGTCCGCACCGCGCCGGCGACGCCGGGCTCGAACTGCTGGAGCGAGAAGGTGTTCATGCCGGCCTGGGAGGCGCGCCAGTCGAAGAAGTGATAGGTGAGCAGCGCATGGGACGGGGCCTCCTCCAGGCGGCTGAAGAGCATGTCCATGGAGTTGAAGCCCTTGATGGTGTGGCGGTCCGGATGCGTGAAGGTCCCGTGGACGTCCCGGGCCGCCCGGGCCGCCTCCTCCCGGCTGTCGAGCTTGAGGAGCACGTCCATGGAGAAGCCCATCTCCTCCAGCGCGGCGACGATGGGCACGCCCCAGGTGAAGGTCGGCTTGGTGAGGTAGTAGGTCTCGGACGCCCGGATCACCAGGGCGACCCGGTACCCGCGGGCCTCCTCCACGAGGCGGTCCCAGCGGTCCCGGAGGGGCGCGACGAGCGCGTCCACCGCCGCGCCCGGGTCCCCGTCGAGCTTCAGCGCGTCGAGGATCGCGGCCAGCCAGGCCTGGCTTCCGGCCAGGCCGTAGGGCGGCAGGGGGGAGATGAAGGGGAGCTTCGACTCGAAGGTGAGCTGGTCGTAGAGGTGCTGCCAGAGGGAGTTGGACAGGAAGACGTTGAGCGCCGCCGCGGGCAGCTCCTCCACCAGGTCGAAGTTCAGGTCCGGCAGGAGGGAGACGTTCCGCTCCACGCCCACCGCGTTGAGCAGGCCCTCCAGCTCGTCGTGGGACCGGTTCCGTGGGTAGCCCACCAGGTTGATCACGTTGGGGCCCCGGGGCTCGGTGCCGGCCTCGGCCGCGAGGCGGCGGGTCACCAGGACATCGTGGAACACGTTGACCATGGCCCGGGGGGTGACCGTGAGGTACAGGATCGGGCAGTCCTCGCACCCGGCCCGGGCCCGCTTCACCTCGGACTCGACGTCCTCGCCGGTGACCACCGGGACGCAGGTGTTGGAGAAGAAGAGGGTCTTGTCCAACTTCTTCGAGACCTCCAGGCCCTTCTCCAGGACCCTCCGGACCTTGCCCGGGTTGCCCATGATCACGTCGTTCTCCGTGAGGTCCGTGGAGAGCATGCGGTCCACCACGGTGAAGTCCGTGAAGCCCTCGGGGCGGGCGGCCCGGTCCCAGCGGGTCCGCTCCTCCCAGGGGTAGTTCACCAGCCACATGATCGGCGCGACGGAGTGGGGGTTGACGTGGTTGCACTCCTGGTCCGAGTGCTGCACGAAGACGAAGAGGTTGGTGGGGTCGAGGCTGTCCAGCTGGGAGCGGGCGATCTCACCCCCCGCGAAGAAATCCGCGTACGCGTCGGACTCGCCCCAGGTGTCCAGGAGGGAGGCGGGGCGGTTGTCCTGCTCGTCCCGGCTCGGGATCGGGAGGCCTGGCTTCCCGGCCTCGGGGTCCGCCACCACCAGGGCCGCGAGGCGTTCCATGTTGTAGTCCGCCAGGCGGGCCCCTCCGACGCGCTCGAGGATCGGTGCGAGGTCCCGGGGGATCTCGCCGCCGGAGTAGGAGACCACCACGTGGTCGGTCTTGATGATCCCTTCGTTCTCTTCCGTGCGTCGCTCAAAGGAGAAGAGGAGCTCCTTGTCGTCGGACAGGGTCAGGGAGGCCAGGAGCCCCTGGTCCTTCCAGGCCACCGCCCGGATCCGGTAGGGGAGGCCGCTGCCCTCGAGGCCCAGGAGCATGGACACGGCCTTGCGGGTGGCCGCGCCCCCGGCGGTGATCGAGCCCTCGAGCTTGCGGCCGGCGGTGGCCTCCACGTGGATCCCCATGGCTACCACTGCTCCATGAACTTGTAGAACGCCTCGTCGTCCAGGGGGGTCGGGGTGGGGAGGGCCACGCCCTCCAGGGCGATGATGCTGTCCGCCAGCTCCATGAACGCATTCGCCGCGGGGGCGTCCGGGGCGAACTCCACCACCGTCATCCCCTTGCGCTCCGCCGCCATGATCTTCGGGTCCCGGGGGATCCGGCCGACGATGCGCGTGGAGAGGCGCACCGCGAAGGCCTCCAGCATCTCGAACTCCGCGTGGGCGTTGTCCCGGGTGTTGATCACGAGGCCCCCAAGGGCGATGCCGTTGGGCTGGTAGATCTCCACCGCCCGGCTGATGTTGTTGGCCGCATAGACCGACATGGGTTCCTCGGAGACGACGATGAAGACCTTCTCGGCGAAGCCCTGGCGCAGGGGCGCGGCGAAGCCGCCGCAGACCACGTCCCCGAGGACGTCGAAGATTACCGCGTCGTAGTTCCCCGAGTCGATGACCTCCATGTCCTCGAGGAACTCCAGGGTCCGGGCCACGCCCCGACCGCCGCAGCCCAGACCGGGGGGCGGTCCCCCGGCCTCGCAGCAGTGGATGCCGAGGCGGCCTTCGTGGATGATGTGCTCCGTGGACACCGCAGACGCGTCGTCGCCGAGGACCTCGAGCACCGTCGGGATCTTCCGATACCCGCCCATGAGCCGCACCGCGGAGTCGCTCTTGGGGTCACAGCCGATATGGAGGACCGCCATTCCCCGGGTGGCGAAGGTGGCGCTGAGGCTGGTCGCGACGACGGACTTGCCGATGCCGCCCTTGCCGTAGATTGCGATGCGCTGGCTCATTGCGATGCTCCTCGAGGCCGGCTCGGAAAGAGGTGCCGCCGGACCTTCATCAATACTCGTTCTCCGGGATCGGTTCAAGGCCGTCGAGGCCGAAGCGGCGGGCGTAGGGGGCCGGAACGCCCAGGCAGCGAGGGTCCTCCCGGCAGGTGCGACAGCGGTTGGACTTCACCCAGGGACGGTCCGGATCCTCGTAGCCCGTCTCCGTCGCAGCGAGCTCCGGAGCGGATCGCCCCGCCGCGCGGTGCGCCGGGGGCACGGCGCAGGGAGGCACCGACGCGTGGGTCGACGACAGGAGGGACTGGACCTCGAGGCCCAGGTCCCGGGCCTGGGTCTGTACGGCCTCCACCACGGGGACCAGACGTCGATACTCCACGAGGTACGCCGCCGCTTCCGGGCTGCGATCGGGGCAGATCAGCACGGAGAAATGCCACACGGGTCTCGACTGTGGGAGGCCCGTCCACGGGCCGATTCGGGGCGTGGACGCCCCTCCCACAGGGTATCGGTCGGCGAGGAACTCGGCCATGGCCGGCAGATGCTCCAGGTTCGCAGACGTGATCACCGTGTTGACGATGACCTGGTGCCCTGCGCCCAGGATCCGGTCCAGCCCCTTGAGGGCGTCGTCGAGCTGCCTCGTGGTGCCGGTGCACTCGTCGTAGATCCCGGGGTCCACGCCGTGGAGGCTCACGAAGAAGGTGAGCCGGTCCGACGCCGGGATCGACGCGGGGTCCACTCTGCGGGCGAACCCCACTGCGTTGGTCTGGACCTGGACCTGGTTGACCCCCGGCGCGGCCAGGGCCGCGTCCAGCTCCCCGGGGAAGGACGGCTTGAGGGTCGGTTCGCCGCCGGTGAGGCTCACCATGCAGCCGGGGAGCCAGCGCCCCGCCGCCTCCACGCAGGCCCGGACCATGTCCGACTCCGGGAGGTCGTGCTCGGGGCCGGAGCAGAAGGGGCAGCGCTGGTTGCACCGGGAGGTGGTGCGCACCAGGACCTCCAGCACCTCGCCGTGGTCCTGCCGGCTCCGCTCCACCGTGGCGAAGGGGAACATGGTGCGCAGGGCCGCCACGGGATCGTCCTCCCGGCGCCCGACGAACGCGAAGCCCTCGAAGCGGTCCGGGAGGTGCGGCGCGAACCTCTCGAGGATCCGCGCCAGGCGATCCAGCACCGGCGCGGTGGCCCCGTCCAACTCGGTGAGCCCCTCGTATGCGAGGACGAAGCCGGCCACGGTGCGCCAGCCGCGTTGATCGCCGGCGGGTCGGAGCACCGCGGTCCAGGTCCCCGGGGCCCGGTCCATGACCATGTGCAGGGCGCCGTCGGCCAGGGTCGTCCGCCGCAGGGGCAGGTCCAGGCGGTCGCACGCAGCGACCCACCGGGACACCCAGCGGTGGGCGTCGGGGACGAGGGCGGCGAAGTCGTCTTTGAAGAAAGGCCTCATGGTGCAGGGATGTTAACAACAGCGTGGAGATTTGCAACGGCATGCGGCCATTGCGTTGCGCGCAGCATGATGGACAATGGACGATGGACAATGGGGGAGAGGGACATGACGCGGTTGATCATCGGGCTGGTGCTTGTGACGCTGTTGGCTCCGGGGGCGGCGGGCGCCGCGGAGGTCTCCCCCACGGACGCGGAGATCGAGGCGGCCCTGGCGCCCATGGTGGGGGTGCGGTGGTACGGAGTTTACATGCTCGGCACCAAGATGGGCTGGGTGCGGGAGGACATCACCCTGGGGGACGTCGAGATCACCCAGACCTGGAAGGCCTTCTTCAAGCTCCAGGTGATGTTTCAGGAGATGAAGACGGAGATCGACCACGCCGCGGTGTACCGCCGGGGCGGGGGCTGGGCCATGCTGCGGGCCTCGGGGACCCTCGTCGACAGGGACCGGAAGGTCACCGCAAGCGCAGAGAAGGTCGGTGAGGGCTTCGTCGTGGACGTCGAGAGCCGGGGCGCGAAGTCCCAGGTGACCTGGGACTGGCCCCCGGCGGACGCCAGGGAGCTGGTCCCGTGGGCGGGTCTGGCCCGCATGAACGTCGGGGACACGGTGGCCTACCATACCGTGGACGTCACCGAGCAGGAGCGCCACGGACAGACCCTGGAGTACAAGGGGGAGCGTCGGACCGGGACAGCGAAGGCGGGCACCCGGGTCTTCGACCTGGCGATCCACGATGACCGGGGCATGAGCATCGACATGGTCCTCGGGGAGAGTGGCCTGATCCTCGAGGGCGGCCTCGGGCCGTCGGTGCGGATGGTCCTGGAGGACGAGGCCACTGCGAAGAGCCTCTCCAAGAGCGGCCTGGATCTCTCCCTGGCGTCCCACGTGTCGGCGAATCGTGCCCTGGACGACGAGGCCCTGGAGCGGGTGGTCCGCCTGAAGGTCTTCCTCAAGGGCGTCAAGTCGGAGGATCTCCTCGAGGATGCCCGGCAGACCGTCCGGGAGATCACCGACGCCGGCGTCGTTCTGGAGGTCCGCGCCCGCGCCCTGAAGGATCTGGCGGGTGGCGGTCCCGACTGGCTGGACGGGCGCCTGACCCAGCTCCTGCCGCGCCTGGTCGGCGTCAAGGAGCGGCGACCGCCGATCCCCGATCCGAAGTGGTTGGAGTGCAAACCCGACACCGGCTGCGACCACCCCGAGATCCGGGGGATGGCGAAGCGCGAGGCCGGGGAGCGCACGGGGCTGGAGCTCGTGCTCCACCTGTCGAAGGTCGTCCACAAGCACATGAAGTACGAGCTGGGCGTGAGCCTGGACCGGGCCGAGGAGATCCTCCTCGACGGCCGCGGCGATTGCCTGGAGTACGCCACCCTGCTGGTGGCCCTCCTGCGGGCACGGGGGGTCCCCGCCCGGGCCGCCTCGGGGGTGGCCTACGCGGGGAGCGTCCCGCCGACCTTCGGGTACCACGCCTGGGCCGAGGCCTGGGTGGACGGACATTGGGTGGCCGTTGATCCCACCTGGGACGAGTATCCGGTGGACGCGACCCACATCACCTTCGATCACGAGGACGGCTTCAAGATGTTCCAGCACTTCGGGGCCTTGCAGATCGAGATCCAGGACGTGGAGTACGCCCCCCCGGGCCTCTGAAGATGTTCGCCCACTTGCGCGCCCTGCCCGTGGGTCGCTCGAACAGCGGGACCTTGTCGATCCGCTCCGCGTCGTCGTTCCAGCGCACCAGGGAGATGTCGTCCCCTCGCACGAATACGAAGGTCATGCGCCGTGCATCGGGGATCAGGTTGCTCCAGCGGTTGAGCACGGAGATCCAGGTGCCGCAGTTGATGTAGACCCCCCCGCTGTCGAGCCTTCGGCGGTCCACATCGTGGGTGTGCCCCATGATCACCGCGGCCACGCCGGTCTTCGACGCGATCTCCTCGGCCACCTTTGCGCAGCGCTCCACGGTCTTGTCGATCCGCTTGGCCAGGCGCCGGGTGAGGTGGCTGCCCGCCCACAGGAGGGCCAATATGGACCCCATGGACAGCAGGAACAGGAGGGTCGCCTTGACAAAGATCCCCCCGCCCAGGAATGGAGCCTGGATGAGGTTGAACAGCAGCAGCCAGACGTAGATGGCGCCCACCGCGGCCCCGGCTGCCCACAGGGCCCGGCGAATCAACGGCTTGAGCATCTCCCGTACGAGGCTCACGTTGGACGCGGACAGCGGCCTCTCCTTCAGCCCGGAGAGGATGACGTGCAGGTTCTCCGGCTCGGTTGACTCCGCCAGGAGCTCGAAGGTCTCGTTCTGCTGTTCGTCGAGACCCTGCGAAGGCCCCGAGCTGCCGGCCATCACCCGGGGGTTCAACGCGGAGATGAAGAACGGGTACTGGGCCCGGACCTCCTTGACGAGGTCCAGGGGGTTGTGGTGGCGCAGGAAATCGAAGTACTGCTCGATGGATACAACCCGGGGCGCATAGGGGTTCGCCTGGCGGACCCGGTTGTAGAAGTAGCGCACGAAGAGAGAGCCCAGGGGATAGTCGAGGGCCTGCTCGGCGCCGGGGGATCGCGTCGGCATTACCGGGCTGAGCGGGTATCGGATGCTGTTGGAGGCTTCGTACTGGTTGCCGTGCTCGATGTAGACCCTGCCCGGGTCGAGGTAGAAGCTCTGGTGGAAGCGCACCCGGTCCCGCACCGCCTCGAGGGGGACGTCGCCGATCCGGGACAGGCACTCCAGCAGGTGCTCCTGGACCGCGGGGAAGAAGATCTCCAGGTCGTGGTTGCCCCGGAGGATCTCCACACCATGTCCCGTTGCCACGAAGGCAGCCAGCGCAGAGAAGAACACCGGGTGTCCGGCGATGATGGCCTGCAGCTTCAGCACCGACTTCGGGGCCGTCGGATCGAGTCCGAATCTCTTCTCGAGGGGCGAGACGTCCAATTCCAGGTCGTCCGGCACCGACGCGACCGTCAGGAAGTCGAAGACGTCGCCGTTGAGGACCAGGCACAGCCGCGCCGGGGTCTCGGCGTACAGCGAGGACGTGTGTGCGAGGAGCCGAGCGAACGCGTCGTCGTAGAAGAAATCCTCCACCAGGGCGTAGCGCTCGGACTCGCTCCCCAGCCCCTCGCCCAGGTGGAGGTCGCTCACGACGATGTAGTCGCGGCCCCCCTTGGGATCGATGGCGCTCATCTGGATGGGTCTCCCCGGAGTCTCCATACCGGGAACCGTACAACTCCTTTGAACAGAAGCACAGCACTATGGGCAGCACTATGGGAACGGACCCGACCTCTCACGAGCTCACGCGGGTGATCGAGCGGATCGGCTCTGGAACTCCTTCTCCGCCTCGTCCTTCAGGCTCCGGAACTGGGCGTCGCGGTCCTTGGGGTCGATGAGGGTGTCCTCTCACATCGACGCGAGAATTCTCCGGACCACGTCCTCGGTCGGGGTTCTGCCCGTGTCGATGATCAAGTCATAGATCGAAGTGTCGTACAGATCAAATCCATAGAAATCGAGGTAGCGAGCTTTCTCGTCCCGCTCACGCTCCTCGGTGATCGTGCGGGCCGCTGCGAGGCTGATCCCCTCACGCCGCGCCACCCGTGCGTGGCGGATCTCCTCTGCTGCGTCCAGCCAGACCCGGAGAACGTCGAGGCCTGCCTCCCCGACCATGTATCCCGACAGCCGACCCTCCAGGAGGACGCCGCCGCCCCGGGCGATCTCCACCTGGCGCGCGTCCAACTCCCGGTCGACCTCGGGGTGGGACACGACGTAGGCGCCGAACTCGTTGAGGGACATCCCTCGCTCCGTGGCCATGGTCCGGAAGATCGTGCCGATGTTCACGTGGGAGAGGCCGGTCCGCTGCTCGAGGAGGATGCAGGTGGTGGTGGTGCCGGACCCCGGGAGGCCGCCGACGGTGACGACGGAGCGGCTCATCCGAGGCTCCCCGGTGCGTGGTAGGTCCCGTCGGGGCCGGGGCCCTCGGCCTCCATCTCCAGGATGTGGGAGGCCCACATGTCCGCGAAGTGGAGGATCAGCAGCAGGGGGGTCTCCCGGTTCTTCACGACCCGGTTGGCGGCCACGTACTGTCCGTCGTGGTAGGCGATCGCCTGGATCTCCTCCTCGGTGACCGGGAGAAAGCGGGAGACGAGGTGGACGCTGCGGACCGGGTGGCTCATGGCCACCCGGTCCGGGGCGAGGAGCCACCGCCCCTTGTCGTCCCGGATCACCGCGGGGTGGCCCTTGGAGCCGACCTTCCCGATGTCGTGGAAGAGGGCCACGATGAGGCAGGACTCGTCGTCCAGGTCGGGGCGCAGGCGCGCCTTCAGATCCATGGTGAGCTGGGCCACGGTCCGGCTGTGGACGAGGAGCCCGCCGTCGTCGTCGCAGTGGTGGTCCGTGGAGGCCGGGGTCCAGAGCCAGTCGGTCTCCTCCTCGAGGTGCTCGAGGAGGGCCATCACCGCGTCGCGTCGGGGTCCCAGCGAGTCGAGCAGCGTTCCATAATCACCCTTCAGCATCCGCGTCCCCCTCCGTCAAGCGAGCAGGTCAGGATAGTTGCATGGCCGGAGCCGCGCAAGGCCCGATTCGCGGACTTGTATCGTCGGAGGTTGTTGGTACTGTTCTCGTTGAAAGGGGGGAGCGACCTTGGCGGATCTCTACGCGGACCTTCATGTCCACTCCAACGCCTCCGATGGCACCGACGAACCATCCGGACTCCCGCGGGTCATGATCCGGTCCCGGGTGGGGGTTGCGGCCCTCACGGATCACGACACCATCGGCGGGCTGATGCCCTTCCTGGACGGGTGCAGGGCCGCAGGGGTCCAGGGTGTCACCGGGATCGAGGTCAGCGCACAGTGTGAGGGTGGAACTCTCCATCTGCTCATCCTCGGCTTCGATCTGTTGAACCCGGAGCTCCTCACCCTCGTCCAGTGGATCACCGACGCCAGGACCCGTCGGAACCTCGGGATCCTTCAGCGGCTGCAAGGCATGGGGGTGGCGCTGTCACCGGCGCAGGTGGAGGCAGAGGCCGGGGCCTTCAGCGTCGGGCGGCCTCACTTCGTCTCGGCCCTGGTGAACGGGGGCTGGGCCCGGCACCGCAACGATGCGTGGGACCGGTTCGTCGGGGACAAGGCGCCCGCCTATGTGGGGCGGGAGAAGCCGCCGCCCGGGGAGATCATCGAGACCGCCCATCGGGCCGGCGCAGTGGTCATCGCCGCACATCCGATCTCCGCGGTGAGCCGTGACATCAACCGGCTGGCTCCCTACC
This sequence comes from Pseudomonadota bacterium, assembly GCA_043815665.1. Taxonomy (GTDB): domain Bacteria; phylum Myxococcota_A; class UBA9042; order CAIXZC01; family CAIXZC01; genus CAZNWW01. The sequence goes on from JBDRIT010000246.1 coordinate 15,916, forward strand.
TCGACACCCTGCGCGAGATGGGGCTCGACGGCGTCGAGGCCTTCCACCCCTCCCAGGGGGTCGATGTCGCAAATGCCCTCCTGCGCTGGGCGATGCAGCGGCGCCTCTTCTGCTCTGCCGGCTCCGACTACCACGGCCTCAACAAGCCCGGAGTCTCCATGGGTCAGTGGGGTCGGCGGCGCATGCCCGTCACCCCGGTGACCCCCCTCCTGGAGCGGCTCGGGGTGGCCGACGCCGTCGCGGTCCCAGCGGGAACCCGGGTGTCCGGGGGATAGGCCTCGCCACACCCCCGTTGCGACCTCCCGTCGACACCGCTAGAATCAACCCGGGCATCCCCTCCGCACATGAGGCTGAACATGACCTTCCGCGCGTGCTCTCTGTTGGTGGTTCTGGCGTCCCTCGCTGCGGCCTGCGGTGGAGACCCCTCCGGTCCCTGGGGCAGCCCCGGCGAGGACGCGGGGTTCGACGTGGCCGTGGATACGCCGGCCTGGGACATGGTGGTTCCCGAGGATCTCCGAACCGAGGTCATGCCTGACGTCTTCGATCCGGATGCCCTCCCGGATGCCACCCCGGACAGCTCAACGGATGTCCCCGGCGACGTGGCCCCGGACGCCCCTCAGGACATCACCGCGGACATCCCCTTCGACACCCCACCGGACCTCCCGGCCGACGTGTCGGAGCCCTGCGATCCGAACCCCTGCCCCGATGGCGCCCCCTGCCACCTCGGGCCCGAGGGGCCGCTGTGTACGATCTCTGGTGCGGTGGTCGAGGAGTTCCTCGATGCAGACATGGCGGCCCAGCCGACCACCGCAGCGTGGGGAGACGACGTCCTCACCGTGGACCTGGAGAGCTTCGGGGGTGACGGCGCCGACGGGGCCTTCCACGCGACGCAGAACACCCTCATCGACACGGCGGCGAACGGCGGCGTCTTCCATTACACGAGCTTCATCATCGACCCGGACGTGGAGGTCAAGCTCATCGGCCCGAACCCCTTCACGGCGCGGGTCATCGGAGACGTGGAGATCCACGGGTGGCTGCGGGCCGACGGGCAGCAAGGCGTGCATGCTGCGTCGGTGCCCTCGGGTCCCCCGCCGCCCCCCGGCGGTGTCGCGCTGATGGGCGGTCTCGGCGGCCCTGGCGGCGGCGGCGGTGGGGACAGCGGCGCCGGGTGGGGAGAGACGGGGGTGGACGGCGCGGGGCCGGGCGGCGGCGGCGGGGGCGCCGACGGTGCGTTCCCAAACGGTGCCGGTGCGGGGGGCGGCGGCTTCGGGAGCGCCGGTGATGACGGGCTCGGCGACGGCGTGGCGCCGGGCCTCGGGGGGCCGGTCTATGGAGATCCGACCCTCGCTGTCCTCCAGGGCGGCAGCGGCGGCGGTGGCGGCGGCGGTGGTGATGTGGGTGGCGACGACGGCACCTGCTTGGGCTGCGGCGGCAACTGCTACCAGGGGGCCTGCCAGGGCGGCTATGCGGCCCTGGGGGACGGCGCCCTGAACGACTGGGATCGTCCCGGCGGGAGCGGCGGCGGCGGCGGCGGCGGCATCGGGATCTACAGCGAGGGCGACGTGGTGCTCTCCGGGCGGATCACCGCGGACGGCGGCAACGGCGGCTGGGGCGACTGGTCCGGCGCCGGCGGAGGCGGGAGCGGCGGTGCGGTCCTCCTGAGCGCCCTCGGGGAGGTCTTCATCGACGGCGGCGCCGTGTCCGCAGTCGGCGGTCGTGGGGGCCTGATCACGAACTCGAACCAGAAGGAGTGGGTGATCTCCGGTGACGGCGGCGGGGGCACCATCCGAATCGAATCCGCCGGCGGACTGCAGGCGTACCTCCTCAACCCCGATCCGCCTCCGAGCTTCGGGTCCCCGGCGGCGCCCCTGGACGGTGGCACCGGGGTGGACGGGGCCTTCACTCCGGCCCAGGACGTCGTCCTGGACACCGACGCCGGTCCCTACGAGTTCACCCTGGTGAACATCCCCGCCGGGGTCACGGTGACCGCCAAGGGGAGCCTCCCCCTGGAGCTCCTCGTCCAGGGTGGGGTCGACATCGACGGGGACATCGTCCTCGACGGGGTCGACGGTGGCAACGGCTACAGCGCCTGCTGCGGGAACCCCTACGGCAACGCGTCCGCGGGCGAGGGCGGCGAGAGGGGCCCCGGCGGCTTCGACGGCGGGGCAGGCGGCGGGGCCGGCGCGGGCTGGGACGGCGGCGGGCCCGGGGGCGGCACGGGCGGTTCCCCCGGGAGCTTCTCCTCCGGGGGCGGCGCCGGTTACGGGACCGACGGCCAGAACGGGGGCACCAACCAGTGCTCGGAGACCAGCGGCCCCGATGGAGGCGTGGCTTACGGAGACGAGCTCCTGGTCGCGCTGGAGGGGGGCAGCGGCGGCGGCGGCGCCGGGGACGCGGTGGCGGCGGCGTGCACCTGGTGCGGCGACGGGGCCTGCATCGTCACCGGAACCTTCTCCTATGGCTCCTGCCCGGCGAACCCACCGGCATGCTCCTACTGCCCGAACGTCCCCTCGGCCTGCCTCGGCACCACCGGGTGCTTCGCCACGGAGGTCTGGAACCCCGGCAGCGGCGGCGGCGGCGGCGGCGGCGCGTTGCGGATCGAGACCCCCGGGCAGATCGAGATGACCGGCGACATCCACCTGGACGGCGGTGACGGCGGGGACAACATGGGCGCCTCGGACTTCGACGACGGGACCTGCGGCCCTGCATGTGAGGACGGCTGCGCCGATGGGGTCTGCAACCCAAGCGGCGGCGGCAGCTTCGGCGGCAGCGGGGGAGGCGGGAGCGGCGGCGCGCTCCTGATCCGGGCCGCGGCGCTTCGGGCCACGGGCTCCGTGACCGCGGTGGGCGGCATCACCGGGATCCTGAGTCAGGGCGGGGGCTGCCCCGTCAATCCTGCGGCGAAGGACCCCGTCCCGGGGCAGGGGCGCGGCGGCAGCGGTGCGGACGGGCGCATCCGGATCGAGACCCAGATCTCCATGGGCGCGATCCTCATCGGGGACGGCGTGTTCGACACCACGGAGGTGGTGGTCTCCGCCGGGGGCTACGCAGAGAGCCGCTGGTACGTGCTCCCCCATCCCGAGACCGTGCTCACCGGGTTCGAGGCCTCCGGTCTCGGTCCGGCGGACAGCTTCGAGGTCCGCACCGCGCCGGAGGACGTCGGGGACGAGCCGGCGCCGGGTACGGAGTCGGCGTGGTCCACCGCCCCGGGGAGCCTGCCCCCCGGCGCCTTCGTCTCGTTCCGAATCCAGCTCGACGTCTCCGGGCTCCCGGATCCTGTCACGGTGGTGGAGGCGGTGACCCTGAGCTACCAGGTCGAGGTCGCCCCATGAGCAGCCGAGTCCTCACCGTGATGTTCACGGACATCCAGGGCTTCACCGAGCGCACGTCGTCCACCTCCCGGGAGAGCCTGCGGGAGCTCCTGGCGGTGCACGAGGATCTGCTCCTGCCCGTCGCCGCGCAACACGGGGGGCGCCTGGTGAAGACCATCGGCGACGCCCTCCTGGTGGCCTTCACGTCCCCGACCAATGCGGTGCTTTGTGGTCTCCAGATGCAGAGCGTCCTCGCGTCGTGGAACCAGGAGCGACCGGAGTCCGATCGGATCAGCATCCGGGTCGCGCTCAGCGCGGGGGAGGTGGAGGAGCGGGACAACGACGTCTTCGGAGAGGCGGTGAACGTCGCGGCCCGCCTCGAGGCCATCACCGAGGCGGGGGAGGTCTGGTTCACCGACGTGGTGTACCTGGCGATGAACAAGGCCGAGGTGCCGTCCAGCGAGGTCGGCATCCGGCGCTTCAAGGGCATCCCCGAGCCCGTGAAGGTCTACCGGGCCATCAGCGATCCCCACGCAGCGGACCCCTCGGCGCTCACCGATGCGTTGACGAGCACCGTCGGGTTCAACGGCATCACATTGCCCCCCATGGATCAGATCCCGCCCGCTCGGACGCAGCGCAGCCGGGCCCCCTGGGCCGTCCTGGTCGGCGTGGTGGTCGTGGTTGCGGGGATCGCCGCGGGCGTGGTGCTGTGGGAGGGGCGTCCACGCCCCGATTCCCCCGGGGAGTCGGGCCTGGAGGCCCTTCCACAAGGACGGGAGGAGCCGGCGCCCGAGCCGCAGCTGGGCCCGGCGGCGACCTCCGTATCGCCCCCGGCGCCCGCCCCAGCGCCAGCGCCCACGCCGCCCCGGGACCCGATCAAGGCCGAGGTGGAGCGCCTGGAGGCGGCGATCCAGCGGTCCATGGACGCAGGGAACCTCGAGGAGGGGCTTGCGAACGCCGTGGCCCTGGTGGAGCGGCATCCCGAGCTCGAAACCGGACGCCTCGCGGTGCGGGCGATGGTCGGGGAGCAGGTCAGGAATTTCATCGCGACGAAGTCCTATGACAAGGCCCTGAGCCATCTCGACAGGCTGGAGGGGCGGTGGGTGTGGCTGAACGTGGACGAGCACCGGACGGACATCCGCCTGGCCCAGGTCGGGACCCTGTTCGCCGCGATGAACCACGCCGCAGCCTACGAGCTCCTCAGCGAGCTCCTGGACAAGGACCCGCAGAACCTCCGTGTCGCGAGGGAGATGATTGAACGCTTCGGTGCGGCCTACACCCACGGCGCCCGCGTGGAGGCCGTCGGCGCTGCGTTCACGGTGGCCAGGAACACCGAGGGACGGCTGGAGGCCCTGGTCGGGGACACGATCCTCGACCGCTACTTCTCGGCCGGTCCCTATGGCAGCGAGGCGGACCTCACCCGGGAGCTCCTCATCGCCCGGTATCCGCCCGCCATCGACGCCGCGCTGGCGCGGACCGCCGATCGGAGCGAGAGCACCCGTGTCAACGCGTACCGCCTCCTGCACCAGGCAGCGCAGATCAGCGACGAGCAGGCCCTCGCACACCACTTCCAGAACCTCACCACCCTCTCCTCGGTCAGCAAGGGCACCCTGGAGGCGACGATGGAGTGGATCGGGGCCCGGGCCGGCGCGCCCGGCTGGGAGGATCTGAAGAAGCGGGCCGCCCTGCCGGCGGACCTGCCCTATCGGATCTTCGGCGACTTCGGGGAGCGCCCGGAGCAGGTGACGGGGCTCCTCGCGCGGGCCTTCATGCCCGAGATCACCGACGCGATGGTCGCGGTGGCGACGACCTCGCAGGACTATCGACGCCGGTGCAACGCCTACGCCGTCCTCCGGGACGCGGAGGCGCTGCAGGCGCTGGACCGGGACACCTACCACGCCTGGATCCTCCTGAACTTCCCGCCCAAATCGATCCATCGCTGCTATGACGAGTCCGTCGCATGGTTCGCCGCCGCCACGGGGGACCGGGTGCCCGCCGCCCGGGCCGCGCTGGTCGCGGGCCGGGCGGTCGTGGTCGAGGCCCTCGCAGCCTACAAGGAGGCGGCGGCGCCGGGGTGGAACTCGGAGGCCTGGCCGGCGCGGGCGGAGCGAAACATCGAGGCCCTCGACGCAGCGGTGAAATCCCTCCCGAGCCCTTGACAGGGTCCCGGCCCATGGCTAGACTCCGCCGGTCTTGATCAGCACGAACTTGGAGGCACGGTATGATGCATCGTTTCATGATGTTGGCCGCGGTCGTCGCGTTGACCCTCGGTGGGATCGGCTGCGACAACGGCGGTGGTGACGGCGGCGGGAAGGACACGACCTCCCAGCCCGGCGAGGACAGCACCGTCGAGCCCGGCGTGGACACCTTCACCCCCGGCGTGGACTCGATCCCCGGCGTGGACTCGATCCCCGGCGTGGACACCGTGGATCCCCCGGACGATACCTACGTACCCGGTGACGATCCCCTCTGCCCGGACGGTCTCCAGTGCTCCGAGGCCTTCGCCTCGGGCGACACCGCCTGCCTCGATGGCGGGGAGATCCCGGCCAACGTGAAGCACGGCTGCGCCACCGCCGGCTGCGATGGCAACGCGAGCTGCATGTGGGCCAACGAGGAGCAGACCGACTCCATCTGCGTGGAGAACTGCGGTGTGTGCTCCGGGGGCACCACCTGCTCCGACGTGACCGGGGACGGCTACCTCGGCTGCCTCGACGGCGGCTACGTCCCCGAGGGCGCCGTCGAGAACTGCCACGTCGACGGCTGCCCGGGCAACTTCACCTGCTTCTACCTCAACCAGGAGCAGACCGAGTCCGTGTGCATCGCGAACTGCTCCCCCTGCAAGCCCGGCACCTGCGGCGCGGGCCTGGTCTGCGTGGACGGCGCCTGCGAGGACGAGCCCTGCACCGAGGGCTCCTGCCCCGGGGACGAGATCTGCCTCAACGGCACCTGCGTCCCCGACGCCGGGGACGGCCCGGGCCCGGGCCCCGGCCCCACCTGCAACAACCTTCCGCCCCTCATGTGCGAAGGCACTCCGGCCTGGTGCGGCCAGCTGATCCAGTTCGACCCGACGAACAACCCGGCCCAGGCGGGCTACAGTGAGGCCCTCGGCTACATCGACTACGCCGAGAACGGCGAGACCTGGGCCGACCAGTACCGCTCCTGGCTGCGCCGGGACGTGGTGATGCTCATCCAGTACGCGTCCGCGTTCGTGGCCTGCAAGGCGGCGGACTGGAGCTTCGGCAACGGCGGCTCTGTCGGCCTCATCGACATGAGCGAGGAGAACGGTGCCATCCCCGGGACCTCTGTCGGCTCCCCGGGGCACCCCGAGGGCACCCATGTCAACGGCTTCGACATCGACGTCGCCTATTTCCAGGTGAACACCCCGGACAACCGGGCGCGCCCGATCTGCGACCACACCGAGGGTGGCCAGGATGCGTACCACTGCACCGGCGAGGCCAATCTCCTCGATCCCTGGCGCCAGGCCCTCTTCATCGGCGCGCTGCAGCAGCACCCGGACCTCCGGGTCATCGGCTGCGACGGCAAGGCCGGCCCCATGATCATCGGCGCGATGGCGAACCTCTGCGCGGGCGGGTGGCTCTCCTCCTTCGCCTGCAACAACGGCAGCCTCACCTTCGAGGAAGAGGACATGGGGTACGGGTGGTTCTACTTCCACCACCATCACATCCACATCAGCTTCAACGGCACGTCCTACAACAAGCCCGGCGCGATGGGGACCAGCGACGGCTGCATGGTCCCCGGCTGCCTGGACAAGCCCCTCATGGACTTCCTGGGCCGCTTCGGCCTGACCCCCGCCCCGGCCCGGATCCCGGCGCAGGGCCTCGTCCCCCTCCGCGCCGTTCGCTAGGAGGCCGTAGGGGATTACCCCGGGTGTGATGCAAAGCAGTTGGTAGGGGTGAGTTACCCAGGGCCGAAGGCCCGGTGCCCAGGGCCGGAGGCCCGGTGCCCAGTCGGCGTAGCCGACGGTGCCCAGTCCAAATGACGGTGCCCAGCCCGAAGGGCGGTGCC
>JBDRIT010000247.1:0-53533 GCA_043815665.1 Pseudomonadota bacterium
CGATCGCGAAGAGCGAAAAGATGTGATCGATCGTCAGACGGCGACGGCGACGGCAACGGCAACGGACCATTCTTCCAGCCGAGTCGAGCCAGAGTTCGATAGACCGCTGGGGGAGCGGCGACTTTGCGATTGCCCTGGTGGACGGGCCTCCCACAGTTGACCTCGAGATCCCTGCGGACGTAAAGTGGGCGGAGGAGGACGCCATGATTGCGACCCTGATCCTGACCGCCGTATTCGCTGTCGCCCCCGCAAAGACCATCACCGGTGACGGGACGACCCTGACCACCGGGGTGACCGAGCATCCGGTGTACGACGGGGCGCCGGGGAAGACCCACCTGCGCCTGGCGAAGGGGGACGACATCGTGATCGAGACCGACTGGCCCGGGATCTGGCGCGGCCTGGCCTGCGACGCGGAGGAGCATCGCTACGTCCTCACCGGGGAGTTCCAGCAGGGAGGCTGGCTCCCGATTCGACAGATCCGATACCTGAACGCCCGCTCGGGGATCTACACGGAGTCCCAGTACAACGGTCGGGACTTCCTCGCCTTCACGGCGGTGGCCGCGGCGGATGGGCGGTGGGTTGCGCTGGTCGGGCTCCTGGCCGAGGGCGCCGACTTCAAGCTCCTGCTCCTCGACACCCGTCGCGACGCCATGGTCGAGCTGGGCGTGCCCCCTGCGCCGACCCCCTCCACCGACGTCGCACCCAAGGATCTCGGTGTGGACTGTCCGTGGACCTCGTGGTCGTGTTTCCATGACGGCTGGGTGGACCTGGAGCCGGGGATCATCACCTTCAAGGACGGGCGCCTCGAGGTGAGCTACGGGGAGGGTGATTCGCCCCAGGGACGGGACAGGAAGCGCACGGTGAGGTCCTGGGATCTCGAGAAGACGATGAAGAAAGCTGGCGTGGGAGGGAAGTAGATGACGCTCCGTTCGATCAACCCGGTGACCGGAGAGGTGGCCGGTGAGTACCCTCAGATGACCGATGACCAGGTGGATGCGGCCCTGGCCGCGGGGGCTGTTGCGTACACGGACTGGCGTCACGTCCCCCTCGGGGAGCGAGTCGCCGCCCTGCGTCGCGCCGCCGCCCTGCTGCGGGATCAGTCCCAGGCCCTGGCCAGGCTCATGGCTCTGGAGATGGGGAAGCCCGTCTCCGAGGGCAGGGGCGAGGTGGACAAGTGCGCGTGGGTCTGTGAGTACTACGCGGAGAACGCAGCGGCCTTCCTCGCTGACACCCCGGTGGACGTGGACGGGGGCCGGGCCCGGGTGGTGTACCGCCCCCTGGGCCTTGTCCTGGCGGTGATGCCCTGGAACTTCCCCCTCTGGCAGTTCTTCCGGTTCTTCGCCCCGGCGGTGGCCGCAGGGAACGGCGCGCTCCTCAAGCACGCGTCCAACGTCACCGGCTGCGCGCATGCGATCGGGGACCTGGTCCGGGGCGCCGGCTTCCCGCCGGATCTCCTGCAGGTCCTCGCGGTCCCGAGCACCCGGGTCGAGAGGATCATCCGGGACCCGCGGGTGGTCGCTGTGACCCTCACGGGGAGCACCCCCGCGGGGCGCGCGGTTGCGCGGACCGCGGGGGACGTCCTGAAGAAAACCGTCCTCGAGCTCGGCGGCAGCGATCCCTACGTGATCCTCGAGGACGCGGACGTCATGGACGCGGCCCGGATCTGCGCCACGTCCCGCATGGTCAACGGCGGCCAGACCTGCATCGCGGCCAAGCGCATGATCGTGGTGGACGGAGCCCACGATCTCTTCCTGGACGCCCTGGTGTCCCAGATGGCCCGGTGGACCTCCGGGGATCCCCTGCTGAGCGGGACCCGTCTCGGGCCCATGGCCCGCCTCGACCTCCGGGACGAGCTCCACGAGCAGGTGGAGGCCTCGGTGCGCGCCGGTGCGCGTTGCGTCCTCGGCGGGGAGGTCCCCACGGGCCCCGGCGCGTTCTATCCCGCCACGGTCCTCGCCGACGTGGGCCCCGGGATGCCCGCGTACAGCGAGGAGCTCTTCGGCCCGGTGGCGGCGGTGATCCGGGCCCGGGACGCGGCCGACGCGGTGCGCATCGCCAACGACACGGACTTCGGCCTCGGCGCCGCAGTCTTTACGAGTGACCCGGAGCGGGGCCTGTACATCGCGACGGAGGAGCTCGACGCAGGCGCCTGCTTCGTCAACGACTTCGTCCGCTCGGACCCCCGCCTCCCCTTCGGCGGGGTGAAGGGGTCGGGCTACGGCCGCGAGCTGGGCCTGTGGGGGATTCGCGAGTTCGTGAACGTGAAGACGGTGTGGATCGCCTGAGCTCCGAGCCAGGGTTTGCCTCCGGCCGTTGAGGGCTCAGCCTTCCTGCCCGCGCTCGATCTTCGCCCAGCTGTCCCTCAGGGTCAGCGTCCGGTTGAACACCAGGCGATCCGTGTGCCGCGTGTCCACGCAGAAGTAGCCCAGGCGCTCGAACTGGACCCGCAGGCCCGGCGTCGCCGCGGCCGCGAGGGCCGGCTCGACCTTGCAGCCGGGGCGTACAGCGAGGCTGTCGGCGTTCATGGTCTTCATCCACCCGTCCCCCGCCGCAGCGGGGTTCTCGTCCCGGAAGAGGCGGTCGTAGAGGCGCACCTCTGCGTCCTCCGCGTGGGCCGCTGAGACCCAGTGGAGGGTCCCTCGCACCTTGCGCCCGTCCGGCGCGGCGCCGCCCCGGCTCTGGGGATCCCAGGTGCAGCGCAGCTCCGTCACCCGACCCTGCGCATCCCGCAGGACCGCGTCGCAGGTGATCAGGCAGGCGTAGCGCAGCCGTACCTCGGCTCCCGGCGCGAGGCGGTGCCACTTGCGGGGGGCCTGCTCCCGGAAGTCCTCCCGCTCCACCCAGAGCTCCCGGGTGAGGTGGACCTGGCGGCTCGGGCCGTCGGGGTCCGAGGGGTCCAGGGGGGCGTCGAAGGTCTCGACCTGTCCCTCCTCCAGGTTGGTGATCACGACCTTGAGGGGGTCCAGGACGGCCATGTAGCGCGGCACCGTGGCGTTGAGGTGCTCCCGGACGTGGAACTCCAGGAGGGAGACGTCCACGTTCTGATCGTTCTTGGCCACCCCGATGCGCTCACAGAAGGCCCGGATCGCGTCCGGTGAAAACCCCCGGCGGCGCATGCCGGAGACCGTCGGCATGCGGGGGTCGTCCCAGCCGTCTACGTGGCCGCCCTCCACCAGCTCCAGGAGCCTGCGCTTGCTCATGACGGTGTAGGTCAGGTTGAGGCGCGCGAACTCGTACTGTCGGGGGCGCGAGGGGGCGGGGATGTTCTCCACGTACCAGTCGTAGAGGGGGCGGTGATCCTCGAACTCCAGGGTGCAGACCGAGTGGGTGATCCTCTCGATCGCATCGGACTGACCGTGGGCCCAGTCGTACATGGGGTAGATGCACCAGTCGTCCCCGGTGCGGTGGTGGGTCTTGCGCAGGATGCGGTACATCACCGGGTCCCGCATGTTCATGTTGGGGTGCGCCATGTCGATCTTCGCGCGGAGGGTCCGGGAGCCATCGGGGAGCTCCCCGTCCCGCATGCGCCGGAAGAGGTCCAGGTTCTCCGCCGCGCTCCGGTCCCGGTGGGGGCTCGGCCTCCCCGGGGCGTGGAAGTCGCCCTTGTAGGTCTTGAACGCCTCGGGGCTCAGGTCGCAGACGTAGGCCTTGCCCGCCTGGATCAGGTGCTCGGCCCAGTCGTAGAGCTGCTGGAAGTAGTCCGATGCGTAATACTCGTTCTCCCCCCAGTCGTATCCGAGCCACCGCACGTCCGCGCGGATCGAGTCCACGTACTCCACGTCCTCCCGGGCGGGGTTCGTGTCGTCGAAGCGCAGGTTGCAGGTCCCGCCGAACTCCCGGGCGAGGCCGAAGTTGAGCGCGATGGACTTCGCGTGGCCGATGTGGAGGTAGCCGTTGGGCTCCGGCGGGAACCGGGTGCACACCCGCCCGCCGTGGGTGCCTGCGTTCACGTCCGCGAGGACGATGTCCCGCACGAAGTTGGAGGCGCGGTCCTCGGTGCTCTCGTCGGTCTTCTTCTCGTCGTCGGCCATGGATCCCTCACCTGTACGTGGAGTGCAGCGCCGGGGCCGCCTGATTTCAAGCGGAAAACCTACCCCCGGTGGCGGATCCTGTCAAGGTGCGTCCGCGTCGCTCTCCCTGGACCTTCCGGTCCGGATTCATTGATGAAAGCACTGGATTCCCATGGGGACCGGAGGATACAATGTCCCACGAACCGTTCCTTCAGCAGGAGGATGTCATGACCAAGTGGACCCTCGCGGTGATCCTGGCGGCTGCCCTCGCCATGACCGGGTGCGACTCGGGCAGCGGCAGCGGCGGCGGCGCCGAGGACCTCCTCTCGGGGGAGCCGGACACCGGGGGCACGGCCGCAGTGCAGTGCACCAAGACCGCGACCTGCGCCTGGGGCGAGGCCTGCGTCGACCACGCCTGCGCGATCCCCGAGGGCGCGCCCCTGGCCCCCGCCAAGGACTTCTCGGTGGTGGACCAGTGCCCGGGATCCGAGACCTTCGAGGAGGAGATCGCCCTGTCGGACTACCACGGTACGGTGATCATGCTCTACTTCGCGACCACGGGCTGCGCGGCCTGCGTCGCGGACGTGAAGGTCTACCAGAACATGATCGAGCAGATGGAGGCCAAGGGGTTCACGGGCCTCGTGTCCCTGATCACCGTGATCCTCCCCAACGGCGCGGCCACCATGGCGGACTTCACCCAGGGCCTCACCCACCCGGTGGTGGTGGACACCATGGACCTGGGGATCGCGGCCACCTACGGCGCTGGCAAGGACGCGGTGGTCCTCATCGACCACGCGGGCTACGTGGTCCAGAGCTGGCCGGGCCTCGATGTCCGTGGCGGCGCCAAGGACAAGAGCATGCTCAACGAGACCCTCGGCGCGCTGGCCGCAGCGGCCCTGTAGCGGTTCATCCTGGAGGAGAGAGATGCGGAAGCTGTATTTCATCGGCCTCGTCCTGGCGGCGGGGATCGCCCTGGCCGGCCTGTCCTGCGACTCCGGCGGCGGCGGCGCGAGCGGCGGCAACACCGCGGGGGAGACCTGTGAGACCGAAAACGACTTCATCTGCGGTGCGGCCACCGGCGGCGCAGGGGAGGCGGTGCTCGTCTGTGTCCCCTTCGGCGAGGGAACCCTCAAGTGGAGCGAGTCCGCGGTGTGCAAGGACTACGAGACCTGTCAGGGCGAGGCCTGTGTCGTGGACTGCGCGTCCGCGAGCCTCTGCGACGGCGTGGAGTGCGGGGACGATGGCTGCGGCGGCTCCTGCGGCGGCTGTGAGGTCGCAGGGCAGGTCTGCGTGGGCGGCGCATGCATGGACTTCGCCTGCGACCCCGACTGCGGCGACCGCATGTGCGGCCCCGATGGCTGCGGCGGCGAGTGCGGAACCTGCCCCGGGGAGACGGTCTGCTCCCAGGAGGACTTCACCTGCGGGCTCAAGCCCTCCCCCTGCATCCCGAGCTGCGCGGGCCTCGACTGCGGCCCCAACGGCTGCGGTGGGTCCTGTGGCCTCTGCACCGGGGGCACCTTCTGTGCGCCGGAGACCCTCAGCTGCGAGCTGCCCTGCATCCCCGACTGCGAGGCGGCGGGGAAGGAGTGCGGGGACGACGGCTGCGGCGGTACCTGCGGCGGCTGCCTCACCGAGGGGGAGTTCTGCAGCCCCGACGGGCAATGCGTCCCCTGTGATCCCATCGCCAGCACCATGTGCCCGGAGGGAATGTACTGCACCTACGAGTCCGGGTCCCAGAAGCCCTCCTGCGTGGAGCAGGGGACCCAGAAGATCGGGGAGCCCTGCGGCGGCGTGGACGCCTGCATGGAGGGGCTCTGCACCGAGCTGAGCAGCTCCGAAGAGGGCCCCATGTGCTACCGGATCTGCGGCACCAACAGCGACTGCGGCGAGGGGGTCCTCTGCATGGATCTCCAGAGCTCGCCCTTCAAGCTCTGTGCGGGGGCGTCGTCGGTGGACGAGGCCTGCAACCTGGTGGACCAGGACTGCGCGGTGGAGTCGGACGGCTGCTACTTCAACGGGTCCGCGGCGATCTGCATGACCGCCGGCGACGGCGTCGAGGGCGGCTCCTGCGCCGCCCCCAACGACTGCGCCGAGGGCTTCACCTGCAACAACACGATCTGCCTGAAGTTCTGCACCAAGGCCCCGGGCGTGGAGGACGGCTGCGACAAGGACGGCGGCTTCCCCGAGTGCAAGAACTACCTCGCCGCCCAGAGCGCCGGCCTCTGCCACCCCGAGTAGTCGAACCTACTGTGACTTCCTGCCGAAGATCCGTCGCACCCCGTCCGCATCCAGGGGCCGCTCCGCAGCGGCGGCGAGGTTGTCCGAGACGTGGTCCGGGTCGGACATGCCCACCAGGGACGTGGTGATCCCGGGGACCGCGCGGTTGAAGCGCAGGCAGAGGTGGGACGGCGAGACGACCCCGGAGAACCGGGTCAGGGTCCGGGTCGTGATCCGTCGCAGCAGGTCCGCCTGGAGCAGGGAGGCGCTGGCCACCACGGTGATCCCCAGGCGCGCCGCGGCCTCGGCCAGGGGCACGAGCTCGCCGGCCACGGCCTGGTTCTTGAGGGTCCAGGCCTCGAGCATCGCGAGGTTGAAGGGGAGCTGTACGATCTTCAGGCCGTGATCGTCCCCGCCGACCTCCCGGGCCAGGGCGACCAGCGCCTCCAGGGGCAGGTGCTCCAGTGCGCCCGCGGGGGCGCGCAGCCCGCCCCAGGTGGCCAGGCCGTAGACGCGGATCCGTCCCGCGGCCCGGGCCCGCTCCAGGACCTCGAATGCACCACGCATCCGGCCCATGAACACCTCCCGGGAGACGTCCACGAACTGGTGCTCGGGGTTGTGCACGTAGTACACGTCCACCGCGTCGACGCCCAGGTTCTCGAGGCTCCGTCGGAGCTGATCCTCGAGAAAGGCCGGCGCCAGCGCGTGGCAGTGGTCGACGACGTCCTCGGGGGACAGGAGTCCCGTGTCGAACCAGTTCTTCTTCATGTGCTCTGGATAGGGGAGCGCGCCGGTCGGGTCCCCGGGGATGTAGCCCCCCTTGGTGCAGAGGATGATCTCGTCCCGCTGGACGAGCCCGTTCCCGATGAGCTCCGCCAGGGCCGCGCCGAAGACCCGCTCGCTCCGCTGGTCCCGGTAGTTGATCGCGGTGTCCACCACGTTGATCCCGCCCTGGACCGCGGCCCGCAGGCTCTTTCGGTAACCACCGTCCGCGACGTCGTCGGGGTCGCCCAGGTACGAGCCGATCCCCAGGGAGGACCAGACGAGCCCCTCCCGCTCCCGGAAGTGCCCCGGATCCATGCGGTGGACGAAGCGATCACGGTACCGGGCCGTTCCCTCTGGCGTTGCGAGCGTGGTCATGGTGTCCTCCTCCCGTCAGGATAGGCCCCCCGCGTCCTTCCGGCAATGTGGGAGAGCGGGGAATGGCTGGTCGCCGAATCGCCCCCCTCATCATCTGTTTGACACCCTCCGTCGGATCGTCTAGAAATTTAGGTAGGGAAACGAAAGTCGCATTTCGTGGGGTTTTTATCGGGTGTGTCGTGTGACGTGTCCGAGGGGTCGTCCCTGACCGGCGGCGTGGCGAGCGGCGCAACGTGGAGGGACGGATGGGCATGGACGAACGGGACCGGATCGATCTCCTCGACGAGATCGCCCGGCTGCAGCGGGAGAACGCCGTCCTCCAGGAGGACCGGGCCCGTCTCCTGGCAGACGCGGAGGTCTCCGCGAAGGAGGTCCTCGACGCCGCGCCGATCATGATCATGCTCCTGGACGGAAATGCCCGCGTGCAGCGGGCCAACCGGGCCGCCTGCGCCGCCTTCCCCTCCCACCGGGACGCCGTGGGCCTCCCCGCCGGGCGTCTCCTCGGGTGCCGCAACGCGGGCGAACGCCTGCAGAACTGTGGCTTCGGCGAGGCCTGCGAGGCCTGTCACCTCCGGCGGACGATCCGGGGAACCCTGGATCACGGGGTCGGGATGACCGGGGAGGAGCTCCGCCTCCCCCTGGGCCCCGAGGGGAACGAGGCCAGTCTCCTGGCCTCCACCTCGATCCTGCGCTTCGGTGGCGAGGAGCTGGTCATGCTCTGCCTGGAGGACATCACCGAGCAGCGCCGGGCCGAGGCCCAGGCCCGCAAGAACGAGGAGATGCTCCGGGAGTCCCAGCGGGTGGAGGCGGTAGGCCGGCTGGCCGGCGGGGTGGCCCACGACTTCAACAACCTCCTCACCGCGATCCTCGGACACGCGCGCCTGGCCATGGAGGGGATGGATCCCGGGGAGCCGGTGTGGAGCCGCCTGGACGGGATCTACTGGGCCGGGAAGCGGGCCGCGTCCCTCACGGGCCAGCTCCTGGCCTTCAGTCGCCGGCAGATGCTCCAGAAGAAGGTCCGGGATCTCAACAAGATGGTGGAGGAGCAGACGTCCATGCTCGGCCGGCTCATCGGGCAGAACGTCACCGTGGCCCTGGAGCTGGACGAGGGCCTGCCCCCCGTGGAGGTGGACGCCAGCCACATGGCCCAGGTCCTCCTCAACCTCATCGTCAACGCGCGGGAGGCCATGCCCACGGGAGGCGAGGTCACCGTGTCCACGGACCAGGTCAACATCACCGAGCGCTCCCGGCTGACCATGCCCGACGCGCGCCCGGGGCAGTTCGTCCGTCTCACGGTGAAGGACACCGGCGTGGGCATGGCCCCGGAGATCCTCTCCATGATCTTCGAGCCCTTCTTCTCCACCAAGGAGGGGGGCTCCGGCATGGGCCTCCCCGTGGTTCACGGGCTGGTTCGACAGCACGAGGGCTGGCTCCACGTCGCCAGCGCACCGGGCCGGGGCACGAGCTTCCACATCTACCTGCCTGCGTCGAGCCGGCCGGGTCCGGCGGACCCCGAGGAGGACACCGGGCAACAGCTGGAGGATCCCCGCCGGACCGGGGAGCGGGTCCTGATCGTGGAGGACGAGGAGTCCCTCCTGGAGCTGGCATCGATCATCCTCACCGAGAAGGGCTTCGAGGTCTTCACCGCCGCGAACGCGTCCGACGCACAGGGGATCTTCGACCGGGAGCGCGGGCGCTTCGACCTGATCTTCAGCGACGTGGTGCTCCCCGACGGGAACGGGGTGGACCTCACCCAGTCGTTCATGAAGGCGCGGCCCGGGCTGCCGGTGCTCCTCACCAGCGGCTACGCGGATCATCGGTCCCGCTGGCACGTGATCCAGGACCGGGGCCTCGACTTCATGAGGAAGCCCTACACCCCTTCAGAGCTGCTCCAGCGGATCCGGGGGCTCCTGGAGGGTTAGAGGCCCTCGGCGGAGTGGACGATCTCCTCGTCGAAGTCCGTCCGGATGGTGACGAGGCTCCCCAGGTCGATCCCCGACGAGGTGGTGATCACCGGGATCCCCGGGTCCAGGTGGCGGATCGTGATCCGGTCCTCCTCGATCTCGATGAGTCGGGGCCGGTCAGGTCTCGGGGATGGGGCCCCACCCGGCGCGGTGAAGGCCGCGGCGAGGGCCAAGGTGAAGAGCGCTGCCAGGTGTCGCATGGGGTCCTCCGGAGCTCGGATGTCCTCTCGGTTGACCCGGGATCGTCTCCGGCTATTCCTCCGCCCCGCAGTTTCCTGCGGGTACGTTGCCCGTTTTGATCTCCTGACGCATTTCGCCTATCCTTGCATCGCCGGGCACGGATCGCGGAGGAGTTCATGGGTCGCGCTCCATTGTTCCTGATCTCCCTGCTGCTCTTCGCCACCTGCGGGGGGAGCGAAGAGGCCGCCCCCCCTGGAGGGGGCGACGCCGGAGACGCAGGCTACAGCTTCCTCGCGGACGGGAGACGGATCGGAGCGGTGGACGGCGCCTCCTGTCCCGGCCCCGGCGGCTGCCTGGGGGATCCCTGCGGGGACGGCGAAGACTGCGCGTCGGGATGGTGTGTCCTCCACCGGGGTGCCGCCGTATGCACCGACCCCTGCGGGGACTGCCCGACGGGATGGACCTGCCGCACCGTGGGCGCGGGGACTCCAGGCGCCGTGGACCTCTGCCTCTCTGACCATCCGTCCCTCTGCCTGCCCTGTGTCTCCCCCTCGGACTGCCTGAGCGCAGGGGGCCTCCAGGACCGCTGCGTGACCTTCGGTGCGCAGGGGAGCTTCTGCGGCGGGGATTGTGCCCTGGGATGTCCGCCCGGGTTTGCCTGTCAGGGGGTGACCAGCGTGGACGGCGCCACGGTGGATCAATGCGTGCCTCAGACGGGTCTCTGCTCCTGCTCTCCCCACGCGGTCGAGGCGGGGCTGTGGACCCTGTGCCAGGTGACCAATGGATGGGGCGCGTGCCCGGGGAAGCGGAGCTGCGGGGAGGAGGGCCTCACCGAGTGCGAGGGCCCCGTCCCCGCCAAGGAGATCTGCGACGGGAAGGACGACGACTGCGACGGCGTGCCCGACGAGGACGTCTGCGACGATCACGAGCAATGCACCGAGGACTCCTGTCTGGGACCGGCGGGTTGCCAGCACCTGCCCCAGGACGGGGGCCCGTGCGGTGGCATCTGCATCGCAGGCGGGACCTGTGTCGCGGGGGTGTGCGTCGGACAACCGGTGATGAACTGCGACGACGGCAACCCGTGCACCGAGGACTTCTGTGATCCCGAGACCGGCTGCGGCAGCGCGCCCGACGAGGACGGGTGCGACGACGGGGATCCCTGCACCGCGGGGGATCAATGCCAGGGCGGGGTCTGCGTGGGGGTGCTCCAGGAACCCTGCGATCCGGATCCCTGCACCGGCGGGGAGTGCGCCCCGGGGGCCCAGGAGGACGCGTCCGAGCCCTGCGGCAGCTGCGGCAGCCGCGCGAAGACCCGGATGTGCTCCGACGCCTGTGCCTGGGAGCCTTGGGGAGACTGGGGCCCCTGCGCCGACGAGGGCCCCTGCAAGCCCGGGGACACCGCAGGGGAGGAGGCCTCCTGCGGGACCTGCGGCGCGCAGACCCGGAGCCGGGTCTGCAACGACCTCTGCCAGTGGGAGGAGTGGGGCTCCTGGGGCTCCTGCGTCGGGGAGGGGACCTGCGCCCCGGGGCAGACCCAGTCGGAGCAGGCGGGCTGTGGGAGCTGCGGCACGAAGACCCGCGTCCGTGGGTGCAGCGACGCTTGCCAGTGGGAGGGGTGGGGAGCCTGGAGCGGCTGCTCCGGCGAGGGCCCCTGCAGCCCGGGTCAGACCCAGGATGGCGGGTGTGATGCGTGCATGGAGAAGACGTGCAGCGGCTCCTGTCAGTGGAGCAGCTGCCAGTTCAAGCCCGGGGCCAACTGCGAGTGGAAGAACGGCACCCACTGGAAGTGCTGTGCGCCGGGGAAGTGGCATTTCTGCCTGCCGCCGGTCTACGGCTGCGTCTGGTCCTCCGACTGCGTCACCTGCTCCGGATGCGGCTGCTGACGACGCTGCCGCTTCCCTGGTATACTGTCGGCGGGGCCAACGAACAACAATACGAGGGGACCATGGAAAAGATCAACCTGCGGGAGCTGGCGCCCGCGGCGCCCTGGACGCCGCTCGGGATCGGCTTCATCGGCGACACCGTCCTGCGGCTGGTGCGCATCGAGGGGAAGTACGACTGGCACCGGCACGAGGACAAGGAGGAGTTCTTCCTGGTGGTGTCCGGTGTCGTGGTGATCGAGACCGAGGAGGAGCGGCTGGAGCTGTGCGAGTGGGAGGGGTGCAAGGTCCCCGTGGGGATCCTGCACCGGTCACAATCCGCGCTCGGTGCGAGCGCGCTCATCATCGAACCCGTTCGCCATTGAGCCGGCGGGCTCGGGTTCGCTAGTCCTTCTTGCCCTTCTTGCCCTTCTTGCCCTTCTTGCAGGAGCCGTCGCCCTTGCACTCGCCGTCGCCCTTGCAGCCACAGTCGCCCTTGCAGCCGCCGTCGCCCTTGCAGCCGTGATGACCCTCGCCGTGGGCCTTCATCATGTGGACCTTGAGGGTGGCGATCTGCTTTGCGTCCAGGAGCTTGCCCAGCGCGTCGCATCCGGCCATCTTCGCGGCTCCGAAGGCGTCATTGGCGTCGTGCAGCCGCTTCAGGGCTGCCTCGTAGGCCTCGACCTTGGCTTCCTTGGCTTCGACGAGCTGCTCGAGGGCGTCGAAGGCCGCGTGCTTCTCCTTCTTGGCCTTCCTCTTCTTCATCATGGAGTCGTTCAGGACTGCGCCGACCTTGTCGGCCTTGGCCGCGTCGAGACCGAGCTCGCCGGTGAGGAGCTTCTGCATCTCCTCCTTGTGGTCCTTCTTCTTCGGGCAGTCGCCGGGGCACTCGCCCTTGCACCCGCAGGGCTTGTCGCCCTCGGCCTTGGCCTTGCATCCGCACTTGTCGCAGGAGACCGTCAGGGTGTCGTCGGTCCGGGTCTGGGTGGCCTGCGCCGGCAGGGCCACGAACGCCATCAGGACAGTCAGGATCAGGATACTACGCATGGGATTCTCCTCTGTGGGCTTCGCCCGGTTTTCTTGATGATCGCCCGCCCAGTATACGAACTGGACGCCGGAGGTCCAGTCAGATCTTGACCCAGGTCAGCTCGTGGCGGTTGTTGTGGAGGTGGAGGAGCCGGGAGCCGGGGATCGCAGCGAAGGCCCGGGCGGTGTCGTGGTCCGTCTCTCCCTGGAACTTCAGGGTGCAGACCGCGCGGCGGGCGGCCCCTGCGTCGAGCCACCGCCGCACCAGCCCCAGGAGCTTCGACGGGTAGCAGGCCATGTCCGAGAGGAGCCAGTCCACGGAGCCCACGGCCGCGGGGTCCAGGGCGAACGCGCTCCCCCGGCGCTCCTCCACCCCGGGCAGAGACGAGATCCGGGGCTCCAGGGGGGCCTTGTCCACCGCGATCACCCGGGCCCCGAGGGACTGGAGCACCCAGGTCCAGCCGCCGGGGCTGGCGCCCAGGTCCAGGCAGCGCTCCCCGGGCCCGGGGCGGACCCCCACGAGGGTGAACACCTCCCAGAGCTTCAGGTACGCGCGGCTCGGTGGGGACTCCCGATCCTCCTCGAAGCGGACCTCTCCGTTGGGGAAGGGGTTGGAGCAGGTCGGCGACGCAAGGATCGTGTGGCGATCCAGCAGGGTCCAGGAGCCCAGGGGGGCGATCGGCGCCGGGTCCGGGAACCGCAGGGGTCGCGCGGACACGTGGGGGAGGCCCTCGGAGATCAGGGCCGCCCGCCGGTGCATGTGGAGCGGATAGCCGGCCCAGCTCCGCTGGAGGCCTTTGAGTCTCCGGGCTGCGTCCCGGATGGAGACGAAAGGGATCCGGCGGGGGTCACGCCAGACGTTGAGGGCCCAGGCCACGTCCCGTGGCGGCCCCGGCGCCAGGAGGAGACGCCCGTGGCGCACCACGTCCCCGCCCAGCTCTTCATTGAGCGTCTCCTCGCGGTCCGGCGCCGCGAGGTAGCCCGTGAAGGGCTCCCCGAGGCGGGCCACCGCCTCTACGGGGGCCGGCGGCCCTTCGATGGGAGGTCCGGCCTCCTGCTCCGCCTTCTGCCCGGCGTAGCGCGCCCGGCGTCCCTTGCGACCCTCGCTCTCCATGGGAGCTCCGTGGGTGGTTCAGCGAGGGCCATCCTAGCACACTGCATTCGTGTGCGCTTCATCGACCCCGGCGCTTGAGCCGCGCTGCCATCGGCGCGAGGCTGGTCCCGAGAGGAACCGGATCCGGAGACAGGGGGCGTTATGAAATGATCCCGCCCGCGTTCTTCGTCCCTCATCGGGGGGAACGAGGCGCGCAGTCCTTGCTTGCGCGCGAGGGCCCGGTCGGTCCACAATACTCCCGTGGACGACATCGACCCATGGAGGAACCGATGAAGCGAGTGATGACGGCGCTGACGATCCTGGCCTTTGCGCTGACCCTCGGCGCGCCCCTGGCCCTGGCGGACGACTACGGGAAGTGCAGCTTTGCCTCCGACTGCCACGCCGGCGTGAAGTGCAACAGCAGCCGCTGCGCGGACAGCGCGGGAAGCAGCTGCAGCTTCGACTCCGACTGCGGCGGCAACGGCGCGAAGTGCAACAGCAGCAAGTGCTCTGTCGCGCCCGACGGCAAGTGCAGCTTCAGCTCGGAGTGCCCGGGCGGCAGCTGCTCCTCGGGGAAGTGCAAGTTTTAGCACTCCTCGTCTCCGCTCGTAGGAGGAGAGGATGAAGACACTGCGACTCCTTGCCGCGCTGGTCCTTGCGGGCGGGTGCGGAGGTTCGCCCGCCGGCGACGGCGGCGGCGCCACCCCGGACACGGGGCCCGCCTGGGGGCTCGAGGACGTCGGCCGCGGCGGCGGGGCCGAGACGTCGCCGAGCCCGGAGGTGCGCTTCGGCACACCGGACGAGGCGGCGCCGGATCCCGACGGGGGGCTCTCCGGGGACCTCCCCCTCGACCCCGATGTCCCCAAACAGCCCGAGGACTGCGTCGACCTGGACGGCGACGGCTACGGCCCCGGCTGCTACCTCGGCGCGGACTGCGACGGGGGCAACCCAAACTTCAATGTCTACTGCCCGCCCTGCGGCTCCCAGACCGTGGCCGGCTGTCCCTGTGAGCAGCCCAACCTCGTGGAGTTCTGCTACGAGGGCGACCCCGCAGAGGTGGGCATCGGCGTCTGCTCCCTCGGGGAGCGGTACTGCGACGGACAGTACTGGAGCGCGTGCCTGGGCCAGGTGGTGGCGACGCCGGAGGCATGCAATGGCCTCGACGATGACTGCGACGGTGCGACGGACGAGGGCGTCCTCTCTCCCTGTGGGGACTGCGATCCCCTCTGCGACACCCTCAAGGCGGGGCCGGATTCTGAAAATCCCTTCGTCCCCACGGAGGACAACTCCGAGGGGGTCGGGACCAACCTGGACGGCTTCCTGATCCTGGATTCGACGAAGCTCAACCTCTCGTTCATCTGGATCGCGAACTCCGGGGAGAGCACCGTCTCCAAGCTGGACACGGAGACCGGCGCGGAGCTGGCGCGCTACATCACCTGCTCCGATCCCTCCCGGACCTCGGTGGATCTCAACGGGGACGCCTGGGTGGCCTGCCGTGGGGACGGCGGCGTGGCGAAGATCCACCTCTACGAGCAGACCTGCGAGGACAAGAACGGCAACGGCGTGATCGACACCTCCCGGGACGAGAACGGGGACCTGGTCATCAGCGGCAGCGAGATGCTCCCGGCGGGCCAGGACGAGTGCATCAAGTTCCTCGTGTACCCGGGGGGCAGCCTCCAGCGGGGGGCCGGGGTGGACAGCGAGAACCACGCCTGGTTCGCCTGCTACAACACCAAGTCCCTGCGCCGCCTCCACCCGGACGACGGCGCCGTGGTCCAGACCATCACGGGCCTCCCCGCAAACCCCTACGGCCTGGTGATCGACGGGAACAACATCCTCTGGATCTCCGGGCGGGGCGGGAACCAGCTCGTGCGGGTGGATCCCACCCAGACCCCGCCGCAGATCGACTCCTACGTCTCCCCCCTGGGCAGCTTCAGTCCCTACGGCATCGCGCTGGACTATCAGGGCCGGGTCTGGACCGCGAACTGCTGCGGCAAGAACGTGGCCTATCGCTTCGACCCGACCACGGGCCAATGGGCCGAGGCCGCGACGGGGAGCCGCCCTCGGGGTCTGGCCGGCTCCGTGGATGGTCGCCTCTACGTCGCGAACGACAGCGACAGCCGCATCGCGGTGGTGGACGTGGACAGCCTCCAGACCCTGGGCTACGTGGAGCTGGGCGCCGGACGCTATCCCGTGGGGGTCGCTGTGGACTTCCAGGGAAATGCCTGGGCGGTGAACCAGTCGGGTTCGAGCGCGACCAAGATCGACCCGGACACCCTGACGGTGATCGGCGAATATCCCGTGGGGCAGAGCCCCTACACGTACTCGGACATGACCGGGTACAACCTCCACAACTTCACCGTGAGTCAGGGCCAGTACTCCACGATCATCGGGGGCTGGTCCGAGATCCGGGTGAAGTGGGAGTCCCTCTTTGTCGACGCGGAGATCCCCGAGGGGAGCAGCATCTCCGTGGAGGTGCGCACCGCCATGACCGTGGAGGCCCTCGGGGTCACCCCATGGCAGGGGATGTTCGGCCCCTTCCCCCCGGCCACCTTCCCCATGGATCTCTCCATCCTCCCGGCCATGGACGGCAAGTTCCTCCAGATCCGGCTGTGGCTCTTCTCCGAGGACAAGGAGTCCACGCCGATCATCAAGGAGATCCAGGCCCAGTTCAACGCGGACGGCTGATCACATCCACCGGAAGAGCTTGAGGGCCAGCAGGAAGCTCACCAGTCCGTAAGCCGCGAGGACCGCGGCGGAGACGAGGATCTCCCCCGGGGGCGCGCCGCCGAAGATGCCCCGCAGCCCGTCGATGAACGCGGTGAGGGGCAGGGCCCGGCAGACGGGCTGGAGCCAGTCGGGGAAGTGGGCGCTGGAGAAGAAGACGCCGGAGAGGAGCATCTGGGGGAAGGTCGTCAGGTTCACCAGCCCCGACACGGTCTCCGCGTTCTCCGTCCGGCTGGCCACCAGGAGCCCGAACCCTGCGAAGCTCATCGCACCCAGGACCGTGAAGAGGGCCAGGGGACCCACGCCCCCCCGCACCTCTACCTGGAAGACCAGCCGGGCGAAGACCACCAGGGCCGCAACCTCGATCACCAGGAAGGTCAGGCGGGCGAAGATGTGGGACAGGAGGTAGTGGCTCCGCCGCATGGGCGTCGCCACGAGGCGCGTGAGGAGCTTGCGTCGTCGGGTCTGGACGATGGCCCAGCCGATGCCCCAGAGGCTCGAGTTCATGATGTTGAAGCCCAGGAGCCCGGGGATCAGGAAGTCGATGTACCGGCTCCCGGGTGCGGAGACCTCGCGGTCCTCCGCGGGCAGGGGATCCGTGCGCCCCGCCGCGCGCTGCAGCAGGTCGTCCACCTCCCTGCGGGCCCCCCGGGGCCTCGTCGTGCGCGGGGTCGAAGTGGTAGACCAGCGCGAGGCGCTGGCGCTGGCAGGATCTCCTCCGGCTCCCGGCCCTCGGGATAGAAGCTGCGGAAGAGCCGCACGGTCTCGAGGACCGTGAGGCGGTCCACGAACGGGGTCTCCTGGAGCGCGATGCCCAGGCGTCGCCTCAAGAGATGATCACGACGGCCCCATCTCTGTCCCAGGAGCTGCACCGTCCCCGAATTCGGTGGCCGGAGCCCCTCCATGACCTCCACCGCGGTGGTCTTGCCCGCGCCGTTGGGGCCCAGGAGTCCGAAGCACTCTCCCGCCTGCACCGCGAGGTCGAGGCCGTCCACCGCGACGAGGTCTCCGTAGCGCTTCACCAGGCCCTTGATCTCGATGGCGGCGTTCATCTCCTCTCCCCCGGTCCTGTCACCACCACCGCCACTGCGACGAGGGTGAGACCGCAGCCCAGGGCCTCCACTCCGCCGACCCGTTCCCCGAGCCAGAGCCAGCCGATGAGGGTGGCCCCCACGGGCTCTCCCACCACGGCCATGGCGACCTGGGACGGCGTCGCGTGGCGCAGCGCCCAGGTGAGGAGATTGTGCCCGATCAGCTGGGGAAGCAAGGCCGACAGGGAGATCCAGAGCATGGCCTCCCCCGAGGCCGGGGCGAGGGGGATTCCAGCGAGGAGCGCCGTGCAGAGGAGCGCCGCGGCGCCCACCGCGCAGGCCAGGCCCGAGAAGGCCAGGAGATCGAAGCGGTCCCCCAGGGAGCGCCCCACGAGGAAGTAGCCGGCGATTGCGGCCATGCCCAGGAGCGCGGCGCCGTCTCCCGTGAGGTTGTCCAGGCCCCGGGCGAGATCGGTCCCGCCGATGAGGGCGAGCCCCGACGCAGCCACGGCCAGCCCCACCCAGAGCCGGCGGTCAGGCCGATCCCGACCCGTGAGCCAGCCCACGATCCCCAGGAGCAGGGGCGTGGTGGTCACCAGGGTCACCGATGCGGCCAGGGAGGTCAGGGTCAGGGAGGTGACCCAGGCGCCGAAGTGGATCCCGTAGAGGACGCCGGCCAGGAGCCCGCCGCGCAGCGCCCGGCCCCGCAGGGTGCCTCGGAGGAGACCACGGATCGTGAAGGGCGCCAGGCAGGCGGCGGCGACGGTGAGGCGCAGCCCGGCCATGATCAGCGGGTGGGTGGGCATCGCCTTGCGGAAGAAGCTCGCAGCGAAGGAGATCGCCAGGACGGCGACGAAGAGCGCGGCGGGGATGGCGAGGCGATGGGGCTTGGCCATGGTCATCGAGCGAGTATACAGGGAAGTGTCCCACAGGGGCGATGGGGGCGCGATGCAGCAACCAAAATCCCACGGATCTTGTCTCCCAGCCCCCGTTCCCATAGGATGTCCGCCGGAGGCGCCGCCATGAAATGGACCATCCTCGCTCTCATCCTCTTCTCCCTGATCCCCACCCCCGCCCAGGCCGAATGCGTCCCCTCCTGCACCTTCAAGGACTGCGGCGACGACGGCTGCGGCGGCTCCTGTGGTGTGTGCCCCCAGGGAGAGTATTGCGACCAGTGGAGCTCGTGCCAGAGCTGCGAGTGGGAGTGCTGGAACAAGGAATGCGGCCTCGACCCCTGCGGGCAGAGCTGCGGCCAATGCCCGGCGGGGGAGTTCTGCGATGCGGGCTGGTGCCAGTCCTGCGGTCAGTCCTGCGGCTGGAACGGCTGCGGCATGGCCGACGACTGCGGGGGGATCTGCAAATGCGACGCCGATGAGTACTGCGATGACGGCGCCTGCATGAGCTGCTCCTCGGCCTGCTGGTACGCGCAGTGCGGGCCGAACCCCTGCGGGGGGAGCTGCGGCCAGTGCGCGGCGGGGCAGGTCTGTGGTGACCAGGGGACCTGCCAGGACTGCGACCAGCCGTGCGGCTGGAACGGCTGCGGCATGGCCGACGCGTGCGGTGGCACCTGCGCGTGCGGCGCCGACGAGTACTGCGACGCCGGGACCTGCCAGAGCTGCTACATGGCCTGCTTCTACAAGCAATGCGGCCCCGACGGCTGTGGCGGGGACTGCGGCGGGTGCGCCGCGGGCTACGCCTGCACGGACGATGGACAATGCCTCTGGGATTGCGACCCCGACTGCTCAGGGAAGGATTGCGGCTCCGATGGCTGCGGCGGGAGCTGCGGGTACTGCGGATGGGACGAGGAGTGCGTCGCCGGCGTCTGCGAGGAGCTCTGTTATCCGGACTGCTGGGCTCAGGACTGCGGCCCCGACGGCTGCGGCGGCTCCTGCGGGACCTGCCCCCAGGGGTACTCCTGCACCGCCACCTACCAGTGCGTCTGGGACTGTGACCCGAGCTGCACGGGAAAGGTCTGCGGCTCCGACGGCTGTGGCGGGTCCTGCGGGCAATGCCCTGCGGGCGAGTCCTGCAGCGGCGCCGGGACCTGCGTGCCCTGCCGGGCCAACTGCGGGGGCATGGAGTGCGGCCCCGACGGCTGTGGCGGCTCCTGCGGGGCCTGTCCCGTGGGCACCACCTGCTCCCAGGGGACCTGCGCCGAGGTCTGCCAGCCCTCCTGCGTCGGCAAGAGCTGCGGGAGCGACGGCTGCGGCGGGTCCTGCGGCGGCTGCGCCGCGGGCTGGTTCTGTGATGCCTCCGGGGCCTGCGTGGACACCTGCGCGCCCTCCTGCGGGGGCAAGGGCTGCGGGGACGACGGCTGCGGCGGCTCCTGCGGCGGCTGCCCCGCTGGCTGGCTCTGCGACCCGTCGGGGACCTGTGTCCAGGACGACTGTACCCCGTCCTGCGCGGGTCTGGAGTGCGGAGACGATGGCTGCGGCGGCTCCTGCGGCGGCTGCCCCGACGGCGAGGCCTGCGTCGTGGGCTCCTGCCACCCCTGGGCACCGGGCGTCGACGTCCCGGAGTCCGAGGACACCACGGGGGGCGGCCCGGGCCCGTCGGGGGACTGCCCGCCGGGGATGCGGTCTTACTACGGCACCTGCGTCGAGGCGGAGAAGACCGGCGCCGGCGGCTGCGCCGCCGCTCCAGCGCCCTCTGCAGGTGCGGGGCTCCTCCTCGTCCTGCTCCTCCTCACCCTCGCCCGGTCCCTCACAGCAGGGCTGACGATCCCACTCTAGAAGCGGTACTGGGCGCCCATGAGCATGGTGTAGGAGAACGCGCCGCTTCCAGCGCCGAAGGTCGCGCCGATCCCCACGGGCTGGAAGAACGCCTCCACCTTGGGGTGCACCAGGTAGCTGACGATCCCGCCGATGCGGAGCAGGCCGCCCGCGGAGCTTGCGCCGGAGTTGCCGGAGGTGCTCACCCCGAAGATCGGTCCGATGTCGAAGGTGGGGCCCACGTAGAGCGGGTGTTTGGTGATCTGGAACTTGTAGCGGGCGCCGATGGGGATCCCGATCCCCACGAAGTACTGGTGCGCAGCGAGGAAGAACCCCGCGTGGATGGCCAGCAGCCCGGGACCCACCTTGAAGGTGTACTCGTAGGGGATCTCCATGGCGAAGGTGGCGAGGCTGCCGTAGGTCGACAGCCCGATGCCCAGCCCGACGGAGTGGGGGTTGTCCGTCAGAGACGCCGCCTCAGCCTGGGGTGCAGCGAGGAAGATCGTCGCTGCGAGGGCTACCATGGTCAGGGTACGCATTGTTGACTCCTGTGGTCGTTCAAGTCCGGGTTCGAGAGGGTCGTGTCATTTTAGCACAAGTATGCAAAGCGACTGCTCTTGGGGCAAGTGGGTGTCGCAAAGTCATGGGACCTGGAGGTTGTCCGCGATCGGGAAGCGCATGGACTCCTCCGAGATCAGAAGGCCACCTCGAGCCCGGTCTGCACGATGTGGTACTCGGTCAACCAGGTCCCCGCGTTGGCGGGCGCCGAGGGCTTGCCGAGGTAGTGCTCGCTGCACAGCGCCGGGTCGGTGTAGGGCGCCGTGCAGGGACTCCCCGGCACCTGCTGGTAGACCCTCGACTCGCCCTCGGTCACCACCGACGGGAGCTGGTAGATGTAGCTGTAGGCGACGGAGAGGTCGAACTTCCAGAACCGCACCGTGAGCCCTGCGGAGGGAGAGAAGCGGTGGAAGCTGAACGCATCCGGGTACTCGAACCCGTGGCGCACCGAGGGGCTCTCATAGAAGAACCCCGCCCGGAGCCAGAGCACCTCAGGCACCGCGTTCCAGTCCCCGCCCAGCTTCACCGACACCGTGTCCATCCAGTTGCGCCGGATGTGGATCTTGTCGATCGCCACCTGGGCGCCGCCGATCTCGGCCACGAGCCCCGCGTCCACGGTGAAGCGCTCCATGATCGACCAGAGGTCGTAGTGGACGTCCAGCTCCAGGTCGAAGACCTCCCGCTCGCCCTCCCGCCGGACGTAGCGGACCCCGGCGCGGAGCTTCGCCGGCAGGTTCATGCGGAAGCGGACCCGGTCGTCGGCTGTGCCGTCCCGGGTGAGGGACGGGGGTTCATCGAGCTGGAGGTTCTCCGCGGTGACCGAGAGTCGGGCGTCCAGGTCGATCCAGACGGGGACGACGCGGGCCGCGAGGCCGATCTCTACGTTGGGGTGGGGCTTGCCCCAGACTCCGACGATCGCGGTGCCCCCGATTCGGTCGGAGCCCGAGATCCGGGTGCGCATGTCGTAGTCGCTCTCCACCGGCTCCACGATCCCGGGTGCGACGTTCCCGTCCACCACCAGCTCGAAGGACATGTGCGGCACGTCCACCCACTGGAGGCTGACCCCGATCCCGAACAGGTCTTCGTACTTCCAGGCCATGCTCAGGGTGTAGTAGAGGATCATCACCTCGAGGTCCGTGAGCATGTACCTCTGGGGCCCGTCCGCCGGGTACCTCGCGGAGCCGATGGCCGGGGGCCCGTAGACCCCTGCTGCGAAGGCCCAGTCCTCCAGGCCGAAGTCCGAGGAGATCGCGACCATCATCCCCTGGAGGAACCAGGGCTCAGCGTCGGTGACCGACTCGAACGCGAGGCGCCGGGGCGCCCCGTGGACCGCCTCGGACCAGTCCAGGGTGCGCGCCCGCCGGTACCACACGTCCCGGTAGACCATCCGGTGGCTGTAATAGAAGCGAGTGCCCCGGAGGCGGGCCAGGCCCGCGGGGTTGTACTCCATGGCCGAGAGGTCCGAGGCCTTCACGAGGAACGCGCCCCCGCGCCCAGCGGCCCAGGCCCCCTGATCGCCCACCTCGAAGCCACCCGCCCGGGCCGCGCTCGCTGGCAGCAGGCTGGCCAGGAGGATCGCAGCCAACGCCAGCCGTCGCATGCCGCTTAATCCTCGGTGCAGTCGGCGGACTGCACGGGGTTGAACTTCTCCGTCACGGTCAACGCGTTGAAGAATCCCTGGATCCGGTATCCGGGCCGTCCGTCCGGGGTCTGGCAGGTGGGGTTCATGTTCGGGATGATGTTCACCACGCCGCCGAAGGAGACCCAATCCTTGCCGCAGACCATGGCGCAGTAGTCCTCCAGGATGGGTTTCTTGGTCTTGATGGGCTCCCCGTCTTCGTCGAGCATCCAGTAGGTCGATGTATCGCCGCCGTCCTCGGCGTCCTCCCCCGCCTGCCAGCCGTAGGGCCACATCCAGGGGGCCCGGGCCGCGTCGCCTTCCAGGATCTCGGGGCCGTCCTCGTAGACGTAGTCGCAGTTTCCGGTGCCCTTCAAGCACATGCAGATGTGGTCCGCGTCGGGGATGGTGATGCAGCCCTCCAGGAACGCGTTCTGGATCTCGGTGCAGTCCTCGTTGAAGGGCATACGCGCCTTCAGGTTCTTGATCGGGATCGTGTTCGCCGGGACGTTGGCCGGCGCGCAGACCAGGGGCTGATCCTTGGGGCCCGAGTGGAAGAACAGGGACGTGTACTTCAGGGACTTGAACTCGCAGAGTTTGCCGTGGTACGGCTCCCCGTCCAGCGCGGACTCGAGCCCGTCGAGGATGCAGTAGGAGTCCACCTGTTCGTCGGGGGTGGGTCCTTTCTCCTCCTGCAGCAAGGCCAGGGGCAGCTTCGGGGTCCGCCACGCGGGCCCCGCGACGAACTCCAGGAGCGAGAACGGACCCAGCTCCTCGTCGGTCCGGGTCGCGATGTCCACGTAGAAGAGCACGTTGAGGGTCTGGTTGTCGATGTCCGTGCGCCACATCGTGTTGAGGAGATCGGCGAACTCCTGAGGCTCGTCGATCTCCAGGCTCGTCATACGGAAGACCCGACCCTTCATCTCTTCCACCGAGCACTCCCCGCAGCTCCCGCCACACTCCCCCCCCGTGCCGGTGAGCTCCACGGGCGGGCAGGGGGGCTCCTCCACGCTGACGCAGGTGCTCAGGAGCCCGGCGGCGAGGAGCGTCATCGTTGCAGCGCCCACGGTCCACGTCGTTGGTGTCGTCGCCATGTCCCCTCCTCTCCCGGTCCTTCGAAGGACTTTACCTCGTGCAGCGGCTCGCCTCAAGATCGGAGCGGAGACCGGGCATTCAGTCCTCCGCGAGCAGCGACGCGACCGCCTCCCGGATCAGGGCCTCGGCCCGAGGTGAGATGTTGAAATATTCCTCGTAGTTGTCCGGGTGGTTCGCTGGGAGGATGTCCGTTGCCGGGACGACGTAGCCCACCTCCTGGTTCGTGAGGCCCAGCTCCATGAGGAGGGCTCCCTGGGGGAGGGACGCCCGGAAGCCCTCCATCGCAGGGTAGGTCCAGGGGGTCCAGGGGGGGCCCGCCTCCTCCCCCCAGTCGACGATGGTCTCCGGCCGACCCACGGAGCTCTCCGGGAAGACCTCTCCAGGAAAGGAGACCAGGTGAAGATCGCCGAGCCGGAGGTGGTGCAGATCCACGGGCAGGCAACCGAAGACCCCGCAGCGGTCCGGGGCGTCGGTGACGAGGCCTGGATGCCCCTCGAGGACGCCGGACTGGAAGGTCGCGATGAGCACGAAGCTGTCCACGGGGACCTCGATGCGGGACACATCCACGGAGAAGCTGGTGTCCACCGCGGGGGCCCCCGCGAGGGCTGCTTGCGCGTACTCCGCGACGAGGTACCCGAAGCTCCAGGCCTGCTCCTCGCCGCCGCCGGTGATCATCTCGGGGGTCCCGTCGATCCCGAGCACCGGCTGGCCGTCCTCGGTGAAGCGCCGGCTGGTGACGTCGATGGGGGTCATGAGGCCGCCCACCGTGCCGCTGAGGTAGATCGCCGTGCCGCCCCAGGCCTCCTCCAGGGCCCGCCGGGTCCAGCGGGGGAAGTCCGCGCTGAACACGTCGTGCTCGATCATGGCCTCGGGGTGGTTGTGCCAGTTCACCAGGGTCGCCACGGTCTCGCCTTCCGGGGTGGCCAGGCGGGCCGCGGTGATCCGGTTGTTGATCACCACGGGTTGCCGGCTGTCCCGGAGGAGGGACGGCTCGTTGGAGAGGGGCTCGTTCACGGAGACCTCCCCCGCGGCGATGGTGACGGGGCGCAGGGTCCCCCGGAGGTCCGCAACGGCCTGCCCCAGCGCGTCGGCGAGGAACTCGTGGTACGCGGGGCAGCGGCCGGTGACGCCGTCTTCGGGCCCCCAGACGCCGATGGTGTCCGGCCCGGAGTGGGTGTGGGTGCAGGAGATCAACAGGTGCCCGGGGTCGAGGCCGAGCGCGGCGATCCGCGTCTGCATCCGAATCGTATCCGGCGCCTCCAGGCCCACCAGGTCCATGGAGGCCACCACCACGTGGACATCGTCCCGGGCCAGCACGAGGACCCGGGCCTCGAGGTCGTCGTGGACCCCCTCTGCGATGCGGTTCATGCCCGTGCCGCCCATGTAGAGCGGGCAGGGGTGGTTGTCCGCGTTCGGGGTGATCACCACCGCAGCGGCGGCGGCATGGAGCCGCCCGTCGTGGGGGTGCCCCAGGACCGGATCTGTCGCAGCGATGTCGTCCCCTGTGGGAGGGGCCTCCGGCCCCGATTCCCCATCGGTTGTGAGAGGGGCCTCCAGCCCCGATTCTCCCCCGCTGCAGCTGACGAGGAGCAGCGCCGCGATCCACGCCCAGGGTTTCATCGGGCCTCCTGGAAGCAGCCCCCCGCGTCCTTGAGGACCGCGGGGCAGGCGGGCAGGGGGCAGGGGGCCTTACAGGTGCCCAGATCCTGCCGGTGGAGGCGATCCCCGACGGCCTTGGTGTAGGACCGCACCGTCGCGTCGCCCTTGAATGTTCCCTTGTAGACGATCCGGTGCTCCCACCCCGCCCAGCGGTGCATCCGCGTGGTGCGGAGCTGCACCTCCACGGGGCGGCCCCGGGCTTCTATGACGAAGTGCACCGACCGGTACCCGTCCCCCCGGTGATCCTCCCCCACGTAGTCCCGGTGCTTGATGATCCGGCCCTTCCACGCGGCCCGGCGGTCCGCGACGACCTTGTCCAGCGCGGCCAGGGTCGGCACCACTACCCGCAGCCCGGCGACGTCCGTGAGGGCCCGCGGGTCGTCCGGGGCCGCGTCGAAGACCTGCTGCCGGGCCTCGCCCAGGGTGGCGCCCTTCGCGAAGAGGCCCTTCAGACCATCGCTCCACGCGCGCCCCGAGGCCTTCCAGATCCGCAGGATCTTCTCCTCGACGCTCGCAGCGGACTTGAGCTGCGGCTCCCCGGGCTTCGTGGCCCGGGTCATGAGCGTCGCGCCGTCCACGGGCTTGAGGGTCTGCTCGAGGCCCAGGCGGACCTCAGCGAGGGCCGGCCCGTGGCCTCGGACGAAGGCCCGGGTGTCCTCGTCCACCGCCCGCTCTGCGAACCATTCGAAGCAGGCCTCCCGGCCGACCTCGGTGATCTCCGGCGCCAGGCGCCAGGGGTAGGGCTTCTCCAACTCCGGGGGGCACGGGCGGTGTCATCGGGGCCGCCCCGGGGCCGCATGCGGCGAGGATCAGGGTGAGGGTGAGCAGGGGCGTGAGCAGGGGACGAGTGCGGCTCATGTCCGGTCCTCCGTCGGGGCGTCCCTGGACGCGTCGGGGAGATCCTCTCCCCGCTCGTAGAACAGGATCCGGGAGATCTCCTCAGGGGTGGTGAGCCCCGCGCCGAGGAGGAGGGCGGAGTACTGGCGCATGGACTGGTAGATGCCCAGCTTGCGGGCCGCGACCCGGGTCTCGGCGAAGGGACGGTTCTCCGCGAGGAGGTGCTTGAAATCATCCACCACCCGCAGGGTCTCGAACACCGCCATCCGCCCCTTGTAGCCCTTGTCGTTGCAGGCCGCACAGCCCCTCCCCCGGCGGAACATGTAGAAGTCCCCGTCGGGGCGGGCCAGCCCCGGCAGGCCCAGGGGCTCGATGAGGCGGCGATGATAGGGTGCGTTGTCCGCGCAGGTTGAGCAGACCCTCCGGACCAGCCGCTGGGAGATCAGCCCCACCACCGAGTTGGCGATGATGAAGGGATCGATGCCCATCTCCGAGAGGCGGTAGAGGGACGCGAAGACGTTGCCTGCGTGGATGGTGGTGAGGACCAGGTGGCCGGTGAGGCCCGCTTCAAGGGAGGCCTTGGCGGTCTCCGGGTCCCGGGTCTCCCCCACCAGGATCACGTCGGGGTCCTGGCGCAGGAACGCACGGACCGCGTGGGGGAAGTCCAGCCCCACCGCGGGGTTGCGTTGGACCTGGGTGATCCCCTCGAGGATGTACTCGATGGGGTCCTCGATGGTGACGATGTTGACCGGCTGCTCCTTCTTGCGCATGAGGAGGCTGTAGATCGTCGTGGTCTTTCCGGACCCCGTCGGGCCGCAGACCAGGATCATCCCGTAGGGCCGCTCCACCATCCAGAGGATGCTGTCCAGGACCTCCTGGCTCACCACCAGGGAGTCCAGGTCCATGAGGCGGGCCACAGGGTCGAGGATCCGGATCACGATCTTCTCACCGAACCGGGTGGGGACCGTCGAGATGCGCAGGTCCACCTTGCGGTTGTTGCACACCGCGGTCGCCCTGCCGTCCTGGGGCTTGCGGCGCTCCGCGATGTCCATCCCCGCCAGGACCTTGAGCCGGGAGAGCATCGCCGCGAGGTGGTCCCGGCGAACGGTCTCCGGGCGGGCGACCAGCTCCCCGTCCATGCGGAAGCGCACCCCGATCCCATCAGGGAAGGGCTCGAAGTGGATGTCGCTCGCGTCCAGGTCCAGGGCCTCGCCGATGATCTTGTCCGAGAGGCGCACCACCGCGGCCCCGTCGATCTCCAGGTCCTTGCCCTTGGTGTGCTCGAGGAGGGATTCATAGGGGTTCTCGTAGTGGACCGCGTAGTTCTTGTCCCTGACCTCCCGGTACCAGGAGCTCTCGTTCTCCGACGAAGGGGTCGCCAGGTCCGGGCCCAGGTGCCGCCGCTGGAAGTCGTCGAATTGCTTCTGGGAGATCTTGAGGGGCACCACCCGGGCCGCGCCCAGGAGGCGCTTCATGTCGTGCTCGATCTTGGTGAGGTCCGCATCCACGATCGCGACGGTGGCGGTGCCGGACTTGAGGGCCACGGGGATGACCCGGTGCGAGAGCACGTAGGAGAGCGTCACCCGGCGGACGAGATCGTTGTCTACCCGCACGGACTCGATGTTGATCCTGCCCGTGGCGATGGCCCGCTCCTCCACCAGCTCCCGACGCAGCTCGTTGTAGCGGATGAAGGCCATCGCGAAGGAGGGCGACTCCTGGAGCAGCGCCTGGAAGGCCTCCTGTCCCAGGGAGGCGGTGCGGACCGGCTCCACGGCCACGGCCTCGTGGCGCGCCACTGCGGCGCTCCCCAGATCGGTCTGCGCGCCCACGAGGTGCCCGGGGCCTGCAATCTCTACCACGGACTTCACCCCGAGGAGCTGGTCCTTGTGGAGGAGGTGGATGGCGCCCTGGAGCACGAAGTGGACCCGGTCCACGCCCTGCCCCGAGGCGTGGACCACGTCGCCGGTCTCGAAGCTGGCCGCAGCCAGGGGGATCTTGGAACGAACCGTGCGGGGCAGCGCTGCAAGCAGGGGATGTTCGAACCACTCCATGGGGACCTCCTCAGGACGGATCCAAACTTATCACAGGCGCCGGGAAGTGGTAAGTTGGGAGCGATTCATTGCGCGGAGGTGGACGAATGGAGGTCGGGACAGAGAAGCAGATCGGGTGGATGGGGACGATGATCTTCCTGGTCTTCCTGCTCAACGCGGCCGATGCGGTCTTCACGGTCTACTGGATCGTCGGGGCGGAGACCTGGGAGACCAACCCCCTCATGGATCTCCTCCTCGGGATCCACCCCGTGGTCTTCGTCGCGGTGAAGCTCCTGCTCGTGGCCCTGGGGTCGGCCCTCCTGTGGCGCTACCGACGCCAGCGCGTGGCCGTGATCGGGATCTTCGGCCTGTTCATCGTCTACTACTGGCTCCTCATCGGGCATCTCTGGGGATTCAACCTGCTGGTGCGGCCCTTTCTTGGGGGGGCTTGACAGCGGGGATTCCCGGCTCTATGCTGAACGCATGTTCAGTCCCCGGCAACGCAAGATCATCCACGTGGACATGGACGCGTTCTTCGCTGCGGTGGAGGTGCGGGACGACCCGGCGCTCCGGGGCCGGCCCGTCGCTGTGGGGGGGAACCGGCCCGTGCGCCTCGTGGGGATTGGCGTCCGGTTCAGGAACGAGGCCACCGCGCCGGGGGGGCAGCTCACCCTTCCTTTTGCCGCCGCCGGGTAGGGGATCCCCAGGCCCTGGACGCGCCGGGGCGGGAATGTGTATGATCCCCTGGTACCCTTCTTGGGAGGTTTCCATGCTCCGAGCCGTCTTCGCTGTCGTCGCCGTGGTCTTCCTGCTCCTGGCCGGGTCAACAGACGCCGAGGAGGTTCCGCAGCTCCTGGACATCAACACGTCCTCCGCCGCGGATCTCATGATGCTCAAGGGGATCGGTCCCAAGACCGCGGAGAAGATCCTGAAGCACCGGGACGGGCTGGGGGGCTTCACCAGCCTCCACCAGCTCACCGATGTGAAGGGGATCGGTGAGAAGACCTACCAGCGCATCGCCTGCGTGTTCATGGTGCCCAAGGAGGGCCCGCAGCCCTGCGTGTCTGGCGCGGGGGGCGCCTCGAAGGGGCCCAGAGTCAACATCAACCTCGCGGACGCCGCGACCCTGACCGCGCTGTCCGGGATCGGGCTGAAGAAGGCCGAGGCCATCGTCAGGCACCGGGCCGGGAACGGCTGGTTCTCGGCCGCTGAGGATCTCCAGGCGGTGAAGGGGATCGGCTCCAAGACCATCCTGGGGTTTGCGGCGCAGGTGGAGGTGTTCGTGGACGTGAACCGCGCCACCGTGGCGGAGCTCCGCAGCCTCGGCTTCGAGAACGCGGCAGCGATGGTCAAGGTGCGGGACGCGGTGGGGGGCTTCGCTACCCTGGACGACCTCTACGCGGTCCCGGACACCGACAAGCAGCGCGTGAAGCGGGCTCGTCACATCCTCACCTTCGGTGCCCGGGACGGGCAGTGACCGGATCCCTCCCCGCAGTCCCCCCCCTGTGTGACCCGGGAAGCCCCGCGGTGGTTGGCACAGAACTCCACGATCCGGGATTATGGTATACTCACCGCCGGTCTGCGAACCACGCGGAGGCTCCCATGCGTCGAACCCTGATCCTGGCTGTGCTTCTCGCTGCGATGTCGGTCCTGGCCTGTCACTCCGAGGCACCGGATCCCGGCGGGGGCGTCGACACGGTCGTCGACCCGGACCTCGCGTCTGGTGACGTGGCCTCGGACGTCCTGACCGGGGACCAGCTCCCCGGGGACCTGCTCGTCGAGGACCTGCCTCCCGGCGCCGACGCGGCTGCGGACACCATCGGGCCGGCCTGCGATCCCGGCGAGGGGTGCTTCCTCGATCCCTGCGGGGAGAACGCCGACTGCCAGTCGGGCTGGTGTGTGGAGCACATGGGCGACGCGGTGTGCACCACGACCTGCCAGGAGGACTGCCCCGCGGGCTGGGCCTGCCAGCAGGTGGCGGGCACGGACCCCGACGTGGTCTTCATCTGCGTCTCCGCCCACGCCAACCTCTGCAAGCCCTGCGCTGCCGTGGGGGACTGCGCGTCCACCGGGGGCGCGGAGGACGTCTGCGTGGACTACGGCGTGGAGGGCAGCTTCTGCGGCGGCGGGTGCGGCGCGGACGGCGAGTGCCCCTGGGGCTTCTCCTGCCAGGAGGTGGCGACCACCGACGGCGTGACCCTGAGCCAGTGCGTCGCGGACGCGGGGGTCTGTCCCTGCACCCCGACCTCCGTGGCCCTGGGGCTGTGGACCCCCTGCGCGCTGGAGAGCGAGTGGGGCGCCTGCGCGGGGAAGCGGGTCTGCACCGATGACGGCCTCGGCGCCTGTGACGCGGCGACCCCCGCGGCGGAGACCTGCAACGGCCTGGACGACGACTGTGATGCCGCCATCGACGAGCCCCTGGAGGCCGGCGGCGACTACGTGAACCTCTGCAACGACGGGAACCCCTGCACCACGGACAGCTGCGACGGGGAGACGGGCTGCTCCCACGGGGCCATCGACGGCGGTGAGTGTGTGGACGGCGATCCCTGCACAGCGGGGGACCACTGCGCCTCGGGGGCCTGCGTCGGCCTGCCGATCATCTGCGACGACGGCGATCCGTGTACCGACGATGCATGCAATGGCCTCGGGGGCTGCGTCTCGGAGTTCAACGGGGACCCCTGCGATGATTTCAACCCCTGCACCGTGGGGGACCATTGCCAGGAGGGCGCGTGCGTGGGCTTCGCTGCGGGTTGCACCTGCGCTGCGGACGCAGACTGCGGTCCGCCGGATGGCAACCTCTGTAACGGCGAGGTGATCTGCGACACCGGCTCGTGGCCCTACCTCTGCGTCGTGGATCCCGGGACCATCGTGCTCTGTCCCCCGCCCGGGGGACCCGACGCGCCCTGCCTCGGCGCGGTCTGCGACACGGAGGACGGCGCCTGCGGCTTCGACCCGATCAACGACGGGTACGCATGCGACGACGGGGACGCCTGCACCACCGGGGATCACTGTGACGACGGGGCCTGCGCAGCCGGGATGGCCCTCAACTGCGCCGACGACGATCCCTGCACCGTGGACGCATGCGTCCCGGGGCAGGGTTGCGTCCATACCCTGGCCGACGTGGCCTGCGATGACGGGGATCCTTGCACCGTGGGGGACCACTGCGACGGCGGCGTCTGCATCGACGGCGCCCCCATGGCCTGCGACGACGGAAACCCTTGCACGAGCGACGCCTGTGACCCCCTGAGCGGTTGCGCCTTCGTCCCGAATGCCAGCGTCTGCGACGACGGCAACGCCTGCACGGTGGGTGATCACTGCGCCGGGGGGGGCTGCGTGTTCACCGGCGGGGTGGCCTGCGACGACGGCAACCTCTGCACCGACGACTCCTGCAACCCGCTCAGCGGCTGCACCCACACACTGAATGCCGCGCCCTGCGATGACGAGGATCTCTGCACCACCGGGGACCATTGCCACCTCGGCGGCTGCATCGCGGGCGGTGCGCTCCCCTGCAACGATCAGAACCCCTGCACCGGGGACGGCTGTAACGCTGCGACGGGCTGCCAGTTCATCCCCGTGGAGGGCGCGTGCGACGACGGGAACGCGTGCACCGAGGGTGATCTCTGCATCAACGGGCTCTGCGTCGGAGAGCCCGCGGGGCCTTGCGACGACGGGAATCCCTGCACCGACGACTCCTGCAAGCCCCTGAGCGGCTGCACCTTCACCCCCAATGTGGACCTCTGCGACGACGAAGATCCCTGCACGCTCATCGATGTCTGCGCGGCCTCCGCCTGCGTCGGCAGCGGTGCGCCGGACTGCGACGACGGGAACCCCTGCACCGACGACCTCTGCACCCCCGGGGTGGGCTGCGCCCACATGGACAACGCGGATCCCTGTGACGATCTGGACGCATGCACCACGGTGGACGCCTGCGTCGATGGCGCCTGCATCGGCAGCGGCGCCCTCGCCTGCGACGACGGGGTGGCCTGCACCGCGGACAGCTGCCAGGCCCTGATCGGTTGCGTCTACACCCCGATCTCGCCCTGCTGCGGCAACGGCGTCACCGAGCCCGGCGAGTTCTGCGACGACGGCAACACCCAGGACGGGGACGACTGCCCCGGGGATTGCTCCTCCATCACGGGCTGCTCCGGCGCGGCGGAGTATCACTACCAGGTGGTGCCGGGGATCTGGGCCTGCGTGAACAACGCGCTGATCACCACCTACGCGGAGAACAACTCCATGTGCGCGGCGGGGTTCACCCCTGCGACCTACAAGCTGGTCCAGGGCTACTCCATGCCCACCCTCGCGCAGCACCAGACCTTCGTGGTCTGGTACAACTCGGTGAACCCGAACAACGGCAACTACATCCGCACCGGGCAGAAGCGCCGCGGCGGCTGCACCCCCGAGACCCACGGGGACCTCTACGTCCCCAACAACGACGACTGGGGGTACCAGCCCGACTCGGGGTGGCAGGACCTCTTCCTCGGTGGCCCGTCCTGTTCCAAGGGCACCGGCTCGGCCAACAACATGTCCCACCCCCTCGCCGGCGTGATCTGCGTTGCGGGGGTGTACGAGTACCCGCAACCGTAGACACTTCACACAGGGAAATCCTGACGTGGACAAGGTTGGGGGGCGCGGGTATCCTGCCCGCATGACGCGGCGCGCATCAGTCCAGGACAAGCCCAAGGAGATGGGGAGCCGGTACTCCCTCTCCGAGGAGATCGCGAACAGCGTGACCCATGGCATCGGTGCGGCCCTGGCGGTGGCCGCCCTGTCCATCCTGGTGACCTGCGCGGGGCTCTTCGGGGACGCCTGGCGGGTGGTGGGCTTCAGCATCTACGGCGCGTCCCTGGTCCTCCTCTTTCTCTTCTCGACCCTCTACCACGCGTTCCAGAATCCCAGGCTCAAGACCGTGTTCCGGGTCCTCGACCACGCAGCGATCTTCCTCCTCATCGCCGGGAGCTACACGCCCCTCACCCTGGTGACCCTGAGGGGGGCCTGGGGGTGGACCCTCTTCGGCGTGATCTGGGGCATCGCGGTCATCGGCATCGTGACCACGGTGGCCTTCCTGAACGCCCCCAGGTGGCTCACCGCCTTGATCTACGTGTGCATGGGCTGGCTCGCGATCATTGCGATCAAGCCCCTGATCGCCGCCCTCCCCACCGGCGGCATGGTCCTCCTGGCCGCGGGGGGGCTGAGCTACACCGGAGGCGTGGTCTTCTACGTGTGGGAGCGCCTGCCCTTCAACCACGCGGTCTGGCATCTCTTCGTGCTGGGTGGCGCCGCGTGCCACTACTTCTGCATGATGTTCTACGTCCTCCCCATGAGTCCTGCTTGAGCCCGCGGGGGTCGCCTTGCTCTGGGGCCTGTTGAGAACTACAATTCCAGAGATGGGACACTCGGCAGACCACCCCCAGCTCTCCTCCGACGCGCCCTCCGGTGTGGTCGGGAACCCGTTTCGCTTCGATCTGCGTGAGCTGTCCGGGGCCCTGGCGGATCTCGGTACGCTGGCCCCGCTGGCCGTGGGGCTGGTGGCGGTGTGCGGTGTCGGGGCCACGGCCCTCTTCCTGGTGACGGGGGTCATGTATCTCGTGGTGGCCGGGGTGTATCGCCTCCCGATCCCCCTTCAGCCCCTCAAGGCCGCTGGCGCCATCGCCATCGCCGGGGCCCTGCCCGTGGGGGCCATCGCTGCGGCGGCGTGGATTGTCGCCGGGGTCCTGGCGCTCCTGGCCTGGACCGGGGGCACCGCGCGCCTCTCCCGCCTCTTCACCCGGCCCGTGATCCGCGGCATCCAGCTCGGTGTCGGTCTGATCCTGGTGAAGAAGGGGATCCTCTTCATGCTCCATGGCGGCGGCCCGGACCCGCGCCTGGTCCTGGGGGACGGGGCCGGGCTGGCCCTCGCCTTCCTGGTGGCCGGGGTCCTCGCCGTGGGGGTCTTCAGGCCCCGGGTCCCGTCGGTCCTGCTGGTTCTGGTCCTCTCTGCCGCTGCGGGCCTCCTGGCCGGCACCATCGGGATGCCGCCGTCCCTGGTGGGCCCCGAGCCCCTGGCCGTGGTGGTACCTTCCCGCGAGGAGTGGCTGTTGGGGCTCGTGGTCCTGGCGATCCCCCAGCTCCCCCTGACCCTGGGCAACGCAGTGGTCGCGACCGAGGACTGCGCCCGGGTCTACTTCAAGGACCGGGCCCGGCACGTCACGGCGACCCGCCTCTCCTCCACCATGGCCATCGGCAATGTCCTCGCCGGCCTTCTCGGGGGGATGCCCATGTGCCACGGCTCCGGCGGCCTCACCGCCCACGTCCGCTTCGGCGCGCGCAGCGGCGCCGCGCCGGCGATGCTTGGCGCGATCTTCCTCACGATCGGCCTGGCCTTCGGCTCGGGCGCGCAGGGGTTCCTCCTGGGGATTCCCCCGGTGACCATCGGGCTCCTCATGGCCTGGATCGGGGTCCACCATGCGCTGCTGGTGAAGGATCTGCTCGCCGACCGTCTCGGGCTCTCCATCGCCGGGATCGTCGGCCTCACGGGGCTCCTCAGCTCGAACCTCGCGGTGGCCTTTGTCTTGGGCATGGTCCTCGAGGTGCTCCGCAAGGTCCTCATGCGGCACCTTGTCTCCTCGTAGAGCCCCAGGACTTCCACCGGCCTCCGCTCCTTGATTGACCTGCGCTGGGTGGTCTAGACTCATCCCGGTGGGCAGAGACGGACACCAGCCCGCCGCTGGAGAAGGACTGCGGAATGAAGACACGGCACATCACGCTGCTCTGCGCGGTGCTCCTCACCGCGGCTCCCGCCGCAGCGGGAGAACGCCTTGCCGGGATCCCCGTGGAGGAGGTCGACTGGGCCCCCCTCCTTGAGGGCAAGGACCCCGTGACGGATCCCCTGGCCGCAGCGGTCCCCGCCGGTCAGTTCGTGGTTTTCTTCAAGGGCCTTCGGGGGATGATCCGCCTGGTGGACGAGGCCCGGCGGGCCGGCGCGCTGGCGCTCTCCTGGCTTGAGGCCCCTTCCGGGGATGCCCGGACCCGGGAGCGGTACCAGGATCAGCTCTGTCTCTCGCTCGAGGGCCTGAACCGCTTCATCGGGCCGCTCCTGACGCGGTCGGTGGCGGTGACGGGCTCGGACCCCTTCCTGCGTTCCGGGGCCGACGTCGCGGTGATCTTCGAGACGGACAATGATGCACTGTTCCTCTACATGGCGCTGCGCCACTACGCGGCCCGGGCGGAGAACCCCGGCGCTCGGACGGAGTTCGGCCTGCGCGGACGCCAGGTCTTCTACGGGCTGTCGACCCCCGACCGCCGAATCTCCTCCTGGGTGATGCGGATCCCCGACCTGGGCCTGGTGGTCACCAACTCCAGGACCCAGATCGATGCCATCGCTGCGACCCTCGCCGGAGACCGGCCGGCCATGCGGGACGCGCCGGAGTACCGGTTTTTCCGGGATCGCTACCCCCGGGCGGATCGGGAGGAGGACGCCCTCCTGGTGGTCCCCGACGCCGACGTGAGCTTCCGCCAGGGGTACCAGAAGAGCTGGCGGCGGATCTTCGATCCCCTGGCGGCGCGGTTCGTCCTCCACGCCCGGACGGTGGGTGTGGATCTCTCGATCTGTCCCCTGATCCGCAACAGCGGGTGTCTGGAGCTCAATGTGCGCACCGCGGATGCCACCGCCGCGACCAGGGCTGGTCCGGGCCTCCGCCGCGGACCCCTGGCCCGGATCCTCGACGCGAACCTCGGCCTGAGCCTCGAGTCGGGTGGCCTCCGCGTCCGGGTCCGCGTCACCCGCTCCATCGACTGATCCCGGGGGAGGGGCGTCCGGGCCCCGATTCTCCTGGCACACAACCTGCGCCTCGCTGCACGCAGCGGGGGCCCGGATCTTCGGCGAGATCGTGCGGCCCTGCAAGGTGACGAAGACCATCGACAAGCGCGACCTGAGCTCCGTGCAGCTGGTCCGCTTCTGTGGGAGGCCCTGCGGGGCCGAAACCTGAGCGGACAGTTGGAATTCCTCGGGGAGTAGGTTAGTTTGTTCGTCTGTTCCCCGTCGGGCAGGAAGGAATCAAGCCGTTGAGCAACCCACCGAAGAGCATGAACATCACTTGGCACAAGGCCAGGATCGATCGCGCCGCCCGGGAGACCCTCATGGGCCACCGGGGCACCGTGATCTGGTTCACCGGCCTCTCGGGCTCCGGCAAGTCCACCCTGGCCAATGCGGTGGAGCAGGCCCTCTACGCCCGGGGCATCCACAGCTACCTCCTCGACGGCGACAACGTTCGCCATGGCCTCAACAAGGACCTGGGCTTCAGCCCCGCGGATCGGGAAGAGAACATCCGGCGGATCGGTGAGGTGGCTCACCTCTTCGTCGAGGCGGGCATGGTCGTCATGACCGCGTTCATCTCCCCGTACCGCGCGGACCGGGCCCTGGCCCGGGGCCTCAACGAGGCGGGCCGGTTCTTCGAGGTCTATTGCCGCTGCAGCCTCGAGGCCTGCGAGGCGCGGGATCCAAAGGGCCTGTACGAGAAGGCCCGT
The DNA here is from genome assembly GCA_043815665.1 of Pseudomonadota bacterium. Classification (GTDB taxonomy): domain Bacteria; phylum Myxococcota_A; class UBA9042; order CAIXZC01; family CAIXZC01; genus CAZNWW01. The sequence continues at coordinate 36,261 of JBDRIT010000247.1, forward strand.
GCGGGGCTCATCCCCGAGTTCACCGGCATCTCGGCGCCCTACGAGGAGCCGGAGGCCCCGGAGCTCACCGTGGACACGGACAGGCTGGATCTCGAAGGGTGCGTCGCCGCTGTGTTGGCCTGTCTCGACGACTGCGGCGTGGTTCTCAGCGCCTGATGTAGGGATCCACCGAGCCGAAGAGCGATCACGTGGTGTCCCACGAGGCGGGGCCCGTTCACGGCACCGGAATCGCGTCTCCGGCGCCCTCGAGCAGGCGGTACCGGGCCCTGGGCGTGACGCCCGAGAAGGTCTCCTCCGCGCCCCCCGGCCAGCGCACGGTGACGCCGTCCACGGCCTGCGCATCCCCCAGGCCCACGTGGACCCATCGGGTCCCCTGCGCGCTGGAGTGCCGGCCGCCGGCCTTCACCTCCCGGATCCGGGACACGCCGCCTGCCTGTACCGTGACGCGGGCCCCCACCGCAGAGCGGTTGCTCCCGTCTCCATCCAGCAGGAGCTCCACCCAGGGTCGATCCTGGCCCGTCCGGTTGAGGAACAGCTGGAGGTGCTGGTCGCCGTGGCGGTCCCCGACGATCAGGTCCAGGTCGCCGTCCTCGTCCGCGTCGACCCAGACCGCCGCGGTGGCGTCGTGCACCGCGGTCCCGGTCTCGTAGGTCACATCGGTGAAGCCCCCCTCGCCGTCGTTGCGGAAGAGCTTCGAGAAGTGCCCGGGGTACAGGGCGGCCACGACCAGGTCCAGGTCTCCGTCGTTGTCCCAATCCCCGAAGGCCGCGTTCACGTCCCCCTCGTCGTAGGGGATGCCCAGCGCTGGGGCCCGATCCTCGAAGGCCCAGGACGGGGGGCCCTGGTTGATCATCAGGCGGCTCGGGTCGCTGTCCGGCATGGTGCGGGGGTGGGCCAGGTTCGGCTCGAAGAGGTCCAGGTCCCCGTCGTTGTCCACGTCCCCCCAGTCGCCGCCGTAGGTATGCCCCGCCCAGGTCCCGGTGTCGTCGTGGTCCAGACCCGCCCCGGGGGCGGCGTCCTCGAAGGTCCCGTCGCCGTTGTTGCGCCAGAGGGAATTGGCGTTGAGCTGGTAGTTCCCCACCCAGATGTCCTGGAGGCCGTCGTTGTCGTAGTCGGTCCAGGTCACCCCGTAGCAGGGCCGCGCCCAGGGGGGCACCAGCCCGGCCTCAGTGGTCACGTCGAAGAAGGTCCCGTCCCCAACGCCGAGGAAATAACGGTCGTGGTACGCGGGTGACTCCGGGTACTGCACCAGCCAGTTCCCCAGGTAGAGGTCCAGGATCCCGTCCCCGTTTCCGTCCCCCAGCCCCGCGGCTCCCGTGGGATCCAGGCTCTCGATCCCTGCGTCCTCCAGCGCCGTGAAGAAGCCGCCGTCGTTGAGGAGCACCCGGTTCGCCTGGCCCGCCTCCTCGCCCTCGCCGGGGGGGCTCGCCCAGGTGGGTGCGACGCAGTCCTCGTCGCCGTCGTTGTCCAGGTCCGCGGTCGCCAGCATGTTGGCCTGCAGCCCCTCGGGGAACCGCCCGGCGGCCTCCACGAAGCCGCCCGCGCCGTCGCCCAGGAACAGGGTCGGGAGACCGGCCCGCACTGCGAGGAGGTCGTCGTGTCCGTCCCCGTCCACGTCCGCCACCGCGGGGCGGTCCGCCGCGCCCGTGGTGAAGGGTGCCCCCGCAGCCTCGCCGAACCACCGCTCCCCGTCCGACCAGGGACAGAAGCTCTCGCCGAGGAGCTCCATCCGGAAGTTGCCGTCCACGCCGTAGGGCTCGAACTGCCCCGGCACCAGGATCAGGGCCCTGGACCAGGACGGCTCCTCGGACAGGGACTCCACGGCGAGGCTCGGCGTCGCCCCCACGTGCTGAAAGACGATCACGTAGTGTTGCTCCGGCTCCAGGTAGATCTCCCGGTCCGTGAGATCCAGCGTGAGCCACTCGTCGGGGTCCGCGTCGGTGACCTGAACGTCCACCGGATCCATGAGGTTCGCCCCGATCGCGTCGATGTCCGGCCAGCCCGCGGGGTAGGACCGGCCGAAGGTCCCCATGAGCCGGATCTTCACCCAGCCGGACCCTGCGAAGGCCACCCGGATGCCCGTCACCCGGGTGGCGTGTGCGGGGATGATCTTCATGGTCTCCAGGGTCCCGGCCGGGAACTGGTCATACACGCCCACGTAATCCCCGAACAGCGCCCCCACGGTGACCGGGGACAGGGTCTCTTCCCAGTCCCGTCCTTCGCAGTACCGCTGGAACGCGGGTGCGGGCCAGGACCCGGTGGTCAGGTCGGCAGGGAGGTCCGTTTCGGCGTCCGAGGTGCCATCCCCGCCCACCTCTGCAACAAGGTCCATCCCGGAGGTCTCCGCCGGCTCGGCGTCCCCGAGGCCTGTCTCCGGGGCGCCCCCGGCAGCCCCCGAGTCGGCGCACCCGGCCCAGGAAATCGACAGGATGAACATGAACCCAAGGGTCGTCCGCCAGGTCCCCATCGTGTCCGCCTCCTCGAGCTGGGATCGGGATCAGGGTACCAAAACCGCATCGCTTTGGCTTCCTGTTGTTCCCGAGGTCCGACCTGGGGTACTGTGTCCGCGAGGAACGCCGGGAAAAACGCGAGCAGCCCCAAGACGGGACGAGAGGTTCCGGATGTTGACCGCCAGAGCGAAGATCGTTGCGTGGGGCAGCGCCGTCCTGGTCAGCTTCCTGTCCGGGCTCGGCACGGGGCGTTGGATCTGGCGGACCGCTGAAGATCTGCCCGGCTCCTTCGCTGGCGCGCAGGCGGACGTTCAACAGGTCCTCACCCAGGGAGTCCAGGCAGCGCAGGTCTTCACCCTCGGTGTCGCGGGCAGCGTCGCACTCATCGTCTTCCTGATCGCCGCGATCATCCTCCTGTGGATCCAGTCCAGTCGTCGCGGCCCGAAGGACGGGTGAGGTCTGATGGATGCGCTGATCTTCGACTGCGACGGCACCCTGGCGGACACCATGCCCGCGCACTACGTCTCCTGGCAGGAGACCCTGGCCCCCTACGGCATCGCGTTCCCCGAGGACCGGTTCTGGGCGCTTGGGGGCTGGACAGCGGAGGCCATCGTCACCCTCCTGGCCCGGGAGCAGGGCATCCCCATTGAACCGGCCCGGGTGGCCGCGAAGAAGGATCTCAGCTACGCTCGTCACCTCCCGTACGTCCGCCCCATCCCCGAGGTCGTCGGCGTGGCCCTGGCGCACCGTGGCCGTCTCCCCATGGCCGTGGCCACCGGCGGCACCCGGAGCTTCTGCGAGCAGATCCTCCGCAGGATCGGGGTCGCCGACTGGTTCGACGCGGTGGTCTGCGCAGAGGACGTCCCGACCTGCAAGCCCGAGCCGGAGATCTTCCTCGAGGCCGCCCGCCGCATGGGCGTGGCCCCGGCCCGCTGTCGGGTCTACGAGGACACCGACCCCGGCATCGAGGCCGCCCGGCGCGCCGGCATGTCCTGGGTGGACGTTCGCGCTCTCCTCGGCACGGCAGGTTGATCCTCAGGCGTGTTTCCCTGATAATGGCTGTACACCGAGAGACTGTCTGCCACGGGAGGGCGGGGATGCGGGTCAGGTTCCGGACACGCTTGAGCGCCCTCCTCGTCGTGCTCGCATTGTCGACGCCGCGGCCCGCTGCCGCCGGCAGCTGCTGCGTCCCGCAGAGCTCCGCTGGCTGCGATGACTTCTTCGTCCAGTCCTGTGTGTGCCTCTTCGACGTGTTCTGCTGCCTCCTCGAGTGGGACTCCTGGTGCGTGGACGAGGTCGAGGACTACGGCTGCGGCTCCTGCGGCGGGGGCGTGGGAGGCTCCTGCTGTGAGGAGTCCGGTGGGCCCGGCTGCTCCGACGGGGCGATCCAGGCCTGCGTCTGCCAGGCGGATTCGTACTGCTGCTCCACGGCCTGGGACGCGCTCTGCGTCAGCGAGGTCGAGGGCCTCGGATGCGGGAGCTGCAGCGGCTGCGCTCCGAGCTGCGCAGGGAAGCAATGCGGGGAGGATGGCTGCGGCGGGAGCTGCGGCGCCTGCCAGGCCGGGTTCGAGTGCGCCCAGGGCTGGTGCCAGGCCACCTGCACCCCGAACTGCGCGGGAAAGCAATGCGGGAGCGACGGCTGCACCGGCAGCTGCGGCGGGTGCGGCATGGGGCAGATCTGCAACGGGCAGGGGATCTGCGAGTGGCTCTGCCAGCCGGACTGCACCGGCAAGCAATGCGGGAGCGACGGCTGTGACGGGAGCTGCGGCTGGTGCGGCGGGGGCCAGTTCTGCAACACGCAGGGGCTCTGCGAGTCCACCTGTCAGCCGGGTTGCATCGGCAAACAGTGCGGGGAGGACGGCTGCGGCGGGAGCTGCGGCTGGTGCGGGGGTGGTCAGTCCTGCACGGCGCTGGGACTCTGCGAGGCCGTGTCCGAGGACCTGCCCGACACCGTCGGCTGTCAGCCCGACTGTCTGGGCCGGGAGTGCGGGGACGACGGCTGCGGAGGCTCCTGCGGGAGCTGTGGCTTGGACCTGGCGTGCGATGACGGGCTCTGCGTCTCCGAGGACGAGCTCCCGGGCCCGGGCGAGGATCTCTCCCTCCCCGGGGAGGACGCCTGGACCGGCGGCGAGGTGAACGGACAGGGGGAGGTCTGGCCCCCCCCCGGTGCCCCGACGGTCTGCCCGGAGGGCCAGGGCCTCATGTACGGCAAGTGCGTCCCCGTGGCCGCCGGGCTCGACCTCGAAGATGGGGCCACCGCGGGCTGCGGCGTCGGGGGCCCCGGCGGGGCTCCCTGGTGGATCCTGCTGCTGGTGTTCGTGGTGGCGACCAGGAAGCGCGCGTCCCGTCTCAGATCCCCATGAACCGGGCCACGATCTCCTTCATGATCTCGTTGGTCCCTGCGAAGATCGACATGACGCGCAGGTCCCGCCAGGCCCGGGCCACGGGGTACTCCTCGCAGTAGCCGTATCCCCCGTGGAGTTGGACACAGCGATCTGCGACCCGGTTGGCCATGTCCGTGGTCCAGTATTTCGCCATGGAGATCTCGGTGATGATGTTGATGCCCTCGATGTGGTCCATGATCAGCTTGTCCACGAAGGTCCGTCCCAGGCGGATCTCCGTGGCCATCTCCACGAGGGTGAAGCGTGTGTTCTGGAACTTGCTGATGGGCTTGCCGAAGGCGACCCGCTCTTTGCAGTACTCCGTGGTGATCCCCAGCAGGAACTCCGCGGACGCCACCGCGGAGATGCAGCACATGAGCCGCTCCTGGCCGAGTTGTTTCATCAGCATCTGAAAGCCGCCGCCCTTGCGCCCCAGGCGATTGCCGATGGGGATCCGACAGTCGTCGAAGAAGAGCTCGGCGGTGTCCTGGCTCCGCCAGCCGACCTTGTCGATCTTCTTCCCCTTCTCGAAGCCCGGGGTGCCCGCCTCGACCACGTAGAGGTCCATGGCCAGGTGGGGGTTCTCCACCGCGGGGTCCCGGGCGGCCAGGACCACCAGGTCGCAGTTGATCCCGTTGCTCACGAAGGTCTTCTGCCCGTTGATCACGACCTCGTCGCCGTCCTCCACCGCGGTGCAGCGGATCGCCGCCAGGTCACTGCCGGCGCCGGGCTCGGTCATGGAGATCGCGCCGATCTTCTCGCCGCTGATGCACCCGGGCAGGAGCCGATGCTTCAGCTCCTCGGAGCCGTACTGCGTGATGTAGGGCACGACGATGTTGCTGTGCAGGGGCGCGGCCAGGCCGGTGTGGTTCGTCCTGGCCAGCTCCTCCGCCAGGATGACCGAGTACAGGAAGTCGGCCTCGAGGCCGCCGTACTCCTCCGGGACGTCCATGCAGAGGAAGCCCTGCTCTCCCATCTTCAACCACATCTCCCTCGGCACGATCCCCGCCGCCTCCCAGGCGTCGATGTGGGGGATCACCTCCCGCGCGAAGAACCCCCGGACCGAGTCCCGAAAGATGCGGTGTTCCTGGCTATACTTGACGATCTCCATCGTGCTCCTCCTCGGGGTTCGAACCCCACGAATGGCGTCTCTCAGAGGGCCAGCAGCGCGAGGGCCACGTCCAGATCCCGTTCCGGGGACAGGACCCCGCCGAGGACATGGCGCTGGCCGGCCATGGTCATGAGGCGTCCGTCCCACCTCGCGGCGCCGGCGCGGGCGCGCAGCTCCGCGATGAGACGCAGGAAGTTCGCCGGTCTGCCTGGTTGAAGCGCGCCGCCGAGGCCCTGGTACTGGAGCTCCGTCTCCCGGAACGCGAGGGTCGGGTGCCCCTCCGCGTAGACCATGAGGAACGGACCTCCGGTCTCGCGCTCGGTGGTCTTCGTGGTCTTCACCTTCTTGGTGATGGCCATGCCGCCGGTGACGATGGCCTTGCCCAGGGCCAGCCGGCGCTGGGAGGTCGTCTTGGTCTCCACCCCCCGCTGGAGGTCCATCCCCTGCAGGAGCATCTGGATCCGGTCGAAGCGGACCGCGTGGGGTTCGCCGCCGCGGGTCTCGACGCGGAGCCCCAGGGGATGGAAGAGGAAGGAGCGCACGACGATCCGTCCGTCCTCGTCGCCCACGTCCCCGTGTCGGAGCACCACCGGCGCGAAGCCGGCCCCCTCGAGGATCGCGGCGAGCCGGGCCGCCGACTCGGGATCGGCGAGGGTCGCCACGACCCGGGGGCCGGGCGGCTGCGTGTGCTGGCGGGCCTCGTAGGCCGTAATCCCGAGGGCCGTCGCCAGGACTGCGGACTGCTCCTCCGGGTTCCCCTCGAGGGCCGTGATCGCGACGATGTGTGTTTCAGCGTCCAAGGGTCGAGGGTACCCCCCACCGGTCCCGGGATGCAAGTTCAGCGGGGGCTGGCGCCCCCCCCCCGACTTCCGGGGAAGGCTCTGCCTTACCAACCCCCCTTCCTGGTCTGAAAGATGGGGTCCACCTCGGTTCGGGACAGTCGTACGGAACCGCCCGATTTTTGGGTGCGTGCGCACAAGGACCTACACTCTGTAGGGGACTTCCGTGTGCGGAGGGCGAGATGCAGGTACATATCACCGGGATCTGTGGTACGGCCATGGCCGCGCTCGCCGGCATGCTGCGGGACGCCGGACACCGGGTCACGGGCTCCGACGCGAACTTCTACCCCCCCATGAGCACCTTCCTCACCAGCCTGGAGATCCCCGTGGTCAAGGGCTACCGGGCGGAGAACCTCCTCGGTCGACCCGACGTGGTGGTCATGGGCAACGTGGCCCGACGGGACAACCCCGAGGCCGTGGCCGCGCGGGAGCAGGGCGTGGAGATCATCTCCCTGCCCCAGGCGATCCAGCGCTTCTTCCTCCAGGATCGCCTCTCCGTGGTCCTGGCCGGGACCCACGGCAAGACGACCCTGACCTCCATGGTGGCGTGGATCCTGCTGGACGCGGGCCTCGAGCCCTCGTACATGGTGGGTGGCATCCCCATGAACACCGGCACCAACTACCGCATCGGAGGGGGTCGCCACTTCGTCATCGAGGGGGACGAGTACGACACCGCGTACTTCGACAAGCAGCCCAAGTTCATGCACTACAAGCCCTTCTTCGCGGCGATCACCTCCGTGGAGTTCGATCACGCGGACATCTACCGGGATCTGGATCACGTGAAGGAGGCCTTCCGCAAGTTCACGGCGCTCATCCCCGGCGAGGGCGCGCTCACGGTGTGCTCGGGCTTCCCCGAGGCCCTGGACGTGGTCAAGGAGGCGCACTGCCCGGTCCAGGTCTACGGCACCCGGGGCGACGAGGAGTGGACCGCCACGAACGTCGTCTGGCGCCCGGGCGCGACGGACTTCCGCCTGGTGCGGCGCCTGCCCACGGGCCGGCACAAGGCCGTCGCCGACGTGCACCTGCCTCTCACGGGGCTCCACAACGTGCAGAACTCCATGGCCGCCCTGCTCCTGGCCCGGGAGTGCGGCGTGCCCCTGGCCCGGGGCACGGAGGCCCTGACCCGGTTCCGTGGCGTCATGAAGCGGCAGCAGCTCCTCGGCGAGGCGCGGGGGGTGCGGGTCCTGGACGACTTCGCCCACCACCCCACCGCGGTGTCCCGCACCCTGGAGGGCCTCAAGGCGGGCTATCGCCCCGGCCGCCTCCTGGCTGCGTACCACTTCGAGAGCAACACCTCCCGCCGCCGCATCTTCCAGGACGAGTACGTGGACGCCCTGTCCCGGGCGGATCGGGTCTTCCTGAGCCACCCCCTGGTCAAGAACGACACCCTCGCGGAGGACGAGTACCTCGACCCCTACGCGGTCGCGGACGCGCTCCGCGCCCGGGGCGTCCCCGCCCGGGTCTACCCCGACGTGGAGACCATGGCCGACGCGATCGTCTCCGAGGCCGACTCCGGCGACCTCTTCGTGGGCATGTCCGGCCGGGACTTCGACGGCCTCCACCACAAGGTCCTGGCCCTCCTGGAGGGCGAAGAGACCCAGCAGCTCTGGCTGGCCTGATCCCTCAGCGACGCCCCCGGGCCGGGTGGCACGCAGCCTCCACTGCTGGGAGCGCCTGTTCGCAAGGGGACGTGATCGTCGCCGTCCGCTCGGGCTGAGCCCAATCCGAACCGGGAGCTCGTCGGAGACCCTTCGAAGCTAGCACAGCCCAATCCCAGCCGGGGAACCAGCGACCCGGATTCCGAGTGGTCGCGCACACTGTAGCCAAGCGCACCGGCTTCGGCGTGGGTGGGGGTCAGTTCGGCGCGTGGGGACCCCCCGTCCTTTCAGACCGCTGCCACGTCCGAGTGGCCATCGGATTCGTCTCCCCGAGGAATCTACTCCAGGGGCCACAACGTCGACGGGACCCCAAGGCGCCTCTCAGACCTCCCACCCCACGCCGAAGCCTCAAAACCGGAGCCGAATCAATACTAAGAAGGGCCCCCACCGCCTCCCACCCACCCACCCTCGGCGGTGGGGGCCCTGATACGTTGCCGAGACAATTCCAAACGGTCGCTCGACAGGATCATGGCTGACGCCACCTGCATCGTGATGATGCTCTCCTTCTGGTTTTCGAGACCAGATCACCATCAAGCTTGATTGACCATCGGGTGTCGAAAGATCCACCATCTCCACGGGTGGGCGGGCTAGAGGTGGTGGCCATTCTTCTCCTTTTGGTTCTCCGCCATTGAGGTTGGTTCGATGGATCCAACAGGTGTCGTCACCCCCCAATCAGAATCTGATGGCCCACGTCGCCATACTGCGCCTCCGGCGGATGTTGGGCGTTCCCATCAACAAATTATCCAACCTCGATCGCGAAAAGCCAGACATATACCTATTGACAGAAGTACACGCGAAGGCTCTATTGAGGCAAACCGGCTGGAAGGTAACGCTCGTGTGTTCTGTCGTCTCAGAGCCATCGTTGCTGCTTCAGAGACATCTAGCTTGCGACGAGTGTACGCTGGCTCGGTTGGATGTGCTCTGTATCGATGACAACATCGTACTGTACCGGGGGAAATAGAGAATGGAAATCATCATTGCCATCGCCGTTGCTGGATGTCTCGCTGTGTTGTGTTTTGTCCTTGGGTTGCGACTCATCAGGTACAGGGCTGAGAACAATTCACTTCGGGTGACCTATGCCCCGATCGCTGACATTGAGGAGGAGGTTTCCCGGCAAAAGGAAGTTCAGAACGCTCTCCGGCAGGAGATAGCGAGCCGCAGGACTCAGTGGGACGAGGAGTTGCAGCGGACGCTCCCGGAGATCGAGGCGCTCTCCGGCCAAGTCGATTCACTGCGTGATTCTGTTGAGATACAGAGCTTCGGGCTATATGAGCCGCAGTTCGACTTCGACACATCAGAGCGCTACAAGGACGAGATACGCGAAAACCTAGAGCGTCAGAAGGAGATGATCCGAGACAAGAGCGCCGCGGCATGTTTTGCGGAATGGGTTGTCGAGGGCAGCCGCGTAAAAGGCAGACAGATGGAGCAGAAGCAACTGAAGTTGATGCTCCGAGCATTCAATGGGGAATGCGACGCGGCCATAGCGAAGACGAGGTTTGACAATGTTCAGAAAGTCGAGGCTCGGATCCAAAAGAGCTTTGAGGCTGTCAATAAGTTGGGCGAGACCAATAAGTGTAGAGTCTCGGACCAATATCTAGCGATCAAGAACACCGAGTTGCGCCTTAATTACGAGTATGCGCAAAAGAAACAGCGCGAGAAGGAGGAGCAAGCCCAGATCCGAGAGCAGATGAGGGAGGAGGAACGGGCAAGGAAAGAGATCGAGAAGGCTCAGGTCGATGCGGAAAAGGAGGAAGCGCGGTTCGAGAAGGCCCTTGCTGAGGCGCGTGCGGAGATGGAGAAGGTGCAGGATAGCAAGCGGGATGCGCTGTTGAAGAAGATAGCGCTCTTGGAGGAACAGTTTGAGACTGCTCATGACAGGAAGGCCAAGGCAATTTCACGGGCGCAGTTGACGAAATCAGGCCATGTATACGTTATTTCGAATCTTGGTTCCTTCGGCGGGGACGTATTCAAGATCGGAATGACAAGGCGCCTTGAACCGCTAGACCGGGTCAAGGAACTAGGGGATGCGTCCGTACCATTCCCATTCGATGTGCACGCCATCATCTACTCCGAAGATGCTCCGGGCCTGGAGGGGAAACTACACGCTCGGTTCCTCGACCAGCAGGTGAATCTGGTAAATCACAGAAAGGAGTTCTTTAACCTGGATCTGGAACGGATACAGGAAGCAGTCGCTGCTCTTGCCCCCGATGTGGACTTCATTAGGACGGCGGTGGCGGAGGAATACCGAGAGTCTCTTGCTATTCGAAGGCAACGGGAAATGGCACAAGAGAGGCGAGATGAAGAACTGCAGGCCGTCGAGGTGGCAGCGGCCAAGAGCAAGATCGAGAGTCTTCGCGAATCATGGAGGGCGGAGCCTGTGGGATAGTTGAGGCCCTCTCAGCAACCCAAGAAACGACGAAAAAATAGCGATACCGAAGTACGATTTGGAACATGTAGCGCTTTCCAGTGCGCTCGGCTCCTGACCTGGTCACGGCTGATTGAGCCGATCCGGCCCCTGCCTTTGAGGCCGGCCATCCGACGGTGGGTGGGTGGGGGCGGGTGGCCGGCCTCTCTTCTTTTATATCGGCTCCGATTCTGAGGCTTCGGCGTGGGGTGGGAGGTCCGAGAGGCGCCTTGGGGCACCGTCGACGTGATGGCCCCTGGAGTCGACTCCGCGGGGAGACGCACTTAGCGACCACGCGGACGTCGCTGCGGGCAATGGACGGGGGGCCCCCACGCGCCGAACGGACCCCCACCCACGCCGAAGCCGGTGCGCTTGGCGACAGCGCGCGCGACCACTCGGATGGTTCGAGGCCGGTCGTTCCTGCTTCGCTCTACGGCGTCCCTCGGCTCCAGCCTTGAACCTCTTGCCTCAGGGGCCTGCCCGCTTGTCCTTGTATTTCATTCCCCGGATCTGGAGACTTGCTCCGACATGAAGCGCCACGCACCACTCATCGCTGTCCTCCTCGCCGTCGCCGCCTGCGCGGCGGAGCCTCTCGACGTCGGCCTCACCGCTGGCCAGACCGCGCTGGACGGCGAGATCATCGCCGTCCAGCTGATCGTCACCGCCACCTTCGAGGACCTCACGCCTCTGGCCGACGGCGGCGAGGACGCCACGATCAAACCAATCCGGGGCGCTCGCTTCGAGGTGCTCGGGGAGGGGGATGCGCTGCTGGGCTGGGGGATCACCGACGCGACCGGCGGCGGCGCCGCCCTCTTCGATGCCACCGCCGGGGAGCCCCTGCGGGTGCGGGTCCTGGCCCTGTCCGGGCACCGGGCGAGCACCGTGGCCGTGCGCTCCGAGGACTACGCGATCCACGGGGCGGAGAGCGCCGCGACCGCCGCGGCCGAGGTCATGGAGATCGCCGTGCACGCGAGCGCAGAGGGCGCGGGCGCCGCGTTCAACCTCTTCGACGACGTGTTCACCACGGTCCGGCTCCTCGCGGATCGGTACGGCCCCGTGGAGGGCCTCGACGTGGTCTGGACCCCCGGGGTTGGCCACCCCTGCGGCTCCTGCTACCTTCCGCTGGCGCACACCATCCTCGTCGGAGGATCCGAGGCGGACCCGGACCAGTGGGACGACTCCGTGGTTCTCCACGAGCTGGGCCACTGGTTCGAGGCCCAGCTCGCCAGCACCACCAACCCCGGCGGCCCCCACGACGGCAGCCGCACGGAGCCTGATCAGGCGTGGAGCGAGGGCTTCGCCAGCTTCTTCGGCCAGGCCCTCCTGGCGGATCCCGTCTACGTGGACTCCTTCGGCGACGGGACCTGGTCCATGGATCTCGAGCGCATGGGCGGGGATCACGCGTGGGGCACCGAGGACGGGACCCTGGCCGCCCCGGTCTCCGAAAACCTCGTCGCCGCCGTCCTCTGGGATTTCTTTGATGATGGTCCTCCCGAGCCCAACGACGCCCTCGCGGCGAACCTCCTCGTGATCCTGGACCCCGCCGTCCACTGGTTCGGGGCGGCGGAGCCCCTGGACACCGGCTTCCAGGGAGTGGACCTGGCGGACTACCTCACAGGCTGGCTGGCCACGGGGAACGGCCGGTGGTGGTCCGTCGCGAAGATCGTCCTCGGGCGGGACTATCCCTACCCCTTCCATGCCCCCCCGATCCCAACGCCGTAGCCGTTTACATCCACGCCCACCGTCCCTAGACTGTCGGAGACCCAAAGGAGGAAATCCGTGCATCTGCGTCCCGCCGCCCCGCTGTTCGTCGCGTTCCTGGCGCTCCTGGCCGCGGCCCCCGCCCGCGCCGGGGACCGGGACCTGCGGGTGACCACGGGCAGCGACGTCATGATCCTCCCCGAGTTCCTCATGCGCCCGATCTTCGAGCACTCCAAGCCCGGGGCCGTGGTCCTGGCCGGCGCGGACGTGCGCTGGACCCGGGGCCCCAGCGAGTGGAGCGCGGGGATCGGGGGCGGCACGATCCTGTCCCCGGACGGGGTCTGGACCGTGAAGCAGGGGGATCTGGACGATCTCGGGGGGTGGTACCAGGAGATGGACATGGACGTCCTCGTCCTCTGGGCCGGCGGCGAGTGGGGCACGGCCCTGGGCCGGGGCGTCTCCCTCCGCTACGGCGCGCAGGTGGGCATGGCGGTGCTCCTGGGGGACCTCTACGCCACGGAGCTGGTGCCGGGCTGCGACGGCCCCCCGGGGGAGTGCGGCCACTGGCGGGACGTGACCCGGCATCCCGTGTCCTTCAGCCCCCGGGTGCTGCCCTACGTCGGCGGGCACCTCGGCCTCCGCTACGAGGCCCCCTTCGGGCTGCTGGTGCAGCTCGACGCGGGGCTGCGCGATCTCCCCTTCGTAGGCCTGCGCCTGGGCTGGAATCTCGGCCCGCGGTCGTGACCGGCCGCGTCGGCACGGGGGCCATAACGCTCTGCATCATATAGGGTTTGACATGGTCAGAACCCCTTGCTAACGTCCCGCTGTTGCAGCTTTGAAACCGTGTGAACACGGCATTCTGAACCCGTGCAAGGAGGAGGGAACGTGAAGATTCTCGTCAGCGCAAAGAGGGTCACGGATCCGGACGCGAGGATTCGGCTCAAGCGCGATTTGAGCGGCATCGAGGTCGAGGGCCTCGAGTTCAAGATGAACCCGTTCTGTGAGAACGCGATCGAGGAGGCGCTCCGCCTGCGGGACGTCCACGGCGGTGAGATCATCGCCTTCACGATCGGCAGCGGCGACGCCACCACCGAGGTCCGCCGGGCCCTGGCCATGGGCGCGGACCGGGGCATCATGGTGGAGGGTCAGGACGACCAGCTGGACTCGGACCTGGTGGCTCGCCTCACCGCGAAGATCGCCACGGACGAGGGCGTGGACATGGTCCTCCTCGGCAAGCAGGCCGTGGACGGCGACTCCAACCAGGTCGCGCAGCTCTGCGCCGAGTATCTGGGCTGGGGCCACGCGACCTTCGCGTCCCATCCCGGCGGCGCGGCCGGCATGGACGGCAGCACCCCCGGCGTCGAGGTGGCCGGCGGCGTGGCGAAGGTGACCCGCGAGGTGGACGGCGGCAGCGAGGTCATCGAGACGGACCTCCCCGCGGTGCTCTCCGCGGACCTCCGCCTCAACGTGCCCCGGCTCCCGACCCTCCCGAACATCATGAAGGCCAAGCGCAAGCCCCTGGACGTGAAGACCATGGCGGAGCTCGGTGTGGACGCGGCGCTCAAGGTGAAGACCGTGAAGTACGCCAACCCGCCCGAGCGGAAGGCCGGGATCAAGGTGGGCTCCGTCGAGGAGCTGATGGACAAGCTCGTCAACGAGGCGAAGGCGCTGTAAGGAGGCGATCATGGGCAATATACTGGTACTCGCAGAGCAGCGGGACGGCGCCTTCAAGGCGGCGACCCTCAGCGCAGTCACCTTCGCCAGGCAGGTCGCGGGCCTCCGCGGCTGCGGCTATGACATCCTCGTGGTCGGCGCAGGCGTGGGCGGCGTCGCGGCCGAGGCCGCGAAGTACGGCGCGAGCAAGGTCTACGTGGTGGACAAGCCCGAGCTGGCCAACTACCTGGCGCAGAGCTACGCGTTCGTCACCGCAGAGGTGGCCATGGCCACCGGCGCCGACCTCGTGTGCACCGTGGCCACCACCACCGGGAAGGACTGCCTCCCCCGGGTGGCCGCGCGCCTCGGGGCGGGCATGGTCTCCGACGTCATCGCCATCGGCGAGGGCGCCCGGACCTTCGTGCGTCCGAGCTGGGCCGGCAACGTCCTGGAGGAGGTCCAGGTCCAGACAGCGATCCAGGTCGCCAGCGTGCGACCCACGGACTTCGACCGGGCCGAGCCCGCGGGCGCGTCCCCCGTCGAGGCCTTCGCGTCCGCGTGGGACGGCAGCGCGATGAAGCAGCGCTTCGTGTCCTTCGACGCCACGGTGTCCTCCCGACCGGACATCTCCGAGGCCAGCGTGGTCGTTGCGGGCGGCCGCGGGCTCAAGTCCAAGGAGAACTTCAAGCTCATCGAGGATCTCGCGGATCTCCTGGGCGGCGCCGTGGGCGCGACCCGCGCCGCGGTGGACGCGGAGTACGTCGAGAACGACTACCAGATCGGCCAGACCGGAAAGGTCTGCGCGCCGGACCTCTACATCGGCGCGGGCATCTCCGGCGCGATCCAGCACCTGGCCGGCATGAAGAACTCCAAGGTCATCGTGGCCATCAACAAGGACGAGGAGGCCCCGATCTTCTCCGTGGCCGACTACGGACTGGTGGCGGACCTCTTCAAGGTGCTCCCCGAGCTGACCCAGGCCGTCAAGAACCACAAGGGTCTTTGATGATCGACCACGTCCGGGAGGGGCGGATCCGCTCCTTCGACGGAACCGAGATCGCGACGTTCCGTCAGGGGGATCGGGGCCCATGGCTCCTCCTCGCCAACGGCCTGGGCGGCAACATCCGGGCCTGGACGCACCAGCTGTCCCACTTCCGGGACAAGCTGCGCTTCGTCACCTGGGACTACCGGAGCCTCTACAGGTCCGGCCCCGCGGCGAACCGGTCCTTCACCATGGAGGATCACGTCCGCGACGCCCGGCTGGTGATGGCGGAGTACGGCGTCGAGGACGCGGTAGTGGTGGGCTGGTCCATGGGGGTCCAGGTGGCCCTCGAGATGGTCCGCCGGTTCCCCGACGACGTCTCGGCCCTGGTCCTCACCAACGGGACCAACGGGACCCCCCTGGATCAGCTCTTCGGTCCCCGGGGTGCGGGCCTCATCCACCGGGGCCTGCGCGCCGCGGGGCGGGTCACCCCCTGGCTGCAGCCGGCCATCGGGCCCCTGGCCGGGACCCCCCTGGCCATCAAGCTCATGAAGGCCTCGGGCCTCATCGCGGACACCCTGGACGAGGGCATCTTCCTCGAGCTCTCCAGGGAGTTCGCGAAGCTGAACTTCCACGACTACATGGAGACCTTCGTCGAGCTCTCCCGCCACGACGCGCGGGAGATCCTCCCCACCATCAACGTCCCCAGCCTGGTCTTCGTCGGTGGCAAGGACTTCCTGACCCCGTCCTGGATGGGCATGGAGATGTCCCGAAAGATCCCCGACGCCGAGCTCACCGTGGTCCCCGGCGCCAGCCACTACACCTGCGTGGAGTATCCCGACCTCTTCAACTTCCGTCTCGAGCGGTTCCTCACCGAGCACGGGTTGCTCTGAGGCTCAGAACAATCGTCTTTCGTTCGAAGATGAATCTGTCTTGATTTGTCTTTCGCTTGAGGACGATCCAGGCACTGCCAGATTCCATTTGCAATGGAACGACTTCCACCGTGCGAAGGTGAAGGAGCGTGCATGTAACACGTTTAGATCATTGATTTCGTTGAAATACAACCGCTGTTACGCTGGCAATACTGGCCGCTCTGGTAGGACTGTACGCAGATCTACGCACTTCAAGAAGGGAGCGTCTCCAGGAGTTGATTCCTACATCGGTTACAACTGGAATTCGATGATCCCATCCGCCCAGGTGACGGTCGATTCCGCGATGACCACGGCTTCATCGTATTCGGCTTGGGTGACCGGGGGGTACTCTCCAGGGTAGCGGGTCTGGACGGCGTAGTCCGTTAGCTCGACTGTCCGCGCGACCTCGTCTGGGATGCGGACTGCCGCCTCAGCGTCCTGCAGCAGGAGGCCGAGTGTGTGCACTCGGGGCACCGGCAGCCCGGCGTGGATCAGGACTGCCTTGATCGCCTTCTCGCAAGCCTGCTGAAGCTCGAAACAGAGGTCCTCCAGGAGGACCCCGGGGCCCGTCCCCGATCTCCCGAGTTGGAGGTTGCTGCGCGCCCGCGTGAGCCACGCGATGGCTTCTTCATGCGACATGGACGATCCGCCCCTGCTCCAATGCCCAGCGGGCGACGTCGTGGTGTCGGGTCCTGCGGCGCCGGAGGCTCGCGGCGTTGACGACGACGACGTCGACCGCCGCCGGGATGCGCTCCCGGAAGAGAGCCCGGTAGATACGCCGGGAGGTCATCCGCTCGTCGACATCCCCGCGCACGACCACCATGAGATCGTAGTCGCTCTCGACGTTCGCCGAGCCATCTGCTCTGGAGCCGAATAGGATGATCTGCTCCGGCTGTACCTCGGCGACGATCACTTCGATAATCCTCTCCAGGAGCTGGTCCAAGTTCTCCATCGGGCTCATGCCTCCAGTGTCAATGCTACCCGCCTGTTCCCCCTCAGGCAAGTCACCCGGGCCATGGAACTCGTCTGTTCCGAACACCGTCCGCAAATAGGTAGCGTCTTGCCGGGCGTGCCGGAGGAAGACGCTGGTCAAACCGTCCGGATTGCCGGGCATGCCTGACAAGACGTATTGGACTGAGCCGCCGATGATTCGCTATGTGCGTTCGGTAGATCTGGAAGCGTCTGT
>JBDRIT010000248.1:0-8761 GCA_043815665.1 Pseudomonadota bacterium
TAGCCGGGGAGCCTGCGACCCGGATTCCCCCGGCATTGACGGCGCTGAGTGGCATCGGTGCCGGCGTTTTGGGGAGGGGAGAAGAATCCGGGTCGCGGGCTCCCCGGCTAGGATCGGCGACGGCGACGGCGACGGTGACGACGACGTCCACGGCAACGTCCACGGCGCCACTGACTTGTGCTTCATCGAGCCCGAGCTTCGGGGCGATGTCGGTAGGTGGAGCGATGTTCGGGCAGCGCAGCAGTTCAAACTGACCCACTGCCCAGGCGGGTCCCCCGTCGGGCCAAGGGCCACCGACAGATGACCTGACTGAGAGAGAACGAATGAGATGGAAGCTGGATACGCTTGAGGGGCGCGCAGTCTATGCCAGGCGGAAGGCGATCGTCGAGCCTGTCTTTGGACAGATCAAGGCGGCCATGGGCTTCAGGCGCTTCTCCTTCCGCGGCCTCCAGGCCGTGCGTGCGGAGTGGAACCTGGTCAGTGCTTGCCACAACCTGCTGAAGCTCTACCGTGCACAGCCGGGAATGTCGATATCCTGAGCTGAATCAGAGTCCGCGGCGTGGCGCGGGCGCCACGCGTCGGCCCGTGGACGGGCCTCCCACAGAAAGAATCGGCGACGGCGACGGCGACGGCAACGTCCACGTCAACGCAGCCGGAGCCGGGTGGGGTCTCCAGAACAGACGCATCGGGGCTGCAGCATGGCAAGGCTTCTGGGGTTATCCCCTACGGCCTCCTAGCTCGTTGAGCCATCGCAGCGCAAGAGCCAGAGCAGGGGCGTCCGGATCTCGACCTCGCACCGCACGTCGATGGTCTCCAGGCACTCCGGCCATCCTTCGGGCTGGAGCGACGCGGGGAGGAGGAGGAAGAAGGCGTCGCCCCGCCACGCCGGCGCGCCCAGGAGTTGGCGCAGCTCCTCGCAGCCGATCTTGGGCAGCTCCAGCACGTCACGCGTCCCGTCCCCGGCGACGACGACCTCCGGGGGGAAGCCCTCCCGGGATTCGGACTCCAGGCAGCGACGCATCTCCACGTGGGTCGGGAAGCCAAAACAACAGGACACCTGGCGCAGGCGCAGCTCGGCGAGGCTGACCACCGGGAGGTGGCGCGCCTGCTCCCCGTTGAGCACCTGGCGGATCCCCCAGACGTTGGCCCCCCCGACCCGCTCGACCAGGCTCCGGTAGAACCCGATCTGCGCGACGTCCCGCCCCGACTCCGGCTGCCGGAGATGGGCGACGCTGCCGCCGATCAGGGCGACAGCGGTGAAGCCCACGAGGACCCGGCGCCCGGTCAGGGCCGGGAGCCGAGGGATGCGCAGCTCCGGCAAGAGGGCGAAGCCCCACGCGGGCAGGAACAGCATCAACGGCACCAGGATCCGGAGCTGGTCGAGGGTCAGGGTCATGCGGGTCCTGGCGTACCCGTAGAAGAGCAGGATCAACGCGGGGATGCGGGCCTCCCCCGGACGCCGGAGCAAGAGGACAAGGAGCCCGGCGATGGCGAACACCGCGGTCACCGGATCGAAGAGAACCCAGGCCACCCGCCAGGGTGCGAGGAGCACCCCGGCGGCGGACGGCTCGGACACGTCGAAGATCGGGTGGTCCTTGTAGACGGGGACCACCCCGTCCAGGACCGCCAATTCGCCCTGGGGGATGCAGGCTTCGTCGTAGATCGCCCCCGCGTCCAGGGCCGTCCCGATCAGGGGGGTCGCCAGCGCGGACACCGCAAGCACGAAGGCGAGCATGTCCCGACGCCGGGCCCGACGCCAGAGGTGGATCACCCCGCCAACCACGCCTATGGCCACCAGGGGCCAGGTGACATAGCCGGACCAGAGCGCGGCCGCGCCGGCGAACGCGACGCGGCGCCAGACCTCTCGGCGCTGCACGGTGGCCGCCAGGAGCCGCTCGAGGAACCACGCGGAGAGGACCGCCTCCGGGAGGTAGTGCCCCATCTGGAGACAGATGTCGACGGTCTGGGGGAGGAACGCGAAGAGGACCAGGGCCGCCCGCCCTGCGCCGACCTGTCCCAGGTGACGCCCGGCCCGGAGCAGCAGCACCATCATCCAGCCCGAGAGGACCAGATTGGGCAGCCGCATCCAGAGGAGGGTCCCCCCGACCTCGAGCAGGTCCCCCAGGCTGTGCCAGGGATAGAGGAGGAGCTGAAGGGTCGGCGTGTGGAAGACCTTCCCGGTGACCGTGAGGCCGTCCACCGCGAAGAACGAGGCCTGCGACACGACGAACGCGAGCTGCTCCCCGAAGGTCCCCGGCGGGACGTGCTCCAGCTCGAAGAAGTGGGACGGCTCGAAGACCATCGCCAGGGCGCGGACGCCGAGGCCGGCGATGAACACCACCTTGATCCAGGCAGGCTCGGTGCGGACCCCGGGGAGCGGCGCGGACGGCTCCACCCCGGGCTGTCGCCGGCCCAGGAGGGCCAGCCCCAGCGCGGACAGGCTGACCCACAGGAGGATCCGGAGCCACAACAGAACGGGGAGGTCGGCGCCCGCTCCCGGATCCGGCGGGACGCCCTCTGCTGCGGACTGGAGCGGCGCAAAAGACGTGCCCCGCACCTCGTCTCCCTTGACCGGGTCCGTCTTGTGCTGGCAGACGTTGCGGAAGAAGTCCTCCGGAGCGTTCCCCTGGATCAGGGCTTCCAGCGCGTCCCCGAGGCCTCGGGGTCGCGCCGGTGTCCATGCGAACACCATGCCCTCGAGGCCGTGCTTCGGGTGGAGGACGACCATCGCGGCCTCCGCGCCTCCGTCGAAGTTCAGGCGGATCTCGCAGAGGGGGCCGACCGCCAGGCTTGCAAGGGCTCGGCCCTCCAGGGACAGGTCCTCGTCCGTGTAGGGGCGCAGGAGGTCCACCACCGCGCCTTCGTTGCCGGGGTTGAAGTAGGTCCCCGCCACCGCAGGTCCCGGCGCCGCCAGGAGGAGCGCCGCCAGGAGGAGCACGAGGTGACGAGACCTTGTCATGGGGATTCCGGGCCTATGCGTCGGACTTCGGGGGGGCCTTCTTCTTCCTCTTGCCCTTCACGCCCAGGAGGATCAATCCGGCCAGGGCAAGGACGAGGGCGGCGACCCAGATGGCCGCGCTGGGGGAGGGGACCCACGCCGTCACCTTCGCCTCGACGGAGGCTTCCTCCTCCTCGACGTCCACTGGGACCTCACACCGGCCCTTGAAGAAGTACCCCGGATCGTTCCCTCCGACGAGGGCCTCCAGGGAATCGCCCAGACCCTCGGGCCGCACGGGATCCCAGGAAAATGCGATGCTCCCCCCC
This sequence comes from Pseudomonadota bacterium, assembly GCA_043815665.1. Lineage (GTDB taxonomy): Bacteria > Myxococcota_A > UBA9042 > CAIXZC01 > CAIXZC01 > CAZNWW01. The sequence goes on from JBDRIT010000248.1 coordinate 3,265, forward strand.
CAGGAGGGGTCGGGGGTGAGGGTCACCGTGACCTGCCCGTCCGTGCCCTGCCCCTGGAAGCTCATCCGAATCTCACAGATGGGGCCGACCTCCAGGGTCGCCAGGGCCCAGGATCCCAGGACGAGATCCTCGTCGGAGTGGGGATGCAGGAGCTTCACGACGGCGCCCTCGTTGCCCGGGAGGAAGTAGTCCTGGCTGGAGCGTGCCATCGACGGCACAGCCAGGAGCAGGACGCTGAAGGAGATGAACAGGAGTCGTATGTGGCGGTTCATGACGTCGAATCCTGAGAATGGTGTTTCAGCGTTCCTCGCGTGGCGGAGTCTAGCACGACACTGCGTTTCCCGTCCAGACGCTGACTCGAACTCGTGTTTCGCCCTTTTCGCCGAAGCGAGGGTGAGCAACCGTCGAGCCGCCGCAAGAAGCGGAGGGGTTTGATGTCGCAGGCGTACTGCTTGTCCGTTGAGACAGAAAACACCGAGCACCGCAGCGCCGGCCGATGGGGGCCAGCCGTAGCCGGTGAAAAGGGCGAAACACGAGTCGGACCTCGGGACTCGAAACAGGTGACACCGTTCGGACCCGGCGTTAAGGTCACCCGATGAGTGGAACCGAACAGGGACGGGACGCCCCGTTGCCACGAGCGCTGGAGCTGTTCTCGGGGATCGGCGGCTGGACTGCGGCGGCAGAAGGTCTCCTGGACATCGCGGCGGCGTGGGATCTGAGCGAGGCCGCCAACACCGCCTACGCGCACAACTGGGGTCGCGACCCGGATCCGCGGAACCTCGCCGGGGCCATCGCTGGGGATCTGGGCCGCCACGGAGAGGCGGGCTGGCTCATGAGCCCGCCCTGTCAGCCCTACACCCAGAAGGGCGAGCAGCTGGACGTGGACGACCCCCGCGCAGTCCCCCTCCTGCGCCTGCTCCGGATCCTCCACGAGGTCATGCCACCTTTCCTCCTGCTGGAGAACGTCCCGCCCTTCGGTGAGAGCCGCGCCCGGGAGCGCCTGATTCAGAAGCTCACCTCCCTGGAGTATCACCTGCGGGAGGTGGAGCTCTGCCCGACGGAGATCGGGATCCCGAACCTGCGGCGTCGCTACTACCTGGTGGCACGGCGCACCCCCCTTCCGGAGGCTCCCCCCCTCCCCCGCTTCGACCGGTCGCTTGGGAGCTACCTCGATCCAGCGCCGGACCCCGAGCTGATCGTAGACCAGGACGTGATCCGTCGCCGGGGGCGCGGCATGGACTTCGTCACGCCGGACTCGCCCCGGACCGCGTGCTTCGGGTCGTCCTACGGGCGCGCGATGAAGCGGGCCGGGTCGTACCTGTCCCACGACGGCGTGACCCGGCGCTTCTCCCCCGAGGAGATGATCCGCCTGCTCCACTTCCCCGATACGTTCACCTTCCCGTCGGACCTCCCCGTCCGCACCCGGTACAAGCTGGCCGGGAACAGCGTCAACGTGGCGGTCCTGCAGCACCTTGTCCGCTGGGTCCTCATGCCGTAGATTGTCCTCTGCTGTCCAGGGAGGACCTTCGATGCCCCTGTTCCTGATCTTCGCCCTCGCCCTCTGGGGGGGCCTGCACACCTGGCTCCTATGGCGGACCCACCTCCTCCTGACCCCTCCGGCGATCCCCTGGAGGATCACCGTGGGCGCCGTCGGCGTGCTGGCGGTGCTCTACGTGGTGGGACGGATCCTCACCCGGTTCGGCCGGGGGAGCGCCGCCGCCGCCGCGGTGGAGCTCACCGGCGCGTGGTGGCTCGCCCTGGCCTCCATCGCCGTGAGCATCATGTTCCTGGTGGAGGCCGCCGGGCTCCTGAGCTGGCTGGCGACGCGGATCGGCACCGGGCGCGGGGTCACGATCTTCGGTCTCCTCGCCCCGGGGCCGCGCTGGGCGCGCCTCTCCGTCGGCGGTCTGATCTGGGGGCTGGCCCTTGTGGGGACCATCATCGGCGCGGCCAGCGCTACCCAGGCACCCCGGGAGATCCGTCTGGCGGTCGAGGTCCCCCAAGTCCCCGACGGCCTGGGGCGCCTGGTCCAGGTCTCGGACCTCCACCTGGGCGCGATCCTGTCCCGGGGGCAGTGGGAGACGATCATCGATACCATCGAGGCGGCGAAGCCCGACGCCCTGCTCCTCACGGGGGACATCATCGAGGACCACACAGTGCGGGGCCACAATCAGCTCCGTCAGCTCCGGGAGCGCTTCCCAGGAACGCCCTTCTTCATGACCACGGGCAACCACGAGAAGTACTCCGGCCTCGACCACCTCCCGGCCCTCGCTGCGTCCCTGGAGATCCGGCTGCTGCGGCAGGAGGCGGTGGACCTCGGGGGCCTCTGGCTCGCCGGCGTCGACGACCCCCAGCTCACGGACTACGACGTCTCGGTCCCCGCTGTGCGCAGGCTGGTCCCCCCGGGCGCCCCCATGATCCTGCTCTCCCATCAGCCCCAGGTGATCCGCCGCCTGGCCGACCGGCCGGACACCCTGGTCCTCTCAGGCCACGTCCACGGCGGCCAGCTCCCACCCTTCCAGCTCCTGGCCCCCCTCTCGAACGGGGGCTACCTCTCGGGCCTGTACCGAGTGGGGGACGCGGCGCTCCACCTCTCCAACGGCGCCGGCACCTGGGGCCCCCCCGTGCGCCTCTTCGCGCCCCCGGACATCGTGGTGCTTGAGCTGGAACAGGGAGACGCCTTCAGCGCAACAGTCCAGTAGCTCCCCAACCTGTGGGAGGCCCGTCCACGGGCCGATTCTTCACTGTGGGACTGGGCGCAGCCCGCGTCCACGGGCCGATTCTTCGATCGCTGAAGCCTAGATCTCGTCCACCAGATCGAACTTCGACTTGTCGTGGGCCTTGCGTCGGACCTCGTCCAGCTCCACGGCGCCGGAGTTGACCTGGCAGCGGAGCGCGTCGTCCATGGTCTCCATGCCGAGGCCGCGGCCGGACTGGATGATCGAGTAGATCTTCGGGGTGTCGCCTTCCCGCACCGCGTTGGAAACGGCCAGGGAGCCCACCAGGATCTCGAACGCGGCCACCCGACCCTTGCCGGAGATGTATCCACCCTCGAGGAGGATCTGTCCGAGGCGATCCGGCGGCACCCCTACGTTCTGCTCGCGCAGGCACCTCAGGAGTTGCTCCTTGGTGATCATCTTGAAGTGGATCGCCAGCCTTCCCAGGAGGCCAACGCTCGGGGCCGGGTTCTTCTCGTCGCTCACGGGTCTCCTCCTGCGCATGGATCACCCAAAAGATTGCAGCCCGACCCTCTCCAACCGCCAGAAACCCCGCCCCAGCCCCTTGAACTCCACCCCCATCCAATAGATACTGTCCCCGGAGATGCGCCAGTTCCGGTGAGCTGCCTGGTCTTCAAAACCAGTGTGGGGCCTGAGGAAGGTCCCTGGTGGGTTCGACTCCCATGCATCTCCGCCACGTCGCCACAACTACTTGTTTACGAAAGATTATTTTACTTCACACCCGAAAATGGGAGCACAGTGGGAGCGGACACCCTCCGGTCAGGTCGGAGCGATCCCCTCCTTTTTGTGCAGCTCAACGACGTCCGCGAGGTATCCGATGGGTGGGATCTTCTCGACCGCTGCGCGGAGGGGGAGGCCCTCCGGATCCGTGTAGATTCCTGAGATGCCCAGGTCATGGCCGAGGAGGTACTCGACGGCCTCGGAGTCCGCACCCAGCCGCTTGAGTCCGGTCTTGAAGCCCTTGCGAAACGCATGGTGGGGGCGCTGCTTCCAGACCTCCTCGCGCACACCTGCCCGTCTCCACGCCCGGACCATATCACGGGACCGAGCCACCCTCGCCTTCGGTCCGTCCTCCCGGCGCCCACACGGAACAAGCCAACCGGTAGAGGGCCCCCACTCCTCCAGGATGCGCATCAGGTGCCCAGCCAAAGGGATGAACCGCCCCCGGCGCTCTTGACGGGTCTTGCCCAGGTCACCACGAATGCGGAGGGTTCCACGATGAAGGTCCACGTTGTTCCACTGGAGTTGCATCACCTGCTGTACGCGGAGGCCGGTATACCGGAGCATGATCGCCAAGCATTGCTGCCAGCCGGAGCACTCAGCGATGCACGCGTCCATCTCGTCCCACGTCGGAGCGACCGTGGGAATCCCAGGGTCATCCCGCATCTCCAGGACCTTCGGCGGTGGCACGAGGCTCGTGTACTCGTCCTCGTTGTAGGCCCACGCCCAAGCCCGCTGGAGCACCTCGATGATTTTCTTCACAGTGGACAACCGGCGGGGGCGCCCGTGCAGCCCCTCTGCCTTCAGATCCTCGTAGAACTCAGCGAGGAGCTGCTTGGTGAGAAGCTCGGGGGAGTGCCCGCGGTTCCGACCGGTCCGCTTCTGCAACCAGCGCAGGAAGATATCCAGGCTACCAGCGTGCCGCTTCACCGTCGCCGGCCTCCGGATTCGAACAGCGTCCTTCAGGAAGGCTTCGAGGATTTCTCGGAGGTCAACGCTTCGACGAGGTCCCGCAGGCTTCCACTCGTTGCCCTCGGCGAGGGCTCGCTCAACCTCGAGCTTGATCCGTAGGGCCGTCGTCCGGTCTGGGCACTTCCGGTGCCTGCTCTTCCCGTCCTCGTCTCGCCACCCGACCCGGTAGAGCCGGCCGCGTTTCTCGATGTGCGCCATCTACATACCTCCTTTAGCCAGGGATCCACCAACTCGAGTTTCCAGCGATATCGCGGGGCCCCAGGGCTTCCGATGTCCACCCAGGGTCGGTTGATCTCGTCCGGGGTTTCGGTCATCAACCGCCTCAACGTCCGTGCGTCGATGCCCAGGTACTCCACCACATCCCGATGCGACGTCCACCCGGAGTGCGGAACCTGGCCAGGCTTAGGGGAGCCATTCCCTCCTTGCCCATTGCTAGCTCCCGCCCGCCTCTTGGATCCCATCGCCATCCTTAGCCTCCCTCACGGCTCGTGGGGGGACATGCCCGAACAGCACCCTGGTAGCTGCCATTCTCAGCGGTGGTCATCCAGGGGCTGTATGGGAGGGTGGTCATGGTTCTTATTCCAGATTCCTGTGCGCGTTTACACCCCGGGGAGGTGCCGTCGGTGGCGTGCTCCCCGGGGGTTGGGCTTCGCCTAGTCGGCGGCGGGGGGGGTCTCGGCCGGCGGCGCGCAGATGTAGCGGACACCCTTCTTCTTACCCTCCTTCTGCCCGGGCGCCGGCACCAAGGCGAACTCGAGCACCAGCGCTTCGACCTCCTTGAGGGCCTTTCCGTAGTTGCCGCCCACCGCCGTGCTGATGGCGGTCGCGTTCAAGCCCTTGATCCCGGCTTCCTCGACAGCCTCAAGGATCTTGGCCCGGAGGGTTTCCTCGGTGAGGATCGCCTCACCGAACGTGATCCGGTCGGTCTCGAAGTTGATGGTGAAGGCGTACGGCTCCAGTTCCGCGTCATCGCGGTGCTCCGCCTCGATGGAGGTCTGGAGCACGAAATCGGACACCTTCTTCTTCTTGTCCAAGCCGAGGAGCGACTCCGCAGACGCGTGCCAGTC
>JBDRIT010000249.1:0-20215 GCA_043815665.1 Pseudomonadota bacterium
CCGACGGGGTATCAACTCTTCCAGACTCTCGCTTCGGCATGATCCTCCCTCTGCCGAAGCGCAAGGCCTCGACGTAAAGTGAAGATCATGATCCCGAGGATCGGTCAAGCGCGTTCAACGTCGACTTTGCGATCACCCTGACCCTGAGAGGATGCAAGAGACGATCGGAAGAGACGATCGGGACGGGAAGAGACGATCGGGGAAATGATCTCCTCCGTCCCTCCTGCGAATGAGTGTACCCGGACCCGGTACCCGGGTTCAAAAAGAACCGGACGGACCGGGCAAATCCTTATGCGAACGCGTTCACGATGGCATTCAGGGTCGGGCTGGACCGCATCCCCTTGGAAACTTTTTCCGGATCCGGGTGATAGTAGCCGCCCAGATCCTGCGGTTTCCTCTGCGCCGCAATCAATTCCTGGTTGATTTTGTCTTCGTTCTCTTCCAGCTGCTTCGCCAGCTCCGCGAAACGGGCCTGCATTTCCTTGTCCTTGGACTGTGCGGCCAACGCCTGCGCCCAGTACAACGCCAGGTAAAAATGGCTTCCCCGGTTGTCGATCTCCCCGACTTTTCGGGCCGGCGACTTGTTGTTGTCCAGGAACTTGCCGATCGCCTGATCCAGCGCCTCCGCCAGGACGAGGGCCTTGTCGTTTTCAAAGGCATTCCCAAGATGCTCCAGGGACCCCCCAAGCGCCAAGAATTCGCCGAGGGAATCCCACCGCAGGTACCCTTCCTTCACGAACTGCTGGACATGCTTGGGCGCCGAGCCGCCGGCTCCCGTCTCGAACAGTCCGCCGCCGCCCAGGAGGGGCACGATCGAAAGCATTTTCGCGCTGGTCCCCACCTCGATGATCGGAAAGAGGTCGGTCAGATAATCACGCAACACGTTTCCGGTAACCGAGATCGTATCCTTCCCCGCCCGGAACCTCTCCAGCGTGAACGTCATCGCCTCCTCCGGAACCAGGACATGGAACTCCAACCCCTTCGTATCGTGATCCTTCAGGTACGTATTGACCTTCTCTATGATCTGCGCGTCGTGGCCCCGGTTCTTGTCCAGCCAGAACACGGCAACGGCTCCGCTCGCCCGTGCTCTTGTAACGGCAAGCTTCACCCAATCCCGGATCGCTGCATCTTTGGTCTGACACATCCGGAAGATGTCCCCTTCCTCCACCTTCTGTTTCAGCAGGGTCGCACCGGAAGCATCAACGACGTGGATCGTTCCATCTCCCGGAGCCTGGAATGTCTTGTCGTGGGAACCGTACTCCTCCGCCTTCTGCGCCATCAGTCCCACGTTCGGAGTGCTTCCGATTGTCGCGGGATCGAACGCTCCATTCTTTTTGCAATCTTCCAGGATCGTCCGGTACGAGGTCCCGTAGCTCCGGTCGGGAATCATCGCCTTGGTGTCGTGGAGCTTTCCGTCCGGACCCCACATTTTCCCCGAGTCCCGGATGACAACCGGCATCGATGCATCGATGATCGTATCGCTCGGCACATGCATGTTCGTGATGCCTTTGTCCGAGTTGACCATCGCGAGGGCGGGCCGTTTCTTGTACACCTCCTGAATGTCCGCTTCGATTTCCGCCTGTTTGGCATCCGGCAACTTCTTGATCTTCGCGTAAAGGTCCCCCATGCCGTTATTCGGAGTCACCCCGAGCTCTTTCAGCACCGCCGCATGTTTTTCAAAGACGTCCTTATAGAAGATGGATACGGCATGACCGAACATGATCGGATCCGACACCTTCATCATCGTGGCTTTCAGGTGCAGCGACAGCAACACGCCGTTCTTTTTCGCATCCTCGATCTGTTCCTCGTAGAATTTCCGCAACGCGCGAACGCTCATCACGGACGAATCGATCACTTCCCCTTCCACCAGATCCAGCTTCTTTTTCAGAACGGTTGCTTTTCCATCTCCGGCAACGAACTCGATCCGTACCTCCGTCGCCTTTTTCATCGTCATGGATGTTTCGCTCGCGTAAAAATCCCCACCGCTCATATTCGCCACATGGGATTTCGAATCGCTGGTCCAGGCGCTCATCCTGTGCGGCTTCTTTTTGGCAAACTGCTTGACCGAGGCCGGCGCTCTCCGATCGGAGTTTCCCTGCCGCAGCACCGGGTTCACGGCGCTTCCAAGAACCTTGGCGAATCGTTCCTGAACCGCTTTCTCCGCGTCGGTCTTCGGATCCTCGGGATAGTCCGGGATGTTATAGCCATGGGCCCGCAACTCCTGGATCGCCCCTTTCAACTGCGGGATGGAAGCGCTGATGCAGGGGAGCTTGATGATGTTGGCCTCCGGTTTCAGCGCAAGCTCACCCAGTTGAGCCAGATAATCCGGTATCCGTTGGCTCTCGGTCAGGTGATCCGGGAAGTTCGCGAGGATTCTGCCCGCGAGAGAGATATCCCACGTTTCCACATCCACGCCCGTTCCCTTGACAAACACCTTGACGATAGGGAGAAAAGAGTACGTCGCCAGTGCAGGTGCCTCATCGATTTTCGTCCAAATGATCTTCGACGTTCTTGTTGTCATACTCTCTCCTTTGGTTTCATGGGGGAAGGACACACGACCGCCGATGCTGTAGACAATATCCAGGGGACTGTCAAGAAAAAATCGGCTTTCTGCGGGAGACTTTCGGGACGGAGGAATCGGGAATGGACATCGCTGTCATCGATCACGACAGCGATCAGCTGGCGAGCGAAAAGATGTGTGGGATCGTCAGACGGCAACGGCCACGTAGCCAATGCACCGTGCATCACGACGCATGACGCATCGGCGCCATGGCAGCTGCCGTTCGAAGATCTGGCATTGCTTGTCGCTACCAACTGTTTCCGCTCACACCCATTCTCCAGCCCCGTGTTGCCACAGTCCCGCTGCTGGCATACCATGTATGGGTTCACTTTGAACCTGGAGCATGACATGCGATACCTGCCATTGATTCTCATCCTGGTCGTAGCCGCCTGCAGCACCGGCACCGACGCGGTGACCCCCGACGCGGCACCCCCCGGAGAGGACGCGTCCATTGATACAGGGCTGTCCTTGGATACGACGACGCTGGAGATTGACAGCCAGTCCGATCAGTTCGAGCTCGATCTCTCGGCGCCGGAGACGACGCCCGACCTTGAAGTATCCGAGCTTGTAGAAGACACAGGCGTGCCCTGCGAGCCGGGCGAGGGTTGCTTCCTGGAACCCTGCGCGGAGAACAGTGACTGCCACTCGGGCTGGTGTGTCCAGCACATGGGGGAGGAGGTCTGCACCCGGCCCTGTACCGACGACTGTCCCGGGGGATGGTCCTGCGAGCAGGTCGGCGGGGGCGATCCTGGCGTGGTCTTCATCTGCATCTCCGAACTGGCCAACCTCTGCCGGCCCTGCGGCGCCGCGGGGGACTGCGAGGACCTCGGCGGCGCCGAGGACGTCTGCGTCGCCTACGGTCCGGAGGCCGGCGCTTTCTGTGGCGGCGCGTGCGAAGAAGACGGAGACTGCCCCGACGGCTACTCCTGCGCCGACGTGGTGACAATCGACGGGTTCGAGACCCGACAATGCGTAAACGATCTGGGCGAATGTCCCTGCACCAACACCTCTGTCGAGTTGGTCCTCTGGACGCCTTGCGTGCTGGAGAACGATATCGGTCACTGTGCTGGAAAGCGGCTCTGCACCGAGGACGGCCTCTCGTCCTGCGATGCAGCCGAGCCCTCGGCTGAGGTCTGCAACGGCGTGGACGACGACTGCGACGGTCTCCTCGACGAGGAGACCTGCGACGACGGCAACCCATGCACCGACGACGTATGCCTCGGCGAGACAGGCTGCGAGCACGTGGCGCTGGAAGGCGACGACTGCGCGGACGGGGACCCCTGCACCGCCGCGGACCACTGCGTCGCGGGGATCTGCGTCGGGGAGCCGATCCTCTGCGACGATCAGAACCCCTGCACCGACGACTCGTGCACCGAGACCGGCGACTGTGCTCATGTCCCGAACGTGCTGGCTTGCGACGACGGGGATCCATGCACCGTCGCGGACGAATGCGGGGAGGGCGTCTGCGCCGGCACCCCCGCTGCCTGCGACTGCGCCCAGGACGAGGACTGCCTTCCATTGGAGGACGGGGATGTGTGCAACGGCACCCTGATCTGCGGCTCCGACGCCGTGCCGCTCCAATGCGTCGTGGATCCCGAGACCCTCGTTGAGTGCCCGGCCCCCGAAGGGACCGATGCGCCCTGCCTCGTCACCACCTGCGACGCAGTGACCGGAGACTGCGGCCTCGCTCCGGGCAGCGACAGCGCCCCCTGTGACGACGGGGATCCCTGCACCATCGCGGACAGCTGCGGCGGGGGCGCCTGCCTGCCCGGTGAGACGGCCAACTGCACCGACGGAAACCCCTGCACCGACGACGGGTGCGACACCGACGCCGGATGCACCCACACGCCCAACACCCTGCCCTGCGATGACGGCAGCGGGTGCACCGTCGACGATGGCTGCCAGGATGGTGTCTGCGTGGGCGAAGGTGACCTCGTCTGCGATGACGACAACGGGTGCACCGATGACTCCTGCGAGCCGCTGAGCGGCTGCGTCTACACGCCCAACATCGCGCCTTGTGATGACGGAAACGCATGCACTGCGGCCGACGCCTGCGCGGACAGCGCCTGCATGGCCGGGGCCCCGATGGACTGCGACGACGAGGACGCATGCACCGCCGACAGCTGCGAGCCCCCGAGCGGCTGCGTGTTCACCCCGAACGCGAACCCCTGCGACGACGGCAACCTCTGCACCGATGACAGCTGTGAGCCGGCGAGCGGTTGTGTGTTCGCGCCGAACGAAGCCCCCTGTGATGACGGAGACCTCTGCACCGTGGGGGATCACTGCTCCGAGGGCTCCTGTGTGGTCACCGGGACCATGGACTGCAACGACTGGAACCACTGTACGGATGACGCCTGCGACCCCCTGGACGGTAGCTGCGCAAATACTCCCAACACGGCGCTATGCGACGACGGGGATGGGTGCACCGTCGTCGATCAATGCGCCGGGGGCTCCTGCGTCGGGACGGTTACGCCGGACTGTGACGACCAGAACCCCTGCACCGACGACATCTGTGAGCCTGATAACGGCTGCGTCTCCTCACCCAACAACGCAAGCTGCGACGACGGGGACGTCTGCACCCTGGACGACATCTGTGAGCTGGGTGCCTGCGCCCCGGGTCCGTCCATGGACTGCTCCGGGACCCCTCCCTGTCCATCGGATGCGGCCCTGGGCTGCGTCTGTGTCCCCGGCTCCGAAGGCGGCGCCTGCGTGCCCGCCTGCAACACCGACGACGACTGCCCGGAACTCCCGGATGTTCAGTTGATCTGCCTGCCGGAAGGCATCTGTGGCGAGTCCGATGAGGAGCCATTCTGTGGGGACGCCATCTGCGACCCCACGGAGACCTTCGACTCCTGCCCCGAGGACTGCGAGGACCCTGACCCGCCCGTCTGTGGTGATGATGTCTGCGAAGCCCCGGAGGAGAACCCCAACAGCTGCCCCGAGGACTGTGACAACCCATTCTGCGGGGACGGCTTCTGTACCCCCCCGGAGAACCCCCAAACCTGCCCCAACGACTGCGATGGACCGGATCCCGAGGGCTGCACATCGGACTCCGACTGTGAGGGGAGCCCGCCCTGTCCCCCGCCGTCGGACGCTCCGGAGGGATGCGTCTGCGTCAGCGGCCCCGACGTGAACTTCTGCATCCCCGCCTGCCTGACCGCCTTCGACTGTCCGTCTCCGCCCGGCGTAGAGTTCATCTGTACCCCGGAAGGCATCTGCGCTCCGGACGATGGCGGACCGCAGGAAGGCTGCGACGACGACGCGGATTGCCAGGGGAACCCGCCCTGCCCGCCGCCGTCGGATGCGCCGCTCGGCTGCACCTGCATCACCGGCCCCGGCGCGGGCTTCTGCGCCCCCACCTGCCTGACCGACGACGACTGCCCGTCTCCGCCTGGCGGGGTGATGACCTGCAACAACGAGGGCTACTGCTTCCACTGAGGCCAAGGAGGGGGTCAGACCCCGCCACTTGACAGATAGCTCGACATCTCCCAGATTGGAACGACGCTCAGATCACAGGGACGACCTCGGAGCTTGTCCGTGGGGATTGTCGCTCGGCAGCCCTACGTGTCAGGATCGCAGGAGGACGGACAACAGGTCCTGCGCTACTTGCAGCAGCGGGCGTAGGCGTTGACGGCAAGGGAACTCATATAGGCGACATAGCACTTGTAGCTGTTTCCCACGATGGTCATGCTCTTCCAGCCCGTGCCGTACCCACCCGTGTTCAGCTCGCACCCACCGCCCATGATCGTCTCGTCTCCGTTGCAGGTCGCGACGACCGGATTGTTCGTCGTTCCCTGTCCGGAAACCACGCGGGTAGTACAGCTGGTCAGGCCTGCCGGGCCCGCCGGGCCCGCCGGGCCTTGCGGGCCCGTGGCGCCCTGGGAGCCTGTGGCGCCCGTTGGCCCCTGGATCCCCTGCGGGCCCTGTGGCCCCTGCGAACCGGTGCCGCCGGTGTCGCCTTTCGAACCCTGGATCCCCTGCGGCCCCTGGGCGCCCTGCGTGCCCTGCGTGCCCTGCGAGCCTTGCGGGCCAGTGGCGCCGATGTTGCCGGTGGCGCCCGTATCGCCCTGCGGGCCTTGCGGGCCGGTGGTGCCCGTGTCGCCCTGCGGACCTTGAGGGCCGGTGACACCCGTGGCGCCAGTGTCTCCCTTCAAACCCTGGATCCCCTGCTCGCCCTGAGGGCCCACAGGACCCATGAGGCCCATGAGGCCTGGTGGGCCCAAGGGGCCGATGTCGCCGGTGGCGCCCTGCAGACCCTGGATCCCCGGCACGCCCTGCGGACCCTGCTCTCCCTGGGGGCCCTGTGGTCCTTCCGGGCCTTCCGGGCCGGCCGTGAGGGCTGCGTCCGCCAGCTGGTCGACGCCGACACACCCGACGCAATCCAACCCGAACGCAAATGCGGCAGTTTCGGTATGCAGCGCATAGGGTACGGACACCAACGGGATCAACGGTAGCTCGTCAAACCCGTCCGGCTCAACACCCAGCCAGAGCTGGTCGTGCTCCACCAGGACGTACGTTGGAAACGGATTCTCGCTCGGGTTACCCGGGACGAGGACGTTGAACACGCCCCCGACGACGCTGACGGTCTGGATGTCGTCCCACAGGAGAGAGACACCCTGCTCGTCTTCATAGACCCGAAAGACAAGCAGCAGGTCACCCACCATCAACTCTCCGGCGGCGTCCCGGAGGACACCCTGAAGGTTGAACTGCCCCGGTGCAGCTGACACGGACTGTCCCTCCGCGGTCAGGAGGGCAATCATCATCAAGGCCGCGCACAGACGTGGAGTATTCACGACAACACCTCTCATCATCTCGCTCAGTCACTCACCGCACAGTGGACCACGCCCAAGGAAACGGAGCCGCTCCCTCCCTGCACAATGCCCGCCGCAAATTGTCCCAGAACGATCTGCGCGCTCATTCCGCCGGGCCCGGCGTGCATCAGCCCGGCCGCCATGAATCCACCGACGATCGTCTCCGGACAGCCTTCATCTGCCGCCCCGTCGCAGTCGTTATCCAGGCCATCACAGAGCTCCGGCAAGCCATGTCCGGCATCGGCCGACAGGGGGAGACAGTCGGAGCTGTCCGGATCACCATCGCCGTCGTCGTCGTCATCACAGGCGTCGCCAACGAGATCGCCGTCCGTGTCGGTGTCCAACGGATCGGCAGCAAGGGGACAGCTGTCCACTGGATCATTGATCACGTCCCCGTCGGAATCGGAGTCGCAGAAGTTGAGCAGGAAATCTGCATCCACGTCCCCGGTCCCCGGTCCGCCGATCTTGGCCATGGCGATGCCCACCATGAGGACGAAATCCTGCACCGTGAGGTCGGAGTCACAGTTCAGGTCGACGACCCGCCGAGGAACTCCTTCCTTGCATGCGGAGGGGTCGTCCAGCGGTTCTGAACAATCGACCTCATCCCAGGCGATATGAACCTCGGGGTGCAGGCATGGTGGCACACAGATGAATTGACCGCCAAAACCGTGTCGGCAACTGTATCCTGATCCCGCTTCCGCTACGCATTGCTCGTCGTCGGCGCAGAGGTCTCCAACGTGGTCCTGCGCTGCTTCAACCTGCTCGAAGACCAGGACCATGCATTGTATGTCCAGCGCATCGATGGCGCCATCCAGATTCAGGTCGCCTTCCGGCGCGAACAGTGGGGGCTTCGCCTGGCCGCTGCCGCTCGGCCAGAGGGCAATCCCAAGGACCAGCCCAGCCACCATGTACCATTGAGTCGCTCTGAGTCTGTTTCCAATCATTGCCACTCGCCTTCTCCTGAGAAGGTTCGCTTCTGGTATTCCGAGTTCTTTCCTTGAAATGAAAATATCATTTCGGTCAATGTGAGTCTAGGTCCTGATGGGATTAATCCTTCTCCCGGCCTGCTGTGTGTCCTCGCTGCTCCGGTCTCCCAAGGCCGTCTGAGCAATCCAGCCTCCAAAGACGGGCCATGGCGAGTTCCCATGCGCTTCAGCGCACCCCCCGTCCCCACGGGATTTTAGTCTCGTACGAGCGGAACTGCGTCCGCTCAACTCGGCTTCATACCCCCTCGGTGGAAGTCCCCGTGCCCCCGTCAGAGGCGCGACCTCAAGGCGTGGGCCGAAGGGTGACGCCGCGCCTGGGGGTGGCGGGGGGGTCGCTGGGACGGTCGGGGGGCAAGCGGAGCGGTCCCGGGATGGGAGCCGCCCTTGCCGGGCGGCGAGCAGACCGGGATGTTCCCCGACCGTCCCAGCGGCCCCAACGCCCCCTCAGGCGCCAGGAACCCTGAGGTCCATGCCGCCGAAGGCGTGCCGGAACAGGAGGACCTCGTCTCCCTGGGCGGTCTCGAAGACGACCTCGAAGCGGTTGAAACCCGTCACCCGGCCCCGGAGACGGTCGCCCTCGGCGGTGGTCCAGGTGACCACCCCCTCCCCCTCCATGGCCGAGAGGAGCTGCCTCGCCTTGACGTCCCGGCGGCTTGACCGGGATCGCAGTGCCTCGGGCTCGAGCCGCTCCTCGGGGGCGCCCCAGGTCACTCCACGCTTCAGGAGGCGCTTCCGGTGGGCCGCGCGGAAGACGAGCTTCACGTCGTGCTTGTCCAGGGCCAACATCCCGTCGGCGGTCTCGAGGATGATCTGATAAGTCTCCGCCTCGACCAGGCGCCCCTGGACCAGCCTCCCGCCCACCAGGGCGACGCCGACATCCTGCCCCAGGAGCTCGTCCAGGCGGCTCACCCCGTAGCCCTGGCGGGCCTTGTGATCCCGGACGCGCTTCATGAACTCCGCCGCATCGGCGGTCAGGCAACCCCGGCGCACGAGGCTCGCCCCCTGGCTGTCGATCCGATCCTCGGCCAGGAGACGGCCGGCCAGCTCCTCGCGCTGCATGCTCAGGAGGGCATCGGAGAGGGCCAGCTCGCCGGACGCGACCCGCCGCGCCAGATGTGCGGGCATCATGAAGCGTTCCACGAGGGAGCGCATGCGCGCTCGCGCCTCCGGATCGAGGCGGTTCTTCTGCGCACCCAACTCAGGCCCTCCCCTTGAACCAAGCGATGTTGAACAGGAGCCCGATCCCCGCCATCACCGACAGCAGGGAGGACCCACCATAGGAGAGGAACGGGAGGGTGATCCCGACCACAGGGAGCAGCCCCGTGACCATCCCGATGTTCATGAAGGTCTGCCACGCCAGGTACGCAGTCACCCCGACGGCCACCAGCACACCGAAGCGATCCCGCGCCAGGCGGGCGACATGGAGGCCCCATAGGAGCAGGGCCAGGAACAGGGATAGCAGGAACATGCAGCCCACGAACCCCCGCTCCTCCGCGTACGTCGCGACGATGAAGTCCGTCTGCATCTCCGGGAGGTACTTCAGGCGGGACTTGGAGCCCATATGAGTGCCCTTCCCCAGGAAGCCCCCGGCGCCGATGGCCCAGACCGCCTGCTCGGGCTGCATGTTCTTGTCGAGGATCTTCTTCGCCTCGGGGTCCCACTTGAATTGCTCCGGATTCATCCAGAGACGGAATCGGTCCTTCTGGTAATCCTGGATCAGGTCGAGCTGCCAGGCCGTGGGGAACACCAGCGCCACGGCGCCGATGAGCCAGAGGAACGACGGGAGCCGCATCCCCTCGTACAGGATCATCGTAAAGGCCACAGCGAGGCAGAGGAGGGTGGTGCCGAGATCCGGCTCCAAGAGCACCAGCAGCGCCGGGCCCATGACGTAGAGGAAGATCTTCCAGAGGCTCCGCAAGGTATGGTATTCGGGCCGATGCCGCTCCCGGAGCTCCCGCGCCAGGAGCAGGATCAACGCAAGCTTCAGGTACTCCGAGGGCTGGACCGTCAGGCCGAAGATCTCCAGCCAGCGCCGGGAGCTGTTGACCTCCTTGCCCCACAGGAGGGTGACAACCAGGAGGATCACCACCGAGAGGTAGATCGGCCAGGCCAGGCGCTCGAAGAGCCGGAAATCCAACACCGCCACCACCACCGCGACGATGATGGCCAGGAGGTACCAGATCACCTGACGCTGGTGGAACAGGTCGCCGGAGTAGTAGTCGGCGTTCCGCATGTTGATCAAGGAGATCACGATCAGGAGAACGAAGACCGGGATCACCGCAAGGTTCCAGTTCACCCGTCGGCCGCCGAGGTTCGTCCTCATGGTCCCCCCTCCGCCCCGGGGATGAGCCCCTGGGAGACGAGACGATAGATGATGCGGCTGACGATGGGCCCGGCGACCGAGCCTCCGAAGCCGCCGTGCTCCACGAAGACCACGACAGAGATTCGCGGGGCCTCGGCGGGCGCAAAGGCGACCATCCAGGCGTGGTCCTCCAGGAGCCACTGGGCGATCGCGGGGCTCACACCGGGCTTGACCTCCCGGGCCTCTGCGGTGCCGGTCTTGGCGCCGAAGCGGATGCTGGCGAGGCGGGCCTTGTACGCAGTGCCGTCCTCGCTCTCCACGACCTGGACCATGGCGTCACGGACGAAGTCCAGGTAGGCCTGCGGGATGCCCAGGTCCTTGTCGGTCTCGCCGCGGGTCACCCGCAGGACATTGCCCTGGCGATCCTCGATCCGGTGCACAAGGTGGGGGCGGATGACCTTCCCCCCGTTGACGACCTGCGCCGTGACCATGGCCATCTGCAGCGGCGTCGCCCGGATGTCCTTCTGGCCCACCGCGGTGGAGAGGGTGAACCCGGGCCGGAAGCCTCCCTTGGAGTGACTCTCGTGCCAGGCCCGCGAGGGGACCAGGCCTGCGCTCTCCCCAATCTCCACTCCGGTCTTGACCCCGAGCCCGAAGAGGGTCGCGTACTGCTCCAGACGATCGATGCCCAACCACTCGCCGAGCCGGTAGAAGTAGACGTCACAGGACCCGATCGTGGCGTGCAGCAGGTCCAGATCACCATGGCCGTAGCGGTTGAAGCAGTGGAATCGGCGATCCGAGAAGTCGTAGAACCCCGGGCAGTTGATCACGGTGTCCGCGGTCCCGATCCCCTCGTTGAGGGCGGCGAGGGTGGTGATCATCTTGAAGGTCGACGCGGGTGGGAACGCCACCGTGGCCTTGTTCACCATCGGATAGTAGGGGTTCTCGTCGATGCGCGCCTTGCGCTCACGGGTGAGGCGGCCCGACCAGACGTTGGAGTCGAAGGTCGGGTGGGAGACGATCCCCAGGACTTCGCCGTTGCGGACATCGAGGACCACCGCGGCCGCGGAGTTGGTGTGCGCCAGGGCCTCCTGGAGGATCCCCTGGATCTTCACGTCGATGGTGAGCACCACGTTGTTCCCCGGGACGGGCAGCTCGGTGCGGAGGTTGCCCAGATCGGCTCCCAGCTCCGTGGGCGAACGCCGCTGTCCGCCGGACGAGCGGACGTAGACCTGCTCCCCCGTGCGGCCCCGAAGGACCTCCTCCATGGAGCGTTCGATGCCCCGCCGGCCGATGTTGTCCCCGGGCCGGTAGAACCCCGGGTGCGCGTCCAGATCGTCCCGGGTCACCTGGTTCATGTACCCGAGCATGTGCGCTGCGAGGGCTCCGTGGGGGTAGCCCCTGAGGATCACATCGTCCAGCTCCACCCCGCGCAGATCGTGGAGGCGCGCCTCGAGGACCGCTGCCTGGTTCGAATAGGACTGTGCGCACCGGGGACACTCGAGGTTGTGGATCCCGTGATGGAGGATGGCCCCATCCACCGGGCATTGCTCACCGGATGCAAAGCGACGTTCGCACTTCGGACACCGATGGAAGCCCTCCTCCGTCTTCTCCAGGGGGCTGTTGTCGTATGGACACTTGTCATGCCCGCCGCTCATGCGGTCGAAGCGGGTCCCGCACACGGGACACCAGAGGTACGGCTCCGGCTCCCTGGTCTCCAGGAGAGAGGCGTCCGCCGGACAGTGCTGGGCGATCACGCTGCGACTCACCCGGATCTCACGGAACCTCGCGTCCTTGTCGGTGAGGGCCTCTTCGCACGCCTTCCGCAGCGCCCCCACCCGCTCGTGAGAGAGCTCCAGCACCTCCTGCAGCACCGAGAGGACCGCGTCGAGATCCTCCACGAAGTGGGGCACGATGGAGACCGCCTTCGTGTGGATGTTCCCCGCCAGCAGGCCCCCGTTCCGATCCCGAATCTCGCCCCGCTCCGCCGGGATGCGCGTGCGGACGATCTGGTTGATCTTGGCGAGCTTCTCGTACTTCTCCCCTGCGAAGATCTGGAGATAGAAGAACCGGGAGGCCAGGATGAGGATCAAGACGGTGGCCAGGATGATGGCCCAGCGGTTCTGGGCCCGGTACTCCATCAGCTCCGGCTGGTTGCTTCCCAGCATCCCACCCCCGTCAGAGCAGCCGCCGCGACCGCGGCGCCTCGATCTTCTCCGTGAGGCGATCTGTCAGGCCGCAGATTCCCGCCACCACGGGCCCGAATGGGGCCGCGATCAGGGCCTGCGGCACCATGAGCCGCAGGACCAGGTCGAACTGGTCGAAGAGCTGATCGAAGATCGCCGAGAGCACGAAGAACACCCCCGACGCCAACAGGGATGCGACCCCGGTGACCAGCATGAACATGATCGGCGGGCGAAAGTCGAGCCGCTTCGACAGCAGCAACGCCAGGAGATAGACCAGGAGATAGACCTCCGAGTGCATCCCCACCAGCCCGCCGCCGCTGAAGCCGTCGCGGATGAGCCCCAGCAGGAACGCGCCCATCGCGCCCGCCGCGGGGGGGGCCGTCAGGGCGAGGTAGAGGACGATGCCCAGGGTGAGGTGGGGCGCGTACATCCCGACATGGAGGCTGTGGAGGAGCGGCGACTCCAGCGCGGTGAGGACGTACCCCAGCGCCAGGAGGAGAATGATCTGCAGGCTCGCACCCATCAGTCCTCCTCCTGCCCTGCCCAGGGGTCCACGATCTGCTGCTGATAGTTCGTGATGATCAGGACCTCCTCGAGATGCCCCAGCTCCACTGCGGGAACAATCGAGACCTCCTGATGCTTCCCTGTGGGCTGCACCGTGCCCGACACCAGTCGGCCCACGTCCAGGCCCTTGGGAAAGATCTGCTCGTGACCGGTGGTGACCAGGAGATCATCCGCGGACAGGTCGACCTGCTGGAAGGGGAATTGGAACAAGACCGCGTAGGAGAGTCCGTCGCCCCGGCCGACCACCGTCCCCGTGACCCCCTTGCCCGCGACCACCGCGCTCAGGCGGCTCCGGCTGTCCGTCAGGAGCATCACGTCACAGTACCGGCCGCTCACCCGCTCCACCTTGCCCACGACCCCCCGATGGGTGACCACCGGCATGCCGGGGCGGACTCCCTGATCGCCGCCGCGGTCCAGCACCACGCGGAGCACCCGGAAATACGGCGAGGTGTCCCGCGCGACGACCCGGGCCGAGAGGAACTGAAGATCTTCGCGTCCCTCACTGAAGTCGAGGAGCCGTTGGAGCCGGGCGTTCTCCTCAAGGGACTCCTGGCACCGGCCGACCATCTCGAGGAGGCGCCTGCGCTCCTCCCGCAGCTCCTGGTTCTGCGCCTCCACCTCCACCAGATAAACGTACCCGCGCCAGACCGACGTCACGCCGTCGATGGTGGTGGCCACGACCTGCTGCCCCGGCGCAGCGAGCATCGTCAACCCCTGGGCGAACATCGACCCCCGGTGGATCTCCTTGCCGTGGAAATAGAGGGATGCGAGGGGGATGGTGAAGAGGACCGCGAACAGGATCGGCAGGAAGAGCCTATGCTTCGGAGAGGCCATGACCCCTAGTCCGGTAACGCAATTTCGCGGAGCAGATCCAGCTCGTCGAGGGCACGGCCGGCGCCGAGGACCACGGCGCTGATCGGATCCTCAGCGAGGGTCACGGGGAGCCCCGTCTCCTCCCGGATCAGCCGGTCGAGCCCCCCGAGGAGCGCGCCGCCGCCGGTGAGGACGATCCCCTTGTCGACGATGTCCGCGGAGAGCTCCGGCGGGGTGCCCTCCAGGGCCTGCCGGATCGCACCGATGATCTGGGACACGGGATCGGTCAGCGCATCGCGCACCTCGTCGGAGCTGACGATGGTGCTCTTCGGGATTCCTGCGACGAAGTCCCGCCCTTTGACCTGCATGGAGCGGGGCTCGTCGAAGGGCCATGCGCTCCCGATCTCGCACTTGATGTTCTCCGCAGTCCGCTCCCCGATCAGGAGGTTGTACTTGCGCTTCATGTGCTGAATGATCGCCTCGTCCATCTTGTCGCCGCCGACCTTCACAGACCTCGAATAGACGATCCCGGCCAGGGAGATGACGGCCACCTCGGTGGTCCCGCCGCCGATGTCCACCACCATGTTCCCCGTGGGCTCGGTGATGGGCAGGCCGGCACCGATGGCAGCGGCCATGGGCTCCTCGATGAGGTAGACCTCCCGGGCGCCCGCAGACTCGGCGGACTCCTTCACGGCGCGCTTCTCGACCTCGGTGATGCCGAAGGGCATGCAGATGATGATCCGGGGCCGCACCAGGGTCTTCCGATCGTGGGCGCGGCTGATGAAATACCGCAGCATCGCCTCGGTGACCTCGAAGTCGGCGATGACGCCGTCCTTCATCGGCCGGATCGCGACGATGTTCCCCGGGGTCTTCCCGAGCATCTCCTTGGCGTCCCGGCCGACCGCGAGGACCTTCCGAGCGCCCCGGTGATCCTTCTGCACAGCGACCACCGAGGGCTCGCAGGACACGATCCCGCGTCCCTTGACGTAGATCTTGGTGTTCGCCGTCCCGAGGTCGATGGCGAGGTCGTTTGAGAAGAGACTGTAAAACCAGTTCAGCAAGTTCCACTCCGGCGGCGGCGGCAGACGCATGCAAAGGATCCTTAGTTATCAAATCTCGACGCTTGCCGCAAGGAGGATCTTCCGACGTGGGATCGGAGGCTGGCGAATCTGGTTGCAATCAGAGATCTTCTGCTCTAGCATTTCGCCTCCGAATTCCAAACCCGCGTCCAGGCGCGGGCGGGCCTGAAAAAAGAAGGGACTGCGTGATGCTCGGAGAACTGCGACGCCATTCCAAGTCCGCGATCATCTACTTCCTGTTCGCCATCATCATCGTCGTGTTCGTGTTCACGTTCAACACGGGCAGTCAGAGTGGTGGCTGTGGCTCGGCGGAGGTGCCGGTCTACGCGGAAGTCAATGGTCACACCATTGATCAGAGCCACGTCTACATGGGCATGCGCCTCCTGCCCGGCCTCGTGGGCAGCCAGGACGGCATGGCGCTGCTCATGGGCATGGGTGTGGACATCATGTCCCTCTACTCCATGGACCCGGAGAACCTCACGCCGGCCCAGGGACGCGCGGTGATGGAGGCCCTCCAGGGGATCTTCATCATCAGCGACGAGGCGGAGCGCCTCGGCTTCTCGGTCAGCGAGAAGGAGCTGGCGAAGGCCCTCTATCCCCAGCAATTCTACGATGAGAAGGAAGCTGTCGAGGGCGACGAGAAGCCCGGCAAGGAGTTCAACTGGAAGGACTACAACGCGTGGGTCTCCTATTGGCTGCGCGCCTCCCAGACCCGGTACGAAGAATACACCCGCCGGGTCCTCCTCGCGAAGAAGATGATGATGTACTTCTCGGGCCTCGTGCAGGTCACCGACGCGGACGCGGAGGCCACGGGTCTCGCGAAGAAGCACCAGGTGAACCTCGAGGTCGTGGAGTTCGCCGCCGGGAGCTTCACCGACGCCGTGGAGATCCCCGGGGACATGTCCGGGTTCATCGAGGAGAGCCAGGGCAAGATCGACGAGTACTACGACGCGCACCCCGCGGAGTTCCATTCCGAGCGACAGCTCCAGATCCGCGTGGCCCTCGCCAGCGCCTTGCCCCCGGCACCCCCCGGGCTCCAGGGCCCGGCCCCCGAGGCGAACTGGGATCAGGCCCGGACCAAGGCTGACGAGCTCCTGGCCCGCCTGAACGGCGACAAGCCCCTCCTCCCCGAGGTGCCCCCCCCCGCACCCGCGCCGGAAGGCGAGGAGGCCGCACCCGCGCCAGCGAAGGTGGAGGAGCCGACGGAGCCCGAGGCCCGCTTCCGGGAGCTCGCCAAGCACTGGTCCGACGACGGGGAGACCCGGGATCGGTCCGGCACGTTGATCGGCTGGCAGGAGATCGACACCCTGGGCCTCGCCCCCTACGGCGCCGAGGTCCTGGCGGCCCTCACCGGGGCCAAGGAGGGCGACGTCGTGGGCCCGATCAAGGGCGAGACCGGCTACTGGCTGATCCGCGTCGAGGGCGACAAGGCGGCCCGGGACCTGAGCATCGAGGACGCCCGTCCGGAGATCGCTGAGACCCTCTATCGCCAGGCGAACGCCCGCGAGGCGGCGAAGGCCAAGGCCGAGACGCTCCTGGCGGCGGCAAAGGCCGCCGGGGACCAGACCCTCGAGCAGGTCCTCGGGGGAGGGGACCTCTCCGACACCCTCGTCGCAGCGCGCAAGACCGGGCTCTTCCCGGCGACCACCCCACGCTCCTCCATCCCGACCGTGGGCCCGGTGGAGGACCTGTTCCGGGATGCGTTCCGCCTCACCGAGACGGCTCCCCTGGCCGGTGTGGTGTACGAGGAGACGCGGTCCGAGCGCTTCTTCGTGGTGCGCCTGGTGGAGCGGCAGGCCCCACCCGCGGACGAGGCCCTGACCGAGGACGACATCGAGGCGGCGCGTGAGACCCTGTCCGTCGAGCGTGACGTGGCCTTCTTCCAGGCCTGGTACGACTCCCTGCTCCAGCGAGCCCGGGAGGAAGGCGACATCGAGTACACCGAGAGCTACGACACCTACCTGCAGTTCCTCCAGGCGAACATCGAGACCCGCGAGGCCCAGGCCGTGAAGCAGGCGGCCCGCGACGCCCGCCGGGGCCGCCGCTAGCCGGATCGGGTTGATCAGATCGGGTCCAGCCGCCGCCGCAGCGCCGACACGAACTCCTTGAAGATGCCCTGATTCCTACCCTCGTCGAGGGTCTCGATGGTGAGATCCAGTCCGAGCTGACCGGATTTCCGATCCCGCGCCATGCGCTGCACCGAGCACACGAAGATCAGCTTCACCGAGAGAGGCCCGAGGGACAGGGGGAAGCGGATCACGACGCGATCACCGCAGTAGATCCTGACCTCCTCCACCATGACGAAGAGCGCGGTGCGGGAGAGCACCCGAACCATACCGCCGAAGGTCTCGTCCCCGGCCATCGGCAGGATGAGGACCGGGATCCGCACCCGCATGCGCTGCCGCATCTCCGAGGCCCACTCGGCAAGCTCCGTGGTCCGCTCGCCGTTCTCCTTCGCAGGGATCTCCTGGGTGAAGTTGTCGAAGCCGATGTCCGTCTCGTCGTCCACTTCGGGGGCCGACATCCCGGCTGGCAGAGGAGAGCTGACCGCAGGAGGAGGCGAGACGGCGACGTCTTCCACGCCGTCGTCGCCGTCGGCGAAGCTGACCGCGGGCGGCTCCCAGACCTCCTCGAGGCTCAACTCCTCACGACCGATCTCCAGCGGAGAGGGCACCCCCTCGGTGCGGACAGCGGCCAGGCCGATCCCCCGAGCCCGCGTCTCGATGTGGTCGGCCTTCGCCATGAAGGTCTGGGGGTACTGGACGTCGAAGATCCTCTGCTCCCCCCGCCACTGTTCGAGGGTGTCCTCGGAGATGGGCTTCATGGTGCCGAACTGGAAGTCGTACTGGATCGCCCCGTCGAGCTGCTCCCGATGGAACGCCCCGATCTTCTGCGGGTCCAGGAAGAGGTTGAAGTGGGTCTCGAGGAACGTCGAGAGGCGCTCGATCCCCTCGGCACAGAGGGCGTGCTTCCAGCGAATCCCGACGCCCTGGACCGGCTCCTGCTTCGAGTACATCACCTCCGCCACCAGGAGCACCGGGGGGCCCCGGTGGGCGGCCTCCGGGTCGTGGACGTCAAG
The DNA here is from genome assembly GCA_043815665.1 of Pseudomonadota bacterium. GTDB lineage: Bacteria > Myxococcota_A > UBA9042 > CAIXZC01 > CAIXZC01 > CAZNWW01. The sequence goes on from JBDRIT010000249.1 coordinate 18,381, forward strand.
GATCAGGAGGGTCCCTTCAGGCATGGCCCGCCGCACGGGCAGGAAGGCCCCCCCGGGACCCTGGTTCGTCGCCTGGGTCGTCTCCTCCCGGGCGTCACCGCCGTGGATACGGAAGAGCCCCCCCGGGGAGTATCGGGGGTGATTTCGCCGTTCGGAGCCGCTCGATGTCGTCATTCTAGAAATGTCCTTCCACGCCGAAGAGCCCTTGCAGGGTCAGGGCGCCTTCTTCGAAGCTCAGGTTCGGGGAGTACCGGTACGCGATCTGCGCACCCGCGGAGATCGAGAGGAAGTCCACGGGAAAGACCTCGAGGGTCGTGCCGAGCGCGAAGGCAGGGCCCGTGTCCTGGCGGTTCACGAGTTGGCGAGGCTTTGGCTTGTCCTCGGGGATGCCGTCGCCGTCCATGTCCCGGGCGGAGTACTGCTGCATCTCCACCCGCTCGATGCCGACCCCCACCCCGAGGAGCGCCGACCAGCGCAGGCGGGCCGTGTTCACGAAGGGTAGCTCCCCGAACGCGAGGATCTCATGGGACACCATCGCGTCGTACACGTACTGCAGGTAGAGATGGTGCGCGGGGATCGGCTCGTCGCGACCGGCGCTACCGTCATTCCGGCCGAAGCTGGTGACCATGTAGCGGATCCCGACCGCGAACGCGTGGCCCAGGTTGAGCTTCGCGTCCACGCCCAGGCTCCAACCCAAGGGGCCGATGTAGGTGGGCGCAGACGGATCCGACGGGATCGCGAAGGCCAACCCCGACCGCACCGCCACCGAGGGCCAGAGTGCGATCCCCTCCGACAGGGTGGGATCTTCGGGCAGGGTGTCCGAGAAGCTCACGTTCTGGGCAACCGCGGGGTTCGTGACCAGGGCCAGGGCGAGCAGGCAGGCGCCGAAGAGGGTCCTCACCGAAGCCCCTCCTTCGTCAGCCTGGCCAGGTCCGCGGGGTCCTGGACGGCGAACTCGAAGGCGAAGTTCTCGTCCCGCCGCATCGCGATCCCCATCCCGTCCAGCTCCCAGAACACCAGGGCCAGGTGAACCTTCACCATGGCAGGCACACCCGGGGTGAGCTGGGGGCTGTAGACGAGGCGCCTCCCCATGGTCTCACGCCGGCGCCCGAGCGGGCCGGCCTTGCCGGCCTTGTGCCACTGATCCAGGGTGAGGACCGCGGCCAGGCGGGCCCCGGGGGGGAGCTTGTCGAGGGGGGGATCCCCCACGGGGACGAGGCGCACGGCCTGCCCCTCCGCGTTGACAAAGGAGCAGCTGCTCCATTCCACGGACACATCCCCCTCCGAGGTGTTCGCCACCAGGATCCCCAGCCGATCATCCGCGAAGCGAAACGAGATCTCGATCTCCGGCCCGATGAAGCGGTTCTCCGCGGAGATCTGGGGCGCCATCATCGTGTAGTTGAGCGGCTGCGCGCAGGCCCCGAGGGGCAGGACGAAGAGCAGCAGCAGCAGCAGCGGGAGAGAGTTTCGCATCCGGCGCGCCTCCACAGGTTCCCGATTAATACCACTGTCGCGGGGGGGCGTAAAGCCATGGAGAACCGGCGCACTGTGATCGGAAACAGTTGGTCGATGCAATGGGATCAGTCACCGGGGTGAGCGTCTTCTTGTCATCCCGAGCGCAGCGAGGGATCTCAAGTGAACACTCTCGGGTACAGCGACCCCTGAGGTCCCTCAGTCGGGCAGCGCCCTCCCGCGGGACGACGGATCAAGCACGGCCCATTCCCGTCATCCCAAGCGCAGCGAGGGAACTCCCTCCCGTCATCCCGATCTCAAGGATGTCTCTCGGGCAGAGTCTGACTCCGGACCGTCGGCTCGGGGAGCGTATCGCTACCAAC
>JBDRIT010000250.1:0-3276 GCA_043815665.1 Pseudomonadota bacterium
GACGACAAGGGCTTCGCCTGTGAGGGCAACGAGTGGAAACACAACGGCGTGCAGGTCGTCACTCCACCGCTGTACTGCATCCAGTGGGACACCTGCGGGGACGGCCAGGTGGCGGGCGATGAGACCTGTGATGACTTCAACCGCATGGACGGCGACGGCTGCAGCGCTGACTGCCAGCTCGAGTAGGGGCCACACGCTCCTGGAGGGTGTCGGATGACCTGGACGAAGCCTGGAACCATTTCGGTTGCCGGACTCCTGAGTGCGCTCTCCCTCCTGGCGATCGCCGGGTGTGATGGCGGGTCCGGCTCTGCGGAGCCGGACAGGGATCAGCAAGAGGCGTTTGCAGAGACCGTCGGCGTCGACGCGATCATGGATCTGGAAGCAGCTCCGGATGTGATTCCCGACACCCCACCCGAGCGGGTCGACGCGGGGGACGACGCTGAGGTGGTGTCGACGGATCTCCCTGTCGACAGTGAGGTCCAGGGAGCGTGCGACGAGGACGGGGACTGTCCGCCCTCGGTCGCCATCGAGGCCCCGGAACCTGGGGCCGTCGTGCACGGTCCGGTGGAGGTCAAGGTCGCTGCCGGGGACGACGACGCGGTGGTCAAGGTCCGGTTCATCGTCGACGGCGGTCTCCTCGCGGAGGACGCGCAGGTGCCCTACAAGGTGATCTGGGAGACCGCAGAGTTCGACGATGGGCCCCACGCCCTGGAGGTGATCGCGTTCGACACAGCGGGACAGACAGCCTCAGCGGAGATCCAGGTGACCACGGACAACACGCCGCCGGAGATCGCGCTCCTCTCTCCCGAGGAGGGGGCGATCCAGCACGACCAGATTCTCCTGGCTGTCGAGGCCTCGGATGCCCTCCAGATGGACCGGGTCGAGTTCACGGTAGACGGCGGGGACCCGGAGGCGGTCACCGAGGAGCCCTGGGAACTGGAGTACGACGGATCGAACCTGATCAGCGGACTGCACGAGGTCGTGGCGACGGCCTTCGACGCGGCGGGGAACGAAGCCTCGGTGCCCCGGGAGTTCTTGCTGGATCGGCCGCCTGCGGTGGCGCTCCTAGCGCCGGAGGGCGGCGCGACCGTGGCCGGCCCAATCCAGGTGCAGGCCGAGGCAGCGGACGACCTCGGGCTCACCGCGGTGGCCCTGTTCGTGGACGGCCTGTGGGCGGCCGAGCTTCTCCCGGCGGATGGCGGCCTGTACGAGATCCTGTGGACGCCCGCCTACGAGAAGGGGGAGCGGCTCCTCTCGGTGACCGCGGCGGACTCGGTGGGCCAGGAGACATCGGCGGCTGTGACCGTGCTGGTGGACCATCCGATCATCGTGGGGCTGCAGATCTGTGCGGACGAGGTCTGCGATGCCCTGGACACGGACGCGGAGCTCACGGGGACGATGCAGGTCCGGGCCGTGGCTGCGGACGACGGCGCGGCGATCGTCGGGGTGGACTTCCTGGTCGACGGCATACCCGCGCACCAGGATCTCGAGGCGCCCTTTGACTTTCTCTGGGACACGGCCGGCGTCGCGGACGGAGCCCGTCTGCTGGAGGCCGTAGCGACCAACGCGCTGGACGAGACCGGCGAGGTCCAGGTCCAGGTCCAGGTGAACAACTGCGACCTGGACCACGACGAGTACACGGCTCTGGGCTGCGGCGGCCCGGACTGCGACGACGGGGCGCCCGGGCTGAACCCCGGTGCGGTGGACGCAGCGGGGAACGGCCTGGACGAGAACTGCGACGGGCTGGACGGTGTCGACGAGGACGGAGACGGCTATGCGTCGGAGGCGAGCGGCGGCGACGACTGTGACGACGGGTTACCCCAGGCGCATCCCTGCGCCGATGACCTCCCCGGCGACGGCGTAGACGCGAACTGCGATGGCGCGGACGAGCTGTCCTGCGACGACTGTGTCTCCTGCACCGTGGACGGCCTCGTGGCCGGCGCCTGCGTCCACGCACCCGTCCCGGACGGGCTCCCGTGCGACGACGGGGACCCCTGCACCGCGCCCGGGACCTGCCAGGGGGGACTCTGCCAGGTCGGTCCCGTGGTGGACTGCGACGACACGAATCCTTGCACGGCTGACGGCTGTACGCCGGAGAGCGGCTGCTGGCACCTCCCCCTGGACGGGGTCCCCTGTTACGACGACGGGATATGCGCGGGGGGGGAGTGCGCCACGGGCCCGTGCCCGCCCGGGTATGCTGACCTCAACGGGGAGATCGGGGACGGCTGTGAGTACCAGTGCCCCACGGACCCGGACTTCGTGGACCTGCCGGATCCGGAGGGCCTGGACCTGGACTGCGACGGGATCGACGGGGAGCAGGACGCTGCGATCTTCGTCTCCCCCCTCGGCGTGGATCTGTGGAACACCTCGGGGAGCGTCGGGAATCCCGTGGCGACCCTCGACAAGGGGATCGAACTCGCCCTCCTGCAAGACCCGCCTTTCGCTGTCTACGTGGCCGCGGGCGACTACGAGGAGCAGCTGGTCCTCGCGGACGGGGTGAGCCTTTACGGCGGGTATGATCCCGACTCCTGGGTCCGGGATCCGGAGACCTGGATCTCGCGGGTACATTGGAGCACCCCCGGACTCGGGGGGATCATCGCCGTCGTCGCGCAGGACATCGTTTCCGAGACCATGGTGGCCGGGTTGACCTTCGATGCCGCCCCGAACCCGGCACCCTCGGGCAACTCTATCGCTGTGGCAGTCATGAACTGCAGTGACCAGCTGGCCTTCTTCAACAACACGGTTATCGCCGGAGGCGGTGGGGATGGTCTCGGCGGTCTTCCCGGAGCGGATGGCGAGCCTGGCGAGCCCGGTTTCGACGGTATGGTCGGCTGCGAGTACGGCGGGAACTGGTGTGCGATCGCGTGCAGCAGCTGTGACCACCCGTCCGCCGGTATGGGGGGGGAGGGAAGCTGCAGCAACTCGGGCGGTAGCGGAGGGAAAGGCGGCTTCAGTGGTGGAAGCGGTCAAGCGGGGACTGCTGCCGAGGATGGCAGCTCTGGCGGCAACGGCGGTGGCAAGATGAACAACGGTGGCCCAGGCTTTGATGGCGGCCACGGTGCGAACGGCGGCGAAGGTAGCGGGGGAGACGGGTTCGGCAGTTTCAACGAAGCCGGGTTCTGGACCCCCTCGTTCGGAACCGCGGGAACGGCCGGGACAGGGGGCAAGGGCGGCGGTGGGGGCGGCGGCGGAGGAGGAGACGATAATAGCGCCTGCTATTGCTATAGCTATGGCGCTAGCGGCGGGGGCGGGGGCGGCGGCGGCTGTCCGGGCACC
>JBDRIT010000251.1:0-69359 GCA_043815665.1 Pseudomonadota bacterium
CGCACCCTGCGGGCTCTGCGGACTCCAGGAGCGCACTTGCCTGGACAACTGCACCTGGAGCCCCTGGGGAGCCTGCACCAGCACGGGGACCTGCGCGGCGGGCGCGGTCGAGACCTTGGCCTGCGGCGCGTGCGGGCTCTCGACGCGGAGCTGCACGGACTCCTGCCAGTGGAGCGACTGGAGTCTCTGCACGGGCGAGGGCGCATGCCTGCCCGGAGAGTTGGGTGAAGAGGTCTGCGGGAGCTGCGGCGTCCGCGTCCGGTCCTGCAACGCGGTCTGCCAGTGGAACGGGTGGAGCGCGTGCCAGTCGGAGGGGGTCTGCGCTGCGGGAGAACAACAGACGCAGGGCTGCGGGAACTGCGGCACGCGCTCCCGAACCTGCACGGACGAATGCTACTGGTCCCCGTGGGGCACCTGTGAAGACGCCGGGGCCTGCGCACCGGGCCAGGAGGAGTACGAGACCTGTGGAAACTGCGGCGTCCACCACCGGACCTGCGCCGGATACTGCCAGTGGGGCGCCTGGAGCCCCTGCATGGGGCAGGGGGAGTGTTTTCCCAGCGACATCGACGAGCAGTCCTGCGGGAGCTGCGGTACGCAGGTTCGAAGCTGCAGCGGACTGTGCAACTGGGGCCTGTGGGGTGGCTGCGAGGGCCAGGGAGAGTGTTACTCGAGCTGCCTGAACGAGGCGGAGTGTCCCAAGGACGGGGACGGTGAGTACTCCGTCGGGGAATGGGGCGAGACCGCGCAGTGCGGGACCCTGAGCCTGGGGATCAAGACCTGCCTGCCCGGATGCGTCTGGGGGGCGTGCCAGGAGCCAGAGAACACCGAGTGCAACTGCCTCTGCTCCGTCGAAGGGATGTCCGGCTGCAGAAACTGGGACCCCCTGGTCGGTCCCTACGACTACATGGCGACAAACCTCAACAAGGTGCAGGGCGTCGGATGTAGCGGCATGATCAGCGGCAGCGGGTGCACGGCCTGCGATACCTACCTTCTGAAACAGCTATCGGATGGCACGACAGCTGAAGGCTTTCTGGATCTGTATAACTACGAGAAGGTGACCCTGGCGGGGGACGCCGGTTTCTCCCGACACCTCTCCGGTTGTAATCGATATCACGCTTCCTATCTGTCAAGTATGCCAGACAACACGGGATACATCAGAGAGCATGTCATTCATATCGAGGGGCCGGAGTGCGATCCGGATCAGATCATGCATCCGAATCTCAACAACTGGCAGTGCATCTTCATTCTGCCGTTCTGTGCCGCATGGCACGACAACTGCTGAAAGCAAGGGAGGGACAGGTGGACGCCGGAAGACTCATGTGCGTGTCTCCGTTGCTGGTCATGCTCCTGCTGCATGGCGGGCTGCATGGTCAGGATAAAAAGAAGACAGAGCTCGTGTATACGAAGACGAACGGGAACATGGACGCAAAGGTGTCCTTTGTTCTCGAGTTCGCCCCGTCATCGAAGACCGGCTTCGTCCAGATGCAATGCTCCACTTCGGGCCGGTTCCGTGAGTCCGAGGCCGTGCCTTGGGAGCCGGTCGCCGAGAAGGCCGGGGACAGTCTCTTCCTTGATGTCCGGACCTGGGCCCTCCTCCGTCGTCAGCCCGACGGAAGCATGCAGGAGGTCCCCCGCTTCGAGGCGATCAACATCGTGCTCCCGCTCCACCAGTGGATGCGGGACGTGGACGACGGCTTCCAGCGCACGGAGACGCTGCCGACCTTCGGCCTGGACTACACCCTGGTCCAGGAGTACCGGACCGTCGGCCGCGAGGAGGTCTCGGGTCGGGAGGCCTTCGTGGTGGAGGAGACCCTCTTCGAGAAGGAAAGCGGGAAGATCCACGAAGTCCGGAAGCACTGGGTCGACGTGGAATACCGGATCAGGCTGAAGAAGACCGTGTCCCGTGACGGGCAGATCGTGGACGAGGATCGCCTGCTGGAGATGATCGTCGGGCCGGAACTCGACGAGCTCAAAGCGCGCATTCAACCGGGACGATAAGGAGAGCCACATGAACTGGATCGTGACACGTCTGATCGAGGGGTATTGGACAGCATTGCATCGGGCTTTGGTCTGGTTGCCCGTGGTCCTGTTATTGGTTGTGAGCGCGGGGTGCAACTCCGGAGGCGGAGAGGGCGGTTCACCGGAACCGGCCCCGGACACCGCGATTGAGATCCGGGGGGACCTTCCGTTCGTCTTCCAGGACGCACCACCCGGCGAGGATGTTGTGGAGGTCCTCGACAGCGGGGCGCCGGACATCCAGACGTGCACGGCGCCCCCCTACGAATTCGGGTGCCCCTGCGCGGGCACGCAGGACTGTGTGAGCGGCCTCTGCGTCTGGGGGCCGGACGGCAAAGTCTGTTCAGCACCATGCGTGGACGAGTGCCCTGACGGGTGGGTCTGCGGACCCGAGCCGTTGAGCTGCCCGGACTGCGTGTTCCGCTGCACCCCGGCCTTCCTTCACATCTGCGATCCCTGCGGGGAGGCAGTGGACTGCCTGGACCACGAGCAGGACACCGGCAAGCCCTGCGTCGACTTCGGCGGTGCGGGGAGCTTCTGCGGCGCGCTGTGCCAGGGCCCGGGAGATTGCCCGGCGGGCTTCTCCTGCGAGGAGTCCAAGACCAGCCTGGGCGCGACGGTGCAGGCCTGCGTTCCCGAGGACGGGGCCTGCGAGTGCTCCGCGCTTGCGAAGGGCTGGGAGCTGTCGACGGACTGCTTCGCGGGGAACGAGTTCGGGACCTGCTACGGTGTCCGGTTCTGCGGGCCGGAGGGCCTGACCGGGTGCGACGCGGCGATGCCCGCCGAGGAGACTTGCAACGACGTGGACGACGACTGCAACGGCGAGATCGACGACATCGCGCCCGAGCCCTGCGACATTGAGAACGAATGGGGCACCTGCCCGGGCGAGAGCGGCTGCGAAGACGGGGAGTGGGTGTGCCTCGGCGAGGCGCCCCTCCTGGACTTTTGCAACGGCAAGGATGACGACTGCGACGGGGAGACCGACGAAGAGTCCCCGGACACGGACGGGGACGGGATCAAGGACTGCGTGGACCCGGACGATGACAACGACGGAGTCTTGGACGAACTGGACAACTGCCCCCTGCTCCCCAACCCCTTCCAGGAGGACGAGAGCGACCATGACAACATCGGCGAGGTCTGCGACGCGGACGATGACAACGACACCGCGCCGGACGAAGGACCCGACGATGTAGTGGACTGTGGACCGTTCGATGACACGATATATCCGGGTGCGGACGAATCATGCAACGGCATCGACGACGACTGCGACGGGGAGACCGATGAGGAATTCCCGGACACAGACGGGGACGAAATCAAGGATTGTCTGGACCCGGACGATGACGGTGACGGCGTCCTGGACCTGGACGATAACTGCCCCCTCGTCGCCAACCCGGGTCAGGAGAACAACGATCTGGTCGATCAGGGCGACGCGTGCGACCCGGACGACGACAACGATCTGATCGGGGACGAGCAGGACAACTGCCCGTTCGTGGAAAACGGAACCCAGAGCGACCTGGACAGCGACGGCCTCGGGGACGCCTGCGACCCGGACCAGGACGGCGACGGTGTGGCGAACGGGTTGGACAACTGTGCCTCGCTGTGGAACCCGGAGCAGCTCGACACCGATGGGGACGGGGACGGGGACGCGTGTGACACGGACCAGGACGGCGACGGGATCCAGGACGCGGTGGACAACTGCCCGCTGGTTGTGAACCCGAACCAGTTGGACCTGGACGAGGACGGCCTCGGGGACAAATGCGATGACGACATGGACGGGGACGGTGTCGTGAACACAGAGGACAACTGCCGCATGGAGCCCAACGGGGCGAACCAGCTGGCCCCGGACGGTAACCAGGCAGACTCGGACGGCGACTGCGAGGACGAGGGACCGCCTCCGTACGGAACGGATCCAACGTGCGGGAACGCGTGCGATGACGATGACGACAACGACGGGCTGCTCGACATGGTGGACAACTGCCCCTGGATCTCCAATCCGGACCAGCTCAACTCCGACACGGATGGGAACGGGGACGCGTGCGACGACGACGACGACGAGGACGGTGTTCTCGATCCGGACGACAACTGCCCCCTCGTCCCCAACCCAACGCAGAAGGACACCAACGGGAACGGCGTAGGGGACGCGTGCGACTGGGATAACGACGGGGACGGGATCCTCGATGAGGACGACAACTGTCCCACGGTGGCCAACGGCCCGAACGAGCCCCCGCCGGAGGGGAACCAGGCCGATTTCCCGGACGGGGACGGGCTGGGCAACGCGTGCGACCTGGACGACGACGGGGATGGTGTCAAAGACGTGTCAGACAACTGTCCGTGGACCCAGAACCCTTCTCAGGAGGACACCGACCAGGACGGGCTGGGCGACGTGTGCGACCTGGATGACGACGACGATGAGATCCTCGACGTCGAGGACAACTGCCCCGTCACGTTCAATACGGACCAGGTGGACACCGACGGGGACGACTGGGGCGACGCGTGCGACCCGGACGACGACGACGACAACATCCCTGACACCACGGACAACTGCCCCCTCGATGTCAATCCGAACCAGGCGGACGCGCCGGACGGGGACGGCCTGGGCGACGTGTGCGACATGGACGACGACGACGACGGCGTCCAGGACGGAGACGACAACTGCCCCAAGGTAGAGAACTTCTGGCAGGCAGACCTGGACGGCGACGGTCTGGGGGACGCGTGCGACGACGACATTGAGAATGACGGAAAGAAGAACGACTTCGACAACTGTCCCTTCGTGTACAACCCGAACCAGGACAACCTCGACGGGGATGGCCTGGGCGACGTGTGCGACCCGGACGACGACGGGGACCAGGTATCGGACGATCAGGACAACTGCCCCGTGATCCCGAATACAGACCAGGCCGACACGGACGGGGACGGCCTGGGGAATATCTGCGATGCCGATGACGACGACGATGGGATCCCCGACGACGGGAACCAGAACGGGCTCACCACCGACGCACCCTGCGCGACAGGCCAGACCGTGGGCTGCGACGACAACTGCACCCTCACCCCGAACCCGGACCAGACCGACAGCAACGGGAACGGCAAAGGCGATGCATGCGAGTGCGACCCGGACAACGACGGCGTCGCGTCCCCGGCGGAGAACTGCGATCCGGAGACGCCTGACAACTGCCCCTTCATCTGGAACCCGGGCCAGATCGATACCGATGGCGACGGTGCGGGCAACGCGTGCGATCCTGACGACGACGGGGACGGGGTGCTGGACGACGGCGACTGGAGCGGCGTCGCCGGAGACGCTCCCTGCGTGACCGGGGAGACCATCGGGTGCGACGACAACTGCGTCCTCGTTCCCAACCCCGACCAGACCGACCAGGACGGCGACGGCCTCGGGGACGCGTGCGACGGAGACCTGGATGGCGACGGGATCGCCAACGCGCTGGACAACTGTCCTGCGACCCCGAACTCCGGGCAGGCGAATAACGACGGGGACGGCCTGGGCGACGCATGCGATCCCGACGACGACGACGACGGCGTCCCGGATGCGGCAGATAACTGTCCCATTGTTCCCAACCCTGGTCAGGTGGACACCGACGGGGACGAAGAGGGCGACGCGTGCGACTCTGACTGGGACGGCGACGGCATCGCCAACGGCGTGGACAACTGCCCCCTCGCCTTCAACCCAAACCAGGGCAACCAGGACGGTGACGCGGCCGGGGACGCGTGCGATCCGGACGACGACAACGACGGCGTCCAGGACGGGGAGGACAACTGTCCCTTCCTGCCGAATCCGGCCCAAACCAATGCCGACGGAGACCCCTGGGGCGACGCTTGCGACGAGGACGACGACGGCGACGGGATCCTCGACCTGGTGGACAACTGCAAGCTCATTCCGAACCCGAGCCAGTCAGACAACGATGGCGACGGTGCTGGCGACGCGTGCGATCCCGATGACGACAACGACGGCGTCCCGGACACGAACGACAACTGCCCCTTCGAGCCGAACTCGTCCCAGGCGGACTTCGACGGAGACGGCTGGGGTAACGCCTGCGACGAGGACGACGATGGCGACGGGATCCCCGACGCCGAGGACAAGTGTCCGCTGCTCCCCTGCCAGGGGGACATCTCGGTCTGCCAGCTCGACACGGACGGCGACGGGGCCGCGAATCCCTGCGACCCGGACGACGACAACGACGGCGTTGCAGATGGGCCAGACAACTGTCCCCTGATCTGGAACCCGGAGCAGGGGGACTTCAGCGGCAACGGCGTCGGAGACGCGTGCGACTTCGACTGGGACGGCGACGGGGATCCGAACTCCACGGATTGCGGGCCCTGGGACCCGGACCGGTACACCGGTGCGGTCGAGATCTGCGACGGCAAGGACAACGACTGCAATGGGATCATTGATGATGCGGGCAGCGGGGGCTGCACGACCTGGTACCAGGACGGTGACGGAGATGGCGTGGGCACCGCGTCTCAGAAGTGCCTCTGCACGTCCTCCTACCCCTATCTCGCCCAGGAGACCGGGGATTGCAACGACGCGGATCCCGCCGTGGCCCCGGGAAAGACCGAGTACTGCGACGGCAAGGACAACGACTGCGACGGCCAGGTGGACGAGGACGGAGTCAACGGCTCGCCCTACTACCTGGACGCGGACGGGGACCAGTGGGGCGTAGCGGGGGACTCGGTGACCTCCTGCGAGCCCGTCGGCGCGTACACGGCCGTCCTCGTGGGAGACTGCGACGACTCGGACCTCTCGGTCTATCCCGGCGCGGTGGAGCAATGCGGCGACGGGAAGGACAACGACTGCGACGGTGCGACCGACGAGCCGGGTGCGGCCGGCTGCGTCCCGGTCTACCAGGACTCCGATGGTGACGGCTGGGGCAACCATGCGGTGGTGAACTGCCGATGCCTGACCGGCATGGGGACCGCACCCGCAGGCTGGGCCCTGAAGCCCGGCGACTGCGCGATCGTCGATCCCGCTGTGAACCCGGACGCGGACGAGGCCTGCGACGGAAAGGACAACGACTGCGACGGAGCGATCGACGAGCCGGCCGCCGAGACGGACGTCTGTCCCGGGACCTACACGAAGTACTACCGGGACATGGACGGGGACGATGCCCCGGCCCAGGCCTACACCAAGTGCCTCTGCGGACCGGCAGGACAGTTCGACATCCCAGCTTCCGTCGCGGAGGTCGGAGACATCTGGGACTGCAACGACAACAATGGCTCGATCAGCCCCTTCGCAGCCGAGAAATGCAACGGGATCGACGACGACTGCGACGACGATGTGGACGAGGCGAAGGACCCCGTGGGTGGGGGCTGCGCGAACGGCTACCTGATCCACCATGTGGACAACGATGAGGACAACTACGGCTGGGACGGCGTGCACCCGGACTATACCGCGCAGTTCGGAGTTTCCGTCAAACCCACCCTCTGCCTCTGCGGGCCAAAGGACATCGCGTACGGGATGGGCAGCGCGCATTATGAACCGACCAGCGCCCTGCCGGACTGCAACGACGAGGACGAGAACATCAACCCCGGTGCCCTGGAGGACTGCTCGACCGGGTCGATCGACGAGAACTGCAACAACATCTATAACGAGGAGAACGGGGTCGCGTGCCACTGGTACACTGTTGATGGCGACAGCGACCTGTACGGCTGGAACGGCCTCCATCCCCCGCGGGACGAGGCGCTCCTCGAGCGGTGCTTCTGTGGCCCTTCGGGGTACTACAAGACCCAGACCTCGGACATCATCCCCGGCGACGACGATTGCTATGACGAGAACGCGGATGTGTTCCCTGGAAACGTAGCGTGGTTCACAGAACCCATCTTCGGAATGGGCGGTTGGGACTACGACTGTGATGGCGGGGTCTCCTACGAGCTTCCCAGGGGGACCGGCAACTGCGTCATATATTGTTCGGTGTGGCCATACTGCTGTCCCTGCTGCAAGTGGGAGGGTGGACCCTGGAGCGATGACTGCGGGTTCGGCAATGCGGATTGCGGCGTGTGGGGCAAATGGCCGACCGGCTGCGCATGTTGTGTGAACTCCTGCGGGCAGTCGGGGCTCTGCGCAGATATGGGTCTCGTAGACAAGCAGCAGAAGTGTCACTAGGCCCAAAACAAGCGAAGATGCCGTAGCGAGGCGGTCGAGATGGCGATGCTGACAAGGATAGCGAACGAAGGCGATGCCGAGTATCGGCGAGTTCGAGTGAGCATGGCGAACGGTCTATCCGCTGTTCAGCACTGGCAGATCGGCTGCCACAGCAGGTAGATGCGCTTGTTTTTGGACTAGGGGCGGCCGCCATCCATTGGTGGCGTGCTGCCTGAGATGAACCGAGCGTGACTGGCTGCCCGCAACTGAGGTGTCGCCATGATGAGATTCGGATACCGGCAAGGAGTTGCGGCCCTGGTCCTCCTCTGCGTGTTCGCCTCGTGCAGCCCTGACAAGGCCGACCGGGACCCTGGGACGGACGCGGATCGTGGGGATCTGCCGGGAGTCTTCGAGGTGGTCATCGGTGGCGACGGCGTTCCTGATCATGGGAGTTCGGACACCGGCGTAGTTCCTGGAATGGACACGCCGGGCTGGCCGGACGTTGCACCGGACTGCCAGGCCGGGGTTGGCGGCTTCGGGTGTCCGTGTGACACGGACGACGAGTGCATCCACGGCTTCTGCTTCGAGACGCCGGAGGGTGAGGTCTGCAGCCAGACCTGTCTGACCGAGTGCCCGGACGGGTGGACCTGTGAGCTGGTTTGTGCGGGGGAGAGCTGCCAGTACGTCTGTGTGCCGCGGTTCCCCAGGCTCTGCCGGCCCTGCGCGTCCCATGAGGACTGCCAGGACGTCCTCGGAGGGGGGGACGACCTCTGTGTCTCTGCCGGATCGATGGACGCCGGCTCGTTCTGCGGTGGGGGATGCGACGGCGATGGGGGCTGCCCGGCCGGGTTCGTCTGCGTCCCGATCGGTGTGGATGCGGCGACTGGACAGTGCATCCTGGAGGCGGGGGAGTGCGGATGCACGGACTGGTACGCGGAGCAGGAGATCTGGACCCCATGCTCGAAGGAGAACGAGTGGGGAACCTGTGACGGTGTGCGGACCTGCGGCCCGGAGGGCCTGACCCCCTGTGACGCGCCCGCGCCGGTCGCGGAGGTGTGCAACCTGACGGACGACGACTGCAACGGCGCTGTGGACGACATTGCGGCGCAGACCTGTGTGCTCGAGAACGAGTACGGCGGCACCGAGGGGCAGCTCGTCTGCATCGACGGCGAGGCGGTCTGCCTGCCGGACGAGGTCCCGGCCGCAGAGGTTTGCGACGGCCTGGACAACGACCTGGACGGAGCGACGGACGAGGGCTTCCCGGACACGGACGGCGACGAGGACGCGGACTGCGTGGACGGGGATGACGACGACGACGGGATCACTGACGGGGAGGACGTCTGTCCCCTCCTGTCGAATCCTGACCAGGCGGACAACGACCTGGATACCTGGGGCGACGCGTGCGATCCGGACGACGACAACGACGGCATCGAAGACGGCGAGGACTGCGCACCGTTTCTCCCCTGGATCTACCCAGGCGCGATCGAGGTCTGCGACGGGTGGGACAACGACTGCGACGACAAGATCGACGAGGGCTTCTCCGACGCGGACGACGACGGAACCCCGGACTGCCTGGAGACCGACGATGACGACGACGGGGTTCCGGACGATGTCGATAATTGCCCGATCGTGGCCAACCCCGGCCAGGAGAACCTGGACGGGGACCAGACCGGGGACGCATGTGATCCGGACGTGGACGGAGACGGCGTGATCAACGAAGCGGACCTGTGTCCCACGCTGCCGAATCCGGACCAGGCGGACTTCCCGGACTCCGACGGGATCGGAAACGCATGTGATGACGATGACGACGGTGATGGCGTGACGGACGACGAGGACAACTGTCCCCTGGAGAGCAACCCCGGCCAGGGGGACATGGACGGGGACGGCCTCGGGGATGCCTGCGAGGCTGACATGGACGGGGACGGGATCGCGGACGGCGCGGACAACTGCCCGGAGGTCCCGAACCCGACCCAGGTGGACGCGGATGGGGACTGGATCGGGGACGCGTGCGACGCGGACGCGGACAACGACGGGATCCCGGACGATGGGGACAACTGTCCCCTGGTGTTCAACCCTGGCCAGCTCAACAACGACACGGACCCCTGGGGGGATGCTTGCGACGACGACGACGACGATGACGGCTACCCGGATCCCTTCGACAACTGCCCCCTGACGGACAACCCCCTCCAGACCAATATGGACAACGACGCCTGGGGCAACGCGTGTGACGATGACGACGACAACGACGGGGTGCCGGACGGGGAAGACAACTGTCCGTGGATCCCGAACCCGAACCAGGCGGACGCGAACAACGACGGCACCGGGGACGCCTGCTCGGGAGACATGGACGGCGACGGCGTGCCCGACGGGCAGGACAACTGCTCGGACGTCCCGAACCCTGACCAGGCCGATGCGGACGGCGATGTCCTCGGGGATGCGTGCGACAAGGACGACGACGACGATGGCGTCCCCGACACCGAAGACAACTGTCAGCTGGTCCCGAACGGGCCCGGCATCGCCCCCCCGCAGGGGGACCAGGGCGACACGGACGGGGACGGCCAGGGGGACGCGTGCGACGCGGATGACGACAACGACGGCGTCCTGGACGAGGTGGACAATTGCCCATTCGACGCCAACCCGGACCAGACCGATCTCGACGATGACCTGCTCGGAAACGCGTGCGACAAAGACGACGACAACGACGGGCTCAAGGACGGCGTAGACAACTGCCCCTTCGTGCCGAACCCCGGCCAGGAAGACGAGGACGGGGACGGCATCGGCGACGCGTGCGACGGGGACGCGGACGGCGACGGGGTGCCGGACGAGTCTGACAACTGCTTGTGGGTCCCGAACCCCACCCAGGACAACAACGACGGTGACGGTGCCGGGGACGCGTGCGATGACGACGACGACAACGACGGCGTCATCGCCGACGCGGACAACTGCCCCTTCGGGCCGAATCCCGGCCAGGAGAACTCGGACACGGACGGGATCGGCGACGCGTGCGACGACGACCTGGACAACGACGGCGTGCCGGATGCCTCCGACAACTGCCCGTGGGTCGCGAATCCGCTCCAGGCTGACACGGACGGGGACGGCCTGGGGAACACCTGCGACGATGACGACGATGGCGACCTGATCCCGGACGTGGTGGACAACTGCGTCCTCACCTTTAACCCATACCAGGAGGACGCGGACGGGGACGGAATCGGCGACGCGTGCGAGTGGGACCCGGACGGGGACGGGGTCGGCGTCGGCGACAACTGCCCGCTGCACGCGAACCCATCACAGGCCGACGCAGACGAGGACGGCGCAGGGGATGCGTGCGACGGGGATGACGACAACGACGGTCTCCCCGACGATTCTGACAATTGCACCACCACACCGAACCCGGACCAGGCCGATCTGGACGGTGACGGCCAGGGGGACGCGTGCGACGGCGACGACGACGGTGACGGCGTCCCGGATGGTTCAGACAACTGCCCGGCGGTCGCGAACAGTGTCACACCCGGCGAGGCCCAGCCCGACACGGACGGCGACGGACAAGGGAACGCGTGCGACACGGACGACGACGGGGACAGCGTCCCTGACGGTGCGGATCACTGCCCCCTCGTCCACGATCCCCTGAACATCGACACAGACGGGGACGGCCTGGGGGACGCGTGCGACGGCGACGACGACGACGACGGGCTCCAGGACGTGGCGGATAGCTGCCCCGCTGTATACAACCCGGACCAGGAGGACGCGGACGGGGACGGCATCGGCGACGCGTGCGATGGTGACGACGACGGGGACGGAGTCCCGGATGGTGCGGACAACTGCCCGTCCGCAGCGAACCTGGGCCAGTTGGACACGGACGGGGACGGTGCGGGCGACGTATGCGATTCTGACGATGACAATGACACGATCCTCGACCCCATGGACAACTGCCCCCTCGCCGCGAACCCGGACCAGATGGACGCGGACGGTGATGGGGTCGGCGATGCATGTGCCGCAGACGACGACGGCGACGGGGTCGCTGACTCAGTGGACAACTGCCCCCTGGTTGCGAACCCGTCCCAATCGAACGTGGATGGAGACGTCGCGGGCGACGCGTGCGACGACGACGACGACGGCGACGGCGACCCGGACGGGACCGACTGCGCACCTCTCGATTCCTCGATGCACCACGGCGCGGCAGAGGCCTGCAACGGAGAAGACGACAACTGCGACGGCGTCACCGATCCCCAGGACGCGTCCGGCTGCGTGGACTACTACCGGGACTTCGACGACGACGGCTGGGGCGTCGTGGGGGACACCCTCTGCCTCTGCGGAGTCTTCGACCCGTACACCACGACGAAGTCCGGAGACTGCCACGACGCGAACCCGGCGGTGCACCCGGAGGCGGGAGAGAACTGCGACACGGTCTACGACGACGACTGCGACGGCGCCACCAACGAGGACGGCGCGGCGAACTGTAACCTGTACTACCTGGATGCGGACGGGGACGGTTACGGGCACCTGACGGACAAGATGTGTCTCTGTGCGCCGAGCGGATTCTACTGCGAGCAGAACAACATGGATTGCGACGACGGAAACGGCCTGGTGCACCCGGGGGTGCCGGAGCAATGTCCGGCCTCCATCGACTATGATTGCGACGGGAACGGCAACGAGGAGAACGCGCTGGGCTGCGGCTGGTATTACTACGACGGAGACGAGGACGGCCACGGCCATCCGTCGAATCGAAAGTGCTTTTGCGCGCCGGTCCCAGCGATCAAGTACGACACGACCACCAATGACGACTGCAACGACGGAAACGGACAGATCTATCCCGGGGCGACCGAGAAATGCCCCGCCTCGGTGGACTACGACTGCGACGGGAACGGGAACGAGGAAGGCGCGACCAACTGCAGTTGGTTCTACTTCGACGGCGATGAAGACGGTCACGGGCACCCCACGAACAAGAAGTGCTTCTGCGCCGCGGTGCCGGCAATCAAGTACGACGTGACCATCAACGACGACTGCAATGACGGGAACGGGCAGATCTATCCCGGGGCGACCGAGAAATGTCCTGCCTCCGTGGACTACGACTGCGACGGGAACGGGAACGAGGAAGGTGCGACCGGCTGCACCTGGTTCTACTACGACGGCGACGGCGACGACTACGGTCATCCGACCAATAAAAAGTGCTACTGCGCACCCAGCGGGCTCTACAACGAGACAGACAACCTCGACTGCAACGACACCTGCTCCACCATGCACCCCGGCCTGCCCGAGACCTGCGCCACGCCGTACGACGACAACTGCGACGGCAAAACCGGCATGTTCGAGCAGGCCATCGGCTGCCAGAACTACTACCAGGACAAGGACGGGGACGGATGGGGCGGGGGTCCCCCCCGTTGCCTGTGCCCGAACTCGCCGGACACGAAGAAGGCACTGGGCGGGAAGTGGACCGTCACAAAGGGCGGGGACTGCTGCGACATATCGGGAGCGGCTCACGTCTACCCCGGGGCCGGGTTCTCCACGTCCGACAACCCGTGTGTGCCCAATGATACCTGGGTGGAGCGTTGGGACCTGAACTGCGATGGAGTTGTCGAGAAGCAGTATTCGAGCATGTGGGGCTGTTCTCATGAGGCAGGCTGTTGCTGCTATCTTATCAAATGTGAAGCATGGTCGGGATGGGCTGGGAGCGGAATTCCGGAATGCGGAGTCACCGATACTTGGGGCGAGTGGTATAACGGATCATGCAGTTATTGGTGGAATTTCGGGTGTATTTCCTCATGCTGGCTGGCAACCCCGACACAGAACCAACAAAGATGCCGGTGAGTAATATAATACAAAAGACGCAGGGCGGCTCCGTCCAACGGTCGGTCTCCCGCGGGCTCGACCCCAAGTCGGCATCGCCCTGGCCTGGACAGCGACTCTTCGTTGCTTTGATGCTGCTGTCATGGGTTGGATGCATGAGGCCGATATCACCGGACAATGAGATCACCTCGGATTCAATTGGATTCGACACCATCCTTGAGGCTGGTATACCGGATTTCGCCATGCTTGATTGCGGGATTCCGGATGCCTATTCGGAGATGGAATTCCCAATCGATGCCCTGTCCGAGCACAACGAGGGACAGGATTTCTTTGCAGCCGACGGTTTGCCTCTCGAGTGCCCGGGCGGCTTTCGCTGCCCCTGTGACGTCAATGATGAGTGCGACAGTGGATACTGTGTGGAAACACCGGACGGGAAGCGCTGTACCCGGATCTGCATGGAGGGCTGTCCCCCGGCCCACCTCTGCATGACCGTGGAAGAAACCTGCCCGGACTGCGTGCAGATCTGTGTGCCCGCGTTTCCGGAGCTCTGCCGGCCCTGCTCCAATGACGCGGAGTGCGGGTCCATGATCCAGGACCTGGACAACCGGTGCCTCCCCCTCGGCGGGCCGGAACAGGGGAGCTTCTGCGGCGGGGACTGCTCCGGTGCAGCGACCTGCCCTGATGGCCACTCCTGCGTCGAGGTGGAGGCGCTGGCGGGGAACCTGGTGCAGCAATGCGTTCCTGACGATGCCACTTGCGAATGTACCGGAAAGTACATCGAGGAGGGCGCCTCGACCTCCTGCCAGCAGGTGAACGAGCACGGGGCCTGCCCGGGGCAGAGGGTGTGTGTAGCGGACGGCCTGAGCCCCTGCGACGCGCCCGCTGCCGAGGCCGAGATCTGCGACGCGTTCGACAACGACTGTTCGGGCGTCGTGGACGACGTCTCGCCGAAGGTGTGCGTCCTCGATAACGTCTACGGCGCCTGCGAAGGACACACCGAGTGCACCGGCGGTCAGGAGATCTGCGTCGGCAAGGTCCCGACCGGCGAAGCCTGCGATCTTCTGGACAACGACTGCGACGGCGAGACCGACGAGGTCTGCGCGGACCTGGACGGGGACGGCACGCCGGATCTCCTGGATCCGGATGACGACGGCGACGGGATCCCGGAGGACGGTGGCGGGAGCGGGATCGACGGTGACGCCCCCTGCGACGACGGCCAGACGGCAGGCTGCGACGACAACTGCCCCGTCACTCCGAACGACGGGCAGGTGGACACGGACGGGGACGGGTTCGGGAACGCGTGTGACGGCGACGACGACAACGACGGGGATCCGGACGAGAGCGATTGTGCCTCCTTGGTTTCGAGCATCAGCGTGAACGGCTTCGAGGTCTGTAACGGGATCGACGACGACTGTGACGGGAAGGCGGATGAGGGCTTCGTCGATACGGACGTGGACGGCGTCGCGGACTGTGTGGACGAGGATACGGACGGGGACGACGTCCTCGACGGCATGGACAACTGCGCGGCGGTGTCGAACAAGGGTCAGGAGGACTTCGACGGGGATGGGGAGGGGGACGCTTGCGACCCGGACGCGGACGGGGACTTCGTGCTTGATACCATTGACAACTGCCTGTTCTTTCTCGCCAACGCGCAGACCGACACCGACGACGACGGCCAGGGCGATCCCTGCGATCCGGACGACGACGGGGACGATGTCATGGATGTCGAGGACAACTGTCCCCTTGAGGAGAACCCCGAACAGGCGGACGAGGACCTGGACGGGTACGGCGATGTCTGCGACTTCGATCTGGATGGCGATAACATCGTCAACGCGGCAGACAACTGTCCCGGGGATACCAATTGGGATCAGGCGGACTTCGACGAGGACGGCCTCGGGGATCCCTGCGACCCGGACGCGGACGGCGACGGCGCGCTGGACGGAACGGACAACTGCCCGATGCTGCCGAACCCGGGCCAGGAGGACTTCGAAGGGGACGGCCTCGGTGACCCCTGCGACTCGGACGACGACAATGACCTGATCCCGGACGTGGTGGACAACTGCGTCTACCAGATCAACCCAAAGCAGGTGGACTCGGACTTCGACAACGAGGGGGACGAGTGCGACGCCGATGACGACAACGACGGCGTGCTTGACGGGTCGGACAACTGCCCGACGGTCCCGAACCCGGACCAGGCGAATGCGAACGGGACCGGCCCCGGGGATGCGTGCGAGGGGGACGCAGACGGGGACGGGCTCCCCTTCGAGGATGACAACTGCCCACTGGTCTTCAATCCGGGCCAGGAGGACCTGGACGGGGACTCGTCGGGAGACGCATGCGACCCGGACGATGACGGGGACGAGGTGGCGGACGTCCTCGACAACTGCCCCCATACGCCCAACGGCTATGGCTGGGGCGGGGACGGGCAGACCGACACGGACGGGGATGGGGACGGGGATGCGTGCGACGACGACGACGACGACGACGGCGTGTCCGATGAAGAGGACAACTGTCCCGCGGTCAAGAACTCCGATCAGGAGGACAATGAAGGAGACGGCCTGGGGGACGCATGCGATCCCGACGACGACGATGACGGCGTCAAGGACAACGCGGACAATTGTCCGGTGACCGGGAACCCGAACCAGGAGGACGTCGACGGGGACGGCCTCGGAGACGCGTGTGAGGATGATCCGGATGGGGATGGCATCCCGAATGAGATGGACAACTGTCCGGAGACCTGGAACCCGGACCAGACCAACACTGATCTCATCTGGGAGAACCAACCGGGGAGTGGTGTGGTGGCCGACGCCCTGGGGGACGCGTGCGACCCGGACGATGACAACGACGGCTGGGGCGATTTCCAGGACAACTGCCCTGTGGTCCCGAACCCGGCTCAGCAGAACCAGGACCAGGACGGCCTGGGGGACGCGTGCGACCCGGATGATGACAACGACGGGATCCCGGACGTGTCGGACGTCTGCGTATGGATCCCGGACCCGGAGCAGCAGGATCTCGACGGGGACGGTCTGGGGGATGCATGTGATCCGGACGACGACGACGACGGCTGGGGCGACCTCCAGGACAACTGCCCGTTCACGTGGAACCCGGAGCAGATTGACCTGGACGGCGATGGTACTGGCGATGCCTGCGAGTGGGATCCGGACAACGACGGTGTCGGCGGTGACGTGGACAACTGCCCCTTGACTCCGAACTCGGGGCAGAAGGACACTGACGGCGACGGTGTTGGTGATGCCTGCCAGGAGGACGACGACGCGGACGGCCTCGCGGACGACGTTGACAACTGCCCCTTGGCCGAAAACCCGGAGCAGGACGATCTGGATGGCGACGGGCTCGGCGATCTCTGCGACATCGATCGCGACGGGGACGGCCTCTCGAATGATTTCGACAACTGTCCGGATCTCATCAACGGGGAGCAGGCAGATACCGATAGCGACGGCTTCGGAAACATGTGTGACGCGGACGACGACGACGACGGGGTCGAGGATGCCGTGGACAATTGCCCTCTCGTGAAAAACTCCGACCAGGAGAACCTGGACGGCGATGCATTGGGGGATGCCTGCGATCCGGATGACGACGGGGACTCGATCCCGAGTTTGCTGGACAACTGCCCCGACACCACGAACCCCGACCAGATGGACCTCGACGGCGATGGAGCAGGGGACCTCTGCGACGACGATGATGATGGAGATGGTTCAGAGGACGTATCCGACAATTGCCCGACCACCCCGAACCCCGGGCAGGAGGACCTGGACGACGACGGGGCGGGGAACCACTGCGACGATGACGACGACGGGGACGGGGTCTCGGATCTCGTGGACAACTGTCCCTGGACGCCAGGCGCCGACCAGTCGGACCTGGACGGCGACGGGCTGGGAGATGCGTGCGACGCGGACGATGACAATGACGGGTTCCCGGACGTTGAAGACAACTGCCCGGAGACGGCGAACTGGAGCCAGGGGGACCTGGACGGCGACGGAATGGGCGACGGATGCGATCCGGATGACGACGGGGACGGTGACCCGGATGTGACAGACTGCATGCCGCAGGAGCCGACGGTCCATCACGACGCGGCCGAGGTGTGCAATGGGCAGGACGACGACTGCGACCAGTTCATTGATGAGGCAGGAGCAGGCGGCTGCACGACTTGGTGGAAAGATATCGACGCGGATGGATATGGAGTTTCGGGTGACACGATGTGCCGCTGTTCCAAGTTCTTTCCCTACACAGCGACCCAAGACGGGGACTGCGACGACTTCGACCCCTGGATGCATCCGGGTGCACCTGAAGTCTGTGGCAACTTCAAAGACGATGATTGTGACCAGTCCGCAGACGAGGGGTGTTGAGGGAGGTAGCCAGGTTCAGGCTTACGGTAGAATCCGGCCGACGATGGAGCCGCCGTCGCCGTCCTGGTTGTCGGAGCGCCAGAGGATGGCGTACTCCGCGCCGGGGAGGGGGACGATCACGGGGCTGCTCTGATCGCCGGCGAAGTAGATGTTGCCCAGGAAGTCGTGGCCGTCCGTCGTGAAGTTGGCGTTGTAGTGCTGGAACTTCACCGAGGAGGCGGCCTCGTCCTCGCCGATGGTCTTCCAGCCGGCGAGGAGGGTGTCGTCGCTGAGGTAGGCGAGGGCCGGAATGGACTGCTCGTTCGCGGTGATCACGTTGATCTTGAACTCTCCCGCCACCGGGCCGCCCAGGTTGTCGAACCGCTGCGCGTAGATCCCGTAGTTGGACCCGTCCTGGTTCAGGGAGCGCCACGCCACGACGAAGTTGCCCTGGCTGTCCGCTGTGACCGCGGGCTGGGACTGGACGTTGGCCGTGGTCGTGTTGACCTTGAAGGGCTGGCCCTGCTTGGTGCAGGTGGCGCTCAGTCGCTGCGCGTAGATGCCCCAGTTGTCCCCGTCCTCGTTCTTGGACTCCCATACCACGATGTATCGGGAGGGGCCCGCGGGCAGGGCGGCGACCGCGGGGCTCTGCTGATCACTGGCCGTCAGGGTGTTGACCACGAACTCCGCCCCGAGGGGGTTGTCCGCGGCGCTGAAGCAGCGGGCGACCACGTCGTAGGTGGCGCCCGGGGTCTGCTCGAAGGAGGTCCAGACCAGCGCGAACGCGCCGTCCGCGCCCTGGGTGCGGTCCACCGCGATGGACGGCTGGTACTGCTCGTAGTCGGTCACCTGGTTCGCCTGGGTCTCGTCCCCGTCGGGGGTGCCGTCCGCGGCGAAGCGGCGGAAGAAGACCCCCTCCACGTCACCGTCCTGGCCGAAGGACTCCCAGGCCACCACAAAGCCGCCGCCGCTGTCCGAGGCGATCACGGGAGCGTTCTGCCAGCCCTCGAGGGTCTCGTTCATGGTGAACTCGCTCCCGATGGGCTCCCCGGCGGTGTCGAAGCGGCGGCCCTTGATGTCGATGTCCGTGGCGCTGACCGCGCTCTCCCAGGTCACCACGTAGCCGTCGTCGGCCTGGTTCGTTGCCGCGGGCTCCGACTGGTCGTTCTCGGTCCCGGAGTTCTGGATGCGCTCCTCGCTGTCGGTCAGGGCCTCCCCGTTCGCGTCGTACTTGCGGGCATAGACGTGGGCGTCGCTGCCGCGCCACCCGAGGACGGCCTCCTCGCTCTCGAGGACCTTGACCTTCACGTCGGTCTGGTTTCCGCTGGTGTTGACGTTGACCAGCTTCTCGTTGCCGATGGGCACCGCGTTCTTGGTGAAGAACTGGGCGAAGATGCCCCGTCCCGAGGGATCCGCGCCTTCCCAGGCGACCACGAAGGAGCCCGCCAGGTCATACGCGCCCACGTCGGGGAGGGTCTCATTGCCGGAGTCGGAGGTGTTCACCGCTACCTCCACCGGAGAGACGGGGTTCCCGTCCTTCTTGAAGATCCGGGCCACGATGTCCTGGTCGCCGCCCGCGCTGGTCTCCCAGGCCACCACGAACCGTCCGTTGATGTAGGTGTCCACCGTGGGCCAGGTCTGGTTGCCTGCGGCGTTGGAGATGGTGATCTGGCTGCCGTCGGGGTCTCCGGTGGGGGTGTAGAGCTGGCCGAAGAGATCCGCGCCGTTGGACCAGATGATGATGATGCTGTCGTCGTTGTGCGCAGCCACGTCGAAGCCCTGCCAGTTGGAGCCCAGGGTCCCCCAGTCCTTGATCTTCGTCCCCGCGGCGTTGTAGATGTGGCCCATGATCGCCGCGCCCACCTGCCAGAGGATGACCGTGTTCCCGCCCGGTGTGGCCGCGACCGCGACGCGGCCGAAGGGGTTGGTGTAGGTGTACTGTGCCTGGGACGAGCATTGATAGGACCAGGAGGCGCTGTCGTTGTCCTCGTAGACGGTGACCTGCTTGGTCATCGAATCCAGGGTGTTGAACCAGCGCAGGTAGATCCGCTCCTCCCGGAGCTTCGAGCCCGAGTACTTGGTGAAGCTGTGGTGGTTGGAACTCGAGTAGGGATAGCAGTTCCCGCTCTGGCAGGCGCTGCTGCTGTTGTGGCAGGTCGCGCTGGTCTGGCTGAACGCGATCTTCCGGTGGACGAAACCGGCCACGTACGCTCCGGCGGTGAGCCCGTCCGCGTCCACCTCGAGATCGTCGATCCCGCCATCGTAGGACGTGTACTCGGTCCACTCCTTGGACCAGGTGTCGGTGTAGCTGCGGGCGTAGTACCGGTCCTGGCTGCTGTCGTTCCAGAGGAGTGCGTAGCGTCCGTCGCCGTGGTCCGCGATGGCCGGCTTGAAGTTGTCCGCGGTGGTGTGGAAGGTCGAGACCTTGAATTCGCCGCAGACGTTGTCCGTTCCGGTGCAGACGCCGTTCTGGCAGGTGTCGCCCATGGTGCAGGAGTCCCCGTCGTTGCAGGTCGTCCCGTTGACCTTGGGCTGGGGGATGCAGGCGTCCGCGTCGTCGTTGCAGAGGCCGTTGTTGCATGCGTCGACGACGCCGGTGCAGGGGTTCGCCCCCCCGCCGGTGCACCAGCCGCCGCCGTCGCAGGTGTCGTTCACGGAGCAGAACTGCCCGTCCTCGCAGGTGGTGCCCGCGGGCTTGAACTCGGAGTCGCAGGAGAACCCGTCGGGGTTGGACGCGCCCTCGGGGACGCAGATCCCGATGATGCACGCGGAGGAGAGCCACGAGCAGTCCGCCGGCTCCCCCGGCTCGCAGGACCCGTCGGTGCACTGGTCGCCGAAGGTGCAGCCGTTGTCGTCCGCGTTGCAGGGGGTGCCGTTGGCCACGGGGTCCCCCTCGCACTGGTCGGTGGCCTCGTTGCAGACCCCCTCGATGCAGCCGCCGGAGACCTCCTGGCAGTCGATGGGGGCACCCCCGACGCAGGTGCCGCTGCTGTTGCAGGTGTCCCCGCCGGTGCAGAACTGGCCGTCCTGGCACGGGGTCCCCGCCTGGAGGGGCACCAGATCGCACTTGTAGGACTGGACGCCGGTGGAGGTGCAGACCGCGGAGTTGCAGTCATTGCCCTGGCCCGCGCAGTTGACCGGGATCCCGGCCACGCAGGCCCCGCCGACGCACTGATCACCTGTGGTGCAGCCGTTGTTGTCCGCGTTGCACGCGAAGCCGTTGTTCGCTGGCGTGGAGGAGCACTGGCCCGTCTGCAGGTTGCAGATGTCCTGGGTGCACTGGTTCCCGTCGTCGCAGTCCTCGTTGGAGAGGCAGCAGTTGGGGTTGCCCGAGCCCTCGCAGGTGCCGTCGACGCACGTGTCGTTCACGGTGCACTCGTTCCCGTCGTTGCAGGTGATCCCGTTGAGCGCGGTGTTGGCGCACTGGCCACCTGTGCAGGCGTCCGCGGTGCAGGGGTTGTCGTCGTCGCAGTCCGGCGCAGGGCCCGCCTGACAGGCCCCCGCGACGCAGGTGTCCCCGATGGTGCAGGGGTCGTCGTCGGTGCAGGGGCCGCCGACCGGGCTCCAGAGGCAGCCGGTGGCGGGAGCGCAGGTGTCCGAGGTGCAGGGGTTGCCATCGTTGCAGCTCTTCGGGCTTCCGGAGCAGGCCCCCGCTGTGCACGCGTCACCGTCCGTACAGGCGTTGCCGTCGTCGCAGGGGTTGGAGTTCAGCACGAACTTGCACCCGCTCAGCGGGTCGCAGGAGTCCGTGGTGCAGGGGTTGTAGTCGGTGCAGGTGAGCTGCCCCGTGCCTGCGCAGGAGCCCCCCTGACAGACGTCGCCGGTGGTGCAGGCATTGCCGTCGTTGCAGGGGGCCTGGTTGTAGGTGTACTTGCAGCCGTCATTTTCATTGCAGAAGTCATTGGTGCAGGCGTTGAGGTCGTCGCACTCCAGGGTGCCCGTGCCCGCGCAGACACCGCTTGCGCAGTGGTCGCCGGTGGTGCAGGCGTTGCCGTCGTTGCAGGGGTTCTCGTTGTTGGTGAACTGACAGCCGACCGCGGGATCGCAGGAGTCGCTGGTGCAGGGGTTGTTGTCGTTGCAGGGCAAGGCCTGGCCGCCGACGCAGGCGCCGCCGTTGCAGGAGTCGCCGATGGTGCAGGCGTTGCCGTCGTCGCAGGGGTTGGCGTTGTAGTTGTGCTGGCACTCGAGGGCGGGGTTGCAGACGTCGTCGGTGCAGGGGTTGCCGTCGGTGCAGTCCTTGCCCTGGCCGACGCATGCGCCGTCGACGCAGACGTCGTTCACCGTGCAGAGGTCCTCGTCGTCGCAGATCTCGCCCCCGTTCTTGGGCGCGACGCCGCAGGCTCCGGTGTCGGGGGTTGCAGGTGGCCTGCGCGCAGGTGGGGTCCGCATCCGGGGGCAGGTCGCAGTCGATGACCGACGCGGGATCCACCATGCACTTGTAGGGCAGGGAGATCTTGGAGCAGTAGAGGCTCCCGTTGCAGACATTGCCGTCGTCCAGGAGGAGGCAGTCCGTGTCCGCGTTGCAGTCACACGCGATGGCCTCGCCGCCGCAGACGCCGTTCCCACCGCAGATGTCGTTGATCGTGCAGGGGTTCCCGTCGTCGCAGGCCCCGGCGCCGTACGTGAAGGTGCAGCCCACCAGGGGATCACAGGAGTTGATGGTGCAGGGGTTCGCATCCTCGCAGTCGATGAACTCCCCGGTACACGCCCCGAACGCGCAGTGGTCGTTGGTCGTGCAGGGGTTGGCGTCGCTGCAGGGGGCGGCGTTGAAGACGTTCTGGCAGCCGAGGGCCGGATCGCAGACGTCATCGGTGCAGTAGTTGCCGTCGTCGCAGGAGCCCTCGTCCGTGGGGCCGTCGCAGTCGTTGTCCTTGCCGTCGCAGATCTCCGCCGCGCCGGGGTGGATCGCTGCATCCAGGGGGGCGCAGTCCGCTGCATCGCCCACGCCGTCGTTGTCGTCATCGGGGTCGCACGCGTTGCCCTGGCCGTCCAGATCGGTGTCCAGGGTGTCCGGGTTGGCCATGAGGGGGCAGTTGTCCATGGCGTCGGGGATCCCGTCACCATCGTCGTCGTCGTCGATGCAGTCCCGCTGCCCGTCGTCGTCGGTGTCCGTGTAGCCCTCGTCGGTGAACCCGTTGCAGTTGTTGTCCTTGCCGTCGCAGATCTCGGGCTCCGGCGAGGCCCCCTGGCAGATCTCATCGCCGAGGGAGCAGGCCTTGGTGCCGGGGCAGGTCCCATACTCGCTGGTGACCAGGCACTCCGCTGCGGTGATGTCGTCGATCGCGCCGTTGCAGTCATCGTCCAGGCTGTTGCAGGTCTCTGTGGCCGGGCTCGGCGCGTCGCAGGCGGTGAGGCCCGTGGGGCCGCAGTAGCGCTCTCCGGCGCAGGTGCCGGCGTCGTTGGACTCCGCGCACTCCGTGGTGAGCTGCAGGAACTTGGAGAGCGCGGTGCACTGGCAGGCGCCCTCGGTCAGCCGGCACTGCTTGACGCTGGTGCCGTCCGGGGCCTCCGCGGTGACGCAGCCGTAGCCCGCGGGGCAGGTGTCGTCGCTGCAGTCGGCGCCGCAGAAGCTCCCGGCGTCTCCATAATCCAGGCAGAGGTCTACGCTCCCGCCCAGGATCGGCTGACACTCCGCGTGGTCCACGCAGGGCTGGCAGACCTTGTCGAACCGCGGCAGGCAGAGGTAGGTCACGTCCGGGGGCGTGGTGCTGACCGGCGCGCAGACGAAGTCGGCCGGGCACTCCTCCACGCAGGTCATGGTGCAGATCTTCTTCTCGCCGGTGAGGATGCAGTACCCGGAGTCACAGTCCTCCGGGTCGTCGCAGGGCCACCCGAATGCGCCGGGCTGGGGACCGCTGTCCCCGGCTCCGTCCGCGTACTGGTCCGGCTGGGCGTCGCCGGCGGGAGCGTCCGGCTCGCCGGCGTCATTGCCGATGATCGTGTCGCCGGTCGTGTCCTCCGGAGTCTCCGGGGTGTCCGTGGAGACCTTGCCCGCGCCGGTGCCGCACGCGGCCACGAGCAGGGCCGCCGCGGCCAGGGCGATGACGAGGGCGATGCGATTGAGATTCCGCAGCATGGAGTCCTCCCGACAGGTGTCCGGTTTCTCGAGGCTGGTTGATTATAGAGAGATGGAACCTCTGGTTCCAGCGAAACCCGGGCTCGTGCTCGGGCTCGGACATTCTGGGGTGTACCGGAGCCCTCAATCGAGGAGCATCTCGAGCTTCTGCAGAGTCCTGGCGAAGAGCTCGTAGGTCTCCTCCATGGTCTCCGGGTCGGTGATGTCGACGCCGGCCTCCTTGAGGAGCGTGACGGGGTAGTCCTTGCCGCCGGCTTTGAGGAACTCGATGAACCGGTCCCGGGTCTCTTCGTCGCCGGCGAGGATCTTGTTGGAGAAGGCGAAGGCAGCCATGAGGCCCGTGGCGTACTTGTAGACGTAGAAGTTGTAGTAGAAGTGCGGGATATAGGCCCACTCGTACTGGTCGTGCTCGTCGAAGGTGAAGTCGGGGCCGAAGTAGCGCTTGACCAGGTCCGCGTAGAGCTCGGAGAACCGGGTCGCGGTGAGCGCGCCGCCCTTCTCGGCCTCCGCGTGGATCAGCATCTCGTACTCGGCGAACATCACCTGGCGGATCACCGTCAGGCGGATGTTCTCGAGCTGCTTCACCAGCAGGGCCATGGTCTTCTCCTTCTCCTTGCTGCCCTTGATCAGGTGATCCATGAGCATGGCCTCCTGGAAGGTGGAGGGGATCTCCGCCAGGAGGATCGGCGCGTCGGACTTCGGGTAGGGCTGGGTCTTCTGGCTGTACCAGAAGTGCATCGCGTGGCCGAACTCGTGGGCCGTGGTGAAGACATCGTCCAGCTCGTCCATGTAGTTGAGGAACACGTAGGGGTGCAGGCCCCAGTGGCCGGTGCAGTAGGCCCCGGATTTCTTTCCCTCGTTGGGGTAGACGTCGCTCCAGCGGGCCGCGGGGTCGAGGCCCTTGGCCAGGATCCCGGCGTACTCCTCGCCCATGGGCTGCATCGCCGCGAGGCAGAGCTTCACGCCCTCGTCGTAGGCGTGGGACTCCTTCACGTCCGGGAAGAGGGGCGTGTACATGTCCGCGTAGTGGATCTCCTCGAGGCCGAGGAGCTTCTTCTTGACCTTCACGTACCGGTGGAGGGTCCGCGGCAGGTTCTTGTGGGTCACCTCGAGGAGGGTGTCGTAGAGCTCCTTTGTCACCGCGTCGGAGTCCAGGGACGCCTCCAGCGCGGAGGCGTACCCGAGGGCCTGGGCGATGTAGACGTCGGCCTTGACCTTCGCCGCCAGGGAGGCCGCGTAGGACTTGGAGAAGGCCTCGAGGCTGCCGAAGAAGGCCTCCACTGCGGCCATCCGGACCTTGCGGTCGGTGTGGCTCCGGTACTTGGGGAAGTTCGCGAAGCCCAGCTGGACCTCCTCGCCCTTCTCGTCCTTGATCTTCGGGAAGGGCGTCTCGGCCTGGAGGCTGTTGAGGATCGTGTAGGGCGTCCCGGCCAGGGCCCGGGTCAGGGCCAGCACCGCCTCGCCGGATTTGTCCAGGACGTGGGCCTTGCGGCGGGCGAGGTCGTCGATGTAGTGGTCGTAGTCGGCGAGGGAGGCGTCCCCCTTCAAGGCAGCGAGCGCGGCCCCGTCCAGGGACAGGAGCTCGGGCTCGAGGAAGGACAGCGCCGAGGAGACCTTGGCGCCGATGTACTCCGACTTCTCGTAGAGCTCCTGGGCTTTGGGGTCCCGGCGGTCCGTGGACCAGAGCTGGAACGCATACTGACTCAGGCGATCCGCCCGCAGGGTGAGGCTCGTCGCGAGCTCCAGGCACTCCTTGACCTTTGCGGGGCCCTCGCCGAGGGTGCCACGGCAGGCCTCCAGGCCCGGCACGTCCTTCTCCAGAGCGGCGAACGCGGTCATCCACTCGGCGTTCCCCGCGAAGAGGGGGCTCAGGTCCCATGTGGTCATCGACGGCACCTCCGTGCGTTCCGCAGCGGCCTTGGGGGTGTAGGGCTTCGGGGCGTCGTCCTCAGTCGCCACCGCGGAGCTGGACGCGACGGTGACGGCGAGGACCGTGGCCACGAGGGCTACTCGTATGGTTCGGCTCATTTCATGCCTCCATGGGGTCGAGGGGGTGTCTACAGGTACTGCTTGATCTCCCAGTCCGTCACGTGCTGACGGAAGGAGGCCCACTCCTCCTTCTTGATGCCGACGTACTTGGCCACCAGCTCCTGGCCGAGGACCTCGCGCAGGAAGGACGACTCCTCCACCGCCAGGATCGCGGAATCCATGTCGTCGGGGAGGCAGCGATAGCCCTTGGCCTCGCGCTCCACGGGGGTGAGGAGGTCCGTGTTCTCCTTGAACTCCGGCGGGGCGACCAGGCCCCGCTCGATGCCGTCGAGCCCCGACGCGAGCTGGAGCCCCACCAGCAGGTAGGGGTTGGCCATGGGGTCCGCCGCCCGGTACTCGAAGCGGCAGCGATGGGGCTGGTCCGGGGCGAACGCGGGGACCCGGATCAGCGCCAGGCGGTTCTGGATTCCCCAGGTCAGGAACGCGGGGGCCTCGTGGCCCGGTACGAGGCGCTTGTAGGAGTTCACGGTCTGGTTCGTGAAGAGGGTGATCTCCTGCGCGTGATCCAGGAGCCCGGCGATGTACTGCATCCCGGTCTCCGAGATGAGGTTCCGCGTGGTGCGGCCGTAGTCGTAGAACGCGTTCTCGTCGCCCCTCCACAGGATCTGGTGGACGTGGAGGCCCGAGCCGATGAGGTCGCTCATGGGCTTGGGCATGAAGGACGCGTGCATGCCGTGCTTCTGGGCGACGGTATCCACGAGGACCTTGGACAGGAGGAGGTTGTCGCATTGCCGGAGGGCGTCCTCCAGGCGGAACTCGATCTCGTGCTGGCCGGGGCCGTTCTCGTGGTGGAAGACCCGGATCCCCATGCCCACGTCCTCGAGGAGCTCCGCGGTCTCCTGGAGGGCCCGGGTGCTCGGGTCGGCCCTTGGGGCCTCGAAGTAGCCGCCTTGATCGGTGGGATTCGGGGCCGTGCGATCCTTGAAGTAGTAGTACTCCAGCTCCGTGAGGATGTCGAAGCGGGTGAAGCCCATCCCGCGGGACGTCTCGACGGTGCGGCGCAGGAAGGACCGGGAGTCCAGCGCCTGGCCGGAGCCGTCGGGCCGATGCACGTCGCAGAACAGGATCGCCGCGGCTGGGATCCCGGCGCCCCCCTGGACGATCCGGAAGCTGTCCAGGTCGGGCATCGCAGCGAGGTCGGAGCGATCCACCCGGGACATGCCTGCGACGGAGGAGCCGTCCAGGGGCGCGCCGTTGTCCAGGACGCGGTCCAGGCCGGACGCGGGGACGTGGGTCACCCGCGGCCGCCCGAAGAGGTCGATGAGCCAGAACTGGATTGTCCGCAGCCCGTGATCCTTGATGGCTTTGGCGATGTCCTTGCGATCCATGGTGCCTCCCGCCCCGCCCCGCCCGAGCCGGGTGGTGTCGGCCAGAGTGGATCGGGGGGGGGCGTGATGTCAAGCACGCGCGGGGGCGGACCGAGCGCAAACTCAGGGTGATGACGTGGGGCGAGCGCGATGTGCACGGATGTCTCCGGCTCTGGTACAATCCCTGGGACTTGTCCTCGCAGAGGTGCCACGTGAGAGATCTTGCTATACTCCTTCTCATCCTCTCCTTCGCTGCCTGCAACGATGCCGCCACCGACGGCGGCGACGCCTCCGGCGGGCTTGACCTTCCGAACGTCGAGGACACGGGCGGGGTGGACTTCACCTTCGTCGATCTCACCTCCGACGGCGTCACGCCGGACCTGCCCCCTCCGGACGGGACCATCGACGACATCGTGTCGGTCTGCGAGCCCGGGGAGGGCTGCTTCCTCGACCCCTGCGTCGAGAACGGGGAGTGCCAGTCCGGGTGGTGCGTGGACCACATGGGGGACGGGGTCTGCACGACCGCGTGCGCCGAGGAATGTCCCGCCGGCTGGTCCTGTCAGCAGGTCGCCGGCACGGATCCGGACGTGGTCTTCATCTGCGTGTCCCATATCGCCAACCTCTGCCGTCCCTGCGCGGACGCGGGGGACTGTCTGGCCACTGGTGGCGTGGAGGACGTCTGCGTCGACTACGCGGCCGAGGGCAGCTTCTGCGGGGCGCCCTGCGATCCCGACGACGTCAAGTCCACCTGCCCCTGGGGCTTCTCCTGCCAGGAGGCCCTCACCGTGGACGGCATCCCCACGACCCAGTGCGTGGCGGACGCGGGGATCTGCCCCTGCACGGCCAAGGCCGTCACCCTGGCCCTGTGGACCCCCTGCGCGGTGGAGAACGAGTGGGGCCAATGCGGAGGAAAGCGGGTCTGCACCGGGGAGGGCCTCACCCCCTGCGACGCGACGGACCCCGCTGCGGAGCTCTGCAACGCCCTCGATGACGACTGCGACGGGGAGGTGGACGAACCCAACGTGATCGACGGCGGGTACC
The DNA here is from genome assembly GCA_043815665.1 of Pseudomonadota bacterium. Lineage (GTDB taxonomy): Bacteria > Myxococcota_A > UBA9042 > CAIXZC01 > CAIXZC01 > CAZNWW01. The sequence continues at coordinate 28,708 of JBDRIT010000251.1, forward strand.
AGGACCTCTGCGACGACGGCAACGGGTGCACCGAGGATGGCTGCGACGGCGCCGCTGGATGCACCCACGCGGCCCTCACCGGGGGGGAGTGCGTGGACGGCGACGTGTGCACCGTCGGGGATCACTGCGAGGCGGGGATCTGCCTGGGCTCGCCGGTGGCCTGCGACGACGGCAACCCCTGCACCGATGACCAGTGCGACGGGCTCGGAGGCTGTGTCTTCCTGGCCAACGACGTGGCCTGCAACGACGGCGATTCCTGTACCGTCGCCGACCAGTGCGACGAGGCGGTCTGCGCCGGCGTCCCGGTGAGCTGCGATTGCCAGGCTGATGCGGACTGCGCCGGGCTCGAGGACGGAGATCTCTGCAACGGCACCCTGGTCTGCGACACCGGGGCGCTCCCCTTCCAGTGCGAGGTGGCTCCCGACACCGTGGTGACCTGCCCCGCTCCGCCCCCGGGGCCGGGGCAGACCTGCCTGGCGGCGGCCTGCGACCCGGAGGACGGGACCTGCGGGCTGGTCCCCGCCAGCGAGGGGTTCCTCTGTGACGACGGGGATCCCTGCACCGTGGGTGAGGCTTGCGTCGAGGGGGCCTGCGCCGACGGGGTGGCGCCCAACTGCAATGACGGCAACCCCTGCACCGACGACGGGTGCGCGGCCCCCGGGGGGTGCGTCCACGTCCCCAACGACCTGCCGTGCAGTGACGGCGACGTCTGCACCCTCGATGATCACTGCTCAGATGGACTGTGCGTCGGCGGGTCCATGTTGGGTTGCGACGACGGCGATCCGTGCACCGTGGACCTCTGCGATGTCGCGGTGGGGTGCCAGCACGAGCCCTCGGATGGCGACCTGTGCAACGACGGCAACGCCTGCACAATCGGGGATCACTGCGTCGCGGGAGCCTGCGTCTTCGGCCTCGTGGCGGTGTGCGACGACGGGAACCTCTGCACCACCGACAGCTGCAGTCCCCAGACGGGGTGCGTCTACACCTTGAACACCGCTCCCTGTGACGACGGTGACCTCTGTACCGTCGGGGATCACTGTCATCTCGGCGGATGCATCGCGAGCGGTGCGCTGAGCTGTGATGACGGCAACGTCTGCACCGACGACGCCTGCCTCGCCGCGACGGGCTGTGCCTTCTCACCCAACGCTGCGGCCTGTGACGACGGCGATCCCTGCACCCAGGGGGACCACTGCGCCGGCGGCTGGTGCCTGTCCACCACCAAGGACTGCGACGACGACAACCCCTGCACCGACGACGCCTGCGGCTCCGCCGGATGCACCAACACCCCCAACGCGGACCCCTGCCCCGGCGGCCTCTGCGCGGGGGGCGTCTGTGTCTGCCAGCCGGCCTGCGCCGGGAAGGACTGCGGGGACGACGGCTGCGGCGGGTCCTGCGGCGTCTGCACGGGGCAGGATCTCTGCCTGGCGGGCCACTGCCAGTGCCAGCCGGCCTGCGACGGCAAGAACTGCGGAGGCGACGGCTGCGGCGGGTCCTGCGGCGTCTGCACGGGTCAGGACCTCTGCGTGGTGGGTCTCTGCCAGTGCCAGCCGGATTGCCTCGGGCTCGACTGCGGGGAGGACGGCTGCGGTGGCCTCTGCGGTACCTGCCAGGGCGGCGACACGTGCGTGGCCGGAGCCTGCGTCGGGGCCATCGGGAAGCGGGTCTTCGTGACGAGCACCCTGACCTCAGCGGGCCTGGGCGGGGTCTCAGGTGCGGACTCCTATTGCCAGTCACGGGCTGGCGCCGCGGGGCTCGGCGGCTCCTGGCGGGCCTGGGTGAGCCTCTCCGGAAGCCCGGTCACGAGCCGGTTCAACCACGCGTCCGTGCCCTACAAGCTCCTGGACGGCGCAGTGATCGCGAGCAACTGGGCCGACCTCACCGACGGGACCCTCCAGCACGCCATCGACCGGGACGAGAACGGCGGCGCCGTGGGCTCGGGATACATCTGGACCGCGACCAAGCCCAACGGATCCTACAACTCCGACAGCTGGGGCGGCTGCGGTGGCACCCTGTGCGGCGGCTGGACCATCGGCGGGACCTGCAACTCCGGGAGCGGCGGCTTCGGCGGTGACTCCGGTAAGGTCGACGCCCAGTGGACCGACACGGTGTGCGGCTGCTGCAACAACCAGTGGCGTCTCTACTGCTTCGAACAATAGGCCCCGACCCCGACCCTGACCTTGACAACGCACCCACGCTGGACAAGGATCGCCGGGAGCGTTTTTCTAACGCCTCGCCGCACGGGAGCAGGGGATGCCTACGGTCCGAGAGCTCAACGGAAAACGGGTCCACTTCCTCGGCATCGGGGGCATCGGGGTCAGCGCGCTCGCGCGGCTCCTCATGGCTCGTGGGGTCGCTGTGTCCGGGTCCGACGTTCGCCCCTCGAGCATCACCGAGGCCCTGACAGAAGAAGGCGCCCGGGTCTTCATCGGCCACCGCGTGGAGAACCTCGACGGCGCGGACATGGTGGTGCACTCCACCGCGATCCCTGCGGACAACCGGGAGCTGGCCGGCGCGCGGGCCCTGGGCCTGCCGGTCCTGCACCGCAGCGAGCTCCTCGGCGCGCTGGTGGGTGCGTTCACCAGCATCGGCGTCACGGGCACCAACGGCAAGGGCACCGTCTCGTCCATGATCACCTGGATCCTGGAGACAGCGGGCTGGGAGCCCTCCTTCTATATCGGCGCGCATTGCGAGAACCTGGGCACCAACGCCCGGCACGCGGGGGACCGATGGTTCGTTGCGGAGCTGGACGAGAGCGACGGGTCCCTGGTCAACACCGCGCCCATGTACGCGGTCCTCAACAACCTGGAGATGGACCACCTCAACTACTACCGGGACTTCGACCATGTCGTAGAGGTCCTGGGGACCTTCTTCGCACAGCTCCCCGAGGGGGCGATGGGCTTCTTCAACGCGGACTGCGAGGGCGCCCGCATGGTGGCCCGGAACGCTTCACTGCGGCGGATCCTCTTCGGCGAGGCGGCGGACGCGGACGTGCGCCTGATGGACGCGGACGTCGGCCCCGAGGGCTCCGTGTTCTCCGTCGCGCTGGCCGACGGGCCCGTGGAGCGCTTCACCCTGTCCATCCCCGGACGCTACAACGTCGAGAACGCCGTCGGTGCGGTCGCCGTGACCCAGGCCCTGGGCGTCCCCATCGAGGCGATCCGGGAGGGCCTCTCCAGCTACCGGGGCATGGCCAACCGGTACACCGTCCTCCGGGCCGGCGCGCACCAGGTGATCAAGGACTACATCTCCCACCCGACGGGGATCCGCAAGGTGCTGGACACCGCGCGGCTCTCCGCGCAGGGGCGGGTCCGGGCGGTGTTCAAGCCGTACCGGTACACGATGATCAACTACCACGCGGAGAACTACCGTGATGCGTTCACCGCCGCGGACGAGGTGATCCTCACGGAGATGTGGGAGGCCAACGAGGAGCCGATCCCCGGTGTCTCCACCCCCTGGCTCGCAGAGGTCCTGCGCGCCGGAGGTCAGGCGGTGGAGTACGTGCCGGAGATGGAGGGCATCGTCCCCTACCTGGAGCGCAGCCTCGGCCCCGCGGAGACCGTGATCTTCTTCGGGGGCGACGACCTCTTCGCGCTCGCCGACGACTTCGCCGGGAGAATCACCGAACGATGAACCGACACGAACTGAAGGGCGCCCGGATCTCGGTCCTGGGCATCGCCCGTAGCGGCCTCGCCGCGGCCAATTGGCTCGCTGCGGCGGGTGCGGATGTGCTGGCCTCGGATCTGCGCCCCTCGGAGAAGTGGCCCGAAGGCCTCGACCCCCGGGTCGCCGTGGCGGACGGCCGCAACGAGGTCCGCGAGGGGGATCTCGTCATCATCAGCCCGGGGATCCGCCCCGGGAGCCCGACCTTCGACCTGGCCCACGCCCGGGGGCGGGAGGTCTGGAGCGACATCGAGCTCTTCGGCCGCTTCTGCCCCGCCCCGGTGGTTGTGATCACCGGCACCGACGGCAAGAGCACGACGACGGCGATGATCGAGGCGGTCTTCAGGGCCTGCGGTCGTCCCCCCGTGGTCGGCGGCAACATCGGAATCGGCGCGATGGGGATCCTGGACGCCGTCGACCCGGACGGGGTCGCGATCCTGGAGGTGAGCTGCTTCCAGCTCGTCCACACCCTGACCCTCCGTCCCCGGGTTGCGGTCCTCACCAACATCGCCGAAGACCACGTGGACTACCACGGCAGCTTCGACGCCTACGTGGCCGCGAAGCGCAGGGTGCTCCAGTCCATGGGGGACGGCGACGCGGTGGTGCTCAACCGGGAGGATCCGATCCTGTCGACCTGGGACCTGCCTGCGGGGATCCGCCGGATGACCTTCGGCTTCGCCCGCCCCGGGACCACCCGGGACGCCGCCTGGGTCGAGGACGGGAGCATCTTCTGCGACCTCGGGGACGGCCCCGAGGCCTTGATGCGCACGAGAGACCTCCGGGTGGTGGGGGGACACAACGTCCTCAACGCGATGGCCGCGACCCTCACCGGCGCGGCCATGGGAGTCGAACGCCGCCGGGCGACGGAGGCCCTCGCGAGCTTCCCCGGTCTCGAGCACCGCATGGAGTTCGTGGACGAGGTGAACTCCGTGCGGTGGTTCAACGACACCAAGGCCACGAACCCCCACGCGGCCGGTGCGGTCCTCGAGGCCCTGGACGGCCCCGTGGTCCTTATTGCGGGGGGCTCCGAGAAGGACAGCGACTTCGCGGAGCTCGGCCGCCTCATCGCGGCGCGTACTCGCGCGGTGGTGCTCAACGGGGAGACCCGGCACCGCATGGCCGCGGCGATCCCGCCGGGTCACCCCGTGGTGGTGGTGGGGGGGTTGGAGGAGGCGGTCCGCAGGGCCGCGGACCTCGCGGAGGCCGGAGACATGGTCGTCCTCGCCCCCGCATGCGCCAGCTTCGATCAGTTCAGCGATTTCGAGCACCGCGGGCGCGAGTTCAAGCGGATGGTCCGTGCGCTCCGGGGCGGTTGAGGAGGAATCGAGATGCTCGAGCGAATCCAGGAGCTCGCGGGGCAGGCCCGTGAGGACATCGCAGCGATCGAGACCGAGGATGCCCTGAAGGAGACCCAGGTGCGGCTCCTCGGCAAGAAGGGCGAGGTCACCGCGCTCCTCAAGGGCATGGGCGCCGTCTCCGCTGAGGAGCGCCCTGTGGTCGGGGCGCGGGTGAACGAGCTGAAGCAGGAGCTCTCCGCGCTGCTGGAGGCCCGCCGGGCCGAGGTCCAGGCCCTGGCCATCCGACGGCGGATGGAGGCGACGCCCTTCGATCCGACCCTCCCGGGGATCCCGCACGGCACCGGTGCGATCCATCCCCTGAGCTTCATCCAGGAGGAGCTCGAGGACATCTTCCTCTCCATGGGCTTCATCATCCCCGACTACCACGAGGCCGAGTCGGAGTTCTTCAACTTCGAGGCCCTGAACATCCCCGAGGACCACCCGGCCCGGGACATGCAGGACACCTTCTGGCTGGACATGCCCGGGCGGAACCTCCTGCGCACCCACACCTCCCCGGGGCAGATCCGTGCCATGCGGGAGTATGCGCCCCCCTTCAAGGCGATCTTCCCGGGCAAGGTCTATCGCTACGAGGCCGTGGACGCCAGCCACGAGCACACCTTCCACCAGGTGGAGGGGCTCCTCATCGATCGCGACGTCTCCGTAGCGAACCTGATCCACTCCATGAAGGTCCTCCTCTCGGAGATCTTCGGGCGGGAGATGGTGATCCGGCTCCGCCCGGGCTACTTCCCCTTCGTCGAGCCCGGCTTCGAGCTGGACTTCCGGTGTACCGTCTGCGGCGGGGACGGCTGCCCGGTGTGCAAGCAGAGCGGCTGGGTGGAGCTGCTCCCCTGCGGTCTCGTGCACCCCAACGTGATCCGCTTCGGCGGCCTGGACCCCGAGGAGTGGTCCGGCTGGGCCTTCGGTCTGGGCCTCTCCCGTCTGGTGATGATGAAGTACGGCATCGACGACATCCGCCTCCTCATGGGTGGAGATGCCCGCTTCGTCGAGCAGTTCGGAAAGGTCTAGGGGGAGGGTATGAAGATTTCCTGGCATTGGCTCGGTCGTCACGTCGATCTCTCCGGTCTGGATCCCAGGGAGCTCGCCAACCGGTTCACCCTGTCCGTCGCGGAGCTCGAGGGCATCGAGGAGGTCGGCGCCGGCATGGAGTCGGTGATCGCCGGCAGGATCGCTGCGGTGCGGCCCCATCCCGAGGCGGACAAGCTGAGGCTGGTGGACGTGGACCTGGGTGATCGCAGCGTGACCCTCGTCTCCGGCGCACCCAACTGTGTTCCGGGCATGGTGACTGCCGTCGCGCTCCCCGGCGCCCGGCTCCCGGGCGGGGAGGTGAAGACCACGGAGATCCGGGGCGTGGAGAGCCGCGGGATGACCTGCTCCGAGGCGGATCTCGGCCTCTCCGACGACAACACGGGCATCCTGGCGCTTCCGGCGGACACCCCCCCCGGGACACCCTTGTCGGACCTGGCTCCTGTTCACGACTGGGTCATCGAGATCGACAACAAGTCCCTCACCCACCGGCCCGACTGCTGGAGCCACCGGGGCATCGCGCGGGAGATCGCCTCCCTCACGGGGCGTCCGCTGAAGGCCCTGGAGCTCGACCTGGAGTTCACCCGTGACGAGCCCGTGCAGATCCGCGTGGAGGACCAGGACCTCTGCCCGCGGTTCACCGCGGTCTGCTACGCTGGCATCACCGTCGCGGCGAGTCCCCTCTGGCTGAAGACCCTGCTCCACCGGGTGGAGGTCCGAGGGATCAGCAACGTCGTGGACCTCACCAACTTCGTCATGCTCGACGTGGGGAACCCCGTCCACGCATACGACGCCCGGTTCATCCGGGACGGGGAGATCGTCGTGCGCCGGGGGGAGGACGGTGAGGTGCTCACCACCCTCGACGACCAGGAGCGCCGGGTCGAGTCGTCGGACGTGATCATTGCGGACGGGGCACGGGGCGTGGGTCTGGGCGGCATCATGGGCGGCCTGAACTCAGAGATCGTCGCCGATACCACCGAGGTGGTCCTCGAGTCCGCGTCCTTCCAGGCCTCCGCGATCCGGAGGACCTCGTCCCGCCTGGCCCTACGCACCGAGGCCTCAGCGCGCTTCGAGAAGGCCCTGGATCCTGCCTTCGCCGAGCACTCCTCCCGCCTCTTCGGGCGGATGCTGCTGGACCTGGATCCCGGTGCGCGGGTGACCTCTGCGTTCATCGACGTGGCTGCGCCCCTGCCGGCCCCGACGGTGATCCGGACCTCGTGCTCCTTCATCCGCCGGAAGCTCGGGGACGACGTCCCCGATGATCGGATCGTCGGGATCCTCGAGGGCCTCGAGTTCCAGGTGGCGGCCGACGGCGATGCCCTGCGGGTCACGGTGCCGACCTTCCGCGCCACCAAGGACATCGGCATCCCTGAGGATCTCGTCGAGGAGGTCGGGCGGATGGTCGGCTATGACAACATCACGCCCACGCCGCCCCTGGCTCCGGTGCAGCCTCCGCCCCGTCCCCAGAGCCGGCTGGTGGAGCGGCGCCTCCGTCACTTCATGGTGACCGGCGGCGGCGTCGAGGTGATGCAGTACTCCTTCGACTCCGCGCCCTGGGCGGAGACCATCGGGTACTCCCTCGAGGGTGCGGTCCGCCTGGCCAATCCCATCAGCGCGGACATGCCGGTGATGCGGCGGTCCCTGATCCCCAACCTCCTCTCCGCGCTGCGGAAGAACCAGACCCACCGGGACGAGGTCCTGCTCTTCGAGCTCGGACGGGTCTTCCACCACCCCGAGAGCGAGGGGGCCGTCCCGGACCAGGAGCGGCATCTCGGCGCGGTGTTCTCGACCACCGACGCGGATCGCCCCGAACTGGCCTTCCGCCGGGTCAAGTGGGTCATGGAGCAGCTCCTGGCGATCAACGAGCGCGGGGACTACCGCCTGGAGATCGCGACGGAGAGCCCGGACGTCCCGTGGATCACCGAGGGGCGCCTCCTCGCGATCCGTGATCGGGTCGCCGGCGACGTGGTGGGTTGGATGGGGCAGGTGAACCCCGTGCTCTGCGCGAAGGCCCGGCTGCGCGGCGGCGTGGGCTTCTTCGAGATCGACCTGGAGCCCATGATCGCGAGTCCCCGCAAGGAGCTGACCTACCGCCCCCTGCCGCGGTTCCCCAGGATCACCAATGACCTGAGCTTCATCGTCGCCCAAGGCGTGAACCATCAGACCGTGGTGGACGGGATCCTGGCAGTGGGCGGCGAGTTCCTGGTGGACACGGAGCTCGTCGCTGTGTTTAGGGGCGCGCCGATCCCCGAGGGGCACAAGAGCCTCTCCTATCGCCTGACCTTCGGCTCGGATGTGCGCACCCTCCGGGACGAGGAGGTCAGGCCCGCGGTGGACGCAGTGACCGCGCGGGTCGGCCGGGACACCGGCGGCTACCTTCGCGAGGCGTGAGGAGCGGACATGGCGCGTGTCCTCATGGTCTCCAAGCCCCTCCAGCCACCCTGGGACGACAGCGCGAAGAACCTCGCGAGGGACCTGGTCCGCTTCTCGGAGCGCCACGAGTACCGCGTCATGGGGCTGCGCGGCGCCGACGCGCCCAGCCCCCGGGCGGTGGTGGAGCCCGTGTACAAGGGCACTGGGACCTACACCCCGAGCCTCGGGCAGAACCTCCGGGTCCTGAGGCGCCTGTTCCGGCCCGACGATTGTGACATCTATCACTTCTTCTTCGCGCCCAACCCCGCCACCTCCCGGGCCGCCCGCCTGGTTCGAGGGCTGAAGAAGCGCAAGCGTCTGGTCCACACCATCTGCAGCGCGCCGGCGACCTACGAGGACATCCAGCGGCACATGTTCGCCCACCGCGTCGTGGCGCTGAGCGAGAACACCCGCCAGGCCCTCCTGGAGAACGGCGTGCCTGACGTGATCCGGATCCCGCCGGCCATCGACGGCTCCACGAAGGTCGGTCCCGAGGAGAAGCGCGCCGTCCGGGAGGAGCTGGGCCTGCCGCCGGACCTGCCCCTGGTGCTCTACGCCGGGGACTACCAGTTCTCCAGCGCAGCGGACACCTGCGCCCGCGCGCTCCCGGAGCTCCTCGCGGGATCCGACGCGCACTTCGTCTTCGCATGCCGGAAGAAGCAGGAGCTGTCCCGCCTCGAGGAGAAGAGGATCCAGACCTGGGTCCAGGAGCACGGCCTCGCGGATCGGGTCCACTTCTTCAACGAGCTGGAGCGGATCCACCATCTGGTCGCTGCGGCCGCGGTGCAGGTGCTCCCGGCGGAGTCCCTGTACGCCAAGATGGACATCCCCCTGGTCCTCCTGGAGTCCCTGCGGGAGGAGGTGCCCGTGGTCATCGCGGACATCCTGCCCCTGGCGGAGCTGCTGGAGCGTCCCGTGGGCCTGGCGATCCCGCCTGAGGCACCGAGGCAGCTCGCCGAGGCCGTCCTCGAGCTGTTGGGTTCTCCGGACCGGCGCCGGGACATGGGGCGGGAGGGCCGGGCCCTGGTGCGCCGGGTCTATGACGCACCCGTGGTGGCCGCGGCCTACGAGCGGCTCTACGACGAGCTTCTGATGGAGGGTTAGGGGTGGGAAGGAAGGACGCGGAGAGCTACTACGACGAGTTCGCCTCCTGGTACGAGCGGGAGCGGGGACGCGGGTACCACGCGTTCCTGGATCGCATGGAGATCGAGACGGCGGCGCCGCACATCCGGGATCGAGAGATCCTGGAAGCGGGCTGCGGCACGGGCCTCGTCCTGGAGGGCCTGGCCCGCCTGGCGAGGCGCGCCGTCGGCGTGGACGTCTCGGGGGGGATGCTCGAGAAGGCCCGCGATCGTGGCCTCGAGGTGGTGAAAGGGTCGGTCACGGACCTGCCCTTCGAGGACGACAGCTTCGACGCCGTGGTGTCGTTCAAGGTCCTGGCCCACGTCCCGGATCTCCGCCGGGCCCTGGCGGAGTGCGCCCGGGTGACCCGCCCCGGCGGGACCCTGGTCCTCGAGTTCTACAACCGCAACTCGATCCGCTACCTCGTGAAGCAGCTCAAGCCCGCCCACAAGGTGGCGGAGTCCACCTTCGACACCCAGGTCCACACCGCATACCACAGCTGGGAGGACATCCTGAACCTCCTCCCGGCCAACGTCTCCCCCATCGGGAGGGCCGGCATCCGCGTCGTGGCCCCCACCTACCATTTCTACAGACTCCCCGGCCTCGGCCGCGTCACCGAGCGCCTCGAAGAGCTGGCCTCGGCCTCCTCCCTCCGTCGGTACGGCGGCTTCATGATCGGCATCTTCCGCGTCAACGAATAGTCCGGGCCGCCGACTCCACCCTCAGATCCATGTGGAATCGTGCGCCGAGGTCGGGCCGGCTCTCGAAGCAGAGGTGTCCCCCGTGCTCCCTGATGATTCCCCGACTGATCGCGAGGCCCAGCCCGGTTCCCTGGTCCGCGGGTTTCGTCGTGAAGAACGGCTCGAACAGCCGATGGGAGAGCTCCCGCTGGATCCCGATCCCGTTGTCCTCCACCGTGAGGCGGATCCACGGCTCTCCTGCCCGCTTCAAGGAGCTCGCCGTGACTCGAATCACCTTCTCCGGTGAGGCGCCGGGGAACCGGGCGTTCGACGCATCCCGGGCGTTGGTCAGCAGGTTCATCAGGACCTGCTGGATCTGCAGGCTGCGGCATTGGATCTGCGGCAACTCCTCCGGGACCCGGATGATGACCTCGATCCGATCCTTCTGGAGGGTCGATCCCAGGAGCCCGAGGGTCCTGTCGACGAGGTCCTTGATGTTCACAGGGCGGGCGGTCTCGGTGCCATGACGGGAGAAGCTCAGCAGCTCTCGAATGATGGCCGCCATGCGCTGGCTCTCGGCGGCGATGATGGCTGCGAACCCCTGCGCCTTCTCGGTGGCGTTGTCGTCGTCCATGATGAGGTGCGCGAGGCTCATCACGATGCCGAGGGGGCTGTTGAGCTCGTGGGCCACGCCGCTGGCCAGAATGCCGATGGACTCGAGACGTTGCGCGTGGGCCTTCTGCGTCTCGATCTTGGGGGTGAGGACGCGCAGCTCCTTGCGGGCGTGCACGAGCTCACCGTCGCAGGGCGCTGCTGTCGTCGGCGTGAACGTGCTCTCCATGCGGTCCCTCAGCGATGTGGTCGCACAGCGTCGTGTGCGAGCAGGCGGTTCAGATCATTGATGCAGCAGGACGCCGTTTTGGGCGCGGGGGGGCGAAGAAAGTTTGAAAATCAGTCCCAGTGGACCTGGAAGCAGCCGGTCTCGTCGCTGCCTACACAGTTGGTGCCGTCCGTGTCGCAGAGGCTCACCCGCAGGATGTAGTAGTACCAGGCGTCCGTGGCGGAGCCCGGGTGGAGCAGGAGCAGATCCGGCAGGTGGCAGCCCACGGGATCCGTCATGACGCCCTCGCAGTCGGACCGGCCGTCCCCGATGGCCTCCTGCCAGGATCGACGGTTCACCTCGGTGGTGCAGGTGGCCGTCGTGTCGCCGCCCTTGTAGGTGCGGCTGCCCGTGCAGCTCGCCCCCGAGTCCTGGTAGATCCAGATCTGGAACTTGGCCTGACCGCCGTCGGAGGTCGAGCTGTCGAAGACCGTCGCGCCGGGCCAGAAGAGCACGAGATCGTCGTCGCCGGCGATTGCCCCCGCGTACGCGCCCCAGCCGCAGTAGCCCGAGTCGAAGTTCGCGTCCAGCGACCTGGTGCGGCTCTCGCCGTAGGTGCCGGTGCCCACCCCCAGGGGCAGGCGGTACGCGTCCGCGCAGGAATCATAGGACGCCCAGCACGCATGATCCCGACACATCTCCACCGTGTCGCCCACGCCCAGGAGCAGCAGCTCGCCCCCCAGGGGCACCTCGGCGCCTGCCTCGTAGACGTCGGTCACGATGCAGTCCTCGGAATCACATTCGCCCTTCGGCGCGGCCGCGGCGGCCGCGCTCCCGGCAAAGATCAGGAAAACCCCGGACACTCTTGCGACCCATTCCCTACTGAAAGTCATCTCTCTCCTCCTTGCGGTTTACTGCGGGCAAATGGTCCCGCAGAGTTGGCACTCCATGACGCAGAGATCGTCCCACCGCTCCAGGCAGCAGTGGGGGTCGGTGGCGCAGACGCATTCCTGGCACGGGCAGTTCCAGCAGTTCGGGGTGCCGGTCACTTGGCAGCCGTCGCAGGGGGTCACGGCGGGGTGGCAGGTCATCAGTTCATCGCATGTGTCGGAAACGGCGTCGCAGAGGAACACGCAGAACGGCGACCAGGCCTCCAGGCAGCACGCGGGCTCCGCCGCGCAGACCGCCTCCTCGCACGCACAGCCAGCGCAGCCCGGGGCCTCCCAGCTCACCGCGCAGGGGTCCGTGGTGGACGGGGCGCAGGTCCCCTCGGGGGTGCAGGCCTCCCCTGCGGGGCAGGTCCCGCAGGTCCCGCCGCAGCCGTCGGGTCCGCAGGTGGTGACCTGCTCCGGGCCCGGCGAGGCGGTGCAGGCCGGGAAGCAGATCTCCTGGGGCCTGCAGAGGCCCCGCCAGGGATCGGGCAGGAGCGCGCCGTCGCAGGTCCAGCCCTCGGGGCAGTGGCCCGCGTTGGTGCAGGTGAGGGTGCAGATTCCCCCGTCGTCCTGGGGCAGGCAAACGCCCCCCAGGCAGTCCCCGTCAGCGCCGCAGGGGAGCCCCGCGTCCGCTGCGCCGGGCAGGCAGGTGGCCCCCGCGTGGCAGCGCTCCCCGGGTCCGCAGGCGCCGCAGGGGCGGTCGTACTGGTCGGGGCCGCACTCGGGGCGAACACCGTAGGATTGCTCCCCGGCGCCGTAGCTGTTCCCATGGCAGGAAGAATCGGGCTCACAGCCGCTGGCGCAGTCCGTCGAAAGGATGACACAATTTAAACTCCAGCTCTCCTGGCAACAGGCGGGCCAGAGGGCACAGACACAGGCCTCCACCCCCTCCGGACAACCGGGGCAGCCCGGCGCGCCGACGGGCGACGGCATGCAGAAGTGGCCCTCCGGGTACCGGCAGAGCCCGTCGGGGGTGCAGGCCGCGTCGGTGGGGCAGGCCCCGCAGGTGCCGCCGCAGCCGTCGTCGCCGCACATGCGCGTCTTGCAGGCGGGCACGCAGACCGTGACGCAGGCGCCGTCCTCACAGGCCTCCCCCGCGCCGCAGACGCCGCAGAGGGCCCCGCAGCCGCTCTCGCCGCACTCCCGCTCGCCGCAGAGGGCCTCCTGATCGCAGGCCTCGCACTGCCCTGCGTCGTCGTCGCAGAGGCTGTAGGCCCCGCAGCTCCCGCAGGAGAGCCCGCACTCCGGGTCCGGGCCGCACTCCCTCCCGGCGCAGTCGGGGACGCAGCCCGGTGCTCCGACGCAGAGGGCCTGGGGTTGGAAGTCGCACCGGCTGAGGGGGACCTCGGTGCAGGCCGCGATCAGCCCGAAGAGCGCGACGAGGGTCGTCGCAAGGAGCCCGGACATCCTTCGGTGAACTCTCATCTCAGAACCTCCATAGGATCGCAGCGTCCCCGAAGCCGCCGGCCTCGACGTCTTCGCTCCCGTCCAGGGTGATCACCTGCGCCGATGCGCCGCCGGAGAACTCCAGGGAGAGGCCCCCCCAGGGCAGGAGCACCGACAGGCCGGCGCGCAGGGCGCCCCGCCAGGAGAGAGGATCTCCCTTCACGGACGCCCCGGCCTGCCGGACGAGCCACTGGTGGCCCAGCTCCAGCTCGGCGAAGGGTTCCAGGTAGCGGCCGAAGCCCCTCGGCCACCGCACACCGGCGAGCGCACCGACGAAGTAGCCGTCCAGGTGGAACCGCTCCAGGTCCACGCGGTGGGAGGAGCGGGAGTAGGCGAAGGAGAGCCCCATCCAGGCCCAGCGTCCCAGGGTTCGGGCCAGGCCGAGGCGCGCCCCGTGGGACACCCCGTCGAGGCCCAGTGGCACCGAGCCGACGCGGTACCCTGCGGCCAGGCTCCAGTTCCGGACCGTCGCGGACCGGGCGAGGACCGCCGCTGCGGGGCGCTGCCGCCCCTCCAGGTAGCCGAGCTGGTAGCCCTGACTCATGGGCACGAGGAAGAGGCCCCGCCGGAGCTGTTCTCCCTCTGCGGAGCGCTCCGCGATCCGGTTGTCGACGAACTCGAGGGTGGAGACCCGGGCGGTCTCTCCGGAAGGCACCAGCGCGTCGGCGCCCTGCCGGACCACGTGGTAGCTCCGGCCGCCGGGCAGGCGCAGGCGAACGGGCGCATCGGAGGCCGGGTGAGCGTCCGCGACGCGCACTGCGCGGTCGTCCTTGATCCAAATCCGCCCCGGGACGTCGACCTCGAGCCAGGTCGCGTCGCTCCCGACCGAGAGATCCAGGAGGACCCGCTCGTCGTCCCCGGAGGGTCCCTCGATGAAGTGGTCCGGTCGGGAGTGCGGAGACTCGACGCCGCTCACCGCGGCGGACACGAACGCGACCACCTCTCCGTAGGTGATGCGCGCGTCCCGGTCCAGATCCGCGCCCCCAGCGAGGGCGCTGCGCACCAGGTAGGAGAAGACGCCGCTGCCCAGGAGGCTGAACTCGAAGGCGCGCACCCCCTCCGAGGAGGCCAGCAGGAAGCCCGTGTTCGGGAAGCGTCGCGCCGCCCCCTCCTGCTGCAGGGCCTCGGCGAGGGCCTCGGTCACCGGCACCGGGACGGTGTCGGGACGCCACTTCCCCTCACCTCGGGGGCGGACCAGGTCCCAGGCGTTGCAGGTGTCCACGATCAGGTGGACCGTCACGCCCTGGAGGCGCTCCAGCATCTTCAGGAGGTCGTCCCGTGTCAGGCGCCCGTCGGGGAGGACGAAGTAGCCGTCCCCCATTGCGTCCACCCCGCCGTGGCCGACGAGGATCAGGAACATCTCCTGCGGCGCGTCGGAGCCCTGGATCTCCTCGACCATCTCGTTGAAGCCGCGGAGGATGTCGCTGCGCTGGGGGGCGAGGACCTGCTTCGCCAGCCCGGGCCAGGTTTCACGGGTCTCGTTGTCGAGGATCGCATGGACATGGGTCCGGGTCGCACGGAACCCGAGGAGCTCCATGTAAGCGAGCGCGTCGTCGTCCGTGTAGCGCAGGGTGGGGAACTCCTCGTCGCCGACGCCGGGGGAGGAGATGATGAAGAGGTTCACCTCTGACGGCCCCGGCCGGGCGTCTGACGCGGTCGCCGGAGCGGCGACCACGATGATGACCATCGTGATGGCCAGGGTCATCCATCTCATGGCACGACCTCCCGAACGACGAGGATCCAGGACCCGGACTCGCAGTCTCGTCGCGTGTCCAGGAGGTCGTCGATGCCCTCCTGTCCACCCGCGGCTGCGTCAGCCCAGTCCGTCCAGGGGATCGGATCGTCGCAGGCGGCCCACACCACCTGGTAGGGGCCGGTTGGGTAGTTTATGGAGAGATCCAGGGTCGGCCAGGCCTCCGTCGGGCGGTCAGCAGGCGCGACCCAGCCGGGATCCACGTGGACCGGGTTGGGCACGATCCAGACGGGCTCGTCCCCGCCGTAGGGCAACGCCACGGCGTGGAGCCAGGCGCCGACGTCCGTGCGCAGCACGTAGGTGAGGAGCAGGTACTGGTCTGCACCGCAGACGGCGAGACCTTGCGACGCGATCGCCCCCTCGACGACGTGGCTCTCGGAATCCATGCAGTAGGGGCGCAGGTAGGCTGCGCCGTCCCCGCGGGCGGTCCAGATCCCGGGCTGCTCCACGCCGGGGCGATCCGGCTCCATGCCGGTGGGCAGGAGCACGGCCAGGAGCACCGCCGCTGCCGCCAGGGCCCAGCGGGCTGCGCGCCGGGCGAACCGTGCGGGCGGATCCCCGGCTCCTGCGAGCGCGGGAGAATAGAAGCGAGTCAGGGATTCGAAGCTGGAGGCGATCCGAGCCTCCATGGGGCCCAGCACGGCGAACGCATCGGCTCTCTGCGCCAGGGCGAGATCCACCCCGGCGAGGCGATCGTAGCGTCGGCGTGCCGTCTCGTCCCGCCGCAGGGCAGCGCCGAGGCCCTCCAGGTCCTGGGGAGCCAGGGACAGGAAGGCCGCCTCGAGGCGCTGTTCACAGGTCCCTTGCTGTTCCATCCGGGGCACCTCTCAATCCTCCACGTCGGTCCCGCCCTCTCGCCGGGTCAGCTGCGCGAGGCGAGACCTCGCTCGTTGCACTGCGCGCTTGACCCAGTTCCGGTCCACGCCCAGGTGCCGCGCGGTGCTCTCCTGGGTTCGGCGATCGAGCAGGGTCATCAGCACCGCGCTGCGTTCCCGTTCACTCAACGATTCGAGCACCTTCTCCACGAGCTCCGCCGCCTCCAGCTGCATCTCCGGCCCCTGCGTGGCGGCCTCCGGTGCGTCGCCGGAGTGCATTCGCGCCGTCTGCCGCAGGCTCGTCCGGGTCACGTTCCTCGCGATCGCCACGAGATACGTGAAGTACTTGACGGACCCGCTGTAGGCGTCGCGCTGCCGTGGGCTGAACGCCAGGCAGAACGTCTCCGAGAGCACGTCCATCAGATCAAATCGGCTCAACCGATACCGTGCGACCAGGAACCGCACCAGGTCGTCACGGTAGGTCGAGAAGACGAGCTCGAGCACCTCCTTGTCCCCTGATCTGAATCGAGACAGCAGATCAGGTCGTTCCCGGAACAGGGACATGCTCGCCTTCCATCCTCATGTTGTTGATGCACGGGGCGACGGTTTTGGTCACGGGATCTGCAGATCCCTTGTTTTTTTTTGATGGTACGGCGGGGCAGGGGACCCCACAAAAATCGAAGATCATTCCAATCACTTGCGATCAGGCAGGGATCTTGTTCCATCGCCATGGATCTCTGCTACCCTCTCGTGACAGGGCGTGAGGGGACTCGCCATCAGCCGGGGGCGCAACATGAAGACCTGTCCGTACTGCGCAGAGGAGATCCAGGACGGCGCCATCAAGTGCCGATACTGCGGGGAGTTCCTCGACGGATCCCGCAGACCGCAGGGCCCGCAGGGGAAGTGGTATTTCTCCAACACGGTGGTGGTCCTCGCCCTCCTGAGCGTCGGGCCCTTCGCGCTCCCCCTGATCTGGCTGAATCCCCGTTACGGCATGGCGGGTCGGATCGTGGTGACCATCGCCGTCCTGGTGCTCTCCTACTTTGTCTGGATGTTCTTCCAGGATCTTCTGGCGGACCTTGGGGAAATTGGGGACCAGGTGGAGCTGCTGCAGGAGCTGGGCGGGGGATGAGGCGTCCGGGCGCCCCCGTCAGGGATTCGTCGCGACCCAGATCGTGTGGCGGCGTCCCTTGGACTTTCCGGAGTCGCGGAGGCGGACCTCCCGGGCCTTGAAGCCGGCCTTCCAGAGACGATCGGTGAAGCCGCGGAGGGGGGCGACGGACCAGATGGTCAGCACCCCGCCGGGACGCAGGGCCTTGCGGGTCACGGCGAGGCCTTCGGGATCGTAGAGCCAGCGGTTCCCCGGGAGGATGATGCCGTCCGGGCCGTTGTCCACGTCGTTCATGATCGCGTCGTACCTGTTTGGCGAGGTCCGGAGGACGGCGGCGATGTCCTCCACACGGACCGTCGTTCGCGGGTCGTCCAGCGGGCGCCCGGCCAGATGTGCGAGGGGGCCGCGGTTCCATTCGACGACGCCGGGGACCAGCTCGACGATCTCCACCCGCGCATCGGGCCCCAGCCGGGCCAGGGTCGCCCCCAGGGTGAACCCCATGCCCAGGCCGCCCACCAGCACCACGGGACGGGGCCGGCGGGCGATGGGGTCGCAGGCGAGCTCGGCCAGAGACTCCTCGGAGCCATGGACCCGGCTGGTCATGAGCTCCAGGCCGTCCACCCGGATCGAGAAGTCCTCTCCGCGACGGTGCAGCTGCAGCTCGGTCTTGCTGCCGGGAACCGCAGCTCGGCCCAGGCTCTCCCAAGGGATCATTCGTCCTCCATGCGTCCGAGAGGTCGCAGACGGGACCGATACCACGCCCCCGGCGTTCCCGTCCAGCCAAGAGTTCCGGCTTGCGCAGCGTGGAGCATGTGGGCCTGGAGGGCCTCCCGCAGGGGAGGGAGAGATCATTGTTCGAGGATGGACAGGAGGGCCTGGATGTCCGTGGGCTCCTTGGCGTCGTAGAGGAGGAGCGCCTGGAGGGTCCCGTCAGGCGCGATGACGACATCGCCGCGGTGAAGATAGTGGCCGCCGTCGTCCTCGAGGCCGAACATCTCTCCGACCAGGCCGCCCTCATCGCTGAGGAGGAGGAGGCTCAGGAGGCCGAGGTCATCGGCCCAGTGAGCCAGCACGAGGGGGTCCTCCATGGAGACACCGAAGGGGAACGCGCCGAGGGCGCGGATCTCGCCGTAGCGTGCCTCGAGCTTCTCGACCTGCTGTTGGCTCAGTCCCTGGGCTGCGGTGGGGAAGAAGCTCAGGACCATGGTCTTCCCGATGGAATCGGACAGCGAGATCTCGGCGCCGCTGTGGGCCGGGAGGCTGAAGTCGGGGACCGTGTCCCCGGGCACGAGGGGGTAGGTGACGGTTGTGTCCTCCCCGGGGATCAGGGGGGTGTCCTCGCCGGGGGCGGCATCGGCGGGCGGCTCTGCGGAGTCCAAGGTCCCCCACCCCCAATCCGGGATCACGCCCGAGACATCGGCGTTGCCCCCTTCCTTTCCCCCTGCACAGGCGGCGAACAGCACCAGCAAGAGCCCAGAGACGGTGACGCGCATCCGATCCTCCCCGACCAGCGACTCCAGGCTGATCCTATGTGATGGGTCGCGGCATTTCAATGTCTGTTGAATCCTTGCACCATCATCGGTCGGCTGTGTATAGTGGCGCACGAGGCAAAGGACGATGATGGATACAACAGTCGTCAAGGTGGGCCGCCCGGTGGCCAAAGGCTCCGGGCGGGATCTGAACTTCGTCTGCGTGTTCAGCGGGTTGAACGTCGTGGACGCCCGGCCCGTCCTGGTCCGGGACGAGATCACGATGGGTCGGACGATCCTCCCGAACCTCGGCCTCACCACGCCGGATTCCACCATGAGTCGCCATCACTTCAGACTCCAGCGCAGCGGCGCCGGGGTCGTCATCGAAGATCTCGGGTCGAGCAACGGGACCTTCGTGAACCGGCAGGAGATTCACGGCACGTCAAATCTCCACCCCGGGGACGTGATCCGCGCGGGGGAGACCTTGTTCCTCCTCCTGGAGACCCCCCCGTCTCCTCCTGAAACCCCCCGGGACGACGATTTCGTCACGTGCAACGCCGGCCTGCAGCGCATCCTCGGACAGATCGCACGCGTCGCCGGGTCGGACATCAGCGTTCTCCTCCTGGGAGAGACCGGCACGGGGAAGGATGTCCTGGCGCAGCACCTGCATCGCCTGAGCGCGCGGAATGGGCGCTTCGTCCCGGTGAACTGTTCGGCGATCCCAGCCACCCTCCTGGAGGCCTCCCTGTTCGGCCATGAGCGAGGGGCCTTCACTGGCGCGGATCGGGCGTCCATCGGGATGTTCCGGACCGCCGATCGGGGGACCCTGTTCCTGGACGAGATCGGAGAGATGGAGCCCGGACTTCAGGCCAAGCTCCTCCGAAGCCTCGAGACGCGATCGGTCATCCCGGTCGGTGCGGCGCGGGAGATCCGGGTCAACGTGCGGATCGTCGCCGCAACGAGCCGGAGTCGTCTGGAGCTGGAGTCCGGTCGCATCCGGGAGGACCTGCTGGGGCGCCTGGAAGACCTGGTGGTCCAGCTGTCCCCCCTCCGAGAGCGCCGGGAGGACATTCTCTTCTTCGCCGCCAGGGAGATGGGGATCGAGCCGGGCCAGGCCTTCGGGACCGCGGACGTGGCGGAGGCCCTGCTGCTCTACCCGTGGCCACGGAACGTACGGGAGCTGGTCCGCTCCGTACGCGCCGCGCTCCTCTTGCACGACGGGTCACCGCCGTTGCGCTGGGAAGACCTGAAGGAGGGGATCCGTCATTTCGGCGGGCTGGCGACGCCGATGCCCGGGGGACGCGCCGGCGAGTTGCATGCTCCGGTTGACTCGAAGCACCCCTTTGCAACTCCTTTTCGCCGCGATGGAATGGACGAGCTGCGAACAACCACGAAACCCACGGCGCAGCAGCCGGCCCCATCCCGAGAGACCCTCGAGGCCTTGATTGCCAAATGTGGTGGCAACGTCTCGGCCCTGGCCCGTCAGCTGGGCAAGGATCGGAAGCAGATCTACCGCTGGCTCGAGCGCTACGGCCTGAAGGCCTGATCAACCCTGCAAGAGCGTGGTTTTTACCTTCCAGAGGACCGGCATCAACTTGGCGAGGACCCAGCCGAGGGCGCGCAGGGCCGGTCCGTCCAGGGGCAGGGAGCGCCCACGGCGGATCGCGTGCACCGCGACGCCGCGCACATCGGAGACCGGGACGGGCGGATCTTCCGACGTGCAGCCGTCACCCCGGGTCGTCACGAACCCCTCGCTGACCCGGAGCACGCGGTGCAGGGCGACGTCATCTCCCCGGGGGACCAGGACGATCTCGCCGACCCGCGGCAGGCGCCGGGGCAGGGGACGGATCATCACCGGGGTGCCGTCCGGGAGGAAGGGGCGCATGCTCCCACCGCGAGCGATCATCGGTCGCCTTCCCCGGAGTCGGGGTCCAGGCGTCGCCAGAGGGCCGTGCGCTGGCAGATTGATGGCGCCGGCCTGGCGGGATCTCCGGTCTCCCGCAGGGACCGGGCCGGGCACGCGTAGCACCAGGGCCGGTCCGCGCACTCCATGCAGCCCGTGGACGTGCCCCAGGTGAGACTCCGGAGGGGTCGGAGCGACGGAGGGTCCCGCCACAGGTCGGCGAGGCGCTCGTCCCGCACGTTTCCGAGGGTCTCGGGCCACTCGAGGCAGGGGCGTACGTTGCCGTCGGGGCCGACGTAGAGGGAGAGCCGCCCGGCGAGGCAGACGGGCTCGTCGGCCCGCACCTCCCTGCGGGGTGGGCGGTCACCGAAGGCAGTCTCCCATTGCTCCTGCCTGGAGGACTCGCCGACCCAGAGCCCATCGAGGGGGTAGCCCTCGAAGCAGCCGATGTCCTTGAGTTCGTTGATCGCTACGGTGCGGATCCCCTGGGCGAGGAGCCCGCTGCGGACCGTCGAGAAGTCCTCCTCGAAACCCTGGAGCAGGGTCACCACGGCCTCCACCCGGACCCCCAGCGCCTGCAGACGCAGGATCGTGGCGAGGCTGCGGTCGAAGGAGCCGGGGAGGCGGGTCACCTCATCGTGGACCAACCGACGGTGGCTGTAGAGGCTCACATGGACCGTGCGCACCCCGAGCTTCGCCAGGGTGTCGCAGTCCTCGGGCCGGCACAGGGTCCCCGAGGTCTTCACCAGCACCATGAATCCCCGACGCCGGGCCTCCCCGACGATGTCGAGGAAGTCCGGACGGGTGAAGACCTCCCCGCCGCTGAACAGGAGACTCATCACCCCCATGTCGGCGAGCTGTTCGAGGACATCGACGAGGTCGGCGAGGGACAGCTCCTTGGGCGCGTCGCCGCCGAGGTAGCAGTGTCGGCACCGCAGGGGGCAGCGCCAGGTCGGGTCGATGTGTGCATGGAACAGACGCCCGTGACGAAGATATCGCTGGTAGAGCCAGGCTACGTGGTCGGACACGTCAACCTCCGGAAGAGCGCCCGATCCAGATCCTTGAGGGAGACGTCCATCATCCGACAGGGGACCTCGGCGACGATCTTTATGAGGCGGTCCATCAGCAGGGCAGAGAGGGTGGGGGAGCCGGGGAAGAGGACGGCGTTGCGGATCGCCAGGCGGAGGGCTTCGGCGACGGGCAGGGCGGGTCCCAGGGTGGTCCTCCCGCCTCGACGGAGGAACAGGAGGCCACCCAGGGGGAGGGTCCCCGTCCCCGTAGCGTTGACCCCCCCGGCGCGCCAGAGGCCGTCGTCACCGGGCACCAGCGTGGTGAGGTCGTCCGTGATCTTCCTGTCGGGGTCGAGCCGGTTGACGACGGTGCTCTTTCCTGTCGCGTGGGGCGCAGGGAAGGTCCAGGCGCGGCCGCTCTGCGCCGATGTGGACGCGTGGAGGACCACGCCGAGACCCTCCTCCAGCAGGGCGGCGACCCCGGTCGCAGCCAGGGTCAGGGTCAGCTGGTCCATCATCTCGCCCGGCCGCAGCGAGGGATCCAGTGTCAGTCCACATCCTCCGGAGTCGATGTACGCGACGGCACCTCGCGCCTGGAACGACAATCGCCCCCGCTCCTCTACGAATCTCGGTTCGCTCGACGCGGGCTCCGAGGGACCGATCACCACGTCGAGGATGCGATGGACGCGGCGCGGCCACGGGTCGTATCGAAGCGTCTTGGGAGGCGCCGCCGCCCGGACGAGCTTGTCCAGCCGGATGGGATCCAATGCGGGATCGAAGTGGGCTTCGAAGCTGACCGGGCCGAAGGCGAGGTTCATCTGCGGAGGTGGCGGTTTGGGGCTGGCGGGATGGGTCCCCGGATCAGCCAGTGGGGGTCTGCCAGCCGCAGCCCCCGCCGCTGAGCGCCTGGAACAAGCATCCCGACTGGAGGACGTTCTTCTCGAAGCCCTCGCGGACCTCGACCACCGGCTGCACATAGGCCTTCTTCATCTGCTTGGCGTCATTCATCATGGAGTGACCTCCTACGTGGGGACAGTGTATCGAACCATCCCCGGGTGTCAATCGACTCAGCGGACCAGCACCAGGTAACCTGCCCCGTTGGTCCCGACCATCATGTCCGGGTGTCCGTCGCCGGTGAAGTCACTGAGCGGGGCGATACGGAGGCCGCCGAAGTCCAGGTTGCCGGGCTCGAAGGGATCCTCGATGGTCAGATCCAGCTCCTGGAAGCTGCCCATACCGTGGATCCCCGGGAGGTTGTGCCGGACATAGACGGAGCCGAAGAAGGAGAACCCGTTGAAGTCGCCGTACACCAGGTCTCCCGAGCACTCGGGCTGGATCGGTGAGTCGTCGAAGTTTCCGAGGAGCCCGATGGACTGGAAGTTGCCCTGGATGATGGTCCCCGCAGAGCCGACCCAGGCGCTCCCCGCAGCCGTGACCGCGCCGATCGTCAAGGTGGTCCCGATGGCTCCGCCGATCGCGTCCCCGCGGAAGAGATAGATCGACAGGCCGTTGGAGAGGGCCGCCTGCAAGTGGGCGCCGATCACCTCGGGGATCCCGTCACAGTCCAGGTCCTCGCCGAGGATCTGTCCGAAGAACCAGTCCGCCGCCGCCAGGCTGCCCTGGGGGCGCAGCCGCACCGCTGCGGCGTCCTCGCTCCCGCTCCCGTCCAGGGTCGACGAGAGAGAGATCGCAGCGGTGCTGACCATCGCCCGTCCCCGGACGACGAAGGCTGCGGATGGCCCCGTGTACTGGCTGATGACGATGTCGTCGTACTGGGTCCCCTCGCCGTCCCCGTCCGGGAGGACGTTGCCGACCCCGCTGGCGCTGATGCCGAACCAGTCGTTGGCGGTGCCGCCGACCTGGCTGATCTTGAGGATCAGGGAGGCCGCCTGGTCCCCGGCGTCCTCGAGGTCGATCTCCAGGGGCGCGACGCCCCAGTTGGCGTTGCCGGGCACGACGTAGACCGTGTTCTTCTGGGGCGCGGCGACGACGATGTCGTCGATGGGGATCTGACCGTTCAGATCGCCATTGAAGTTGCCGGCGCCGGCGATGGGGACGAAGTTGACCCAGAGGAGCCCGGTCGTCCCGAAGACCAGGGAGACCTCCGGCGAGGTGCTGAGCACCCCGGAGGCCTTTCCGAGGTAGATGCGCACCCGCGTCCTGTCGGTGCCGTCGGCGTCCTTGTAGGAGACCACGGCGACGTCGTCGTAGCCGTCGCCGTTCACGTCCCCCACACCCGCCAGATCCAGGCCGACCTGGCTCTGGACGCCGTCGAAGAGACATTGCGTGAGCGCATCCTGCGAGAGATCGATGGACGCGGGCGGATCCTCCCGCCCCTGCATGAGGCAGAAGCCGTTCTCGCCGTAAGCGCCGAGGAGCAGGTCTTCGAGGTCGTCGCCGTTGATGTCACCGGCGCGCACCGGGGTTGCGTCCATGTTGCCGTCGGTGTAGGAGCCGCGGAGCACCTCGGTGTATTGGAGGCGCACGGCGTTGGTGGATTTGGAGTTCGCCGTGCTGAACGGGGAGACGTTGCCCACATCGTCGTAGGCCAGCACTCCGAAGTAGAACATCGACGAGGGATCGACGCCCGTGACGAATCGGCACGGGTCCGCTGGCGCACGGTTGTCGGGACCGGCGACGACAAAGGCTTCGAGCGCCCCGGGGGTCGCCGGCGCCGGTGGCTCAGCGTTCTGGGTCAGACCCGAGAGGTCGCAGGCCTGGTCGAAGTTCACGGGGGTGATGGGCGCGGTGGAGAAACGGACCTCGTAGGAGGCCGCAGCACCTCCGGCGTTGCCGTCGTCGCCGACGGCTGACCACTTGAGGGTCACCGCGGGTCGCCGCGGGTTGACGTCCGCCGCGGGGTTGATGGTCTGGAGGACCACGCCGGCTGGCGGGGTCACGTCCACGTTGAGGGTCAGGGTCGTCGCTCCGTTGTTCCCGGCCGCATCGGTGGCGGTCGCGGTGAGGGTCCGCTGAGCGGCCTCCCCCAGGGTGACGTCGGAGGGCCAGGAGTAGGCGAAGGGCGCTCCGGTCATGGACGTCTCGCCGAGGGTTGTCGGCGGGCCACCCGTGTCGGTGGTCAGAGTCACCTCGCCGCCAGTGAGGTTGTCGCCGGTGACGTTCACCGCGACGGTGAGCTGGCAGCCACCCGCACCGGGGTTCTTGTCGTTGGCCTGGTTGAGGATGCTCGTGGAGGGCGTCGGTGCAGTGAAGGCAACCACGGGGAGCGTGAGGTCCACGCTGTAGGACCAGTCACCCGTGGTGTCCCCGGTCTCTGCACCGCCGACGAGGAGTCGGGCCTCGAAGGCGACGCTGTCCCCGTCATCCAGGGTCAGCGGGAACGCCACGGAGCTGCCTGCGGTGACTGCGAGGGTGGCCTCCACCTGACCGTCCTTGTACAGCCGCACCTGATCCACCGCACCACAGCCCGTGGTGAAGGTCGCCGTGAGGTCGGTCGCGATGGTCGCACAGCTCTGGCCGGGCGGGTCGCAGTCGGCCGTGTTGTACCAGCCGGAGGCGGGCGCGTCGATGAAGCTCACCTGGCACGCGGTGAAGGTGAGGGTCAGGTTCGCCGAGAGGACGGAGGTGTTTCCGACCCCGTCGACGATCACGACCTGCACCTGTCTGTACTCGATCTCCGCGTCGACCGTCCCGACGGTGATGAGCTCGCTGACGGTGACGAGGGACTCGTCGGGCAGGGTCCCCGTCTTGGCGGGGACGCCACCGGCGCACCCGGTGAAGGATGCGTCCGGGCATTTGGCCAGCTTGATCGTCCAGCCCGCTGCGCCGGACGCCTCGAACTCCGTCAGGAACTGGAAGCCCGGGATCGTCAGCGACGCGTCGTCGCCATCGGTGAAGCCGACCGCTGGTGCAGGCTGGTTGAGGGTCGCCGATGGCGGGCTGCGGTCCACGAAGATGTACTCGGGTGACGTGACGGCAAGCGCCTCGTTGTTCGCGTCGTCCCGGACCCAGCCGCGGAGCTGGTAGGCCCCGTCCTGGGCGAGGATGCCGCTGAAGGTGACCTGCCCCTGTGCGTTCGGTGCCCCGGAAGAGAGCTCGACCCAGGTGCCCCCCACGTTCCGCTCCAGGTGGACGTCGTTCCCGTCCGTGCCGCTGGCCACGAGGTGTGTGTCCGGCGAGGAGCCCTGGATCAGGGGCGAGCTGGCCGGCGCTGTGAACGAGAGCACCGGCACCGCCGTGTCGACGAAGACCTCGATCCCGTATGGCGTGCTCACGTTGCCGACCTGGTCGATGGCCAGGATCTGGAGGGTGTTCAGCCCTTCGAAGAGTGCCAGCGCCAGATCCACCTGGGAGCCGGCCATGCTCACCTCCTCGATGAGGATCCCGTTGTCCCAGACCTTCATGGTGCCGGTCTCTGCGCTGGTGAGGGTGACCTCTGCGATGTACGTCGACGGCGCGGCGTCGACCTCCGCCTGGTTGAGGGTCCCGAGGGGCGGCAGGGTGTCGGATGGGAAGGCCACACCCGAGATCACCGGGGCGACGATGTCCAGCCAGTAGTGGCGGTCCTGCTTCGTGTAGTTCGGCGTGTTGGTGGAGAGGACCCAGGTCCCCGTGTTGGAGAGGGCCTCGGCGATCATTCGATGGTACCCGGACGGGAGCGCCGCGACTTCGGCCGCCGTGAGCTGCACGAACACGCTGCCGCCGCCGTGGTTCACGGACTTGACCACCCGGAACTTCACCGGGCCGTCAGTGGTCTCACAGAGAGCTGCACCCTGGGCGGCGAGGGTCGGGTGCGCGGAGCAGATCCGCAGGGGCGCCGTCTCCGACGAGAAGAGTTCCGCCGGCTGGGACTTGGCGTCGACTTTATGGGCGCCGTTCTTCCAGGGGAACATGCACTTCTTCGACCCGTCGACCGGCTTGCAGATGCCCGTGGCGGAGCAGTCGCCGTTGTCCACGCAGAGATCGAAGGAGACGTAGTCGGAGCCCTCGAGCCTCACCTGAGTGGTCGTGAGGAAGAACTGGACTGCGAAGATCAAGCTGTCCGTGTTGCCCGCAGCGTCGGAGACCGACACCACGATCTGGTGCACACCCTCCCCGAAAGTCATCTGCGGGAACACGACCTCTCCGGTCTGCCCGTCGGGGATCCCCTCGCCAAGGATCACCGAGGTCGCCTCGGGAGCGCCGATCTCCGGCGTGATCAGCAGGTCCACAGACTGGCCCGCCTCGAGGCCCTGAACCCCCACGATGAGGGTGTACTGGTAGCCCTCGGCAGCGGGGTCCTCATCGAGGCTGGCCGGCATCAACTCAAAGTCCGGCTGCATGAATCCGGTGATCACCGGTGCCGTGCGGTCGACGATGACGGTCACGGCGGTCGAGTCTGCAGACTGTCCGGCGAGGTCCTCCACCGAAGCGCCGAGGGTGCACGTGGCGCCGTCCGCGAGCGCTACGCCTGGCCAGGACACCGCATCTCCAGCGACGGCTCCGGGGATCGTCGTCGGGGCGCCACAGTCCACCGTCAGCGACGCCGCGCTGCCGTTCTCTGCGTTGGTGGTCACCGCGGTGACCACCAGGCTGCAACCGGGGAGGCCGGCCGCACAGAGGTTCGAGGCCAGGTTGAGGATCGCACCATCCTCGGGCGCGGTCAGGGCGATGGTCGGGGTGCCGTCCTTGAGGAGCACCGAGCGGGTGCCGGAGTACCCGACCTCCGCGTGGGAGGGATGGATCGCAGAAGCCTGGATCTTCACGGGGACGCCAGGGGTGAGGCCGTCGAGGGAGAACTGGTAGAGGCCGCCCGGGCCCGCCGTCTGATTCCCGAACTCCGCACCGTCCACGAAGAGGGTGACCGTCGCGTCCTCGAGGGGGATCGCACCGTCGGAGGAGGTCACGGACAGGGTGACCGGGACCGGCTGGCTCGAGACCACGATGTTCTTGGTGGGGCTGGTGAAGACGACCTTGGGTGCGTCCACGGCGAAGGAGAAGGTTGTCTGGGCCGGCACCGTGACGTGCCCCGCGGCGTCCGTCACCGTGAGGTCGATCGTGTTGGTGCCGGGGGTGATGGTGAGGCCGTCGAAGTTCACTTCACCCGTGTCGGCGTCCGGGAAGAGACAGAGCGCCGCCTCGCCGTTGAAGGAGAGGCAGACCTCAACGAGATCCGGGTGGGCCTCGCCGGTGACCATGGCGTTGACGGCCACCTGGTTGCCGAGCTGATCCGCGTCGGTGTCCGGACAACTCGTCGGATCACAGATCGCGCCGTCCTGGGGCGTCAGGACGAAGATCTGTGGCCACAAGGCGTCGAGCTCCAGGGACACCTCGGTGAGGCTGCCCGGGTTCGCCGAGGCGGCGTTGCCGAAGCCGTCCATCGCGGCCGCAGTGAGGGTGTAGATCCCTTCGTCGAGCAGGGAGAGGTCCTCCATGACGCTGAACCCGAGCAGGGTCGCCTGGACCTCCGTGGTCCACGCCTCGGCGCCGCCCTGGGTGAGGGACAGGGTCACGATCTGGCCTTTCAGGAAGAGAGTCGCCCCCACGACCGAGAAGGCCTCCGCCGGGACGATCTCGCCGTCTTCTGGGTTGGTGAGGATCAGGAGGGGCGCGGGGAGGCCCACCGTGAGGGAGATCTCGGGAGACACCACCGGCGGGGCGTTGTTGTCCCTGGCGCGGCAGATGACCTGGCTCCCCACCAGCGCGGTGTTGATCTGGACATCCATGGTGTACTGCCCGTCCGGGGCCGCCGCGGACACGGTGAACATCCCCCCGTCGCGCCAGAGGGACCCGGACTGGTTCTTCCGGTACTGGACCTGGAGGACCGTCCCTGCGTCGGCGAGGGGCGCGTACACCAGGAAGGAGGTGTCCATGACGGACAGGGTCCCCGGCACGGTGTCAGCCGCCGCCAGGAGGGTGGCGCCGGACAGGGGTGAGAGGATCATCACGTTGGCCGGGGCCAGGAGCGAAACGACGTTGACGGACGCGGTCGCCAGGGCTCCGCAGCACGCGTCGGATGCGGCGACGGCGATCTCGTGCAGACCATCCGAGGCCAGGGTGATGGTGTCGACGGTGAAGACGCCGCCAGGCGCGGAGGTCACTGCGACCTCCACCCCGTCGATGGTGACCGTGATCTCGTCATCCGGGCCGAGGCCGGTGGCCAGGCCGTCAAGGACGAGCTGGATGCCGTTCTCCGGAACACCGTCCAGATCGTCGCCCAGGTTGACCGTGGTCGGGGACGGGGACGTGATCTCCAGGGTCGGGGGCACCGTGTCCAGGGTGTAGTCGAGCGCCGTGGACTCCGTCCGGGACTCGTCGGCGCTGTCGGCGACGTAGGCCGTGACGTTGGTCGCCTGGCAGTCGAGGTCGTCCACGCTGGCGGCGACGGTGATCTGGAGCTCCGCTTCACCGCCGACCAGGTTCACCTGCTCCGAGGCGCCCGTGTCCGTCTCCAGCCATGCCGTGTCGCAGTCGGTTCCGCCGTTGGTGACCGTGAAGGTCGCCTGGAACCCGTCCATGTCCGGATCCCCGTCGACTGACAGACAGCTCTGGTTGCTCGGGGCCAGGGTTACGCCGCAGCTCCCCGTGTCCACGCAGACGGTCTTCGTGACGGTGATCAGATCCTCGGCAGAGATCACCATCTCGTGGCAATCGGGGTCCGTCGCGTTGGTGAGATGGACCATCGAGAAGCTGAAGATGTCGCCGGGGAGGTCCTGGGTGGCCACGGTGTTGCCGTCGATGTCCAGGGAGATCGTCGTCCCTGCCGGGACGTTCAGGGTCGTCACCTGGATGTCGACTTCGAGGGCCGGGGTCAGCGGGTAGAGGTCGTCCGAGGTTTCTTCGTTCTTGACGAGGTCCACCTGGTCGACGTCGGTCCCGACGCAGCCCGCGACGGGGGTCATGAGGCAGAAGGACAGCTCCGCCGGTGGGGGAGGCGGGACGTCCACGTCTGGCTCCACCTCGTCGGGGACATCGGGGACGTCGGGGACGTCAGGGACGTCGGGGACATCGGAGACGTCCGGGACGTCCCCGGTGAACTCGTCCAGGACGTCCGTGAGGTCGAAGTCCACGACATCAGCGTCCCCCTCGAGATCAACCGAACTGTCCGGGACGTCCGTGATCGGGAGGGGCGGTGAGCTGTCCGGGCAGCCGATGACGAGGGTCAGCATCATCGCCAGAACCGCTGCGATCGTGACTCGATTCATGGTGGTACCTCCGAATGGGCGGGCTTTCCCGGGTGGTAGAGACCTCGACCGCCTTTGCGCCCTGTCAGGTCGGGTTGTCTGCATCACAAGTCTAAGCGTTCATTTGACATTCGCCAAGAGGACTCCGCGCGCAGTCAGAGTTCCCAGGAAATGATCGACATCCGAAGCGGCGCGTTCATGGGACACCTCGTAGCCCTCGTCGAGCCTGACCACGAGGTCGCGCGCCGTCTCGGCGCCGGCCTCCACGGCCTCCCAGAGAAAGACCGCCGTCTCGTTCCCAAGGACGATGAGGTCCCCCTCGGGCGCCAGGATGAAGATCTCTTCACCGACGCGTCGGACGCCGACGTTTTCGGCCTTATGGAATGTGGTCAATGGCATCCGGCTCCTCCTGCTCCCCGGGCGTCAGTCGAGGTTCACGGACAGATCGTACAGGGTACCGACGGAGCTGTTGTAGCCCGTCACCCGGATCAGGTAGGTGGACAGGGTGGTCGACGAGTAGCTGAACTCCTCGTCGTCGGAGCTCGACGACGAGCTTGCCACGTAGCCGACGCAGTTGCCCTGCTTGTAGAGGTAGATGTCCAGGTCCCCGTCCGCGTGGGCGAACTCGATCTTCGTCGTGAGCGTCTGGCCGGCACCGAGCAGCACCGCGTACCAGTCCTCGTCACCCCCGAGGCAGATCGCCAGGTCTTTCTTGACGCCCGTGCCGATGGAGACTGCGGTGGTGCAGGTGTTGTTGGGCTCCATCCCTTCGTCGGTCTTGCAACCGCACTGGAAGTCGGTGCAGTCCTCGTAGACCGCACAGCTCCCGCAGAGCCCGACGCAGCCGTCGGCGCCGCAGACCTTTCCCTCGCAGGCGGGCTGACAGACGCACAGCCCCTGGACGCAGAGGTCCTGCAGGCCGGCGCATACGCCACAGTCGGCGCCGCAGCCGTCGTCGCCACAGACCTTTCCCTCGCAGGCGGGCTGGCACACACACAGCCCGTCGACGCAGAGGTCCTGTGGGCCGCCGCATTGTCCGCAGACTCCGTCGCAGCCGTCGGCGCCGCACTCCAGCCCGTCACAGGCCGGCTGGCAGATGCACTGGCCCTCCACGCAGGCGTCCTGGGGTCCGGTGCATTCTCCGCAGGACCCGCCGCAGCCGTCACCGCCGCAGGAGATCCCCTCGCAGGCGGGCTGACAGAGACAGGCACCGTCCACGCAGAGATCCTGTGGCCCGAAGCACTCACCGCAGGTGCCGCCGCACCCGTCGTCGCCGCACTCCGTGCCGGCGCAGGTGCCGATACAGACGCACTGGTCGTCGATGCAGAGGTCCTGGGGGTTCTCACAGTTGCCGCAGGAGAGTCCGCAGCCGTCGTCACCGCAGGCCTTTTCCTCGCACTGGGGCAGGCAGCAATCCAGGGTCAGGAAGTAGGATCCGAAGTCCTCCTCGGTGAGGCCCTCCACCACCACGTAGTAGGGTATGCCGGGCAGGGCCTTGAAGGTCACGGCGACGGGCCCGCCAGGGACGCCGGAGTCCCCGAAGCCCACGCACGCCCACTCCGACGCGCAGAACTCCTCGAGGGCCGCGAGGCCGCCGTGGAAGACGTGCCCGGAGAGGATCGCCGTGACCACGGTCACCTGGGTCACGGAGACGGCGTACTTGTCGTCCGGACCTTCCCACGGCGTCCCGGTGCACCGGTCGTAGCTCTCGAGGGTGCTGGGCTTGTCCGTGGAGTTGCCGCTGATCCCGTCGTAGCACCCCAGCTCCCAGAGGGTCTCACAGGGGGGCGGGACCTGGACGCACTGGTAGAAGCCGCAGATCTGTCCCGGCGCGCAGTCGCTGTCGTCCACGCAGTCGGGCTCCACAATGAGGACCTGGAGGGAGTAGGCGCTCTCTCCACCGGCCTGGGTGGACACCCGGAGCCGATACACGCCTGGGGAGAGGGCCGTCCACGAGAGCGCCATCGTCCCCTCGCTGCCCACGGCCGAGACGAGGGGATCCCCGCATGAAGGGGGGACCAGGACAAGGGCGAGGCCGGTCTCATCGTCGGCCTGGGTGAGGGTGACCGAGACGAGCTGGCCCTCGGTCAACGCGATGGAATACCAGTCCTCGTCCGTGTCGGGGCAGAGCAGGAGTCCCGCATGGTTCCCGAGGCCGATCGGGGAGGCGTCGAGGCAGGTCTCGTTTGGCTCCCCGCCGGGGTCCTCGGCGCACACCTCGCAGAGCCCCTCGGTGCAGAGCTCGCCGTCGGCGCACGTCCCGCAGATTCCACCACAGCCATCATCTCCGCAGGCGGGCCCCTCGGCGCATTGGAGGACGCAGCACCCGATCTCGAGGCTGAACTGGCCGGCCCCGTCCACGGCGGCGCCGTCCACGACGATGTGGTAGTCGGTGCCCGCGGTCGCGTCGAAGGTCAGCACCTCGTCCACCTCGATGGCCGGTTGATCGACCAGCCCGGCGCAGGCCTGCTCCGGGGAGCACCAGGTGTCCAGGACCGCGAGCGCTGCGTCGTAGGTCTGGTCGCCCAGGGTCAGGGTGACCCGGGTATCCTTGGGGAGGGTCAGCTTGTAGGTCTTCTCGGGGCCCTCGTAGAGCACGTCCGTGCAGCTGTCGTAGGCCGTCCAGGCCGTGGACGTGCCCAGGGTACTCCCCATGAGCTGCACCCCGCAGCCGATGGATGCGGCGAGGGGGCAGGCCGGCTTGAGCACACACTCGCTCTCCTGGCACCAGTAGCCCCCGGCGCAGCCGCCGTGATCCTGGCAGGAGACCGCGCAGATCCCTCCGGCCTCCTCGCAGCCGTAGGGGTGGCAGGCGAGGAAGGCCCCCGCATCGCAGACGCCGATCCCGTCGCAGACCGCCGCCTCGGTGGCGATGCCGTTCTCACAGGTCGGCACGCCGCAGATGACCTCAGCGCCCCACCACGCGCAGGCACCGACCCCGTCACAGACCCCGGTGAGGCCGCAGGTCTCGGGGGCCTCCTCCTCGCAGTCGTCCTGCGGATCGAGGCCGGCCGCGATGGGACGGCAGCCGCCGGCACCGTCGCAGGTCTGGCACCCGCCGCAATCGCTCTCCGGGTCGACTCCGTCCACCTGGGGGATGCATCCTCCGTCGCCGTCACAGGTTTCGCAGACGCCGCACCAGGCCTGGGGATCCTCCCCCGCCGGGAGCGGCGCGCAGGCGCCCTCACCGTTGCAGAGTGAGCAGACGCCGCAGTCTCCGGCGGAGTCCGTCCCCTCGGCCACGGACGTGCACGTTCCGACGAACTCCACGAGGACACAGGACTCGCAGACGCCGTCACAGGCCGTATCGCAGCAGACGCCGTCCACGCAGAGGCCCGAGAGGCACTGGCCGCTGTCTCCGCAGATCTGGCCATCCTCCAGGCACGCATCGAGGCAGGGCGCGCCGCAGCCGTCGTCCTCCTGGCAGGCCTTGCCGTCGCAGTCCGGCGGGCAGACGCCGTCGTCGCACAGGCCCAACCAGCTGGACAGGCCGAAGGTCTTCGAGCACTGGCTCCATTCGTACTTGCAGAACCCGTCGACGGTGGTGAAGCAGGGGGCGCCGTTGTCTGGATCGACGCAGAAGCCCGCCGACCAGCCCCCGTCAGGCGCAGGCTGACCCTCGGGGGTCACCTGCAGGGTCCGGCAGACGGTCCCCGAGTCGCACTCCTCGTCGGTGGAGCAGGGGGTCGAGCAATAGGGGTTGACCTTGTCCGGCCACTGATGGAAGAGGCAGAGGGGGCCGAAGCAATCCGAGGCGTCGTCGCAGTCCTCGCCCACGCCGCCGCCGAAGGGGTTGTCGGAGTCGAGGCAGGCCCGCGCCGGGGCGTCGGTCCCGGGGGGGAAGAGATAGCCGCAGTACTCCTTGCCCACGACACAGTCCAGGTCGGTCAGGCAGGCGTCGCCGGAGCCCGCCGTTGGCACGCAGAGCCCCGCGTAGCCGCCGATCTGGCCCGGCAGGACGGGGTCCGGGATCCCCCAGAGGGTGCAGACCGTGTTGCCGGGGCACTGGTCCCCTGACTCGCACCAGGCGCTGCACATGCCCGGTCCCGTGGGGCCGGCCCCGGCGAGGGGGAGACAGAACAGAGAGGCGCACTGGTGGCCGGAGTTGATCCCCTGGCAGGATTTTCCGGCGATCTTGCGGTCCAGGATCGGGAGACACAGGCCGGTGGTGTCGCCCCCCTCAGCGAAGGCTCCCGCGCACACCGTCGCCTGGAGGCCCTGGGCAGTGCAGTCCGCGTCGAGGGAGCACTTCACCGCCGCACCGGCCACGGCCCCGGGGACGCAGACGTCCAGGTCCAGGGGGCACGCGAAGACCTGCCCCCAGGCGGAGGCAGCGGAAGGGTTGGCGCATGCGCCGGCGATCTCCTGGTCCCCGGTCCGGCAGAGGACCGTACAGAAGCCGAGGAGGCAGCCCGCGTTGGTGTCACAGTCCGCGTCGGTGGTGCAGGGCTTCCCGACGTCCGTCTCCGGGAGCTCCACCGCGTCTGGCGGGAGGTCCGGCTGGACGTCGGCGAGATCCGAAGGCAGCTCGAGTTGGACATCCGCGATGTCCGGGGGCAGGTCCGGGGCGACATCGGGCGGGACCGTGTCTCCCGCGTCCATGGTGTCCGGCGGGCCATCGACGTCGACGCCATCGGGCGCGCCGCCGTCACCGATCGTGTCTGCGTCCCCCGGGAGGCCCGTGTCCGCTCCACCGCCATCGCCGCCCGTACAGCCGCCGAGGAGGGCGATGAGCCCGCCCAGAACCAGGAGCCGGACCAACAAACCTTGCCGCATTCTTCCTCCTCGACGGGTCGAACCGTTCAGGACACGATTGGTTCAGAGATGAACCGAGCTCCAGGCATTATATCGCGCGCGTGGAGTGAATCAATTCCCGAGGGGATTCGGGGGCCCTAGAAGACGACCGAGGCGTATCCGACGAAGTCCTGGGGCTCTCCCTCGGGTATGACGTCCCAGCTGGTCGTGTGGGAGAGGAGCTCGCCATACTCGGACCCGTTCAGCCGGGCGGCGGTCACCGCGGCGGCAGCGGAGCCGGGGCAGCAGGCGCTCTGACTCGACAGCCCCTCGTCGATGCAGCCGAGGGGGTTGAGCTCAAGGAGGTTGCCGATGAACCGGCTGTCGTTCTCGTCCTTCGCCCAGCGGAGCGCCGCATGGCCCGTGCCGTTCATGACCTTTCCGTACCGTGGGCCGTAGTGCGTGAGGTCCGTGGAGCCGACGAAGATCGCGTTCCGCTCGCGGTAGCGCAGGATCTCGGCGAGCTGATCCACCACGTCCAGGATCACGTCCCGTGGCGGCATGAGCAGGACCACGAGCCTCGCATCCGGCATGAGCTGCTGGATGATCGGGAGGTGGACCTCGATGGTGTTGTCCGGGGTCCAGAGGATCTCGCTCAGCTCCTTGAAGCGGAAGGCCGAGGCGAGGCTGCGGACGATCTCCTGGTCCAGCTCCAGGATCCCGAGGGGGGTCTCGAAGCCCTCCCCGATCAGGATCATGGGCCGCTGGTGTGACTGGAGGTGGCCGCCGAAGAGGATCACCGTGTCGGGCTGACTCGATGCGAGGGTTCTCCAGACCTCATAGGCGACCGCGCCGCTGTAGATCCAACCGGCGTGGGGAACCACACCCGCAGTGGGTCGCTTCCGCAACTTCTGCGTCGCGGTGGCGTGCACCTCGAACTCTGCGAGCTGCGCTTCGATCTTCGATTTGGTTCCAGGGTACCAGGTGCCTGCGAAGGGGGAGTTCCGGAGCATCGATTCCTCCCGGCGGGGCCAGTCCGCCTGCTCTGCGGCAGGAAGTATATTCGCAAGGTGTGAAAAATCAATCGGAAAGTGACTTCAACAAGCTCCCCAGTGCGTCCACAAACTCCTCCTCGCCGAGCTTCTCCTGGGCCTTGCTGGTGGATCGCTCCAGGAGGCCCGGGGGCAGCTCCTCGAGGAAGCGTGACGGGATGCAGTGGATCGTATCCCGCAGGCGCTTTCGTGTCCCGTAGTGGCTCAGGGCGAGGTGGCTCCTGGCCCGCGTGATCCCGACGTAGAGGAGCCGTCGCTCCTCCTCCAGGTCGACGTCCCGGTCCATGGAGCGGGCATGGGGGAGGAGGCCCTCCACGAGGCCGGCGATGTAGACGTGGGGGAACTCCAGGCCCTTGGCTGAATGGAGGGTGATGAGACTGGCGAGGCCGCCGAGATCCTTGCCGTCCCCCCCCTTCTCCTTCTCCCGGGCCTCCAGCGCGACGATCTCGAGGAAGCCTCCGAGGCTCGTCACCTTGCCCTGCTCCACCGCCCGCTGCAGCATGCGCAGGAGGCTCTCCACCGCCTGCCATCCGGCGGGCTTCTCCCGGGAGAGGTGGTCCCGGTAGCCGCTCTCCGCAAGGAGAATCGAGGCATGGGCATGGAGGGTCTCGGGGTTTGCATCCGCCAGGCCTTCCACGGCGGCACCGACCACGCGACGGAACCGGCTGAGCTCCCGGGCGCTCCGGGCCGGCACCCCTTCCGGCGTCTCGAGGAGGGCTTCCAGGGCCTCCCAGAGGGAGCCCTCCTTCACGGCCTTCAGCTCCGTGAGGCGCTCCAGGGTGCGGGTCCCCACCCCCCGGGCCGGGGTGTTGACGATCCGAAGGAACGAGGTGTCGTCGAAGGGGTTTACCGCGAGCTTCCAGTAGGCCAGCGCGTCGCGCACTTCCCGACGACGGAAGAAATCGAAGGACCCGACGACCCGATAGGGGATGTCATAGAGGGTGAAGTACTCCTCGAAGAGCCGCGCCTGGCCCCGGGTGCGGTACAGCACCGCGATGTCCTTGGGGGCGGCGCCCTCCCCGATGCGTCGGAGAACATCTCCCGCGATGTGCTCGGCCTCCTTCTCCTGGCTGGGGACGTGGACCAGGTCGACTTTGAGGCGGCCGACGCGATCCGTCCACAGCTCCTTGTCGTGTCGCTTGAGGTTGTGCCGGATCAGGCCGTTTGCGAGATCCAGGATCTCCCGGGTGGAGCGGTAGTTCCGGGTGAGCTTGATCACCGTGGTGCCCGGGAAGCGGTCCCCGAACTCCAGGATGTTCTCCACCCGGGCACCGCGCCAGCGGTAGATCGACTGGTCGTCGTCCCCCACGACGCAGAGGTTGCCCCAGCGCGACGCCAGCTGGGCGAGGAGGTCGACCTGGAGCACGTTGGTGTCCTGGTATTCGTCCACCATGATGTACCGGAACCGCTCCGCCCAGCGTGACCGGACCTCTGGGACCTCTTTGAGCAGCCGCAGGGGGAGGAGGAGCAGATCGTCGAAGTCCCAGGAGCGCTGCATCTTGAGCCGCGCCTGGTAGTCCCGGAACACCCGCAGCAGGAGCTTCCCCCGGACCGGGCCTGCGTCCCGGGCGACCTCCATGCTCGGGCGGCCGCCGCCCTTGACGTCCTGGAGGAACGCATGGAACGCATCCCGCAGGTCCGCCTCGACGTGGCCCGTGTGCTCCTGCATGACCTGCCGGATCACCTGGGCACGATCCTCTTCGTCCAGGATCGTGGATCGCGGGGAGAACCCGAGCGCGTTCGCGTCCCGGCGCAGGAGCCCGAGGCCGAAGGAGTGGAACGTGGAGATCCACAGCTCGTCCATCCCGGCGCCGCCGAGGAGGCGCTTGACCCGCTCCCTCATCTCCGCCGCCGCCTTGTTCGTGAAGGTCACGGCGAGGATCTCGCCGGGCAGGGCTCCCTGCTCCAGGAGGTGCGCGATCCGGTGCGTGATGACCCGGGTCTTGCCGCTCCCCGCTCCAGCGAGCACGAGCACCGGGCCGCGGGTGGTGGTCACCGCGTGGCGCTGTTCGTCGTTGAGGTCGGTGAGCGGCTTCATTGGATCGAGGGCCGTGTCGCGGGATCAGTGGGGGCAGGACGCGGGGCCGCCGAAGTCGTACGGGAACTGCCGCTCCTCGACGACGATCCCCTCGACCTCCGACTGCTGGCCCCAGCCACGACAGAACCATCCGTCCAGGAAGTCCACGAGATCGACCCCGACTTCGCCGCGGTCGGTGAACTGGTCCGAGGGCAGGTAGTTGAAGATCGCGTCGAAGACCGCAAGGCGGTTCGAGACCACCTCGGCGTCCTCGCCGGCGGGGTCCAGGAGGTCCCACAGGGTCGCAGAGACCAGCCAGTCCGAGACCTTCCCGCCCATGTTGCCGTTGCCCGTGCCGTAGGCGAAGGGGGAGCCCAGGGCCTCGAGGCCCGACACGCTGTACACGCCGAAGGGCAGGCTGTTGACGAACCACTGCGTGCCCAGCACCGCGGAGGCGTAGAAGGTGGAGACGCCCTCGGTCCACGCGAGGTTCGGATCCGTCCGGGCGCCGAAGGCCTTCTCGCCGGTGCCGTCGTCGTTGCTCACGCGGTTCAGGACGAGCTTGAAGAACTCCTTCAGGATCACCATGTCGTCGTACTCGTCCCGATCGGTGTCCTTCCCCTGGATGTTGAGCCCGCCCAGCTCCTGGCAGATCCCGCCGTTGTAGAGGACCTCGCTGCAGAAGAGGGTGTTCGTCGTGTCCGTGCCCGTGGCCCAGTAGGCGCCGATCACCCCGAGGTCCTTCCCGGTCATTCGCCGGGTCAGGTCCGAGCCGTCCACCAGGACGTCGAGGATGTTGAACGCGCCGGCGCCCACCTCTGCGGGGATGTCGAAGTCCAGGATCGGGTATTCGGTCTCGTTCTCGTCGATCTCGAAGCTGGTCACGGAGTAGACCTGCTTGAACTTCGGGTGGTTGTAGACCGTGATCGGGCGCAAGCCGTTGTCGTAGTTTGTCTTGGAGAGGATCTTGACGTACACCCCGGGCTGTCCGTTGTTGTCGAAGGACAGCTCGTAGCGGCCGAACCGGTCGGTCCATCCCGTGGCCAGGAGGGTGTCGTCGCTGCTCCGGTATAGCTCGACCTGGGCGTACCGCGCCGGGGACCAGGTCTTTCCCCGGAAGCCCCAGCGGTCGAAGGTCCGGTCCTCGTACCGGATCGTGCCGCGGAGGAGTCGTCCGCAGTTCTCATTGTTGAAGGTCGCCACCTCCACGCCGCTGCCCGCGCCGCCGGAGTCGTCGGTGCCCGGCGCGAAGTAGCCCTCGTAGACCTCCACGTTGCCGCAGTAGTGGATGGTGGTGGTGTACGTGACGCCCTGGTAGCTGCAGTCCGAGTAGTAGTCCATCCGGACGATGAAGGTCCCCGTCGGCGCCTGGCCCAGGGGCCAGAAGATGTTCTCGTTGTTGATGCCGTCGATGGAGCAGGCAGGGTTGGAGTCCAGATCCAGCCACCCGCCGCTGCCGCAGATATCGTTGGCATAGTAGATCTCGCACCCGGTGGGTTCGACCACGTGGAGGTCCACGTCGTCGTCGTGATCCCAGGCCACGCTCACCTGGATGTCGCCGGAACCCACGCTCTCCACGCTGAGGGTCTTCTGCATCACGGGGGAGACCCGTCCGATCTCGTCCACAACCTGGAGGTTGAGGGTGATGGAGTTTGGCGGCATGGCGGGCTCGACGAAGGCCCGGAGCAGGAGGAGCAGCTCCTCGTCCCCGGAGGGATCCGCGAGGGGCTTCTGGTAGTAGCCGGCGTAGTCATCCGCCCAGACGATGATCCCGATGATCTCTCCGATGTACGCGTAGTCGGCGAAGTTGACGTTCAGGGTCGCGGAGCCGCCGGTGATGATGAAGTCGTTCCCGTAGACCATGGAGATGGGCTGGGTCCAGGACGCGGAGGGAGGGGGAGGGATCTCGTCGACGAAGATCCCCCCGTCCAGGGTGAGAGGGATCTCCTGACCGTTCTGGAGCTTGAGCTTCAGCTCGTTGTACGTCAGGGTGAAGTCCCCATCCGAGAGGGTCACCGG
The DNA here is from genome assembly GCA_043815665.1 of Pseudomonadota bacterium. Classification (GTDB taxonomy): domain Bacteria; phylum Myxococcota_A; class UBA9042; order CAIXZC01; family CAIXZC01; genus CAZNWW01. The sequence continues at coordinate 68,167 of JBDRIT010000251.1, forward strand.
GACGGTGTAGAGGCCATCGGGGACGGTGTTCGCTGTGGCCACGGTCCAGCTCACCTGGTACTTCCCGCCGCCGATCTGGTACACGTCCTCGGTGCCGGGGGCCCAGGTGTTGTCGAGGGCGGAGAAGTCCGCGGTGATGTCCAGGCCCGGGAGCCCCGTCGAGAGGAAGATGCTCACCGTCTCGCCGTTGGCGGCGAAGAGCTTGTTCGCGGAGATCCGCTGGAATCCGAACTTCGGGTTGACCACGATGATGTCCACCGCGTCGCTGGCCTCCCAGGTCCCGTCCTTCACCCTGGCCTCGAGGTTCACGACGCCGTCGTTGAGGGTGGTGGTGTCCAGGAGCACCTCGGTGGGGAGCTTCTTGTCCCAGTAGATCGGCTGCCCGTTGGCCCAGAGGGACACCGTGTCAGGGAGCCACTCGGTGGTGCCCACCGGCTCGAGGGCCACGCGGATCGCACCGCTCACCTCTGCGTCCTGGACGGGATCGATGATCACGATCCCCCAGTCCACGGTGGAGCCGCTGTCACCGTCAGCGGCGTCCGCGTCCCCTGTCGGGAGATCTCCTGGTGGGACATCTTCGACCGGTACGTCCTCAACGGGGATGTCTCCGACAGGAACGTCCCCGACCGGCACGTCCTCGACCGGTACGTCCTCGACCGGGAGATCCTCGACGACGTCGCTGACCGGCGCGTCGGGTTGGACAAGCCCGTCCGCTGTGTCAACGCCGGGCGTGGAGTCCCCGCCGCCGTTGCTCCCGTCTTTGCCTCCGCAAGCGGCGAGGAGGATCGCCAGAAGAAGTATTTGGAGGAAATTGCGGGTGAGGTGCGACATTCGGGACCCCCTTGTTACGGGCAGGGAGTATAGACAATCCAAGCTGGCGACGCCAGCGCGGATGGTCCGCCGCGACCTGCGAAGTTTGATCACAGCCGGGGAGCCCGCGACCCGGATTCCCCTGGTGGGTTCGTCCTACTTCTTCGGCCTGGCGGCCATTTTTGGCTCTTGTGACATCTTCGTGGGTAGCGTTTGCTTCCTCCACGCGGGCCCAAAGCGAAACCCATAGTGGCCGTGACCGTGACCGTGACCGTGACCGTGACCGTGACCGTGACCGTGACCGTGACCGTGACCGTGACCGTGACCGTGACCGTGACCGTGACCGTGACCGTGACCGTGACCGTGACCGTGACCGTGACCGT
>JBDRIT010000252.1:0-2328 GCA_043815665.1 Pseudomonadota bacterium
GGACGGGGTGCCCGCCCGCCGGTGTGTAGGTCAGCGGCGCCGGTCCGCGCAGGGTCTCGAGGCCTCCGTCGGGGTGCGGCACGAAGTTCTGGACGATCTCGGCGACATCCGCGGTCAGGATCTGGGTGCCCTCTCCCTCCGGGAACGCACCACCGTCGCCGGACGTGGGATCGGTCCCGTCGATGACGGTCATGCGGGGAGGCCCGGCCATGTGACCAGGGTACCCCGGCCGCGGTCAGACTTCCAGTGCCCCGGTACGCTTTCCGGTCAGTCCCTGTCCGCCGGCTATGCCCGGCCGGAGATCGGCAGGCCGCCCTCGGGCTCGACGGCGGGGGGCGGGTCTCCGGCGTTGGGCCTGCCCTTGGGGGCTGGGGTCGACCCTGCGGAGACCCCATCCGACAGGACTCCCTCCTCCCGTGGATGCCAGCCGATGTCCTTGGTGTAGGCCCATCCCATCGGATGTGGTGTATCAGCCCGCTTCCTCAGGTCGACCGAGTCGACCCCTCCACGGCGGGACGAGAAGATGAAGCGGTCACCGTTGGGTGAATGCAGGACGGCTGTCCACTCCCCGCTGGGGCGGTCGACGTTGTCCTCGACGAAGACGGGGCCCCGGACGCGGACGCCGTTCATGAGGATGATCTCCCAGATTCCACCGGGCACGGGACGGGGCAGGGCGCGAAGTTCGGTCACGGGCATGGACCCTCCTACGGCTGAGGGTAGTCCGCCGTGGCCTCGGGGTCAACAGGAGCCTGCCATCCCCTACCCGTCACCCATGCTGCCCGTCCGCGCAACCCGGCTGCCAGCCGCCCCGCGGTAGTGCTTCGGCGTCACCAGCCCGCTCCCGGCCCGCCGCCGGTTCCGCAGTCGGGTGTGCGTCTTCATGGCCTGGTCCCGGTACTCGTTGTGCGACGCCAGATCGTTGCCGTCGACCATGCTCATGTGGGCCAGCAGCAGCCAGTGGAAGACCATCCCGGCGTCCTCGCGGACGGGGACCACGTCACGGTCGTTGACGAGCTCCCGCGGGTAGCGGCTGATGTCGAAGTCGATCTCGTACCGCTGATCCGGGACCGGATACAGGTGCCAGCCGAAGTAGCCGGTGGACCGCCGGAAGCGGCGCGAGAAGTCAGGCAGGGTGCTCCCGTCCCAGTCGTACGTCGTCGGGTCGCCCGACAGGCTGCCAACGTCCGTCGGCTCGATCTCATCGAGATAGTAGAAGATGTTGTCGGTCTCGAGGTTCAGGTAGGTTCCGGCAACGCCCGTGGTCACGATGCTGTCCCGGGCGATGTAGATGCGAAGTCGACGGCCCGAGCGGCTGTAGCGGTAGGTCGCCGGCACCCCGAAGCCCATCACCTGGTCGATGTTCGTCATCCGGACCTTGAAGTAGTGGAAGGGCGCTGCGGTGTGGCCAGTGACGGTGCTGATCGGTGACGGGGGAGACTCCCAGACGGGATCCCTGGTGCCACCCATCCCGTCCTGCCACTCGGCATCCCGCCGTCCCCACACGATGGTGTACAGGAAGCGGAAGGTGCCTCCCTCCCACGGCCCCGCCCACGTCCCGCCGCCGATGGCCGCGTGCAGGCTGACGGTCGGCGCCGCCATCGGCCCCTGCAGGCTGAACCTCCGGTTGCCGAGGAAGATGTTCTCCGGCTCCCCGGACGTGTCCCCTCGGGTGTCCCGCAGATCGAGATCGCGGGCGTCGGCCCGGTCGATGAGGGTGACCTCTCCGTGGCTGCCGTCCCAGATACGGCCGGAGACCTTCGGTCCGAGGATGTCGCCGGGGAACCACAAGGCCTCCTGGACGAGGCGGAAGTCCATCAGCTCGTCGGTCCCGTTCCGCCAGGGCCGATCGATGGTGACGGAGTACTGGTCCCTGGCGCCGTCCAACCACCACTCCAGGGTCTGCCGTCGATGCCACTGGCCGTCGGGGTCCTGGGCCTCGATCCACATCACGCCGTCCCACGTCCCGTCGATGGTGGGGACCCAGGAGGTCACGGTCGACAACGTCAGGGAGGTCCCCGCGTTGTCGGTGACGTTGAGGACCAGGGGGTCGGATGTGGCCTCCACCGCGGCGAGGACGTCGGAGTCGGTCGACGTCACGTCCGCCATCGCCACCTGGTGATAGACGTCGGACAGGATCTCGTCCGGGAACACGGTGGCCATGTCGATGAGCGCGAGGTTGGCCGCCTCCAGCACCTTGGCGTTGAAGGTATCCCCGGAGGACTGCCAGCCTCCACGGGCGTTCAGCATCCGGGTGCGGTAGGCGATGACTGACTGGTCCACGAGGCCCTCCAAGGTCTGGGCCCAGTCTACCCCACGGACAGACAGGGT
>JBDRIT010000253.1:0-14087 GCA_043815665.1 Pseudomonadota bacterium
ATTTGGGAGCCACGCACCGGCTTGCCCGCGCATTGACTCTCTCCCGTGGTGACCTCGGTATCGAGGCGGATGGCGCCTGACAGGTGCTCTGGAGCATGTGGCTGAATATTCAATCGATACGCACAGTTCGATGGATCCGCATCTCGTGGGCGATATTGTATTCGAAGCAGCGTCGATTTTGGGAAGCGCCAAGGTGAAGATTGTTCCAGGTGAAAAAGTGAAAGTGACCGGAACCGTCCCCCTTGGGCGCCCTTTGGGCGCCCTCCGACGTCGGATCACGGCTGCTGACCGCGAGCCGTGAGCTTGCCGTCCGGTCGACTGCAGCGTTACAATCCAACGCTCAAGGAGGACACGATGCCCTATGGCTGGATCGCCCGAATTCTCATCCTCGCCGCGCTGCTCACTGGCTGCGCTGGAGGCGCGCCGGCCACGTCGGACGACTCTGGACTGGACACCGATGCAACCCCCGATCTAGCAGCGGACCTGCTCTCGACACCGACTCCCACGCGCCGGGTGCCCGCTGAGTGGGAGCCCCACACGGGGACGTGGATGCAATGGCCCGGTCCATGGGAGGCCACAGCGCGTTCGGCGTTCGCAGACATCATCGCGGTGGTCGGCACCTACGAGCCGGTCCATCTGCTCGTGACCAACGAGGCGGCGCGGGCCGAGGCCGAGGACTTCCTGGCGGACCGGGGCGTCCTGTCGGACGACATACACTGGCACCTCATCCCCGTGGACAGTTCATGGATGCGGGACAACGGGCCCATCTATGTGGTCGAGGACGGCGCACTGCGGCTCCAGGACTGGAGCTTCGACGCGTGGGGTGGGAACTTCGGCCCGGAGATCCCCTACACGGCCGACGACGCGGTACCCCTCCATGTCGGAGCCTCCCTGGGCCTCCCCGTGGACGATCGGGGCGGTTACGTCCTCGAGCGGGGCAACCTGGAGTTCAATGGGGGAGGGACCCTCATACTCAACTGGGACTGTCAAGACAACCGGAATCCGGGGATGACCGCGGCCGAGCACGAGGCAATCCTCGCCGAGGCCTTCGGCCTGACCCGCATCATCTGGGCCTACGGCCACGACGCAACGGACGGGACTACGGGTCATATCGACGGCGTGGCCCGCTTCGTCGACGCGGACACCATTGCGATCGCGCAGACGACCTGGGGAGCACAGACCGAGGACGCCCTCGCCGCCGCCTCCGCGGCGGCCGGCCTGGAGATCGTTCGCGTTCCCTGCCCGGGGGAAACGGACTATATGAACTGGCTGGTCGGGAACGGCTTCGTCGTGGCCATGGCCTTCGGAGACGCGCCAGCGGATGCCGCAGCCAAGGCCCTCCTTGAGGAGCTCTTCCCCGGCCGGGACGTGCACATGATCGACGCGAACACGCTTTGGACCAACGGGGGCGGAATCCACTGCGTGACCAACGATCAGCCCGCCGCCCCTTGACCCGGGAAGCGGATCTGGACATGTTACACGCACGCGCAAACACCTTCACACGGTGGAAGTCAAACTGTCCGAATGTCAGGAGCACCTTGACCCTATAACGTCATGTCGCTAAGATGAGGCGAGGAGGTGCAACATGCCTGACACCACACGCTCTACTGTGTATTTCGACAAGAACCTTCACAGGGCTCTTCGAATCAAAGCAGCGGATACCCATCGCTCCTTGTCGGAACTTGTGAACGAAGCAGTCAGAGCGGCGCTACGCGAGGACGCCGAAGATCTCGCAGCTTTCGATGAGCGGGAAAACGAACCGGTGATCAGCTATGAGGAGTTGCTCAGAGACCTTGAGGCACAGGGCAAGATATGACTTGGCGGATCGTCTTCCGGAAGTCTGTTTCAAAGGACCTGCGCCGGATTCCTCGAGCCGACGTTCACCGAATCCTGGCCACCATAGACACCCTCGCTGAGGACCCGAGACGACTGGGAGCGGAGAAGCTGTCTGGAAGTGAGCGCTATCGAATCCGGCAGGGGACGTACCGAGTCCTCTACGAAATACGGGATGAGGAGATCCTCGTGATCGTAGTCAAGGTTGGACATCGGCGAGACGTGTATCGATAATCCGAAGAGCGCCGTAGGCGGTCTCTAAAAAATCCTGAAGTGCGTATAATCTGCGTACAGTCCTACCGGCGCAGCCAGCGCAGTCAGCGGAGTCTCCGTCCACAAACCCCCTTCTGCTGCGAAACCGGCTCCATCTTCGGCAGCTTCGTTCATCGGGCCAAGACCGTCCTCAACGTAGGCGCTGGCTACGATTCCGGCGATCTCGACCCTCGCTCCTCGCCGTCGAAGCGGCCCCGGCTTCTCGCCACGAAGGGACTTTGTGGACGGAGACTATCGAGCGTGATCAGATCCGTCCCCATCGGATTGCTTGCATCTCCAGCCGCCGACGGGGGATGATATCTCCGGACCCGACCACTCGGAGTGACCCGCATGCGAAAACTCGACCCGATGCATCCTCCTCGGCTTCGGAGCTTTTTCCTCGCAGCCATTCTCTTTGCCTTCTCTGGCGCCTCCGCGTGCGACAACGGTGGCGACGGGGACGATGCGGACGGCCTGCAGCAGCCGGGGGAGGACGTGTTCCACCCCATGGACGATGCGGAGGCGCCGTCCGACGACGCGCTGCCCGGCGTCGATACTGCGGGACCGGGTTTGGATGCCGTTGGGCCTGGCCCGGACACGGCGGGTCCCGGCCAGGAGACAGTCGGCCCCGACACGGTGGTCCCGCCGCCGTCCCCCGCAGTGGACCCCGAGTGCACCGACGGGCAGTACGACGAGGTCTTGCCGTTTCCGAACATCAGCCTGGCAGCACTGGAGGGTTCTTACAGCCCGGCTGCCTACCTCGCGTTCATCGACGCTGTCCTCGATGCCCGCTACCCCGTGGGCGCGTTCATCGTCTCCCAGGCCCTGGCCAGGTCCGACGTCGGTCACTGCGTGGACATGTTTCTAGGGGACAAGAGCAGCGGCGCGGCGGTGATCGGTCAGCTCTCGACCATTGTCCACGAGTGCGGGCATCTCCTGGACTGGGCCGAGGGGGGCTTCTACGACTCTGCGTACGTGCTGACCCCAGACCTGAGCTTCACCTGCTCCGACGGCATGTCCACGGAGCAGTACGGTCTGACCTTCGCACGGAGCCTGATCAAAGGGGACCAGTTCTCCCAAGCCCTGCCGCCCTGCGAGGGCGGGTCCTACTCCGGTTGTGACAGCTACGCGAACATCTACCTGGACGGGGCCCCGAACGACGGGGATTTCCAGGGCGGGGACCAGGGCTTCAACTCGGTACTGGAGGAGACGACCCAGTACGTGAACTCGCTGGCGGTGGGCTACGCGTTCCATGACCACTACACCTGGAACGTCAGCGAGCGCGACGGGATCCTGACCTTTCTTTGGTACCTGGAGCGCTACCTGCACATGGCACGGACGGGCTACCCCGGCGCGTGGAACCTCCTCTCCGGAGACCCCTGCTGGCGCGAGGCGATTCTAACCGTCTGGGGCCGCGCGTTCCTCTACCTCGAGCTGACCAAGGACCATCCCAAGTTGGGCATCAACGACGCGGTCCTGTTGGACCTGGTGATGGACCCTCTCCTGCTGGACGGGATCCAGCAGCTCCGCGACGCTGCCGGCTGCCCATAGCGAGCAGGGATCGCAGCCCTTCTACCTTGCCCGCCCGGCCCCTCGCCGTCAGGAGGACTCCCGGACCGTGAAAGGACACTCCTCGGGGCGGTGTTTCGATGACCACCTGACGCGGGCTACTGGCAGACGTCCGCGGTGATCCCTGACTGACCGAAGCGCGGCACGTCGGCCTGGCAGGTGTAGCCGAAGGGGCAGTCGTCCTGGAGGACGCATTTCTGCATGCAGGTCCCGTCCCCGTCCCCGCCGTCGACGCAGAAGGTCCCGGGCTGGCCCGCGGCGTCGGGACAGAACTGGTTGCAGGTCTCGGTGCAGAAGCCGGGGCGCTCTTCGAGGGCGTCCGCGCCCTGGCAGACGCCCTCGAAGGGCGCGCAGTCCAGATCGCTGAAGCAGGCCTCGCCGATCCAGCCCTCGGAGCCCTGGAGACAGACGTCCGCGACGACGACGGGCTGGTTGAACCGGGGCGTATTCGGTGCGAGGACCTGGCCCGGGTACCGCTTGCAGTCGTTGTTCAGCGCCGAGGCCTTGAGGGTGCAGAGCCCCGCCTCCTCGTCCTCGGGATCCGTGGCGCAGAAGGACGTCGGGTAGCCGGCCCGGTCCGGGCAGAACTGCATGCAGGTCTTCGTGCAGATCTTCCGGCCGCCGTAGACGCTGGCGCGGCAGACGCCGCCGTCGTAGTTGCAGTCCGCGTCGCTGGCGCACTCCGAGAGGATCCAGCGCATCGGGACGTCGACCGCGGTGCCGTCGGGCCGGCGCTCCACGGAGCGCCGGCGGATCCAACTACCGGAAATCGTCTCGAAGTGCAAGTCCGGGGGACGTCATCAGATCCCATTCCGGGGTTGGAGCGCACCCCCGGGGGCCGGTCCCGACGGGGGCAGGGTGACGACCAGCCAGCTGAAGGGTCGGGCGGGGTGGGAGACGGTGCGGCGCTGGAGCGACACCGGATCATCGTGCCGTGCGCCGTGGTCGAACAACAGGTCGATCATCCAGGGATAGAGGTCCGTCACCGTGGCTACGCCCTGATCCTGGAGGTAGCTCGTCAGGGTGCCCGCCTCCAGGGCCTCGAACGCGGCCGCGTTCACCTTGCCGTCCAGGGCCAGGATGTCCTTGCGGGCCATGTATCCTACGACGCCGGCCTGGAAGACCCCCACCGGAGCTTGGATCCAGGGGGTGTCGTCGATCATCCGGGCGGTCTCGACGTAGCCGATGATGTTCTTGCCGTCGGTCATCAGCAGGCGCCGGTGCCCGTCGACGCTCACCGCGGTCAGGAGCAGCAGGACGCCGGCGCCGACGAGGAGCCGGCGGACCGCCGGGCTCGGGAGGGCCAGGACCACCTGTGCGGTGATGCCGGCAAGGAGGATCCCCAGGGTCACCACGGGGAAGAGGTAGCGCGCATAGAACCACTGCCCCGGGACGACCACCGCGTAGGCCAGGAGATACAGGGCGGCGGCGCCCCAGAGGAAGCCGGGGAAGCGCCCCCGGGCCGCGCTGCGGCGCCAGGCCCACCAGAGCCCCGCGGCCGCCGCCGCGCTCCAGAGGAGGTTGGTCCAGACCGGCAGGTCCAGCCTCCGGAGGAGGATCCCGACGGGCGCTCCGAGGGGCGGGACCTCCGGGCGTGAGAGGAGGTTGCGGAGGAGCAACCCGAGGTTGTCGAGGTAGAAGCCCGGCTCCCCGGCGGTGTGCGCTCCGTACAGGTGCGAGGTGCTGTACAGGGTCGCCAGGAGGCGGACCGCCCTGCCGCTCTCGGGGAGGAGCGTCCCGGACACCGCCAGGCAGAACCCCACCCAGGGCACCACCACGGAGAAGCCGACCAGGCTCCAGAGGGAGGCGCGGAGCAGCGGCCCCGCACCGACGCGTCGGCCCATCCCCAGGATCAGGTCCACCGCAAGGGCAGCGAGGAGGAGGGCCGAGTCCACCCGGGAGAGGAAGGCCAGGCCCCCGAGGAGCCCGAGGAGGGCCCAGTCCCGGCGCGAGGTCTCCGCCCACCGGCCCCGGATCCGCTCCAGGTACCACGCCAGGACTCCCAGGAGGGTCACCGCGGCGAGGGCAGTCTCCATCCCGTTCATTCCGTGGTCGATGATGTAGGGGGAGGCCAGCCAGGTCCCCGCAGCGACCCGTCCGGCCGTCTGCCCGGCCAGGTGGCGGCCCAGGCGCCAGAGCAGCACCGCGGAGAGCGCGGCCAACAGGGCCTGGAGGGTCATCGCCAGGTGGATCGGGAGGATCGGGTCGTCCGGTGCGGCCAGGTACAGGGGCACCAGTGCGAGCATCCAGAGGGGCTGGAAGCCCGAGGTCCGGGAGGCCCCGTCGTGGGTGGGCCCGGCTCCGGTGGCGATGTTCCGTGCGATCTGGAAGTAGTAGAAGCTGTCGTCGACCAGGGGGCCGCGCTCGGCCTGGTACCCGTCGAAGGGAGCCCAGGCCACCGCGAGGCGGACGGCAACGCCGAGGAGCAGCATGACCACGAGGGCGCTCGGCAGACCTCTCACGCTCTCCCCCTGCGACTCAGCCCTTCAACTGGCTCAGCAGCCAGTCGCCGAGCGTGTCCATGCCGTCCCCGGTGGTCGCGGAGACCGGGAGGACCGGCACGTCCCGGTTGATGGACCGGATCGCCGTGGTGAACGCGCCGAGATCGTAGTTGATGTAGGGAGTGAGGTCGGTCTTGGTGACCACCACGGCGTCGACGTCGCTGAAGATCCGGGGGTACTTGTAAGGCTTGTCGTGGCCCTCGGGGACACTGCAGAGGACGACGCGGAGGTCCTCGCCCAGGTCGTAGGACGCGGTGCAGATGAGGTTCCCCACGTTCTCCACGATCAGGAGGTCGATCTCGTCCAGGGGGAGGTCGCAGAGCACCGCCGAGATCTGCGTGGCCTCGAGGTGGCAGCCGCCCTCGGTGTTGATCTGGACCACCGGGAGACCGGCTGCGGCGACCAGGTCCGCGTCCAGCCGGGAGGCCAGGTCCCCTTCGATGACGCCGATGCGGATCTGCCCCGCCAGGCGCTCCGCCAGGGCCAGGATGAAGGTGGTCTTGCCCGCACCAGGCGACGCCAGGAGGTTGAGGAGGGTGATGCCCCGGGAGCGCAGGTCACGACGTGTGCGGCTCGCAACCGCGTCGTTCATGCTCAGGATGTTCCGGACGACCTTGATCTGCATCAATCCACCTCGATGGAGTCTACCATAAGCTCCTTGCCCTCGACGATGTCCAGGCGCCGGTCCCCGCACTCGGGACAGAGCCAGAGGGAATCCTCCAGCTCGAAGCCATGCCCGCAGGAGAGACAGTTGGCCTTCGTCGGGACCGCCCGGACCTCCAGGACCGCGTCCCCGGCGATGGTCCCCCTCGTGAACTCCGCGAAGTAGAACCGCATGGACTCGGCGACGACCCCGCTCATCGCCCCCAGCACCACCGTGACCTTGCGGACCACCTGCGCGTCGTGCTCCCGGGCCTGGTCCAGGACCAGGCGCACCATGCTCTCTGTGATCGCTGCTTCGTGCATCTCAGCAGATCCTGGGCAGGAGGTCGCCGGTGAGCATCTCCACGATCCGCGTGGTGCCCAGGCGGGTCCGGAGGACCACCCGGCCGGGGTCGTCTCCGGTGACCTCGCCGATGATCGCCGCCCTTGCGCCGTAGGGATGTGCGCGCATGGCCGCGAGGGTCGCGTCCGCACAGGCCGCGGGGACCACGGCGATGACCTTGCCCTCGTTGGCCACGTACAGGGGATCGAAGCCAAGCAGCTCGCACGCGCCAACGACGGCCTCGTTCACCGGGATCGCAGCCTCCACGAGGCGGATCCCCACGGCCGAGCGGTCTGCGATCTCGTTGAGGGTCGTCGCCACGCCCCCCCGGGTGGGGTCGCGCAGGCAGCGGACCCCGGGGCAGGCCTCCAGCATGGCGGCCACGAGGCCGCCCAGGGGAGCGCAGTCCGTCCGCACGTCCCCGCCGAAGGAGAGGCCCTCCCGCTGGCTCACCACTGCGATCCCGTGGTCGCCGATGCTGCCGTTGATGAGGATCCTGTCTCCGGGCCTCGCAGAGGACGCCGAGATCGTCACCCCGTCCCGCACCCGCCCGACGCCCGCTGTGGTGATGAAGAGGGCGTCAGCCTTGCCCCGATGGACCACCTTTGTGTCCCCGGTGACGATGGAGACCTTGGCCTCCCTCGCCGTTGCCGCAATGGACTCCACCACCCGGCGCAGATCCGCCACCGGGAGGCCCTCCTCGATGATCAGTCCGAGGCTGAGATAGAGGGGCACCGCGCCGGACATCGCCAGGTCGTTGACCGTCCCGCACACTGCGAGCTTCCCGATGTCGCCCCCCGGGAAGAACAGGGGATGCACCACGAAGCCGTCGGTGGTGAAGGCCAGACGGCCGGAGAACTCCGCGGTGGCGGCGTCCTCCATCGCGGCGAGCATCGGGTTGTCGAAGGCCGCAAGGAAGACATCCTCGATGAGCCGGTGTGCGGTCCTGCCGCCGCTGCCATGGGTGAGGAGGATGCGGTCGGTCATCTCAACGCCCACCGTACTTGTACCAGGCCGAGCAGCTCCCCTCGGAGGAGACCATGCAGGGGCCCACCGGGGCCTCGGGGGTGCAGACGGATCGGAAGAGCGCGCAGTCGGCGGGGGTTGCGGTGCCCAGGAGCACGTTGCCGCAGATGCAGCCAGCGGCCTCGATGGTCGGCCCCGGGTCCACGTCGAACGCGGCCTCCGCGTCGTGGGCCGCGAACTCCTCCCGGAGGCGCAGGCCGCTGTCCGGGACCACGCCGACGCCCCGCCAGTCTGCGGGGGCGGGCTCGAAGACCCGGTCGAGGAGGCGCTGCGCGTGGACATTGCCTTCCCAGGTCACGCCCCGGCTGTACGCGATCTCCACCCGGCTCTCCCCTGCCTCCACCTGGGCCACGAGCATGTCCACGGCCTGGAGGAGATCCGCAGGCTCGAAGCCGGAGACGACGCAAGGGATCCTCCACCTCCCGGCCACCGGGGCGAAGATCTTCGCCCCGGTGATCGCGCTCACGTGCCCGGGACAGATGAGCCCCTGGAGGTTCACGGTCCCCGACGACAGGATCGCCTCGAGGATCGGGGGGCAGACCTTGTGCATCGAGTGCACGAAGTAGTTGGAGAGGCCCTGCTCCCTGGCGGTGACCACCGAGGCGGCCACCGTGGGTGCGGTGGTCTCGAAGCCGATGCCGAGAAAGATCACGGGCCGCCCAGGGTTGGCGCGGGCGATCGTGAGCGCATCCGTCGTGGAGTAGACCACGCGGATGTCCGCACCCTCCGCCTTGGCCTGCTGGAGGCTCTGCCGGCTGCCGGGGACCCTGAACATGTCCCCGAAGGTCGTGACGATTGCATTCTCCACCCGCGCGAACGCAACGGCCCTGTCCAGATCCGCGTTCGCGGTGACGCACACGGGGCAGCCCGGCCCGGAGACCAGGGTGACGGTCTCGGGCATGAGCTGGCGCAGGCCATGGCGGAACACGGAGACCGTGTGGCCGCCGCAGAACTCCATCATCCGCACGGGCTTCGTCGATCGACGCCGCAGGGACGCGGCCAGCGCCATCGCCGTGTCCGAGGAGCGGAACTCATCGACGTACTTCACGCTTCGGGCTCCAATGTGTTCTCCAGCTCCCGGAACATCTCCAGGGTCTCCCGGGCCTCGTCCTCGTCGATGACGCTGATCGCGTAGCCCGTGTGCAGGAGGACGTAGTCCCCCTCCCTGGCGTCGGGGGTGAGCTGCAGGTTCACCCGCCGGGTGATCCCGCCCAGCTCCACGTCGCCCTCCAGGCCGTCCACCGTGAGGACCTTCGCTGGAATCGCCAGACACATCAGGGCACCTCCACGTCCGTCGGGTGTCGCGCGATCACCGCCTGTCCCAGGGAGATCCCGCCATCGTTGCAGGGGACCTGCCGATGGAGCAGCACTGTGAACCCGTCCCCTGCCAGGGTGTCCCCGGCCAAGCGGGTCAAGAGACGATTCTGGAAGACTCCCCCGGTCAATGCAACCGCTTTGATTCCGGAGACTTCCCTGAGGTGGCACGCGGCCTGGGAGGTCAACGCGGCGACGCTGTTGTGGAAGCGGCGTGCGATGATCGGGATGTCGACGCCGGCGTCCAGGTCATGGAGGACGGCGCGGAAGAGGGGGGCGAGGGGGAGGGAAAGGGAAGAGGGGGCGAGGGGATAGGTGCCGGTCTCCATCGGGGCCCGGTGGGCGGCCATCTCCAGGCGGATCGCCGCCTCACCCTCGTAGCTGGCCACGGTGCCGAGGCCGCAGAGGGCGGCCACGCCGTCAAAGAGGCGGCCCATGCTCGAGGTCCGTGGCGCATTGAGACCGGTGCGGATCATGTGCTCGACCACCCCCGCCTCCCCGGGCCCGAGACCGGTCCGGTGGAGGGCTGCGGCCGCTTCGTCGGGCTCCAGGAGGGAGAAGAGGTAGGACGCGGCCATCCGCCCCGGACGCCGGATCGAGGCAGCGCCGCCGGGGAGGGGGACGTACTCCAGGTGCAGGGCGCGCCGGAACGCGGCCCGGGTCGCGACCAGGACCTCCCCGCCCCAGATCGCCCCGTCGGTGCCGTAGCCGGTGCCGTCGAAGGACACGCCGATCACCGGCTCCTCGTAACCTGCGTCGGCCATGCAGGAGACCACGTGTGCGTGGTGATGCTGACAAGCCACCGCGGGGATCTCATCCGAGGCGGCCCGCTCGAGGGCCCACGCGGTGGAGAGATAGTCCGGGTGCAGGTCGTGCGCGATCACCTCCGGGCGCACCCGGAAGAGGTGCTCGTAGCGGGCCTCCGTGTCCCGGAAGTGGGTGAGGGTCTCCAGGTTCTCCAGGTCGCCGATGTGCGGGCTCACGAAGCCATGTTCGCCTCGAACCAGGGTGAACGTGCTCTTCTCCTGGGCCCCGACCGCCAGGACCTGGGGACCGTCCCCCTTGATGACCACGGGGTGGGGGGCGTGGCCCCGGGCCCGACGGATCGGTCGGGGGGCGCCACCCTCGACGAAGTAGACGCTGTCGTCGCAGCGGGCCAGGATCTCCCGGTCATGGAGGAGGAACCCGTCGGCGAGCGCGCCGAGACGCTCCAGCGCCTCGGCGTTGTCCCTGGCGATGGGCTCCTCGCTCAGGTTTCCGCTGGTCATCACCAGGGGCCGGCCCAGGCGCGCCATGAGCAGGTGGTGCAGGGGAGTGTAGGGGAGCATCACCCCGAGGAAGAGGAGGCCGGGGCCGACGTCGTCGCAGATGTCCGAGGCTGTCCGTTCCCAGGGGATCAGGACGATGGGGGCCTGGGGCGACGTCAGGGTCGCGACCTCGGTCTCCGACGGCCGGCAGTGGCGCCGCAGGGTGTCCAGGTCGGGGAGCATCACCGCGAAGGGCTTGCCGCCCCGGCCCTTGCGGCTCCGGAGGAGGGCGACGGCCTCGGGGCGGGTCGCATCGCAGGCCAGGTGGAAACCCCCCAGGCCCTTGAGGGCCAGGACCCCGCCGCGCTCCAGGAGCGCGGCCGCCGCGCCGAGGGGCTCCGCTGGCGTCTCCACCCCCGCCCGGTCGTGGAACACCACCCGGGGCCCGCACGCCGGGCACGCGTTGGGCTGGGCGTGGAAGCGCCGATCCAGCGGGTCATCGAACTCGGCCCTGCAATCCGGGCACAAGGGGAACGGGGCCATGGTGGTGAGCGGTCGGTCGTAGGGGACGTCTCGGATGATCGTGTACCGGGGGCCACAGTTGGTGCAATTGGTGAAGGGGTATCCAGAGCGCCGATCCGCTGGGTCGAAGAGCTCCCGGCGGCAATCCTGGCAGGTTGCGATGTCCGGGGAGATGGGCTGGAACGCGCCCTCCTGCGCGGCGCTCTCGCGGATCTCGAAGGCGCCCCCGCCCGCGGGCGCGACGTCCAGCGCCCGCAGCTCCTTGATCCAGCTCAGGGGTGGTGCGTCGTCTCGGAGGCGGCGGGTGAACGCTGCGACCCGGTGGGCCGGCCCCTCCACCTCGATCTCCACGCTGCCTGAGGTGTTCAGGACCCAGCCCGTGAGCTCCAGATCCATGGCCAGGCGATAGACGAAGGGTCGGAACCCCACCCCCTGGACGACGCCCTCGACGGTGACATGGGAACGAGCGGTCGACATGCAGAGCGCGCCTCCCTGACAGGAGCTTGACTAGCAGCCGGGGCAGGAGGTGTCAAGCCGGGGCGTCGGCCTCCGGTCGCCGGAGCGGGAGCCAGATCTGGAAGGTGCTCCCCACGCCCTCCTCCGAGGCCAGGATCACCCAACCGCCGTGCTCTTCGACGACCTTCTTGACCAGGGAGAGGCCGAGGCCGGAGCCGATGGAGCCGGTCTTGCGAGCGTTGGGGGCGCGGTAGAACTCGTGGAAGACGCGCTCCAGATCGTTCGTGGGGATCCCGATGCCGTTGTCGGACACCCGGACGACCGCGAAGCCGTTCCGGGCGCGGAGCTCCACCTCGACGTGGCCACCCTCTTGGGTGTAGCGGACTGCGTTCCCGATCAGGTTCGCCAGGACCTTCTCGATCCCATAGCGGTTGCCCATGAGGGTGCGCTTCCCGCCGCAGCCGATGCACCGGATGTCCAACCTCTTCGCCTTCGCCACCTCCTCGTGCTGTGCGATCGCCTCCTGGATCATGGTCACCAGATCGAGGGCCTGGTAGAAGTCCCGGATGTCCGAGCGCTCCACGCTCATGGCCAGGAGGTCGTTGACCATGTTGATCATCTGGGTGCAGCGGGTGATGGAGCGGCTCACCAGCTCCAGCATGGGCAGGGTGAGGTGGTCACCCGCCAGGGCCTCCAAGGTGTTGAGGCTGGTCTGGATGGCCACCAGAGGCGACTTGAGCTCATGGCTGGCGAAGCGAAAGAACGTGACCCGGTTCAGGCTGAGCTGCTCTCGCTTCCTGGCCCGCTCCTGGTCGAGCTGGAGCCGGAAGTTCTCCTGCTGGCAAGAGCTGTAGAGGAAGAGCCGGCGCATGGCCAGGGCGATGTGGTCCGGCCCCTCGATGGGCTTGCGCATGAAGTCGTCAGCGCCGGCCTTCAGCACCTGAAAGACATCGTCGATGGCCGGATCTCCGGCGAGGATCAGGACAGGCAGGTCGCTTCCGTGGTGGCGCATGAGCCTGACCAGCTCCGCGCACCGGCTCCCGAGCAGGCCCATGTCCAGGATCAGGAAGTCCGCGCTGCGGTCCCGGGCGCACCGCGCCGCATGGAGCTGTGCGACCTCGAAGTTCACGAGGAAGCCCTCGGGCTCCAGGCCGGCGATGAGCAGATCCCTGATGTCCGCATCCTCGACGATGGCCAGGACGGTCTTCCCATCACCCGTGGGCGTGGCGATCGACTGTGTCATGTGCACACCCCCCCTGCGGCCACCGATTCTATCCACAATGGCCGGGAATGGAAAACTTTCCAACGGGCTCGCACACACGGCGTCGGGACGATCGGGGGAGTCCGGTCGACGGGATCCCGGTTCGGAGTGCGGAGGGTCAGCCCAGCCTCTTCTTGAGGGTATCGAGCAGGTTCTTCGGCTCGACAGGCTTCTGGAGCATGCCGGACAGCCCGATGTCTGCGTAGCTGGTCATCTGGTTCATCTGGTCGCCTACGGAGCTGAGCATGAAGATCGGCACCGCGGCGCCGATGACCTTCATCTCCTTGACGAAGTTCGTCCCGGAGTCGATCTCCTCCATCATCAGATCGACGATGACGAGGTCGGGATTTACGGCCTTGAACTGCTTCAGCCCGTCCTCCGCGGAGGGAGCCTCCTCGATCTGGTAGCCCCCGCTCTCGAGGATCATGCGGAGCGAGTACCGGAAGTCGGGGTCGTCGTCGACGATGAGGATCACCTTCTTGTCCATCTCAGACCTCTTCTGCTCTGAATGGGGGTTCATTTTGAAGCCAGGGCACGAGGAACTCAAGGGCCGCGTCGAGGTTTCGGCGCGCCGCGTCGGAGAGCCGCTCTCCGAAGTCGTTGAACTCGTAGCCCCGGATCCCCAGCGCGAACGCGTCCGGGGTCTCCCCGAAGAGGTCCTTCGCCAGCGCGAGGACCGCTCCGGGCTCCACGTGATGTGTGCTGAAGCTCATTGCGCCGCCGGGCTCCAGGCGGGTCAGGGCGAAGGGCGGAGCGCAGGAGACGTGGGCGTCTGCGAAGATCACCACGTCGTGCTGCGCGACCGCCGCCGCGTCCTCCACCGTGAGCTGGTAGTCGGAGTCCACGGTCACGCCGGGGAGCGCCATGACCTCCAGCCGGGCCGCCAGCGCAGGCCCCAGGCCGTCGTCCAGGCGGCCCGGGTTCCCGTACCCGATGACGAGGATCTTCGGCATCCCTAGATGACCTCGGCGCAAATGATGATGCGGCCTGGACGAGGAACCGGCGTCGAGGTCAAGGCGCTTCTACGAAGACGTGGTAGAGCCACTTCGAGGAGGAGCAACGCCGAGATCGGCGTCGGGGACCGGCCAGGGGGTATCATCACTTCAGCCGAGTTCATCTAG
>JBDRIT010000254.1:0-37509 GCA_043815665.1 Pseudomonadota bacterium
TCTGCCTGTGCTGAACAGCAGATGGACCGCTCGCCATGCTCACTCGAACTCGACGATACCCGGCATCGCCTTCGTTCGCCATCTTTGTCAGCACCGCCATCTCGACCACCTCGCTACGGCATCTTCGCTTGTTTTGGGCCTAGGGGCTTGAGCGTCTCGCGCAGTATACTGCGGTGCGGGAGAGGCGGCAAGGCGGGCACAGGCACGTTCACAGAGGTTCGGGAGGGGCCATGGAGCTTTGGGTGTGCGAAGAGTACCCGTGCATCAACGGGGAATCCCTCCACGCGGGGCGCACCGCGTACCTGGTGCGCTGCGGGGGATGCAACCTCCGCTGCTCCTTCTGCGACACCCCGGACTCCTGGGCGGACGGCACCCCCCGGGCGGTGGCCGACGTCGCGGCCCGGGTCCTCGCGTCGGGGATGGACCACCTGCTCCTCACCGGAGGCGAGCCCATGCTCCAGAGGGCCGCGGCCGCGGCCCTGGTGGAGACGGTCCTGGCCGGGGGGGTGGACGCGGTGGTGGAGACCAACGGCACCCAGCCCGTGGACGCCCTCCCCGCCGCGGCGGTCCGGGTCCTGGATCTCAAGGTCCCCGGCGCCGCGGCCGTGGCCCCGTTCCTCCTGTCCAACCTCGACGCGCTGCAGCCCTGGGACCAGCTCAAGATCGTGCTCACGGGGCGCGGAGACTACGACTGGAGCCGGGCCTGGCTCCGGGAGCATCCCCTGCCCATCGCCGACCACCATGTCCTCCTCGCCCCCGCCACGCCGACTCTCCCCGCGCAGGCCCTGGCCGACTGGATCCTGGAGGACCGCCTCCCCTACCGTCTGCAGATCCAAATCCACAGGGTGATCTGGGGAGACCGCAAAGGAGTATGAAGAGACCCATGACCGACAAGAAGATCTACGAGCACGAGCTGATCAACCGCTTCGTGAAGGCCGACAGCAAGAAGGCCTTCGAGGAGCTGATGTCCATGTACAAGGACCGGGTCTTCCGGTTCGGGGCCCGGATGTGCGGCCACCGGGAGGACGCGGAGGACGTGCTCCAGGAGACCCTCCTCTCTGCGTACCGGAACATGGACAGCTTCCGGGGGGAGGGCAGCTTCCAGAGCTGGCTCTTCAAGATCGCCAGCAGCGCATGCCTCAAGAAGCGCCGCAAGCGGAAGCACGAGCCCGGCCGCGAGGAGTCCCTGGACCAGCTCGTCGAGGACCGGGAGGACCGGATCCCGGCGGGGACGCCGGACGGCGCCGACGGGCCCGTGCACGAGGCCGAGGCCGGAGAGCTGGCCCGGCGCCTGCAATCGGCCCTCCTCGGGCTCCCACCAATCTACCGGGTCGTGATCACCTTGCGCGACTTCGAGGGCCTCTCCACCGAGGAGACGGCAAAGGTCCTCGACATCTCGACCACCGCGGCCAAGGTGCGCCTGCACCGGGCCCGGACCATGCTCCAGAAGCACGTCGACTGCTACGACGCCGACAAGGTCGGAGAAGACTGCGGTTAAGTCGACATCGCCTCGTGTTTGAAGCAGGCGACCCGGTGGCCCCCGCCCAGGGGGATCAGGGGCGGCGTCTCGGTGCAGCAGCGCATGTCAGCGAGGGCGCAAGGGACCTGGTAGGGGCACCCGCGCAGGGGCGCCGGGCCGTCCGGAGCATCGGCCTCGTCGAGGGCCTCTGCCTCGGAGAAGGGCTCCATGTGGTGGGGAATCGATGCGAGGAGGGCCCGGGTGTAGGGGTGGACGGAACCCACGAGGACCTGCTCCGAGGGCCCGTCCTCCACCACCTGACCGGCGAGCATCACCGCCACCCTGGGGCAGAGATACCGCACCACGTCCAGGTCATGGGAGATGAAGAGGCAGGTGACCCCTCCGTCCCGGTTGAGCCCCCGGAGGAGCTCCAGGATCTGTGCCTGGACGCTGAGATCCAGCGCGGACACGGGTTCGTCCGCCAGGAGGATCTCCGCGCCGGTGAGGAGGGCCCGCGCGATCACCACCCGCTGACGCTGTCCCCCGCTCAGCTCGTGGGGATGGCGACGGAGGACCTCGGACGGGAGCCCAACCTGGTCCAGGATCCCCAAGACCGCCGGTGCGGCGGGATCCCGCCGATGGGCGCCGAGGCCGTGGGCCTCCCGCAGCTGGAAACCGACCGTGAGGCGGGGATTCAGCGCACCGGCGGCGTCCTGGAAGACCATCTGTACTCGGCGACGGAGGGCGGCACGCCGGGCCCGCCCCGGCGCCTCCGGGACCCCGTCCACCATGATCCGGCCGGCGTGGACGGGGACGAGGCCGGCGATGGCCTTCGCCAGGGTGCTCTTGCCGCAGCCGCTCTCCCCCACCAGGCCGAAGCACTCCCCCCGCTCCACCTCCAGGTTGACCCCGCGCACCACCTCATGGATCTGCCAGCCCAGCCCCCGACGGACCCGGTAGCAGACCCGGACCCGGGAGAGGGTCAGGATCGGGCGCGTCCGGGTCATGGCTCGTCCTCCAGAGGGTGATGACAGGCCACCACGCGGCCGTCCACGGTCGCGGGCTGAGGCATCTGCGCGCACCGGGCCCCGGCCCGGGAGCAACGGGGTGCGAAGGGGCAGCCGGTCGCCTCCTCCCCGGGGAGGGGCAGGCGCCCCGGCAGCGGCCGCAGGAGCGCGCCCCGATCCACGGCCCGGCCCGGGACACAGCCCATGAGGGCTCCGGTGTACGGGTGCCGGGGCCGGTCCAGCACCGCCGCCGCCGGACCCTCCTCCACGCGGCGCCCGGCATAGAGCACGAGGGTCCGGCCGGGCAGGAGGCGGGCCAGGGAAAGATCGTGGGTGATGAACAGCAAGGCCATCCCCCGCCGCCGGGTGAGCGCCACGAGGGAGCGCACCAGCGCGGCCTGGGTGGTGACGTCCAGCGCAGTGGTCGGCTCGTCTGCGACGAGGAGGGCCGGCGCCAGGATCATGGCTGCGGCGATGGCCGCCCGCTGGGCCAGACCGCCTGAGAGCTGCCAGCAGTAGCTGGACGCGACGGCACCCGGGTCCGGGATCCCCGCCTCGGCCAGGGCCTGGAGGGCCCGCGCCTTCGCGGCGTCCCCGCGATCGCCGGTCCGCTGGGTCAGGACCTCGGTGAGGAGGCGGCCGATGGTCCGGGTCGGGCTGAGCGCGATCGCCGGCTCCTGGAAGACCATGCCGATCCCCGCGCCCAGGATCTCACGGCGCCGGGCCGGGGGCATGGTGAGGAGATCCCGGCCCTCCCAGAGGGCCCGGCCGCTGACAGCGGCGATCTGAGGCGGGAGGAGGCCCGTCAGGGCGCGCACGCAGACGCTCTTGCCCGATCCCGACTCCCCCACGAGGGTCAGGGTCTCCCCGCGATCCACCGCGAGGTCGAGGTCCCGCACCACGACGCCTTCACGGCCAGGGGAGGTGAAGCGCACCGACAACCCCTCCACGCAGAGGAGGGCGGGGGCGGGGCGCGGCGCGGCGTGGGTCCGGCGCCGGAGCGTCATCCCTCGCCGTCTCCCCAGACGTCGTTCCAGTTGATGCCGTCACGAAAGCGGGTCGGATCATAGGTCGAGAGTGCGGCGTGATAGCCCTCCCAGGCCTTGCGCGCGCAGGCGGCGAGCTCCTCCCGGGCGCCGGAGAGGGCCAGGCCCTGGGCCTCCCCATGGGCCTTCGCCAGGCGGAAATCCACGTGGCCGGAGATGTCCGCGGAGACCCCGGCCTCCTTCAGCCAGGCGGTCATCTCCTCCGGTGGGACACAGAACTCCCGGCAGAGGGAGCCCAGGTTGTAGAACCGCGACTGCAGATCGCCGTCGAGGCCGAGGTGGTAACGAATGAACAGGTCGAAGGGCTCGGGTCGCATGGGCTCTCCCCGGGATTTGACAGGACTCCGGTTCCGGCACAAAAATAGACGACCCGCCCTCGGGTGTAAAGGAGACCGGTTGCAGCTTCCCTTCCTGATCCTCATGGCGATCGTCGGCCAGGACCTTCCCCCGATGGACGCGCCGGCCCCTGGCATGGCCTGGAGCGCGGTGACCGTCCTCCCCGGCGAGGATCTCGCGGACATCGCGGCCCGCTTCCAGGTGCCACCCGACGCGCTCCGGAGCTGGAACCCCGGGGTGGAGAGCGTCCCCTCCTGGGGGACCCGCCTGCGGGTGCACTCCCTCCACCGGGAGGAGGAGCGCTTCCGCATGGCCTGGCGGGCCCGACAGCGGGTGTCGGTGCGCTGGGTATCCCAACGCTTCGAGCTCCCAGAGCACCAGCTCCGCATGCTCAACAGGTGGCGGAAGGGCAAGACCATCGTCGCGGAGGGGGAGCGGGTTCGGGTCTACGTGAAGCGGAGCCGCTGGCCAGGCGGGTATCTGGACGGCGGCGTCCAGCTCGCGGACGGGCCCGGGGTCAAGGTCAAGCACCCCGAGTGGGCCTGGGGACGCCCCGCGGCCGTGCGCACCATCGAGGCCGTGGGCGCGGCCCTGGCCGAGGCCTTCCCCGGATCGATCCTGGTGGTGGGGGATCTCTCCAGGAAGGGCGGCGGCGCCTTCCCGCCCCACAAGAGCCATCGGGAGGGGACCGACGCGGACATCGGCCTCTTCCGGCTCGGGGAGCCCTGGAAGATCCGCTTCACCGACGTGACCCCGGACGCGCTGGACGCAGCGCGGACCTGGTGGCTGCTCCGCCGCCTCATCGACACGGGCCGGGTCGAGCGGATCCTGGTGGACTGGTCCCTCCAGCGGCTTCTGTTCGAGGAGGCCCTGCGCCAGGGCGTCCCGGAAGAGCTCCTGGGGGAGTGGTTCCAGTACCCCCGCTCCCGCTGGACCCCCGAGGGCCTGATCCGGCACTACAAGGGCCACCGGCACCACCTGCACCTCCGCTTCGTCGAGCCCGCCGACGCGGTGATCCTGTGAGCTGGGACGCGGTGATCCTGGCCGCGGGTCGCGGCCGCCGCATGGGCGGCCCCAAGGCCCTGCTGGACCTGGGGGGCGCGACGCTGCTGGAGCTGCAGCTCCGGGCGCTGCGCGGGGCTGCGCAGATCGCCGTGGTGGTCGAGGGGACCCCCCGAATCGGGGCGTGGACGCCCCTCCCGCAGAAGGGGAGGATGTACGTGGCGAATCCGCGGGCGGAGGAGGGGCCCTTCGTCTCGATCCAGCTGGGCCTCGAAGCCCTGGGGGGCGACAGGCCGGTCCTGATCGTGCCGGTGGACTGCCCCGCGCCGCCCGGGGCGCCGGCGCTCCTGCTGCGGACCGCAACGCCGGGTTTCGCGTGGGTCGCCCCGACCCGGGACGGACGCCGGGGACATCCGGTGCTCCTCACCGCGGCAGGGCGGAACGCGGCCCGGAACGCGGGCCTCGGCATGACCCTCCGGGACCTCCTGGCAGCGACCCCGGGCGCCGAAGTCCCCGTGGACTCCCCCCTGGTCCACTGCAACCTCAACACCCCCTCGGACCGGGACCGGTTCCTCGCGGACCACCCGTGCTGGCCCGACCTGCATCCGGGAGACGCGCCATGAGGATCACCTACTTCGCACATGCCTGCTTCGGCCTGGAGGGCACCGGCCTGAGGGTCCTCCTGGACCCCTACGAGCCCATGGGCTTCGGGGGGCGCATACGCTACACGCCGATCCCCGGGACCTGGGACGTGGTCGTGGTGTCCCACGAGCACGCGGACCACGCCCACGTCGCCGCCTCCTTCGGGACCCCCGACGTGCTGCGGGGGCCGGGCACGGCCCGGGGTCTCGACCTGCGCGTCCTCTCCGCCCCCCATGGCGACGCCGGGGGCACCGTGGAGGCCACCACCCGGGTGGGACGGCTGGTGCTGGAGGACCTGGCGGTGGTCCACCTCGGGGACCTGGGCGGCCCCCTGGACGAGACCACCGCCGCGGTGCTCCGCCCGGTGGACGTCCTCTTCGTCCCCGTGGGCGGGCACTTCACCGCGGGCCCCGCCGAGGCCCTCGACCTCATCGCGCAGCTCAACCCCCGGGTCGCGATCCCGATGCACTACAAGACCCCCCACGCGGACCTGGCCATCGGGCCCCTGGAGGACTTCCTCCGAGGCGTCCGTTGCCCCATGCGCCGCCTGAACGTCGGCGCCATCGATCTGGATCGGGACTCCCTCCCGGCCCGCACCGAGGTCTGGACCCTCCGCCCCACCGCCATCCCGCGAGGTTGAGGTGCGCAGCGCTTGACCCTACCGTCAATTGCCGGTACAAACGCCCCGTTCGGAAGCGTGTGCGTCGGCGGCGAGCCGCCACCGCCCGCCCTCGTAGCTCAGTAGGATAGAGCAGCCGCCTCCTAAGCGGCAGGCCACAGGTTCGAATCCTGTCGAGGGCGCCGGAAGCAGGGGAAGGGTGGGATGAAGCTCAGCGTCATCGTCCCGGTGTACAACGAGGAGCGGACCCTCGAGGCCATCGTCGATCAGGTCCTCGACGTGGAGCCTGCGGACAAGGAGATCCTCCTGGTCAACGACGGCTCCTCGGACCGCAGCGCCGCGCTCTGCAAGGCCCTGGCAGCGAAGCACCCCCAGATCGTCGCCTTCGACCAGCCCCGGAACCGGGGCAAGGGCGCCGCGATCCGGCGGGGCTTCGACGAGGCCACCGGGGACATCATCCTGGTGCAGGACGCGGACCTCGAGTACGACCCCCGGGACTATCCGGCCCTGCTCCAGCCGATCCTCGACGGCCGGGCGGACGTGGTCTATGGCTCCCGCTTCATGCACTTCCCCCGCAAGGTGGACGCGTTCGTCCACGCGCAGGGCAACCGCATCCTCACGGTGGCGTCGAACCTGATGACGGGCCTCAACCTCACAGACATGGAGACCTGCTACAAGGTCTTCCGCGCCCCGATCATCAAGGCCCTGAACCTGGAGAGCGACCGCTTCGGCATCGAGCCGGAGATGACCGCGAAGATCTCCCGGATCCCCGGGATCTCGATCTACGAGGTCCCCATCAGCTACCACTATCGCGCCTACGAAGAGGGCAAGAAGATCACCTGGAAGGACGGCGTCTCGGCCTTCTGGCGCATCGCCCGCTACAACCTCAGAGCCGACCCCTCCAAGGACTACAAGATCCCTCCGGAGGAGATCCCGGTCCTCTCAAGGCAGTAGGCGGGCCCGGGCGACCAGCCTGGCGACGGGGACGGTCCGCGCGCAGAACAGCACCCGCCCCCCGGCGGACTCCTCGACGGCCATGACCTTGCGCTTCCACGTCTTCGCCGGGCGCACGACACAGACCAGGACATCCGCGGGGGCGTGGGCCGCCACCGCGTCGAGGTAGTCCCCGAGCCCCCGGTGGCGGTGGGGCCAGAGCACCTCGATGCGCAGGCGCCGACCCCCGGGGCCCGAGAGGATCAGATCCGGGATCAGGAGGGTCTGTCCGCCCAGGGGCTCCACCTCCTCTCCCGGGAGCACCTCCCAGCCGTCCCCCGCCGCGGCGACGAGGCGCCCGGAGAGCTCGGTGAGCTCCTTCGGGGCCCACGCGCCGGTGTCCGGGTACCAGGATCGGAGGCGCCTGGAGGGCTCAATGATCAAGGTCATGCGACCCCGCTTGCCGGGCCACTTGATCGTGGCCTCCCCCCGAAACCGGTCCTGGAGCAGGAGCGCCGGAAAGAACCGGGCCATCGACAGTCCGTAGCGCTGGGCGCCGGAGAGCACGCTCCCTGGCCCATCCACGGTGAGGATGACCCCCCCCTCGGTGAGACGGCTCATGTGGAGCAGCTCGAAGAACCGCAGGTAGCGGACCAGCTGGCGGATCCGGGCCGGCTCGGGCTGGGACAGGGTGATCGTGAGGTCCTCCGCCCGCAGGAGGACCGCCTGGACGAGGGCGGCGTTGTAGCGGAAGAGGAAATCCTCCCCGGACCAGTCCGGGGCCCCGATGAGCCGTTGCTCGGCCTTGAGGTCGGCGTAGAGGGCCCGCTCGAGGTCCGCGGGGGTCGCGCCGAGCGCGACCCCCGCCTCGGCCAGGATCTCTGTGCGGCGCCCCATCTCCGGGAGGCTCCCCACGGGGAACCGCTCCATGGAGAGGCGGAAGAGGACCTCGCGCACCGCAACGGGATCCAGATCGCCGGCCTGCTCGAACCCGCACCGATCCAGGAGGACCTCGACGAGGCCGCGGGCCACCTTCATCCGGCCCTCGCCCTTGACCAGGGGCTCCATCCCCTCGTCCACCGCGGCCCGGGTCTTCCCGGTCATGCTGCGGAGGTACTCCGTCAGGGCCTCGGCCAGCGCGAGGTTGTCCGGACGCCGTGGGTCCAGGAGCATCGGCTGGCACTGGCCATCCTGGGTTGTCCGGAACCGGACCCAGCGGGTGCTGAGCATCTCCACCTCCCCTGCTCGATCCATCGATACCACACTTCGAAATCGGTGGAAATCAGCCCACCGGTTGCCTAGGATGCCAGGGAGCGCCCGGGAGGCCCCCGGCGCGGGGAGCGTTGCATGCGGTTCAAGACGGTTCTCCTGGCCCCCTGCCTGTGCCTGCTCACATTGGCGACGGCCTGTGACGGGGGCGGCGAGGGGGACAAGGTGCGCGACCTCGACGGCGCGGACGTCTGGGTGTCCGAGGCCCCGGATGATGGGCTCCCCCCCTACCCGCCGGAGCGCGGGATCGAGGCCGGCGCGAGCGAGGACGCGCTCAAGGCCCTGGAGCGGGCCAACTACTACCGCTGGTACGCGGGCCTGCCGCCCCTGGACATGCTCCAGTCGATCAACAACGCGGCCCAGGCCCACTGCGAGTGCTACGCGAAGAACATCGCCCAGTACAACGGCGGCATGAGCCCCCACTCCGAGAACGCCGGCTGGGGGGCGCCCTGCTATGGCGATCTCCTGCAGCGCCTGAGCCACTGGGGCTACGCTGGCAACGGCGCAGGGGAGGTCATGGCCTTCATGCGCAACCCCGAGGGCGCGGTGGACGGATGGATCGACACCCTGTACCACCGCATCCCCTACATGGACGCGTCCTACAACTCCTGCGGCTACGGCCTCGGGGGCGCTGGCACCGCCTGGACCGGCGGGAACTCCTGCGACACCATGGACTTCGGCACCGTGGACGTGGACGGGAAGAAGTACATGGGGCCCGAGCTCGAGGGGATCTGGCCGCCCCCCGGGGCCACGGGGATCCGGGTCTCCTTCGACGGTGCGGAGTCCCCGGAGCCCATCCAGCCCCCACGGGCTGGCCGTCGGGCACCATCGTCACCGTGACCTGGTCCAGCGGCTTCTCCGCGAAGATCCACGAGCACGCCATCTGGAAAGAAGGGGAGGAGGGGGCGCCCCTCGCCCACGTCTTCGCGGACTCGTCCAACGACCCCAGCATCGGCACCGGCACCATCGCCCTCTACGCGAACAGGCCCCTGGAGAGCGGCACCACCTACTGGGTCAGCCTCAAGGGCGAGAAGGGCGGCCTCGACTATGAAAAAACCTGGAGCTTCACCACCGCCCGTGGGAAGTGAACCCCTGGAGTCGGTCTGGCTCGGGACGATCCCGTATCGGGAGGCCCACGCGCTCCAGCGCCGGGTCCACGACGACGTGACCGCGGGCCGCCGCGGGCACACCCTCCTCCTCCTGGAACACCCCCCGGTCTACACCCTGGGCCGCCGGGGCGGACGGGAGCACCTCCACGACTCCGAGGACACCCTCGCCGCCCTGGGCGTCGAGGTGGTGCAGACGGATCGGGGCGGCCTGGTGACCTTCCACGGCCCCGGGCAGCTCGTGGCCTATCCCATCATCCACCTGGGTCGGCTCCGGCGGTCCCTGGGCTGGTACATCCGCAGGCTCCTGGACGCGACGGCCGCGACCGCCGTGGACCTGGGAGTCGCCGGGGCCGCAACGGACCAGGCCCGGCCGGGGATCTGGGTGGGCCCGCGCAAGCTCGCGTCCGTGGGCGTCCGCCTCACCGGAGGCGCCACCCTCCACGGCGTCGCACTCAACCTGGACGTGGAGCTCGGCTGGTTCCGTCGCATGTCTCCCTGCGGCCTCGCGGTGGAGGCCACCTCCGTGGTCGAGGAGGGCGCGCAGCCCGTCGCTGCGGCCCGCGCGGGGGCCCGCCTGCACACCCATCTTGCGCACGCGCTGGGCCTCGCGTGCGCCTCTGATCACCTTGAAATAACTTGAACCACTCCGGCTTTGCCCTTATAAGGAAGGCTGTGCGGAGTACTGAGCGGGAAGGCGGCGTTGAAGGTCTGCCAGAAGTGCTATACCGAGGTCGAGGACCACACCCGGTTCTGCCCCAACTGCGGCACCCAGGTCATCGAAGAGACCCTGGGTGACGAAGACAGGATGGTGGGACGCACCCTTGCGGGCAAGTTCCTCCTCAAGGTTGAGATCGGCGCCGGCGCCATGGGCAGGATCTACAAGGCCGAGCAGATCAACCTCGGCCGCGACGCCTGCATCAAGATCCTTCACCCCCACCTCATGGGAGACCCGACCCTCTCCAGGCGGTTCCACCGGGAGGCCCGGGCCGCAAGCCGCCTCAAGCACCCGAACTGCATCAACGTCATCGACTTCGGCATCGCGGAGGATGACAACGTCCACTACATCGCGATGGACTTCCTGGACGGGCGGGACCTCGCCCACGTCATCCGGGACGATTTCCCCATCGATCCCCTGCGGATCGTCCATCTCTGCGGGCAGATCTGCGCCGCCCTCGACGAGGCCCACGCGGCCGGGGTCATCCATCGGGACCTGAAGCCGGAGAACGTCTTCGTTGAGGACCGGCGCCATGCCAAGGACTACGTCACGGTCCTGGACTTCGGCATCGCCAAGATCAAGGACCGGGACGGGAGCGCGCCGGAGACCTTCGCCACCATGGCCGGCATCGTCTGCGGCACCCCGGAGTACATGAGCCCGGAGCAGGCGCGGGGCGACACCCTGGACGCCCGGTCGGACCTCTACGCGCTGGGCGTGATCCTGTTCCACATGATCACCGGGCGGCTCCCCTTCACCGGGGAGACCCCCATCGGGATCGTCACCAAGCACCTCACCGAACCGCCGCCGGACATTCGGGAGCTGAACCCGAACTGCCACCCCGACCTGGTGGATCTGACGAACCGCCTCCTCTCCAAGGACAAGGAGCTCCGGCCGTCCTCGGCCATGGGCGTCAAGCGCGAGCTCGACCGCTTCAGGCGCACCCTGGAGGAGGACACCAAGGCCCTCTACACCACTGCGCCCATGGCCCGCCCCGAGTCCCTGAAGCCGCGACAGACCCCGACCCCCGTGGCCCCGGATCCCGACGCCACGGAGCCTGCCCGGGACTCCGCGTGGGACATCCCCTCGAAGCACCTGGTGTACGACGAGCCCCCGATCAAGGTGTCTCGGGGCGGCGCGGGGCGCTGGGTGGTCCTCCTCCTCCTCCTGGGAGCCCTGGGTGCCGGAGGGTGGTATCTGTACACCAACGTCCTGTTCGTCAAGGTCGCCGGCCCCCCTGCGGAGGCGCAGACCGCCGCGGCTGGAGACGGGGCGGAGGACACCGCGGGGGGGACGGACGCGACCCCGGAGCAGCCACCCGTCAGCGCGGACGCCGCCGCGGCGCCTGCCTCGGACGGGGTCGAGGCCCGGGACGTCGCGGCGCCGGACGTGACCGCGGAGGACCTGAGAGCGTCGGACACCGCACCGGTGGAGCCCGGCGCCGGGGACGCCGCCGGGGTGCCCGAGGTCGCCCCGCCCGAAGACGTGGTCGATCCCCAGGAGGAGGCCCGGGACCGGGTCACCGAGCGCATCGCGGCCCTCAGCGGGGTCCTCCAGGTCGACAAGAACATGCTGGTGGCCCGGCAGAGCGCCCTGGTGAAGCACGAAGCCACCTGGCTGGCCATGGAGACCGCCAGCGCGATCCAGGCGATCTCGGAGCTGGAGGCCCGCATCGGCGCGGCCAGGTCGGACCTCGCCGCCGGAGAGATCGCCAAGGCAGCGGGCGCGCTGGAGACCATCAAGAAGGACGTGAAGGAGGCCCACACGGCCAACAAGGTCCTGCTGGATCGCCCGATCCCGACCGAGGAGGAGGTCACGGCCCACCGGGAGGCGACGGAGCGCGTCCGCTCCCTCGACCAGGAGCTGGCGAAGGCGCGGGATGATCTGGCGACCCTGAAGGCCGCGCTGGAGGCAAAGCGGGACGCCTGGGCCGGCGCCATGCGCACGGACCGGGTGGAGGCCGTGGCCGGTGAGCTGGAGATCCTGGTGTCCCTCCAGACCCGCCATGGCGCCCTGAATGACGCGCTGGCGCCGGAGCTGGTCAACGACCAGACCGCGGCCGCCAGAACCCTCGCAGAGGAGTGCGCGGCCCTCGGAAAGCGCACGGAGCCCATCCTCAAGGCCAGGGTCAGGAGCCGGGCCGAGGAGGACGAGGAGCGCAAGCTCAAGGACGAGCGGGAGCGCAAGCGCAAGGAAGAGGAGGAGCGCAAGCGCAAGGAGGAGGAGGAGCGCAAGCGCAAGGAGGAGGAGGCCAGGGCCAAGGCCGCCGAGAAGGCCGCGGCGGAGGCCGAATTCCAGACCCTGGTGACCGACGCGGACGCGGCCCGGAGCCAGGGGAACTACGCCGCGGCCATCGGCCTCTACAAGCAGGCCCTCAAGCGCAAGGACTCCACGAGCATCCGGGAGCGGCTGGGGAAGGCGTACAACGCCACGGAGCAGCACGACAAGGCCGCTGAGCAGTTCCGCGTGTGCGTCGGGCGCCTGGAGTCCAGCCTGGCGAAGACCACCGATGAGGCACAGAAGAAGAAGCTCCAGGGCAAGATCGACTTGATCAAAGGGCAGATCAGGGAGTGACGCGAGGCCCGGAGCGACCACCCCCGACCGCGCCGGCCCCCGGGCCCGCAGGAGATCAGGACATGAGCGACATCACACGGGGCATCGAGGTGGCGGGCCGGATCGCCACGGCCGCAGTGCTGCTGATCCTCGCCCTCGGTCCCGCCGAGGCGCGGGGAAACGATGCGGACACCGCCGCGGTGGTTGTGGAGGCCCCCGGCCCGGGGGACGCGGCCCTGGCACGCCAGATCGAGACGCTCCTCATCACGACCCTCGACGGGCAGGGGATCCGCCGGATCCGCTTCGGCCAGGAGGACGTCACCGCCCAGGAGGCGGAGATCCGGAAGCAGATCGACGAAGCCTTCGCCCGGGTCACGGCGGGGATGCGGAGCAAGCCCTTCGACGAGGGCAACGAGCTCCTCAACCGCACGTTCTTCCAGGCGAAGCAGCTCCTCGGGCGCATCGACCCCCTCCTCCTGGCCCGGTTGTACAAGGCCTTCGCTGCGGCGCAGGTCACCATGGGGCACAAAGACCTCGGAGAGGACTACGTCGCAGCGAGCCTCCACCTGGACCGTGAGCAGTCCCCCCGGTCGTTCCACTATTTCTCCGGCATGCAGAGGGTGGTGGAGGCCGCCCACAAGCGGGTGCAGGGCAAGAAACACGCGGTGACCCTGACCGCGGAGCCCGCCGAGGCCCATCTCATCGTCGACGGCAAGGACCTGGGGCGTCCCCCTGTGGAGATCGCCCTCGCCGGAGGACCGCACCTCGTCCAGATCCAGGCGGACGGGTACCACCCCCAGGGCTGGCTGAAGGAGACCGACGCCGAGGCCCGCTGGAGCTTCCAGCTCCGGCCCCTCCCCGCGTGGAAGCGGTACACGTCCCTGCGACACGAGGGCGCAGGCCAGCTGCAGCTGGACGACGGCGGCCGCAAGGTCGCCATGGGCGGGGGTGAGCCCGCCGTACCGTCCTGCCCCGTGGAGACGCTGGCCTCACTCGGACGCCTCGTGGACGCCTCCCATGTCCTCCTGGCCTCGGTGGAGTCCGTAGGGGACCGGATCGCGGTGCGGGGCTGCCACGCCGTGGACGGGACGCTGACCCCCTTCGCCCTCCTCCTGGTCCGGGACGCGACCCTCCTGGAGAAGATCCGCACCGCAGTGGAGGACGCGCTGGCCGAGGGCCGCAAGGCCGCAGCTGCGAAGCCCACGGACGACAAGCTCAGGGCGATGTCCGCGCAGGATCCCCTCCTGCGCCGCCTGGACGCGGCACGCGGCACGGTCACGGCGCGGCTCTCGGGCATCGCGGCCCGGGAGCGTCACCTTCGGAACATCGGACTCGCGGCCATGAACAGCCGGTTTCGCGTGGTCCGCGACCCCCTCGAGACGCTGCTCACCGACCTGCGCGAAGCGGAGCGGGTCTACCCCACGGACAAGGTCCTCTGCACACGCCTGGTCAAGGGCGCCGAGGATCGCCTGCAGCGCATGAAGGACATGCTCCTCTCCGTGGACGCCTGGGATCCCACGGAGGAAGCCCGGACCCGGGACGAGGCCACTGTCCGAAGGGATCACGCCGCTGCGTCCCAGGCGGTGACCGACGCCCGGGCCCACTGGAAGGCTTCACGAAGCAAGCTCAAGGACCAGGAAGCCCGGAGGCGCATGGACAAGCGGGGGGACGCCCTCCAGAGGGAGCTCAAGGCCCTCGGCAAGGACCTGTCGAAGGCGGACGACGTCCGCCCCCTCGCAGGCCGCACGCTCCAGCTCCTCATCGACGCGAAGGGCCTCCGTCGCGCCATGGACGTAGCGTTCGAGCCGCCGCCTCCGCCGCCACCGCCTCCGCCGCCTCCAGAGCCGATCGTGCCCGCGGTTGAGCCCGAACCCGAGCCCGAAACTGTCGGGGCTGAAGCCCCTCCCACAGTACATGATCCTGTTCCCGTCATCCCCGAGGTCGAGATCGAGCCCGAGGTCGAACCTGAGCCCGAGGCCCTCCTCCCTGAACCTGACGTCGAGCCCGAGACAGAACCCGAACCCGACAACACCCCCTTCTGACCAGGAGCCTGCGTGTCCACCAGCTACTACGACATCGTCGTCGTCGGCACGGACCTCTCCGGGCTGGTCTTCGCAGCCCAGGCCGCCAGGGCGGGCTACCGGACCCTGGTCCTCGGCCACGAGGGACGCCCCGGCACCTACCCCATCGGGGAGGCGAAGGGCCTCAGGGAGTTGCCCCTCCTCTACGGATTCGAGACCTCCAACCTCCTCCGCGGCGTCTTCAGGGACCTCGGGCTCTACCACGAGATGCGCAACCGGCCGGAGCGGGCGGATCCCTACTTCCAGGCGGTGACCGCGAAGGCCTGGTACTCCCACCCCGGCGACCCGGACCTGCTGGACCGGGAGCTGGCCCGGGAGTTCCCCGGGCGGGAGCGGGAGATCCGAGGGTTCCTGAAGCGGATCGCCGACGACAACCGGGACAGCGAAGGCCTGCTGGAGGTGCTGCCGCCCCTCCCCGCTGTCGGCTGGGGCGCCGGGAGGCATCTCCGCAAGGTCCTCCGGGCGCACGACGCCGAGGATCGACTCGGGGTACAGCTCCCGTTCCCCGACGACGTGGACTACTACGCCGTGGCCTCGGGCCTCGCGGCGATGATGGCGCCCATGCGCCCGAAGCCGATCAACCCCTTCACGCTCTCCCGGCTGCTGCACCACGCCCACGGGGGGTTCTATCACTTCCCCGGGGGGATGGACGGGTTCAGGCAGCTCTTCGTGGGGCGCATCACCTCCCGAGGGGGCACCTACCGGCCCCAGGCCGCAGTGTCATCGATCCTCCTCAACAGACGCCTGGCCACGGACATCCGTCTCGCTCGTGGGCAGGAGCGGATCTCCTACAAGATGCTGGTGTGCAACAGCTCGCCGCGGCGCTTCTTCGACCGCATCCCGCCGGAGCTCCAGAGCAAGAAGGCCGGCGCGCTCCTGGCGACCCTGGAGCCGGCGTACGCTCGCTACGTGGTGAACCTCGTCGTCGACCCGGAGCTCCTTCCCGATGCCTTTGGGCGGCACCTCCTGTTGATCACGTCGGCCCGGAAGGACCTCGTCGGAACGAACCTGCTCTGGCTCGTGCGCACGGATCCCGAGGCCGGCGCCGAGCCGGGCAGCAGGGCCACGATCTCGGCGTTCTGCCACATCCCCGTGGACCAGCTCCCCGGGGTGGAGGAGGGGTTCGACGATCTGAACCGGCGGATCCTGCGGGCGGTGCAGCGCATCGCGCCCTTCCTTACGGCGGATCGGGTCGAGATCAACACACCCTACCTGGCCCGCAACCGCGAGAGCGGGAAGCTGGTCCTCGACCCGGTGGAGGTGCGGGAGATCTACGACACCCCCCACGAGGGCACCCTGGACCTCAGCCCCGTGCCCTTCCAGACGGAGTACAAGAACATCCTGATCCTGGGCGACGCCGCCTGCAGCGCCCTGGGACTCGAGGGGGCCCTCCTCGCAGCCCGCCATGCCACGGAGTGGGCCCGGAGCCACATCAAGCTGAAAAAAGTCAAGGGGGCCTGAACCCATGCACACCGTCGCCCTCGCCTGTCTCCTTGCCCTCGCCGCCCCCGCCGGGGAGCCAGACGGTCTCAGCCTCGAGGAGGCCATCCGCCTGGCCCTGCAGGACAACCCGCTGCTGGAGGCGGCCCGGGGCGGCCTCGAGGAGTTCGAGGCCAGGTACCGCCAGGCCTCCCTCGCCTTCGTCCCCCAGGCAAAACTGGACTTCTCCGCGACCATGCTGCCCAGGATCACCGGCAACGCGGTGGAGCACGAGACCGACAACTCCGTCTGGGGCCCCTACCTCCGGACGCAGTTCACCCTGGTCCAGCCCATCTGGTCCTTCGGGAAGCTGACCCACCTCAAGGAGATGGCCGAAGCGGGCATCGACATCGGCAAGGCCCAGGTCCGCATGGCGGAGGGCGAGATCCGCTACCAGACGGCCCGGGCCTGGTACACCCTCGTCTTCACGTCCCAGGTGGAGGAGATCATCACCGAGGGCGAGGAGTACCTGGAGAAGGCCCGAAAGCGCCTGGAGGATCTGGAGGAGGAGGACGCGGACGACTTCGACCAGGTGGACAAGCTCCGGCTCCGGGTCTACGAAGCGGAGATCGCCTCCATGCGCATGGAGGCGGCCCGGGCGGCGCGCCTCGCCCGCTACTCCCTGCATCTCCTCACGGGCCTCCCCGAGGACGAGATACAGCCCTCGGAGAAGCGGCTGAAGCCCGTCCCCTTCAGCACCTGGACCCTCCCCGATCTGGAGCGCCTGGCCAGGCAGAGCCGCCCGGACCTGGCCGCGCTGGAGGCGAGCGTCCGCGCCCTGCGCGTGAAGGTGACCGTGGAGGAGCGAAAGTGGGCTCCGGACCTCTTCGCGGCCGGCAACGTGACCGTGAACTGGGCGCCCTACGTGGAGAACCAGCGCTCGCCCTTCGCGGACGATCCCTACAACACCTACCTGGGCACCGGCTTCGCCCTCGGGTTCCAGTGGAAGCTCGACATCGGCGCCCGGATCGCCGGCACGGACGAGGCGCGCGCGGGCGTCCGGAAGATGCGCAGCAATCTCGACGCGCTGCTCCTGAAGGCGCGCCTGGACCTCATGGACAAGTTCACCGCCGCAGCGGACGCCGAGACCCTGATCTCCATCTACCGGAGCGCCTACAAGGCAGGCCGGGGCTGGGCCATGGCCAAGACCGATCTCTATGAGAACGGCCTCGAGGAGCTCAAGCACGTGATCGAGGGGATCACCAAGCTCTACTCCACCAAGCTCGCGCACATGAACGCGGTCCTCCAGTTCAACCTGGCCGTGGCCGCGCTGGCCCGGGCCTGCGGCGTTCCCACGGAGGAGATGGCGCCGGACGCGGGTGAATAAACCATCGGCGCCGGAGGTCCGACCGGCGTTGCGATTCCAGACCATTGGAGAGACGACCATGACACCGCGAACCCTGCTCACCCTGCTCCCGCTCTCTGCCCTGCTCCTGATCCCCGGGACCCTCCGCGCCGAGGACTGCGCGGCGAAGGCCACCATCGAGACCGTCTACCAGGAGATCCAGGGCATCGTGACCAACGCGCCCGACGACGACTCCATGCGCAACGACGTGAAGGCGATCATGATGCGGTTCATCGACTTCGGGGAGTTCGGGAAGCTGTCCCTCGGGACCCGGTGGGAGACCCTGGACGGGACGCAGCGGGAGGTCTACCTCGTCGAGTTCCGCGAGCTGCTCAAGCGCACCTACCTGCGGCGCTTCAAGCGCGGCGAGGCCTTCAAGGTCTCCTACCGGTCGGACTGCCGCATCAACTCCAAGGGGACGCTCCTGGAGATCCAGACCGTGATCCACTCAAAGGACGACGTCGAGGCGGACGTGGACTACCGATTCCACAAGGTCGGCGATGCCTGGCTCGTCTACGACATCGTCGTGGACGAGGTCAGCGTGATGCGGAACTACCGGAAGAGCTTCGTCAACACCCTCGAGAAGGACGGCTTCGACAAGCTCATCGAGAAGATGAAGAAGAAAAAATCCGACCGTGACGAGGACGAGGAGCCGGCGGGCTAATCTCGGGCTTGGATCTCCACCTCGCCGGTGTCCTTGCTCACGTCGGTCCCGAAGAGCCCCGCCACCTTGCCGTCATCCCCCACCCAGAGGATCAGCGGGTCGGTCAGGGCCAGCATGCGGACGATCCCCTGGCTGCCCAGGACGCCGTTCTCACGGCGATCCGCGAAGCTCAGCAGGTCCACGAGGCGGGTCGGATCCGGGAGGCGGACCGTGACGAGCAGGGGCACCTGCGCGGTCGCTGAGACTGCGAGGAGGGCCAGGAGGGAGCGGCCGGAGCAGGGACCGGCCACGATCCACCGGGGCTGCAGGAGATCCAGGGCCTCCATGAAGGCCTCGGGCTCCTCCACGGCGTAGTCCATGTCCAGCTCCACCCGCTCGCGATCCCCGTCGCCGCCGAGCCGCGGGACACCGGCGCCGATGGCCACGTAGCGGGGCTTGCCCGGGAGCTGTCCGATCCCGGCGGCCAGGAGCGCCGTCATCGCATCGGTCTCGGGACCGGCGATGAGCACCGTCCCGCCAGCGGTGAGGGCACGCACGAACTCCTTGGCCTGGTCCCTGGACAGGGCCTGAGCCTTGGCGAGGCTGCTGATGGGAACCGGCTCGTGGCTGCCGCACCGGAGCACGGCGACGATGCCCTCGGAGGCCACGGGCGGGAAGATCAGCGAGAGCCAGCCGTCCACCCCGGGCAGGCGCCGGGAGACGACGCCCAGCTCCGCACCCTCGAAGCCGGCGAAGCGCTCCGCAAAGTCCGCAAGCGCGTCGGAGTCGGCGAAGCCCAGCGCCCCGTCGATGACGTTCCCCTTCCGGTCACGGGCAACCACGGAGCCGTCGGGGGCAAAGAGCGCGTCGCGCAGCTCGGGGTGTTTCAGAAGATCGGCGATCGGTCCCAGGTCCGTCGCGTCGAACTCATCGATCTCGTCGGCCTCCCGGATCACGTCCACTGCGGGCATGTCCACGGTCCCGGTGGGCTCCTCCTCGGCGAGGAAGGGTTCCTCGAACTCGTCCTCGATCTCATCCTCGAGCTCGGGCTCGTCCTCGAGGGGGATCTCGAAGAGCTCCTCCTCCTCGGACACACCCTCGGAGCTGGCCTCCTCGATCTCCACGTCGAGATCGCCAGACTCCTCGAAGATCTCGGGGGCCTCCTCGGGGCCCTCGGTGCCCGTCTCCATGAGGAAGAGGTCGTCATCGAGTTCTTCCGCCGGGCCGGGGAGCTCCAGGTCGTCCGGCGGCATGTCCGGGACCTGATCCGGGTCGATCACCTGGGTCTCGGGGCCGGCGATGTCGCCGGGATCGAGACCAAGCTTCCCCAACTCCGCCTCCAGCATGGACCCATCCAGGTCCTGCATGGTGGAGCGCGCCTCGTCCTCCGACGAGGGAACCTCCAGCGGGGCCACCTTGCCGTTGATCGCCGACCTGCTGGCCTCCTGGCGGATCTGGATGATGTAGTCCCCGACGAAGATCTTGTCCGCCGGCGAAACATTCACGGGCTCCATGATGCGCTTGCCGTTCACGTAGGTGCCGTTGGTGGAGTTCAGGTCCGTGAGCCGGACCTCTCCGCCGGTGAGCTCCAGCGTCGCATGCTTCTTCGAGATGTTCCGCTTGGGGAGGATCACGTCGTTCACCCGGAGACGACCGATCACGATCGTGTCCTTGTCAAAGGTGAACGGATGCTCCTCCTTGCCGCGTTCCCGAACAGAAACCACCAACATGAGACTCTCCCTCCTGCGCAGTGTTCCACCGGCGATTCTTGACGATCCCCCGGGTGCTGTCAAGCATCCGTACGGCCCCCTCCCCGCGGGGCCTCACGGGCGTTTCACCTTGTCGGTCCAGGGCGGAAATGGTAGATGTGGTCCGGAGGTCGTTCGGGCGGATGATTCGGAAGAAGCGTGACGACGAGATCCAGAGGATGCGTGAGGCGGGGCGGCTCCTCGCGAAGGTGCTCCAGTTCATGGGGGGCCTGGTCATTCCGGGGGTCCGTACGGTGGATCTGGACCGCGAAGCCGAGGCCATGATCCGGGGGGCGGGTGCGATCCCGACCTTCAAGGGCTACCAGGGCTTCCCCGGGACCCTCTGCACCTCGGTGAACGAGGTGGTGGTCCACGGGATCCCCGGGGACCGGACCCTCACCGAGGGCGACATCATCAGCATCGACTGCGGGGTCACCCTGGGCGGCTACGTCGCCGACGCCGCGCAGACCTTCGCCGTGGGACGGATCCGCCCCGAGATCGAGGCGTTGATGGCGACCACGCGGCGCTCCCTCTACAAGGCGATCGACGCGTGCAGGCCGGGCGCGCGCCTGGGAACCGTGTCCCACGCGGTGGATGCGCACTGCGGGCCTGCTGGCTATGGGGTGGTTCGGGAGTACTGCGGCCACGGCGTGGGACGGGCCCTGCACGAGGACCCCCAGATCCCCAACTACGGACGCCCGGGCACGGGCCCGATGCTGGAGACCGGTTGGACCTTGGCCATCGAGCCCATGATCAACCTGGGGACCCACCGGGTGCGGACCCTGGACGACGGTTGGACGGTGGTGACGGAGGACGGACGCCCGTCCGCGCACTTCGAACACACCATCGCGGTGACCGCGGACGGCCCCGTCATCCTCACCTTGCCCTAGGGGAGCGGGCCGGCACGCGCTCCCAGGAGGAGTCACATGGACTGGAGAATGAGCGGCACCGACTACGTGATCCGGCTGGACCGGGGCGAGGAGATCATGTCCTCGCTCATGGGGCTTCTCGAGGAGCAGGACATCCGCTCCGGGAGCATCGTCGGCATCGGCGCGGTCGAAGAGACCGTCCTCGGCTTCTACGACGGCCACACCCGGGAATATCTGCGCAGGTCCTTCCCGGAGGAGGCGGAGCTCGTGGTCTTCGCCGGCAACGTCTCCGTCGTGGACGGGGCGCCCTTCGTCCACGCCCACGCAGTGATCTCCGACGCCAGCTTCCAGGCCTTCTCCGGGCACTTCTTCTCCGGGATCATCTCGGTGACCGGAGAATTCCAGCTGCGCGCCAACCCGGTGTCCGTCCACCGGGAGCTCGACGCCGGGTTCGGCCTCAAGCTCCTGCGCTTCGAGTGATCCTGTTTTTAACTTGAATCTCCCCCGGGGTTCCGCTATTTTCCGCTCTCCGCACGCCGTGCGGGGCTGAAACGACGCACACCCTCAACAACATCCGTGCCCGACCCGGGTATCGAGGGTGGAGGCTTAACGGAGGTGAATCCATGCCCGTGAACGTGACGATGAAGGACATGCTGGAGGCCGGAGTCCACTTCGGTCACCAGACCCACCGCTGGAACCCGAAGATGAAGCCCTACATCTATGGGGCGAGGAACGGGATCTACATCATCAACCTGCAGAAGACCTTCCCCCTCTTCCTTGAGGCAGTGAACTTCGTGCGCCACACGGTCTCCAAGGGGCAGCAGATCCTCTTCGTCGGGACCAAGCGCCAGGCCCAGGAAGTCGTCGAGGAGCAGGCCAAGCGTTGCCAGATGCCCTTCGTCACCTTCCGGTGGCTGGGCGGCATGCTCACGAACTTCGTCACGGTCCGCCAGAGCCTGGACAAGGTCGACTCAACCAACCTGAAGCTCGCCGAGGGCTCCGTGGAGAAGCTCCCGAAGAAGGAGGTCCTCCGGCTCGAGAAGCAGCGGAACAAGCTCCTGCGCAACCTGGGTGGCGTTCAGAACCTGAAGGGCACCCCCGGCGCCATCTTCATCGTGGACCCGGTCAAGGAGCGCATCGCCGTGGCCGAAGCCCGGCGCCTGAAGGTCCCCGTGATCGCCATGGTGGACACCAACGGCGACCCCGACGTCGTGGACTTCCCCATCCCGAGCAACGATGACGCGATCCGCGCCATCCGCCTCTTCGCCGGGGCCATGGCCGACGCCGTCGCCGAGGGGATGGAGATCAACAAGCAGCAGATTCTGTCCATCACGGACAAGGCCGCGATGGGCGAGCCGGGCACCGAGAGCCTGGTTGAGGTCATCGTGAAGCGGAAACGACAGAAGGATGGGGAGGAGGCCGCGGCCATCCTCGAGGCAGCTCCGGCGCCGGAGCTGGAGCCCGAGACGGAGACCGCCCCCCCCGAGACCGAGAAGGGAGCCGACAATGAGTGACGTGACACCCAAGGACATCAAGAAGCTGCGGGACATGACCGGTGCCGGGATGATGGAGTGCAAGGCCGCGCTCATCGAGGCCGAAGGCGACTTCGAGAAGGGCACCGAGATCCTGTACAAGAAGAGCGCCTCCATCGCGGCGAGGAAGGCCCACCGCGCGACCTCCAACGGGATGATCGCCTCCTACATCCACACCAAGGAGGATGGCGGTGTGGGGACCCTTGGGGTCATGGTCGAGGTCAACCTCGAGACAGACTTCGCTGCGCGCTCGCCCAAGTTCAAGGAGTTCGTGGACAAGCTCACCCTCCACATCGCCGCGGCGGGCCCGAAGTACCTCTCCATCGATGAGATCCCCGAGGAGATCATCGCGAAGCAGAAGGAGATCTTCGTCGCGCAGATGGAGGAGACCAACAAGCCCAAGGAAATGCTCGAGAAGATCGCCGACGGCAAGATCAAGAAGTGGAAGAGCGAGGTCTGCCTCCTGGACCAGATCTACGCCCTGGCCCAGGACAAGGCTGAGCAGATCCCGATCTCCGAGATGCTCCAGCAGGCCATCGGCAAGATCGGCGAGAACATGGCGATCCGTCGCTTCGCCCGCTTCGCGCTGGGCGAGGACTAGGGCCGCCGGACGGGAGACCCTGCCATGGACGACCCTGCGCCAAGACCGCTGCCCTTCAAGCGTTTCCTCCTCAAGCTCTCCGGGGGCTTCCTCGGAGAGGTCGACCAGGTCCTGGACCGCACCCGCCTCGACTTCATCGCCAGCCAGCTCCGTCCCGTCCTGGATGCCGGCGTCGGCGTGGGCATCGTCACCGGCGGAGGCAACATCCTGCGAGGCGCGGTGAACACCCGCCTCGGCATGCCCCGGACCACCCTGGATCGCATGGGCATGCTGGCCACCCTCCTCAACGGCGTCGCCATCTCGGAGGCGCTGAATGCAGCGGGGATCCCGTCCGCGAGCTTCAGCGCGTTCCCCATCGGCCTGGAGGGCATCCGGCCCTTCACCACCAGGGACGCCGTCGCGCTCCTGGCGGACGGCGGTGTGCCCGTCTTCACCGGCGGCACCGGTCTGCCCTACTTCTCCACGGACACGGCGTCGGTGGTGCGCGCCCTCCAGATCGGTGCGGATCTCATGGTCAAGGGCAGCAGGGTCGACGGCGTCTACGACAAGGACCCGGAGCGCCACGCGGACGCGCAGCGCTTCGATCGGATCAGCTATCAAGAGGTGCTCGCCCGGGGGCTTGCGGTGATGGACCAGGCCG
Source organism: Pseudomonadota bacterium (assembly GCA_043815665.1). Taxonomy (GTDB): domain Bacteria; phylum Myxococcota_A; class UBA9042; order CAIXZC01; family CAIXZC01; genus CAZNWW01. The sequence goes on from JBDRIT010000254.1 coordinate 23,626, forward strand.
CGTTCGTCATGGCCCGCCAGAACCGTCTTCCCCTGGTCGTGCTGGACATCGGAACACCCGGCATCCTCGGCGCCCTCCTGGAGGGCACCGCGCGCTGCACCCGGGTGGCCCCGGAGCGGGAAGGGGGAGAGCCATGAGTGACCTGTTCTATGACGACACCAGGGAGAGCTTCGGCAAGTGCCTCGAGGTCCTGCAGCGGGACCTCGCCAAGATGCGCACCGGCCGGGCGAGCCTGTCGCTCCTCGACGGGATCAACATCGACTACTACGGCAGTCCCTCCCCGGTGACCCAGGTGGCGACCTGCAACATCGCCGACCCGCGGCTGATCACGGTCAAGCCCTGGGACCGATCCATGCTGAGCGCCATCGAGAAGGCGCTGCTCAACTCGGACATCGGCATCACCCCCGGCAACGACGGCACCCTGATCCGCCTCCCGATCCCGCCCCTCACCGGGGAGCGCCGCAAGGGGCTCGTGAAGCAGTCCAAGTCCCGGGGCGAGGACGCCAAGATCGCGCTGCGCAACATCCGTCGGGAGACCAAGGAGCTCATCGAGAGCTCCGGCGACCCCGAGGACGACATCCACCGCCAGCTCAAGAACCTCCAGGATCTCACCGACGAGTACGTCAAGAAGGTCGACGCGATCATCACCGCCAAAGAAGCGGATATTATGGAGGTCTGATCCCCCTCAGCCCTGCTTCAGGCGGCTCAGCCAGAAATCGAAGGAGCGACCGGGGACGAAGATGTCCACACCGACCGACTCGGTCTCCAGGGCGTTCCGCACGGCGTGGCGCTCCCCGCCGGCGAACCAGGCGGCGTCCCCGGGACCGAGGTCGGCCTCCTCGCCCGCCTCGGTCCAGACCACCATGCGGCCCTGGAGCACGATCGTCACCTGCGCGTTGTCGTGTTCATGCATCGGCGATGCATGCAGGGGCGGCTTGTGGAACCACTCGATGGACACGCCCTCCTCGGCGCAGAGGCTGACGCGTTTCCACCCCGCCTGGGGCTCATAGGTCGGCGCGGACTCGGCGAAAACTGCTTTCATGGGGACCCTCCCGGTCGTTCGCAGCGAGTATAGCCGGCCGCAAACCGCACGTCGAGGGCAGATGCGACGGGGCCTGGAGTCCTTTGGCTGGAAACCCTGCGGGAACCTTCCTAGCCTGTTCGTACATCCGCGTTTGACAGCGGGCGGTGGTGTGGAGTAAACGAGGGGGAGCGCTCCGGCGCACCCCGCGGAACGGTTCCGGGGGAAGTCGCAGGAGCAGCCAGAGAGAGGGGGTTGATCCATGCCAGAGGCGACGGAGCAAAACGATATCTTCATCCAGGCCGACCGGCTGCGTGCGTTCGTGACGGCTGTTTTCGTCCGCCTGGAGGTGTCCCCGGAGGACGCCTGGGTGGTCGCCGACAACCTCGTGGCCGCGGACCTGCGGGGCGTCCAATCCCATGGCGTCGCCCGCCTGGAGCGCTACGTCAAGGGCGTCCGGGACGGGCTGATCATGCCTCGCGCCTCGTGTTCCGTCGTGGCCGAGACGGCGGCGACCGCCACCCTCGACGCCCACGACGGGCTGGGACAGCCAGCGGGCAAGGTCGCGATGGAGATGGCCATCGACAAGGCCTCCCGGGCTGGCGCCGGCTTCGTGGCCGTGCGCAACTCCAACCACTACGGCATCGCCGGCTACTACTCGATGATGGCCCTGCCCCACGACATGATCGGCATCTCACTGACCAACACGGCGCCCCTGGTGGTGCCCACCTTCGGGCGTGAGGTCATCACAGGCACCAACCCCATCGCCGTGGCGGCGCCGGCCCAGGGCCAGCGCCCCTTCGTGCTGGACATGGCGACGTCCGCCATCCCCCGGGGGAAGGTCGAGGTCTACAACCGCAAAGAGAAGGTGATGCCCGACGGCTGGGCCTCGGACGAGACCGGCACGTCTACCGGGGACGCGGGGCGGGTGCTGGACAACCTGATCAACCGACGCGGCGGGGGCCTGCTGCCCCTGGGCGGCGAGGGCGAGATCCATGGCGGCCACAAGGGCTACGGGTTGTCGCTGCTGGTCGACGTCCTGACCGGCGTCCTCGCGGGCGGTGGCTTCGGCGCGCACATCTACGAGAAGGGCGCCAACGGCAAGCCCAAGCCCGCCAACGTCTGCCACCTGCTCGGCGCCCTCGATCTGAAGGGCTTCGGTGACCCGCAGGCGTTCCGCGCGCTCCTGGCCCAGTACCAGGACGAGCTGCGGGCCAGCGCCAAGGCCGCGGGGCAGGAACGCATCTACATCCACGGCGAGCGTGAGTTCGAGATGATCGATCGCTACGAGAAGAGCGGCGTCCCCGTCCACCCAAAGAGCGTCGGCACCATGCGCTTCATCGCCGGCGACCTCGGCATCCCCTACACCCTGGACTGAGCCATGCATAAGATCCCCTACGGCCGCGGAGAGATGACGTTTGAGGTTCCCGACGGAGTGCAGATCGACGTGGCCGAGCCCGCGCCCTACCCTGCCCTCCCAGACCTGGAGCAGGCGGTGCGCGAGGCGCTGACCCACCCCCTGGGAACGGGGCCCCTGCGCAGCCTGGTCACGCCGACGTCGAAGGTCTGCATCGTGATCACGGACATCACCCGCACGTGCCCCGACGAGGCCCTCGTCGGTCCGATGCTGACCGAGCTGGAGGCCGCCGGTGTACCGGACGGACAGATCACGATCCTCGTCGCGGTAGGCATGCATCGCGCCAGCACCAACGAAGAGAAGGTCGAGAAGCTGGGCGCGCGCATCGTGGCCCGCTACGACGTCGTGGATCACGACGCCGAGGACCCGGACGTCCTGGTCGACCTGGGCCTGACCGCCAACGGCGTGCCGATCGTGTTCAACCGCATCGCCTACGAGGCCGATCTGCTCATCGCCACGGGCATCGTCGAGCCCCACCAGTACGCGGGGTTCAGCGGCTGCCGCAAGACCATGGCCGTGGGCGTGGCAGGAGAGGCGATGATCTCCTACACCCACGGGCCCGTGATGCTGGACCACCCGGCGACGCGCCTCGCCAACCTGGAGGGAAACCCCTTCCACGAGGCGACGATGGAGATCGCCGACAAGGCGGGGCTGGGCTTCTGCATCAACGTCGTGAAGAACGGCGACCAGCGCATCTGCGCGGTCATGGCGGGCGAGCATCGGGCGGTCTTCGACGCCCTCGTCGCCGTGGCGCGGGAGGTCTACACCGTGCCGGTGCCGCACCGCTACCACGCGGTGATCTGCGGGGTGGGCTTCCCCAAGGACGCCAACCTCTACCAGGCGAGCCGCGGGCCCAGCTACATCTTCTTCGCGCCCACGCCCCTGCTGGAGCCGGGCGGCGTCCTGGTGGTGGTCGCGCCCTGCCAGGAGGGCGCGGGCGAGGGCACGGGCGAGGAGCGCTTCTTCGCCACGATGAAGGCCGCCCCCGACATGCAGTCGATCCTGCACGACGCACGCACCAAGGGCTACAAGCCGGGGGAGCAGCGCGCCTTCGTGATGGCCAAGGTGATGGAGGCCAACGACGTGATCGTGGTGGGCGCCGAGTGCCCTGACGTGGTCCGCGCCACGCACATGCTCGCCATGGACACCATGGACGAGGTCTTCGACGAGGTGCAGGGCCGCTTCGGAGCGGCCGCGCGGGTGCTGATCGTGCCCCACTCGCTGCAGACGCTGCCCTACGTGGAGGGGTGACGGAGATGAGCGGAGCTGCCGAGAACAAGCGCGGGCTCCCGGGGGAGGTAGCGGCCCTGCCGGACGGCAAGGACATCGACCACTGCATCCAGTGTGGGATGTGCACGGCCACGTGCCCGGTCGCCGATGCCGTACCGGGCTTCAGCCCGCGCCAGCTCATCGCGCGCGCGCTGATGAACCTGGACGAGGAGCTGCTGGCCTCGGACGAGATCTGGTACTGCGCGCGCTGTCAGCAATGCGTCGCCATCTGCCGGAAGAACATCCGGCCCGGCGACATCATCACGGCCATCCGCATCATCGCCCTCCAGCGCGGCTACCTGAAGACGGCCGGGGCGCGCCACACCCTGGCGTTCCTGGCCGACATCGGTCGGAAGGGCAAGCTGAACGAGGCACTGCTCGCCTTCCGGACGCTGCACTTCTCCACAGTCAAGATGGTGCCCTACGCGATGCGTATGCTGGGCAAGGGCAAGTTGCCGTCGCCCATCGTGAAGAAGATCGAGGGATTGGACGAGGTGAAGGCCCTGATCGAGGAGTACACGCGATGAGTGCGGCACGCTTCGCCTACTACCCGGGCTGCGCCGCCGAGGCGACGGTGAAGGAAGCAGATCGGGCCATGCAGGCCATCGCCCCCCTGCTGGGCCTGGAACTGCAGCCCTTCGAGAGCATGACCTGCTGCGGCGCGGGGGTGCTGCACGAGGAGCAGCCCGACGTGTCCCTGGCGCTGAACGCGCGCAACCTGGCGATCGCCGAACGCGCCGGCCTGGACCTCCTGACCCTGTGCAACACCTGCCTGCTGACCATGGTGAAGGCCCAGCACGAGCTGAAATCGAACCCGGCGCTGGCCGGGCGCATCAACGAGAGCCTCGCGAAGTTCGACCTGCACTACGAGGGCCGCGTCCGGGTACGCCACCTGCTGTGGGTGCTGGCCGAAGACGTGGGGCCCGAGGCGATCCGAGCGCTGGTGAAGAAGCCCCTGACCGGGATGCGGATTGCGCCCTTCTACGGCTGCCACATCCTGCGGCCCGAGGAGGTCCTTGGCTTCGAGGACGACCGCGACCCGGACTCCATGGAGCGCATCATCGAGGCCCTGGGGGCGGAGCCCGTGCGCTACGACGCGCGCACCGAGTGCTGCGGCTTCCACGTGATGCTGGTGAACAAGCCGGCGACCACGAACATGGTCGGACAGTGCCTGGGCGGCGCCCGGGACAAGGGCGCCGATCTCATGGTGACGCCCTGCACCCTGTGCCAGCTGACCCTGGACTCGTACCAGTATCTGGCGGACAAGACGCGGGAAAAACCATTGAAACTGCCTGTGTTGCACCTCCCGCAGCTGATGGGCATGGCCTTCGGGCTGGACGACAGGGCCCTGGGTTTCAACAAGCACCTCGTAGCGGTGGCCCCATGAGCAACAAGCCCAAGAACGACAAGCAACGAATCGGCATCTTCATCTGCCGCTGCGGCGGCAACATCTCGGACACGGTGGACGTCGAGCACCTGATCAAACAGGGCAGGGACATGGCGAACGTCGAGTTCACCATGTGGAACTCCTTCACCTGCTCCGCCGAGGGCCAGGGTCGGATCGCTGAGAAGATCAAGGAGCACAACCTCGACTCGGTGATCATCGGCAGCTGTACGCCGCGCCAGTACGAGGACCTCTTCCGCGAGACCATCGCCGAGGCGGGGCTCAACCCCTACATGCTCGAGGTGGTGAACCTGCGCGAACAGTGCGCCTATCCCCACCAGAAGGAGCCCGAGAAGGCCACCGCGAAGGCCACCCGCCTGGTGCACGCCGCGGTTGAGAAGACCCGCCGCCTCGAGCCCCTGGAGGTCCGGCAGATCGAGGTGTCCCGGGACATCGCGATCATCGGCGCGGGCATCGCAGGCATGCACGCGGCCAGCACCCTGGCCAAGCTGGGGCACCAGGTCCACCTGGTCGAGCGCGAGACATCGGTCGGCGGCAACATGGCGCGGGTCGTCAAGACCTTCCCCACCGACGACTGCGCCATGTGTACGCTCTCGCCCAAGATGGACGAGATGACGAAGAACAAGAAGATCCACCTCATGACCAACTCCGAGGTCATCGACGTCAAGAAGGCCCGGGAGGGCTTGAGGGTCACGGTCCGGCGAAATCCCCGCTACCTGGACGAGGACACCTGCACGGGCTGCGGCAAGTGCACCGACAACTGCCCCGCAGGCCTCTACAACGAGTACAACCTGGGGCTGGAGTCCACGCGCAAGGCCATCTACAAGCCCTTCCCCGCTGCGGTTCCCAACAAGTACATCCTGACCCGGCGCGGCGCACCCCCCTGCCGCGATGCCTGCCCCGTGCACCAGAACGCGCAGGGCTACGTCGCGCTCATCGCGGCGGGCAAGTTCGCCGAGGCTTACGACGTCATCCGTCGGGACAACCCCCTCCCCTCGGTCTGCGGGCGCGTCTGCAACCACATCTGTGAGACCGCATGCTCCCGCGGCGACGACGGCGGCGCCATCTCGATCCGTGCGCTGAAGGGCTTCGTGATGGAGCACCCGGCCAACGCCGAGGAGCGCCTGCCCGAGCTGCCCGAGGCCCTCCCGGTGAGGGTGGCCATCGTGGGGGGCGGTCCCAGCGGCCTGGCCTGCGCCCACGACCTCGCCCTGCACGGCATCAAGGCCACGATCTTCGAGGCCAGCGACGAGGCGGGCGGCGTGCTCAGCCTGAGCCTGCCGCGCTACCGCCTGCCCCGGGAAGTCCTGGACCGCGACATCGACTACATCCGGCACCTCGGCGTCGACATCCGCACGGGCCAGGCCGTCGACGGCGTGCGCCTCCGCGGGCTCCTCTCCGAGTACGACGCGGTCTACCTGGCCATCGGGCTGACCCGGGACAAGTCGCTGCGCCTGCCGGGGCACGACGCAGAGGGCGTGCTCCTCGGCGGCGCCTTCCTCGACGGCGTCAAGCGCGGCAAGCCCGCCGGGATGGGCAAGAGCGTGCTGGTCATCGGCGGCGGCAACGTGGCCTTCGACGTGGCCCGCAGCGCGGTGCGCCTGGGTGCGAAGGTCGAGATGATGTGCCTGGAGGCGTCTGACGAGATGCCGGCCCTGCCCGACGAGGTCCGCGAGGGTCTCGAGGAGGGCATCGTCATCCACAACCGCCGCTCACCCCAACACTTCGAGATCGCTGCGGGACGCGTCACAGGAGTGGCGACGTTGGCGGTGGATCGCATCGAGATCGACGAACTGGGCCGGCTGATGCCGGTCACCGTACCGGGGTCGGACAAGGTGCTCGAGGCCGACACGGTGGTCTTCGCCATCGGCCAGGGACCCGACGTCGATCCACTGAAAGAGATCGGCTTCGACTTGAACGCACGCGGGCTGATCGAGGTCGACAGCGACACCTTGCGTACCGGCGTAGACAAGCTCTATGCCGGCGGCGACGCGGCCAGCGGACCCACCACCGTCGTAGCGGCCATGGGCATGGGCCGACAGGCCGCCCGAGCGATCGCCCGGGACCTGGGGCACCCCATCGACGATCTGGACGTGTTCGGCGACCTGCAGACCGTGGACGCCGCCGAGTCGATCGCGTTGGGCCACAAGGCCGGACACAAGACCCTGCCCCGCAAGCAGCCTGCGCACACCCCTGCGGCGGAGCGGGTGAAGGGGTTCGACACCTTCGAGGCGCCCTTCGACGAGGCCGAGGCCATCGCCGAGGCCGCACGCTGCCTCCAGTGCGGGGGCTGCGCCGACTGCCGCGTCTGCGAGTCGGTCTGCGAGGCCAACGCGATCAAATATGACCAGAAGCCCGAGGAGATCGAGATCCTCGTCGGCGGCGTCATCGTGGCCACGGGCTTCAAGGACTATGACCCGAGCAAGCTGAACTACGGCTATGGGAAGTTCCCCAACGTCATCACCCAGTTCCAGATGGCCCGCATGCTGGACCCGATCGGGCCCACGGAGGGCAAGGTCCTCCGCCCCATCGACGGAAAGACCGCGAAGCGCATCGTGATGGTGCAGTGCGTGGGCTCCCGCGGCGACGCGCAGGGCAGCAAGGACATGCACGCCTACTGCTCACGGGTGTGCTGCATGGTGTCGTTGAAGCACGCCGGGCTCATCAAGAAGAGCTTCGTCCCCGACGCCGAGATCACCATCTGCTACATCGACATCCGGGCCTTCGGCAAGGGCTACGAGGAATACTACGACCAGGTCAAGGGCAAGGGTGTGCGCTTCCTGAAGGGCATGCCGGCCCGGGTGCGCCAGGACGACGCCACCGGCGACCTGCTGATCGACGTCGAGGACCAGAACACCGCGCGGCGGGTCGAGCTGCGGGCCGACCTGGTCGTGCTGGCGACGGCCACGGAGCCGGCCGAGGGCATCGATGACCTGAGGCGCATGCTGACGATCTCCCGGGACGAGTCGGGCTTCCTCAAGGAGTTCCACCTCAAGATCCGTCCCACGGACAGCACAGTGAAGAACGTGATGATCGCCGGCACCGCCCAGGGGCCCAAGGACATCACGGACACGATCGCGCAGGCGGGCAGCGCAGCGGCGTCGCTGGCGGCCTACATCGGCGACGGGTTCATCACGTTGAACCCCCTGGTCGCCCACGTGGACGAGGAGCGCTGCCGGGCCTGCGGGCGCTGCGAGCAGTTCTGCGAGTTCCAGGCGGCCACGGTGGGTCCCGACCTGCACGCTCAGGTCGAAGAGGCGCTCTGCGAAGGCTGCGGCAAGTGCTCCGTGGTCTGCCCCACCGGGGCGATCAAGGTGTACGGTGCCCATGACGACCAGATCGAGAGCATGATGGAGGCGCTGAAGGCCCTATGAGCTACGAACCCGATATCCTCGGCTTCGCCTGCAACTGGTGCGGCTACGCGGGCGCGGACGGCGCCGGCCAGGCCAAGCTGCAGTACCCGGCCAACATCCGCATCATCCGCGTCATGTGCCTGGGCCGCGTGGACCCATCGTTCATGCTGCGTGCCTTCGAGGACGGCTACGACGGCGTGGCGCTCATCGGCTGCCACCTCGGCGACTGCCACTACGTCTCGGGCAACGTCAGCGCCCGGGAGGTCGTGGGGCACGTGCAGGGCATCCTGGACACCATGGGCCTCGGCCGCAGCCGCCTGCGCATCGAGGAGGCCTCGGCGTCGGAGGGCCCGGTCTTCGCCCAGGTGGTGCGCACCTTCAAGGACGAACTCGTTGCCATGGGCCCCAACCCGCTCAAGAAAGGCAGACCCACCCTCGGGGAAGAGGAGGCCACGCCATGAGCAAGCCCATCTCCGCCGGGGATCTGCCCTGCATCCAGTGCGCCAAGTGCACCCATGTCTGCCCGCAGAACATGATCGACCCCACCTTCACGCCCCGGGGCTTCCTGCTGAAGGCCCTGATGGGCGAAGGGCAGGAGCTGGAGGCCGGGCCCGAGGTCTGGCAATGCCTGACCTGCCTCAAGTGCCGCGACGCCTGCCCCTCCAGCACCGACTGGGTCGGACTGGTGAAGGAGCTGCGCCAGCAGGCCAAGGAGCAGGACCAGTGCTTCGAGTGCAAGCACGGGCGGCTGATCCAGATCCTGCAGCGCATGATGACGAGCCCGTCGCTCAAGCAGGACCGCCTGGGCTGGGCCGAGGGGCTCCAGTATGCCGACAAGGGCGAGGTCTTCTACTTCACCGGCTGCCTGCCCTACTTCGACGACATGTTCACCTACAGCTCCCACACCTCCATCGCCCAGGCGACCCTCAAGCTCCTGAACGCCGGGGGCGTCGTCCCGGTGCTCAGCAACGAGGAGCGCTGCTGCGGCTATGAGTGCCTGTGGAACGGCGACAAGGAGACGTTCCTGAAGCTGGCCAGGCTGAACGTCGAGGCCATCGCGGCCACGGGGGCCAAGACCGTCGTGACCTCCTGCGCCGAGTGCTTCCGGACGCTGAAGGCCGACTACGCCGACGAGATCGAGTTGCCCTTCGAGGTGGTGCACTCGGTGACGCTCATCGCCGACTGGGCCCGGGAGGGCAAGCTGCGCTTCAAGGCGCCGGATGGTCCGGGCCTGACCTACCACGACCCCTGCCGCCTGGGACGCTACGAGGGCGTGTATGACGCCCCGAGGGAGATCCTGAAGGCCATCGCGGGTGAACGCTTCACCGAGATGGAGCGCGTGCGCGCAGACGCGCTCTGCTGCGGCGTGGGCAACTTCTCCAACTGTGACGCGAACACGAAGTTCCTGCAACACGACCGACTGCTGGAAGCCAAGCGGACCGGCGCCGAGGTGATGGTGACGACCTGCCCCAAGTGCCGCATCCACTATGGCTGCTACCTGGACGGGCGACCCATCGAGCCCATCGAGGACCTGGTGGTCAAGGACATCACCGAGATCGCGGCGGAGGCGCTGGAGACATGACGAACCCAATCCAGGACTTCGCGGCCCACCTGACGGCCGCGAGCATCCTCTTCGACGCAGAAAACGTCACGCCCTATGCGTCCGACGCCTCCTTCCTGACCCTGGGCAAGCCCGGACTGATCGTCTTTCCCATCAACGAGGAGCAGGTCCTCGAGGTGGTCCGCTACGCCAGCGAGAAGGGCATCGCGCTGACGCCACGGGCCAAGGGTTCGAGCACCGCCGGCGCGTCCCTCGCACCGGAGGGGGGCGTGATCGTCATCACCGATCGCTTGGGCGTGGTCAACGCCTTCGGCCGCCGCCTGGGGCTGCCGCCCCTGGCCTTCTACACAGCCGCCGGCGCAGAGGTCGCGCGGGACGCCCTGGACGCCCACCGGGACGAGGAGGTCTACGCGCGGGTGGGCGCCGGCCTGTCCACCGAGGAGCTCGACCGCATGCTGCAGCCCCTGGGCTGGCAGTCGGCGGTGGTGCCCTCCAGCGGCTGGAGCACCATCGCAGGCAACTTCGCCACCAACGCGGGGGGCAATGGCACGCCCAAGTACGGCACCTTCCAGCACGTCGTCAACCGCCTGCGGGTGGTCGCATCGCGTCCCGGTGGGGCCGAGGTCGTGACCGTCACGGACCGGGACATCCTCCGCGGCATGGGCGGCGGGCAGGGCCTGTACGGCATCATCACGGAGCTGGATACACGCGTGGTGCCCCGCCTGTCGAAGGAGGAGCTGCACTCCAGCGTCTGTGCCTGCGTCATCGACGACGTCGAGGCCCTGGGCGAGGTGGTCGGTGCCTTCATGGTCGCGATGGAGGAGGTGACGAAGCCCATCATCGCCGAGTTCATGATGGCGGACAAGGGCTTGTTCAAGGCCGGCGACAAGCTGCTGGACCACCCGGAGATCGGGCCCCTCTTCGACTACCCCACGGGCAGCTACAAGTTCATCATGATGTACCAGGGCAGGCGTGACGAGATGTCCCAGCTGGCCGCTGTGGCCGAGGGCTTCCCGAAGGTGACCTACCAGGAGACGACCCCCGAGACCTTCAAGATCCTCCTGGACCTGCGCAAAGCCGCCACGGGAAAGTCCCCGGGGCGCGTCGCGATTCCTGGCTTCGAGGACATCTACGTTGAGGATCCCCGGGACCTGGGCCGCGTGTTGAAGGCCATCTATGCGATCACCGAGGGCTCCCTGCCCGGGCGCCCCATCGGCCACCAGTACACCGGCGGGCTGGTCATCCACTACCGGCCCCTGGCAGCGCTGACCCGGGCCGAGTACCAGGAGGCATGGGAGCTGACCCAGCGCCTCTGCGCAGAGGTCTGCACCGAGCGCTACCACACGGTGAAGCGCCGCGAGCACGGCCTGGGTCTCGAGCTCTTCGCGCTCTCGTCCCCCGAGGAGCGGGCCCGCATGAAGGCCCTGAAGGCCTCCTTCGACCCGGTCGGCATCTTCCAGCCCCACCTGATGACCGAGTCCCCCGACATCCGCTTCGTCGGCGACCGCTTCCGGGCCTACTCCGAGGGAACGCCCCCGCTGCCCTGATCGCTCCTGACCTCGGCGCCGACCCTCTTGCCGACCACGTACTGCGGCTTTCCGTTGAGCTTCAGGTAGGTCCTCCCCAGGTATTCGCCGACCATCCCGATGCACAACGTCTGGATCCCGCCCACGAAGAGGACGGTGGAGATCAACGAGGTCCACCCCGCGGGCAGCTCCGGGTTCAGGAGCTTCGAGATCACCGCCCAGGCGATCATCACCATGGCGGCACCGGTGAGGAGGAAACCCAGGAACGACGCGAGGCGCAGGGGGAAGATCGAGAAGCTCGTCGCCATCTTGAGCCACAGGGACACCGAGCGAACCAGGTCGTAGTTCCCCGTCCCCTCGGCCCGCGGCCGGTGCTGGATGTCCACGGAGGCGATGGACCGCGTGGTGTCGAGGATCAGGCCGTCCAGGTACGCGAAGGGCCCGTCGTACTTCACGACCTCGTCGACGATCTCCCGTCGCAGGGCCTTGAAGGAGGACAGGTACAGCCCCTTTGGCTTGCTGAGGAGCCTCGAGGCCACCCAGTCGGCGAACCAGCTCCCCCACCTCTTCCAGAGGGGGTGCTGACGGTTCCTGTACCGGGTATAGCAGACATCCGCCCCCGCCAGCAGCTCCGTGACCAGGCGCTCGATCGCGTCGGGGGGGTGCTGGAGGTCATCGTCCATCAGGACGATCAGATCCCCTCGAACGTGATTGAGCCCGGCCATGATCGCGTTGTGCTGACCGACGTTTCGGCGCAGGGAGATGCCTCGCAGGAACCCGCGATCCCCGGCGAGGGAGCAGATCACCTGCCAGCTGTCATCCGGGCTGGAGTCGTCGACCAGGAGCAGCTCGAAGCGACTCCCCCAGCCCTCCTTCTCCATCGCCGCCCGAACCTCCTCGACCAGCGCCGGCAGGATGCCTGCGCTCCGATAGACGGGGACGACGATCGAGATGAACGGTGCCTTATCCACGGTTCTCTCCATAGGTTTTCCCAATCACGCGCTCCAGGTAGTCCTCTCCAAAGGAGATCCCAAGCCCCTCGGCCACCCTCGCGGCCAGGGACACGTCGATCTCGTACTCCGAGCCGCGATCCACGATCTCATAGACCGCCTCCTTCCCCACGGCGCGCTCCAGCGCCTGGACGATCTCAGCGACGGGATGCCGAAACGGAGTTGCGATATTGATCACATCCCCCCCGCGCACCGGCGCATCGATGAGCGCCGCACCGATCCGGGCGACGTCGGCGATGTCGATGACGCTGCGTCGCGCGCGGCGCCACAAGGTGAACGCCTCACTCCGGGAGACCCTCGCATAGAGATAGTTCAGCAGGGTGTGGGGATTCGGGGTCCGCCCGACGGTCTGGGGCAGCCGCAGGATCAGGTGCCCGGGATGCGCCCGCGCCAGGGCCTCCATGGCGAGCTTGTGCTGCACGTAGGGGGTCGCCCGGGCCTCGGGGTCGGCCACGCTGCACGTCCCGAAGTACACGAAGGTCCCAATCTCCGCGGCCTGGCCCAGGGCCTTTGAGAGGCGGGCCCGCTCCCGCGCGAACTCCGTCGGCGCCGTGCACCCCGAGTTCGAGACCCCCGCAGCGAAGACCCACACGTCCCGCCGCGCAGCAAAGGCGGGCGCGAAGGCGCTCGCCACCAGGCCCGATCCCGTCACCATGACCCCGTCACTCCCCGCGTCGAATCCCCTCCCGACATTGAGCCACCTCGAACCCGGGAAGTCAACGTACCCCGGACCTTCGTCGAGGGTCCGTTCACGCTGGTCTGAGTGCAGGGCATCGGGAGGTGCCCCGAAGGGGCGGAGGGAACGCGATGCAGCAACGAGGAGACATCCCCGATCCTCGCAAAAGGTGAGATGTGACCTGTCGTCAGCCGTAGACGTTGCCGTGGACGTCGCCGTCGCCGATCCCAGCCGGGGACCAAGGCCGAAGGGCGCAGGAGGCGACCCGGATTCTTCTCCCCTCCCTCCATTCTGTCAATAGGGGATGCCTGACCCCGTGGCCCTTGCTGCCAACGCTACCTTGCCGGAGGCGACCCAGAGCCACCGTACAATGTACCTGCCCCTCTTCAAATGCGGCCTCAGTTGACGCATCGCTGCCTGTTTCTTTCGGATGATCGTGGAGACCTGATCCTGTTTCGCACTGTGCGGCTCCAATGCAACAACCTGCCCGCTGGGAGTATGTCCCAGAAGCATGGATAGGCTTATCCGTCCGGATGGCTTTGGCGCAACCACGCATCGCGTAGTCGGGCAAGATGACTCGGGAGGTTGCGGAGCATGGAGCGCTGCCTGATAGCGGGCGCTTCGGCCGCGGCCAGCTTCGCCCGGG